>JAKSNY010000017.1 GCA_024399495.1 Paludibacteraceae bacterium
AGGGTCAAGGGGATGCCACTGACGTGGCTAAGGGACATGGGTTGATGTATGATGTATAATGTATGATGTATGAAATCGATTCACCGAATTAACGTGCAAGCCGAACACAGACAAACTTGTTTGTCTGTTGAGGCGAAGCCGTTAATCACGAGCAAAGCGAGTAATCACCGCATCACCGAAAAAGAACGAAATTAACTAACATAATTATTAACTTTCAACTTTTAATTTTTAACTTTCAACTATGAAAAAGAATTATTCCGCTCCTAAGATGGAGCAAGTGAGAATGGAGTCAGAGATGCCTGTAATGGCGGGTTCAGGTGCTCCAACCACTAAAAGCAGTGTAGCCGCAATGGCAGTGGGTGCCACAGGTACTTGGTAATCAGAGAAACAACTAAAATTTTATTAAAAGAGATGAAAAACGTATTTATTACAACAATGGCGGCATTGAGCATGCTTGCCATGGTATCTTGTGAGAAGAAGGATGCCGTAAAGGAGGGTCAGGGGGAGTTGGTGTCAACCACCTTTGTCTGCACTGCCACTCCTACAGAAAAGACAGCCGTAGCGTCAGAGGATGGCGAGACCGCCACAATAGTCTGGTCAAACGGAGATGACATCAAGGTGTTTAATGCAACGGGAGGCTATGTGTGCCCAATGACAAAAGGATCCGGGACATCGGAAGCGGTGTTTGAGGGTCAATGTGAGGGAACGGGACCTTGGACTGCAATCTGCCCGTCAAGTGCCGCCAATGCCTACAACAACGGTGCCATAACCATAGCGTTACCTGCATCTCAGGACTATGCATACAAGACGTTTGCACAGGGAGCAATGCCATGCGTAGCGTACTCAACCAGTAACCAGCTTATGTTCAATCATGTATGCGGAGCGTTGAAGCTTAGCCTGAAGGGCGAGGGTACAATAGGCTATATCAAGATTACAGACCGTGGTGCCGGCAAGCTTAACGGAGAGTTCATTGTAACCCCGGAAGAGAGTGCCGTTGCCGTTAAGAGCGGAGAAGACGGAACCAATGCCATACAGCTTAATTGCGGAACAGACGGCGTGGCGTTAAGCACAACAAATGCTACTGACTTTTGGTTTGTAATACCTGCAGGAGCGTTCAGCAGCGGATTTGAAGCAGTGGTGGTGACAACGGACGGCAAACTTGCAAAACTTGGCACACACAATGCCCAGACCATAAGTGCCGGTGTGGTAAAGCCAATGCAGGAGCTTACGATAGAGTTTAATAAGACAGCCCAGGAGTGGGAATTCAAGAACACACAGGGTTGGGAGATGGTACAAGTGCTATAAGTTTCCCACGTCATTTTTAGCGGAACACAGTGTAATGAAAAGTCTCGTAATCATTATGAGATCCTTCGCTAACGCTCAGGATGACTAGAAAAATTAGTATAACGAAAAATGAAAAATTTTAACCAAAAAATTATAACAATGAAAACAAGACATTACATTTTATTGTCAGCAACAATGATTGCTGCGGTATTGGCAGGATGCCAAAAGAAAAGTGCGGAGTCACAGGCAAGCGAGACTTGTGTGAAAAAAACATTCTACGCTTCCACTACAGGTGGAGAGAAAACAACTCTTGCAACAGACTTTAACACGCTGTGGACAGAGGGTGACAAGATTAAGGTATTTGCAAATGGTGGTGCAGGAGCTGATTTTACCCTTACCACAGGAGCAGGCACAAGCTACGGAGAGTTCTCAGGCTCAACTGCAGCCACAGGGCCATACGTAGCGGTATATCCATCTACATTTGCCACATCTGCAAGTGGCACAACTGCAACCATTGCACTGCCTGCCACACAGAGCATAACAGTGGCAGGGACATTTGCCACAAACACAGTTCCGCTTGTTGCATATAGTGAGAATGATTTTCTATATTTTAAGAATATAGGTTCTCTGCTGTGCTTAAGCCTAAAAACTAAAAGCGGAAACTCAACACTGACCAAGATAGAGTTATTGGACAATGATGGTGCAAACCTTGCCGGTACATTTACCGTAAAGGCAGACGACTCACAGCCAAAGGCAGTGTTTGCATCTGACGGCAGTACCACACTTACGGTAAACTGCTCTAACATAACACTTAACAGCACCACTTCTACAAATCTTTACATATTTGTACCGGCAGGAGTGTTTGCAAATGGATTTACAGCAACACTTTATAGAGAAGCTGATAATAAAATGGCAGAAGTTATAACTACAAGCAAACTTACAACAGAATCCTCAAAAGGACAGATTTTTGCTGCTGATGTTGAGTTTAAGCCATACTGCAAAAAATGTACATATACACAAACTATAACAGACATTTGCGGAATCACATACAATCTTGTCAACATAGGTTCACAGATTTGGATGGCTGAGAATATGCGTTGCGACAAGTATGGCAATAATAGTGAGAGAGCAGGAGCGACACTTTCCACATCATCAAGTTATACATATAATCCGTACTATACGCCAACACGTAGCGGAGACCCTGCGGCATACGGCTACTATTACAACTGGGCTGCCGCTATGGGCTATAAGAATGAGACAGAGGCAACAGCCCAAACAGGAGCATACAGCGGAACCCGTCAGGGTATCTGTCCTGATGGTTTCCATATACCAAGCCGTAGTGAGCTCCTGGAATTGGATGCAGCTATTGATGATGAGCAGGATGGCAAGCGTCTTAAGTCATGCGATGGTTGGAATAATAACGGTAACGGAGACAACGAAACCTGTTTTGCGGCTCTGCCAGTAGGCTATGCTGGCGGAAGTACTTTGTCTGGTGTTGGTGCCAGCACCAGCTATTGGTTGTCAGACGCCAAAAGTGATAAATTTGCCTACTTCCGCACCCTCACTTCCAGCTCTGACGTCTTTTCCACGAGCAACTTCAATAAGTATCGTGCATTTAGCGTGCGTTGCTTAAAGGATTAAATCAGTTGGCAGTCCTTTCCCCGTCATTCTGATCGTTAGCGAAAAATCTCGCAATAATTTTGAGTTCCTTCGCTACGTTACTCGCTTCGCTCGTGAAGTGCTATCGGCACTCGGCATAACCCAAGTAAACTTGGTTCTGCCCTCATTGGCAAGCACATTCAGGATGACGAAGAAGAACGCTCAATGTGTAGTTCTATACTAGCAGGGTCAAGGTTTCAAAAATCTTGACCCTGTTTTTTTAAAAGATTCCTTTAAAATTTGCATTTAGGTAATTTTTTTTGTAATTTCGCTCTTTAGTTTTCATAAGAAAATATAGAATTACTAATAAACAGAACCCACCTTAAGGCTTATGGACGTAGAATCTTTACAAAACAATTTCTTTTCACAAATTAGTGCACGCCATACAAAGCAGGAGATTGAGGATATTAAGAAGGCGTATTTTTTAGCAAAGAAGGCTCATGAGGGACAGTTCCGCAGGAGTGGAGAACCGTATATAATACACCCCATAGCCGTGGCACAAATCATAAATAGTGATATGCAGTTAGGGGCGGTTCCTATAATGGCGGCATTGCTACACGATGTGGTTGAAGATACTGAATATACAATAGATTATATAAGAGATGAGTTTGGCGATGAAGTTGCGTATCTGGTAAATACAGTTACAAAACAAAAATCTGTAAAGGTAGGTTCTCAGCAGGTTGCTAATTTTAAGCAGATGCTTGCCGCTTTTAATTATGATATTAGGGCATTGCTTATAAAACTTGCAGACCGTTTGCATAATATGCGTACATTAAAGAGCATGAAACCTGAGAAGCAGCTTAAAATTGCAGCCGAGACTGATTTCTTTTATGCACCGCTTGCCAATCGTTTGGGTCTGTACCTTATAAAAACAGAGTTGGAGAATTTAGGCTTGCAGTATCGTTCTCCGTTTGAGTACAGCCTTATTCAGGAGCATCTTAACAATTATGTGTTGCAACACTCTGATGCCACGGAGAAATGGATGGACCCTATACGCAGGAAACTGCAGGAGAACGGAATAGAAGCCACAGTTACTTGTGACCCAAGAAGTGTATATTCTCTTTGGTATAAAATGCACCAGACAAGGGAGTCTTTTAAGGAGATAGAGCATATACGTGTGGTTCATATATGTTATGACACTTTTCTGCCTGAAAAGAACTCAAGAGAGAGAGCTGGAGGTGAGAAGGATACCGCTTTGTTTATATATTCTTTACTTACAGAACTTTATACAGAAAAGCCATACAGTCTGCTGAATTATATAGACACCCCTAAGGCAAATGGATATAGAAGCCTGCATTGTAAGCTTATGGGTAATGAGGGCAGATGGATGGAGGTTCACATTCAAAGTCGCGAGATGATGCGTCTGAGCCAATATGGTTGTTTGGCGGAGCGGGAGACCGGTGTTGATAAGTGGATTGATAAATTCAAACTTGTGCTACAGGATATTTCTGACCAGAGTAAAGACCAGATTTTTGATGATGTAATTACAAGTTTTTACCACGATGATATAGTTGTGTTCTCTTCTGACGGCAGCAAGGTGCTTTTGCCAAAGGGTTCAAGTGCCATTGATTTTGCATACGAGATTCACTCCGATATAGGGGACCATGCCAAATATGCTGTAATAAATGATAAGTTATGTGCTGTGACAACTCCACTTACCAGAGGTGATAGGGTGAAGATTGGTACGGACGATGATTTTCATCCACAGGAGCATTGGCTTAAATACGCACAGACATATAGGGCAAGGGTGCATATACGCCATTATCTTAACTCAATTCAGAAGGACAAAGATAAGGGGGCGGTAAAATTGGAACTTTGTGAGCGTTGTCATCCGCTTCCAGGTGATGAGGTTGTGGGATTCAAGCGTAAGGACGGTTCCGTACTTGTACATAAGTGCAGTTGCGATGTGGCGTTGTCACTGTCATCGCAGCAGGGCGATGAAATAACTCAGGTGGAGTTAAAGAGCAATTCTGATAAAACTTATCCTACAGGGATTATTATCAAAGCTGTAAACAGGGATAAGTTCCTTTACGATATAATGAATTTTATATCGGGTACTATGAAATTAAGCATTGACAGTATTAACAGCACCACGACTGATGAGATAATAGAGTGCAATATAAAGACTTTTATTCACTCTTTAGATGAACTTAAAGTTTTAATATCGGGTCTTCAAAATATCCCTAATGTGTATGAGGTTAGAAGAGAGCGCGGCAGAATGTTATAAACATGAATGAATTGGAGTCAATAAGGGAGCAGTTGCTTGCCATAGATAACGATATGGCTAAGCTATTTGAAAGCAGAATGAGGCTAAGTGCAAAGGTGGCTCAGTACAAGAGGTCTCACAATTTACCTGTGTTGGATTCTGACAGGGAGAGAAAGGTTATAGAAAATGCTTTGCGTAATATTCAGGACGCAAATCTGAAAGAGTACTGCACTCAGTTCTTTCAAAGTATAATGGATATCTCTAAAAAGTATCAGGAGAACTGCCTTGAAAAATAGGCGTTAAAGTTAGGGTATGATTTGGCTACACACTCCGTATTGTCTATCTCTATCCTGCCCGATGCCCCTAACTCCGCAATCCTTAAAGCCATAACCATACGATGGTCCTTATAAGAGGTGTACTTTCCGCCTTTTAGGGGCTTGTTGTTGGCATATCTGTAGCTTAAAGAATGCCCTTGAACTGTTAAAGTGTCGCCATTTTGGCTACACTTTACTCCAAGTTTTGCCAGCGTTTCTGTAATTGCCTTTGCCCTGTCAGACTCTTTGCCTGATAGTCTGCCAAGTCCGCTGATTAGGCTTGTACCTTCACAGAACGCCGCAAGAACTGATACTACAGGGAACAGGTCAGGTGCATCGTTCAAATCTGTGGTAAAAGAGTGTAACGGTGATTTTGCAACACTTGTTTCAGTGCCGCTGTAACGTGTTCTTGCCCCTGCAATCCTAAGTATTTCATCTATTTTACAGTCTGCCTGTAGTGAGGTGTTGTTGAATCCTTTTAGTGTTATGCCCGTAAATATGGCACCTGCCACAAGCATAGGGGCTGCACCGCTCCAATCGGGTTCAGGAACAAAGTCCGTAGGCTTATATGTCTGATTCCCTTTTATACTTATTTTCAGTTCATCATTTAGGCGTTCACACTTGACATCAATATTAAATTTTTGTAGAACCTGCTGTGTCATAAATATATACGGCACACTTTTGGGTTGTTTGACAATTATCTCAGAATCAGACGGCAACAAAGGTAGTGCCGCCATCAGTCCGCTTATTATTTGGGAGCCGTCTTTGCCCGATATTGAGGCTTTACCCGCCGTCAGTCTCCCTTTTATTGTAAATGGCACGCTATTGCAATCTATATCAACGCCAAAACATTTAAGAGTCTCCGCCATTCCTTTAAGGGGTCTGCCTACAAGTGTCTTCTCTCCTGTAATCTTAATTGTCCTGCCGCTTAATGCCAATATGGGGGTTATGAATCTTGTAAGGAACCCCGATTCCCCCACAAATACGGTATCAGTGGTATTGTTGAGCCCTGAACCTGTTATTTTAAGTGTGGTGCCATCTTTTGTTACTTTAGTGCCAAGAGAGCGTATCAGTGCAATGGCTGATTCTGAATCCTCACATGGATGGTAGTTTTTAAGGGTAGATTCTCCCG
Organism: Paludibacteraceae bacterium; assembly: GCA_024399495.1. Classification (GTDB taxonomy): domain Bacteria; phylum Bacteroidota; class Bacteroidia; order Bacteroidales; family Paludibacteraceae; genus Enterocola. The sequence goes on from JAKSNY010000017.1 coordinate 6,596, forward strand.
ATGCCATCATAGCGGCTATTATAGCCCTTTGTGCAATGCTTTTTGATGTAGGGATTTTTATATCACTGTAATCAAACCCGATGCTACTGAAACGCTCATTTCCCGATGTTCCGTATAGAGCCTTAACCATATCACTTGCAACCCACTGTCCCGGTGCGGTGGCTTCCGCTTTTGACAGTGCGGCGTATGTGAACGGAGCTGCAAATTTAAGTGCGTCCATACGGCTCTGCTTGCCAGCCTCTCCCATACAGAATGCTATAAGTTTGCCAGCAAGTGAGGGTGTGTATAATTTTTGCACAGTCTTTACATCGTCAGCGTCAGTGGCGTATGTAACTATTTTAATTATTTCAGCAAAACCATCACTGCACTTTGATACGCATTCCTGTAGAGCCTCCAATGATGGCGTTCCGTCAAAAAAGTGGACTGAACGGATTAGGTGGCAGCCAAATGTATTACATGTTTTGGCAATGCGGCTTACCATATCAGACGGTGCCTCAATTTCAATATCAATAAAATGTGCATGCTGTGCGGCGTATGTTAGTTTCCGCTCTGCTTCTTCTGCGGGCATATCGGGCGATATCCTGCATGTGGCTAAAAGTGGGACTCTTGCCGTAGAGAACAGTGTTTCAATATCGTGTATAGAGAGTGCAGGACACAGGTCCAGCCTTATTTCCGCCATCTCTACATCGGGGTTACTTAAGACGGAAGTAATCTCAGATAGAGTCTTGTTCTGTATGCTGGTACATATCATAAGTGGTTACAGAAGCTCTGCAAGGTCATAAATAAGGCGTTCTGTCTTTTCCCAACCAAGGCATGGGTCTGTAATGGATTTGCCGTAGGTGCATTCATTTACGCTTTGGGCTCCGTCCTCTATGTAAGACTCTATCATAAGCCCTTTTACCAATGTTTTAATATCTGAGCTATGACGCATGCAGTGCAGTACCTCTTTTGATATGCGGATTTGCTCCAAGTACTGTTTGGCTGAATTGGAGTGGTTGCAATCCACTATAACGCCAGGGTTTTGCAGATTAGGTGATTTATGGTATAACTCCACCAAGTGGCACAAATCCTCATAATGGTAGTTAGGGTGCGTTACTCCATAGTTATCTACATAGCCACGTAAAATGGCGTGAGAGAACTTATTGCCTGTACTTTGCACCTCCCAAGTCCTGAATATGAATGTATGTCCGTCTTGAGCCGCCTTTATGGAGTTCATCATAACTGACATATCGCCACTGGTAGGGTTTTTCATTCCTACAGGAATGTCAAGCCCACTTGCTACAAGGCGGTGATATTGGTTCTCAACGCTTCTTGCACCTACTGCTACGTATGACAGCAGGTCAGAGAGGAACTGATGGTTCTCAGGGTATAGCATCTCATCGGCACAGGAGAATCCTGTCTCGCTTAATGCTCTGCGGTGCAGTTTCCTGATGGCTATAAGCCCTTGGTGTATATCCGGGTCTGCAAGTGGATTAGGCTGGTGTAGCATACCCTTGTATCCTGCTCCTGTGGTTCTGGGCTTGTTTGTATATATTCTTGGAACAATTACAATCTTGTCTTTAACTTTATCCTGTACAGGACGCAGACGGCTTATATAGTCTATTACGCACTCCTCGTGGTCTGCAGAGCAGGGTCCTATTATCAGCAGCATCTTGTCTGACTCTCCGCTAAGTACAGCCTTTATTTCCTTGTTGTTAATCTCTCTTTGTGCTTTATCCTCTTCTGAAATAGGGTACATTGCCTTAATTTCATCAGGTTGAAAAAGTGCTTTTTTATAAGTTAGGTTCATATCTTATTAAAATAGTTTCTACGTTCGGTTGATATTTTCATCATCTCTTTAAGTGTGTTTGTATCGCCGTTTTCCACTGCATTTCTCATTCTGCTGAATTGGGACGCAAACAAATCCATCTGCTTTAGCAGTTCGGTCTTGTTTAACAGAAACAGCTCACTCCACATGCTGTCATTTATTCTGGCTATGCGTGTAAGGTCTCTGAATGAGTCTCCTGTAAATCTTACAAGGTCTTTGGAGTCCTTGCAGTTCATAAGCGACACCGCTATGCAGTGAGTAAGCTGGCTTAGGAATCCTATTATTTCATCGTGATACTCAGGTGTAAGTCTTGAAATGGTGGTGCAGCCTAATATTCTGCCCAATGTCTCGCAGTCCTCTATAGCCTCTTCTGTGTTATGCTCAGTGGGGGTTACTATATAATTAGCCCCGATGAAAATATCTGCTGATGCATTTTCAACTCCGCTAACCTCCTTGCCGCACATAGGGTGGGCAGCCACAAACTCCACATCGGGTCTTAGAATATGCTGTATCTTCTCTACGATAGGTCCTTTTACACCTGTAACGTCTGTTATCAACGCACCGCTTTTAAAGAATTTTTGGTATTTCTCTATCCACTCTGTAAATGTCTTGGGGTAGAGAGAGAATACTATTATGTCAAACCGCCCCACATAACCAGCCTCTATCTCAATGGAGCCGTGTCTTATTATTCCGTTTCTTATGGCAAAATCTATTGAGTGTTGTGAGCGTGTAACGGCACCAACCTCAAATCCTGCCTTGGTGAGTGCGGCAGCATAACTGCCTCCCATAAGTCCAAGACCCACTATCAGTATCTTCTTATCTTTTGTAATCATTTAAGGTAGTCTGTTCCTTCTTTAAGTGACAGCATATCACACAATACTATGGCGGTAATGCTTGAAATTACAATGCAAATGCGTCTTATTATTGCAGGGTCATGTCTGCCTGTAAGGGTAAGGGTTTGCTCCTGCGATGTAAGCATATTAACGCTTTGCTGAGGCTGTGCTATTGATGGTGTTGGTTTTACCGCTGTGTTGAATACTATAGGCATTCCATTTGATATGCCACCATTTATGCCACCATTATTGTTTGTAACGGTTTGTATATTGCCGTCTTTTACGCAGAAACAGTCGTTTGCTTCAGAACCCTTCATACCCGATAGGGCAAATCCTGCACCAAACTCCACTCCTTTTACGCCACCTATGGAGAACACTGCATTTGCAATAGCCCCTTCAAGTGAGTCAAACCAAGGTTCTCCTACACCTGCCTTTAAGCCTGTTATGGCTGTCTGCACTATGCCTCCTATTGAGTCTTGTGAGTTTTTGGCTTTAAGTATCTCTGCCGATATATTGTCTGAAATATCAGAAATGACAGGGAACGGATTTGCGTTAAGTGTGTCAATGCACTTTGCTGTGCAAATTGGGTCTTCTGTCAATAAATCCATGTCAGATACATCTCCGCAACTCAGTATGTGGGTGCCTATCTTTATGTTCCGTTTCTCAAGTGCCTTTATGGCTATGGCACCTGCCGCCACAATGCCTGCCGTAATGCGACCGCTGAAATGTCCTCCGCCTCTGTAATCCTCAAATCCGCAATATTTTATATGGGCAGTGTAGTCTGCATGTGAGGGGCGTGCAATGCCTAAGGTCTTCTCATAATCTGCACTGCGGGTGTTCTCATTAGGGATAATGATACAGATAGGTGCTCCTGTAGTGTGTCCGTTAAACACACCGCTTAGGATTTTGAAATTGTCATTCTCCACTCTGGCAGTTTCCGTGGAGCCTGTGGGACGGCGTTTTGAAAGTTGTGCGGCAATAAATTCATCACTGACCTCTATGCCTGCAGGCATTCCGTCAAGCACCGCTCCAATGGCATCGCCGTGGGACTCGCCAAATATTGTCAGGGTAATATTTCTGCCTATGCTGTTCCTCATGTAGTTACTTGATTACTTTGGATATTTTAGTAACACGAGCTTCGTGTCTGCCTCCTTCAAAATCAGTGGTAAGGAATGTTTCTAGGAAATGTTCCGCCTCTGCTTCTGATATGAAACGGGCAGGCAACCCTATAATGTTTGCATCGTTGTGTTGGCGTGCAAGTTTTGCTATCTCATCTTTCCAACATAATGCGGCACGTACATTAGGATACTTGTTGCAGGTCATGCTCATACCGTTTGCCGTTCCGCAGATGGCTATGCCAAAATCAAACTCTCCTGCATTTATGGCAGAGGCAAGCGGATGTGCAAAATCGGGGTAGTCACAACTGCTTTCTGAGTTGGTACCAAAGTCCTTTAGCTCATAAACAAGTGGTTTAAGAAGTGTTTTAAGGTCTTCTTTAAGAAGGTATCCTGCATGGTCAGATGCAATGCCGATACTCAGTTTTGATAAATCTTTCATATTTTTATGGTGATTCGGTGTTTTGGTTATTTGATTATTTTTTCTTTAATAACGCTTATGGCATCAAGTTTCTCCCAAGTGAACAACTCAACCTCCTTTGTCAGCGGTTTTCCGTTGTCTGAGAACTGCTTTTTTACAATCTTTGGCTCTCTTCCAAAGTGTCCGTAAGATGCTGTCTCCTCATAAATGGGATTCCTTAGTTTAAGACGTTGCTCTATTGCGTAAGGTCTCATGTCAAATATGCTTGGCAATTTAGCCGCTATCTCCGCATCGGTGAACTTGGTTTTGTTAGTCCCGCACGTGTTTATATATAGGTTCATAGGCTCTGCCACCCCGATGGCGTATGCCACCTGGATAAGCACCTCATCGCAAACTCCTGCAGCCACAAGGTTCTTGGCAATGTGACGTGCCGCGTATGCCGCACTTCTATCCACTTTAGACGGATCTTTGCCTGAAAAAGCACCGCCTCCGTGAGCTCCTCTGCCCCCGTAAGTGTCAACTATGATTTTTCTGCCTGTAAGTCCTGTATCTCCATGTGGTCCGCCTATAACAAATTTGCCTGTAGGGTTCACAAACAATTTAAAGTCTCCTTTATTAAGGTCTGAGTATGCTTTGTCTTTGGCAAACACACGCGGAAGAAGAATATTTTTTACATCTTCTTCTATGCGTTTAAGCATTTTGTCATCATCGCTGTCAAATTCATCGTGCTGTGTGGAGACTACTATCGCCTCTATACGTAGCGGTTTGCCGTTTTCTGAATACTCAACTGTAACTTGACTCTTGGCATCGGGGCGGAGATACGGCATCTGCCTGCCTTCTTTACGCAAGGCATCAAGTTCTTTTAGAATGGCATGTGCCATATCTATAGTGACAGGCATATAGTTTTTGGTTTCAGAGCAGGCATATCCAAACATAATGCCTTGGTCTCCTGCACCTTGCTCCATCGGGTTTTGGCGGCTGACGCCACGGTTTATATCGGCACTCTGCTCATGTATTGATGACAGAACTCCACAAGAATGAGCCTCAAACATATAGTCGCTCTTGTTGTAACCTATACGGTCAATAACATCTCTTGCAACTTTTTGCACATCTACATAACCATCTGTTGTAACCTCGCCTGCAAGTACTACCTGCCCTGTAGTTACAAGTGTCTCGCACGCCACATGAGATTGTGGGTCTAAGGCTATGAAATTATCGAGTAAGGCATCTGAAATTTGGTCTGCAACCTTATCTGGGTGTCCTGCTGATACAGACTCTGAGGAAAAGAAATAGTTCATTTTAGCATTTTTTTTGTGTGTGGTTGCAAGCATATCAAATCTTTCCACACCGATTAGTGGTGCAAATATAGTGCAAAATATTAAATCTTGAAAATTTTTGTTGAATTGTGCAAAAAAAAATGGTGTGTGTGGCTTGTTTTTGAAAAATTATTTTTAATTTTGCAAATTGTTGTAGAATTGGTCATTTTCAACTTTTAACTTTTAACTTTCAACTAATAATTATATTATGGCAAATTTAGATTTAACAAAGTACGGTATCACCGGTGCAAAGGTGATAGGACACAACCCTTCATACGAGGAGTTGTTTGCTGCTGAGACAAAAGCAGGGCTAACTGGGTTTGATAAAGGTCAAGAGACAGAACTTGGCGCAGTTAATGTTATGACAGGTGTTTATACAGGACGTTCTCCTAAAGATAAATACATTGTTATGGATGCCAAATCTAAAGATACTGTTTGGTGGACATCAGACTCTTATAAGAATGATAACCACCCGATGAGTGAGGAGGTTTGGGCTACAGTTAAAGAGATTGCCAAGAAAGAACTTTGCAACAAGGAACTTTATGTTGTAGATGCATTCTGCGGTGCAAACAAAGATTCACGTATGGCTGTCCGCTTCATTGTTGAGGTTGCATGGCAGGCTCACTTTGTAAAGAACATGTTTATCCAGCCATCTGCAGAGGAACTTGCTAACTTTGAGCCTAACTTTGTAATTTACAACGCTTCTAAGGCAAAGGTTACAAACTATAAGGAACTTGGTCTTAACTCTGAGACTTGCGTTGCATTCAATGTAACATCTCGTGAGCAGGTTATCATTAACACTTGGTACGGCGGTGAGATGAAAAAGGGTATGTTCTCAATGATGAACTACTATCTACCTCTTCAGGGTATGGCTTCAATGCACTGCTCTGCAAACTGCAATATGGAAGGCAAGGAGACAGCAATATTCTTTGGTCTTTCAGGTACAGGTAAGACAACCCTTTCTACAGACCCAAAACGTAAACTTATTGGTGACGATGAGCATGGTTGGGACGACAACGGCGTATTTAACTTTGAGGGTGGTTGCTATGCAAAGGTTATCAACCTTGATAAAGAGAGCGAGCCTGATATTTACAATGCTATCAAGCGTAACGCACTTCTTGAGAACGTTACAGTTGACGCTAACGGTAAGATTGACTTTGCAGACAAGAGCGTAACAGAGAATACTCGTGTTTCTTATCCAATCAACCACATTAAGAATATTCAAACACCTATTTCAGCCGCTCCTGCAGCACAGAATGTTATATTCCTATCTGCTGACGCATTTGGTGTATTGCCTCCAGTATCTATTCTTACACCGGAGCAGACAAAATACTACTTCTTAAGTGGATTCACCGCTAAGCTTGCAGGTACAGAGCGTGGCATTACAGAGCCTACTCCTACATTCTCTGCTTGCTTTGGTCAGGCATTCCTTGAGCTTCATCCAACAAAATATGCTGAGGAACTTGTAAAGAAGATGGAAAAATCAGGTGCTAAGGCATATCTTGTTAACACAGGCTGGAACGGAACAGGCAAACGTATATCTATCCGTGATACTCGTGGTATTATTGATGCTATCCTTGGCGGTGCCATCAAGACTGCTCCTACAAAGAAAATCCCTATGTTTGACTTTGAGGTTCCTACAGCACTTCCAGGTGTTGACCCTAACATTCTTGACCCACGTGATACATACAAAGATGCGTCTGAGTGGGAGGCTAAGGCAAAAGACCTTGCTTCACGCTTTATCAAGAACTTTGACAAATACACAGGCAATGAGGCTGGTAAAGCTCTTGTAGCCGCTGGTCCAAAACTATAATTTAGGATTAGACTATAGCAAAAAGTCCATATCACATTTGTGGTATGGACTTTTTTTTGAGTACGTCTGATTTTAATTTTTTGAACTCTCAATCAATTCCACCAATGCTTCTACAGCCTCCTCTTGTGGAATATTACGGCGTACTATGGTCTGCCCTTTATAGAGGCTTATTTTTCCTGGTGCGGCGCCTACATAGCCAAAATCTGCATCTGCCATCTCCCCAGGTCCATTTACAATGCACCCCATGATGCCTATCTTCAGGTTTGGATAGCCACTTGTAGCAGCCTTTATTTTGGCTATTGTACCCTCTATGTCAAATAGTGTTCTGCCGCAACTTGGACAAGATATATACTCTGTCTTGCTCATTCTGGCTCTTGTCGCTTGAAGAATAGTCAGCATAAGGTTATCCAAATCATCTTGCTTAACACCGTCAGCGGTAATGCGGAGACCGTCACCAAGTCCGTCAATAAAGAGTGGACCCAATTCACACGATGCCCTCACTATTAGCTCTTCTGTAGGCATCGGGCCGTAATGGCGGGAAATGACAACTGGAGAGCAGTCTTTTGAAGAATTTAATTTTGAAAAGAAAGTCATAGCCTCACCTATGGCATTCTTGGTCTTCAGATTACATTCAAGCACACCTGACGGCAATGTATCTGTGGTAGATAGGATTTCAGGAACCTGACCGCCTCCAAAAGCACCAATCTTAACGGAATTACGCCTGATATATTTATATGGATTTATAAAAGGTGTGTCAATATCCGGTATATGCTGTGCAGAAGCCCTGTCTTCAATAACCTTTACAATCTGCTTTGCTACAGGAATTTCTTTTTCCGGGGCTTCACTAAGTGAAACCCTTATTGTATCGCCAATGCCGTCTGTAAGTAAGGTGCCTATGCCAACGGCACTCTTAACCCTACCCTCATAGTCGTTGCCTGCTTCTGTTACACCAAGATGCAGTGGAAAATTAAGCCCTTCTGCATCCATAGTGGCAGCCATAAGCCTTACGGTATGCACCATAACCCTTACATTGGATGCCTTGACTGATATTACCACATTGGTGAAATTTTCTCTTTTGCAGATTCTAAGGTACTCCATACAACTTTCAACCATTCCCTCAGAAGTGTCTCCGTACTTATTCATTATTCGCTTGCTGAGTGAGCCATGGTTTACTCCTAACCTTATTGCAACACCGTTTTTCTTGCATAGGTCAAGTAGGGCTGTAAACTTTTCATCTGCTTCCTCTAATGTCGGGGCAAAGTTACCTGGGTTTATTCTGACCTTTTCAATATGTTTTGCCGCCTCAAAAGCCGCCTTTGGGTTAAAATGTACGTCAGCCACAAGTGGTATGTCTGAGTATCCTGCCTCATTGAGTCCAGACCTTACATTTGCCATATTTGCAGCCTCACGCTCACCTTGTGTTGTAAGACGCACAATTTCACCACCTGCTTCTATTATCCTTATGGCTTGTGCCACACAGGCATCGGTATCATTAGTGGATGTGTTTAGCATTGACTGCACTCTTATGGGAGCGTCGCCACCTATTTGTAAACCTCCCACAAAAACGGCTTTTGTAACTCTGCGATTATAATTAGTATGCATATTTATGTAATCTTTGATACAAAGATACAATTTTTTTGTATATTTGTAGGGTAAAGTAAGCAACATAATGCGAAGTAGAGAAGAAAGACGTAAATCTTTAGGCAATCTGGCATTACGTATGTCAGTAGCCGTATGTGTCACTGCACTTATAATTCTGATAGTCGGGGGATATTATGAATTTAAATATATCTATGACGCAACTATGGAACTTGCTGAAGAAGATGCTGTTGCTGCCATTGACGCATCTATCTTGTCAATAAACCTTAAACTTGAGCAAATTGAGGCGGCTGCCAACTCGTTTGACCTGTCAGATGAGCAGTATTTGAATCCTAAAGAGTGCTTGAAAGCCACGGAAAGATTCATAAAGGCATATCCTGCTGTAAATACGGCATCGGTTATGTATGCCCCCGGATTTTCTCCTGACAGCAGTGATTGTTACATTGTAGGGGCTGCTCATTACAAGGATTCAGACAGTCTTATACTTGTTGACGGATACAAGGATATTGATTATATTAATGTAGATGATAATTGGAAAAACTCAGGTGAGAATGACACTGTATGGTGGTCAGAACCATTCTATTCCAAATTCCATACAGAATTTTCATTTATCAGTTATTCCAAGCCGCTTAAGATTCAAAACTCAGATATCATATACGCAGTTTTTAATGCCTCCACAACACTAACTGATATGGAGGAGATGATTGTAAAACTTAAGCCAGACCCCTTGTGTGACATTTCTGTAACAGGAAGAAATGGTATGTATGTATGTCGCAGAGATACAGCCAGCATTGCAAGAAACGGGGATTATATGTCTGTGACCCGTCCGTTCCCGCGCTTAGGTGGAGAGATAACATGTACATTCCCTTATAAGATTATTACGCAATATATTAAAGAGGGGGTCGTGCATATCGTTATTACGCATGTCATTCTGCTTATAGCCCTTATTGCCGCCATAATACTTAGTGTCCATTTTATTGCCAAACCTTTTATGAAGAGACATAAGGAGGAGGTAAAACAGAATGCCGCTATGGAGGAGGACTTGAGTATAGCCTCTCAAATGCAGCAATGTATGTTGCCAAAAGAGTTGCCAAACCAGCCGTCTCTTGACATATATGCAAAATTGATACCCTCAAAATATGTTGGTGGAGACCTCTATCACTATTCAACAAAGCAGAACAAACTCTTTTTCTGTATAGGAGACGTATGTGGGAAAGGTGTGCCTGCCGCATTTTTTATGGCAGGGCTTGCAAGTGAATACTCTGTATTAAAAGACGTATCAGATGACCCGTCAGAAATAGTAAAGAAAATAAACGACGATGCAGCCATTAACAACGACCAATGTATGTTCAGTACCGTGTTTGCTGGTGTTCTTGACCTTGAAAAAGGGTACTTGGACTATTGTAATGCGGGCCATAATCTGCCTATATGGAACAGTGCCAAGAATGGCGTTGATTGGTTGCCTGGCACTGATGATGGTGTTTTAGGCGTAAGTATTGATGCCACATTCCACACTAAACGCATTAAATTTGAGAAAGGAGACTCTCTGTTGCTTTACACTGATGGTGTGACGGAAGCGGTAAATACTAAAAATGAGGAATTTGGCAACGATGCCACCCTTACAGCCTTCAAGGAGTGTGCAGGGAAAAGTGCTAAGGATTCTATCAACTATATTCTGCAAAAAGTTGATGAGCATACCGGCGATGCCCTTCAAAGTGATGACATTACAATATTGTGCGTAAGGTATCTGTAGTCTTAAAAAATCAGTGTCAGACGGTTCTCTCCAAGTGACCTTTCGTATCTGAGAGAGGTTGTCATTTGTTTCATAAGCATAATGCCCAAGCCACCTATTTTGCGTGTTTCAAGGTCATTACTAAGTTCTGTATCGTTCTGCTCAAGCGGATTGAACGGTTTTCCGCTGTCACAAAGAGTAACCATAGGGTTGCTACCTTCATTCGCTATCTCCACTCTTAAAGATCCGTCATCGGGGTAGGCATAGTTTATAATATTTACAACAGCCTCTTCAAGTGCCAGACATATATTGTTGTTGTCAGTGTTCAAGACACTCATAATGTCTCTGATTATTTTCTCTGAACCTACGCTTAGAGTGCTGTAGTTCAGTTGATTGCAGCTCTTATATTTAGTGGTTGCCTTTGTCATCTGTTTTGCTCTTTTAGGTGCATTTGCCTTATGGCGTATTCCTTTATCTCTTTACCCCAATCACTTACTGCAACTATAAGGTCAGGATTCAGGTTTGTGTTAACTATATATTGAAAATGTATGGTGTCTGCATCGTGTAATTCGTATGGCATGATGCCTGAATAGCTGAATCCCATTTTTTCAACAACGGCTGTTGCATAATCAACAGCAGGGTCACTTAATGAAAGTTGCAGAAAGAACACCTGCATGCCGTCAGACACCCCACGCATAAAGTTACGCCTCATACATAGTTCAAAATCCTTTCCTATTGTTGAAACCTGGCATATTGATTGGTCCCAATCAACCTTAAATGTATATGCGTATTCAGAATGTTCAGCTGTAGGTTTCCCTCCGTTTTGCAGTATGGTACGTTTTATGTTAAGCAGGTTATATGTCTTTTCAATAATCTGTCTATGCCTTAATGGTATGTAAATCTCTCTCTTGTCAGTATGTGCTGTGGCTTTAAAATAGTTCATCACAGCCTGACGTTGCCCATTTGCCTTAGATACAACACTCTGTAAGTCAGCAGGTATATAAGATATTTCCATTCCTGTCTCAATACATCCAATTGCATTGTTACCTTGTTGTGTGAATGGGTGGGAGGTGACGGCACTGCTGAAAACCCCTCTCAGTCTGTCTTTTGCCGCCTGCTCTATCAGGGCTTGTTTCAGTTTTGAGAACAATCCTCTTTTGCCGTATTGCGGCGATACAAACGCCATTCCGCTCTCACAAATCGTATCGTCGGGGTTTGCCTTTACCATACCAATGTGAGCCACCACCTCACTGCTTGTGTTGGTGCATACAATTCCCTTATATACCTTGCTCCTCATTCTTTCTGCCATATCGTCAGGTGAGTACATTGAGGCGGCAGAGTAGTTGTATCCGAAAACTTCATACAGACAACGGACTATGCTTTTTAGGTCAGATGTTTTTGCCAGACGCATTTTAGTGGCATCGGTAGCAAGTATAATCTCCCTGCCTGCATTTTTTGCGGCATTTTCAGAAACCTTTTTCATCTCCTCAAGTGAAGAAGAAGGTAATGCCATGCTCATCTCAATGGTTTGTCCGTCCTTACCGTTGTAGATTACTTTGTATGAGGTACTTAACGTTCTTATAAGTTGTAGGCTGATTTTGTCTTCCTCATTTTTTGCCTGGTTAGGGTCATACGCAAAAGGTATTCCCTTGTACATATATCGTAATACAAAGGACTGTGCGTTAGTTTCACCTTGAAGTTGGATAACATGGTCAGGCTCACCATTATAGGCATAACGGACAATGCGTACAAACACCTCCTCAATCAGAATGCATAGCTGAAAGCATTTCTCATCAGAAATTCCATAGTGCTTTGCCACTGCCTGAACATACTGTTGCAGAGGCTCCAAATGGTAGTTCTCTGAACTTACTTTAATATCAAAAAGTTGTGTAGCCATTAAATACGTTTATCTATCACTTGCTTAAGTTTTCCTGTGCGTGGGTTACGGGGCAGTGTATCGGGGTTAAGAACTATAGTCTTAGGCTTACAGATAGTACCCGTATTCACCATAGTCTCAAAATTATGGTCATTACGCATAAGGGTCTCATAAAGTTTCTCTGAAAGAGTCTTTAATTCAGCATCGGAGCAATGTTTTATTGTCTCAACCTCCACTGTAAGCAGGTCTTTATGTCCTTCCGTAGATGCTGTCATCCTAAAGTGCATACTCAGTTCCGGGATCATTCCAACCACTTTTGATATGGCTGATAGGGCGGTGTTGCCTGCCCCGATAATAAGCACATCATCACTTCTGCCAAGTAACTCCATCTGCTTTACTGTGCGTCCGCAAGGACAAGGGTCTGTAATGATTCTGCCCATATCGCCTATATCGTAACGTACAAGTGGCATTAGTCTGCGAGTGAAGTTTGTCACCAAAATCTTACCTTCAGTGCCATCAGGCACAGGCTGGTTTGTCTCTGGGTCAACCACCTCCATATAGCAGTAACTCTCATGAATATGGTGAATGGCAGTCCCAACTGAAGTTTTAATCTGCTCTTCGCACTCAAATCCTATGCAGCCTGTATCGTTGCTTAGATAACCAGTAGAGGCAAAGACCTCTGTTTTAAGTATCTTAGAAATGTATTTTTTTGCTTCAGGGAACAGATGTTCTCCGCCTGTAACTATCTTTTTAAGGGTTACACCCTCCACATTGTTTTTGTCAACATATTCAGCAATACTAAGTATTACAGATGGAATAGAAATGGCTCCCACAGGCTTGTAAGCCTTTAGCATGCCCACTATAACTTCCATACTTATATTGCCGGCGATGGGCAGGATATGAGCCCCCACAGCCTCCAATGCTTCATTATGGCTAAGAAACGATGCCCACATATTGCCTGCGTATAGCAGGTTAGCCACCATATCGCCATGGTTAAATACGCTTAGGGCGTAGCCTTTACCTATAAGGCGGGCATTCTCATGTGTCTCATCCGTTGTGCGGTAAATGCACTTAGGGTCTCCTGTGGTGCCTCCGCTTGAATAAGAGATGCTATCTCCTAACTCTCTTGTCAGCAGACCTTTGCCTTTTGGTGGCAGATTTGCTTTAAGTTCATCAGGTGTAAGAATAGGCAATTTTGCTATCTCATCCAAACTTTTCAGGTCATTTATAGGCAATTTGTCTGCATAATATTGCGAATGTGTTTTTGTGTAGTGAAGGAAAGAGTTAATTCGCATTAAAGTTATCTCATCACGCTCACTTTTTGGCAGATAGTCAAACGGATTTTGGAAAGGTTCGTCACTGCCAACGCTTACCCAACGTACAAGTTCACTTACGCCTCTTGTGCCATCGTGTGGTGTGCCGTGCTTGCGGCGTGTCATCCAGCCTATATCAGTTATACGGTCTGCCCCCAAGCCTACAAGTGCGTCTGAAAGTTTAAGTTTTAGTGCCGTAGGTGCCACAATGGCTATTGACTGTATGAATTTACCATACTCTTTTACTGCGTTCAGCGTATCGGTGGTATGGTCTTTGCTTATTATTACAAACCCTGTACGGTGATGTGGACTAACCTTAAAAACGCAATTTTTTTGCAGTATAAGTGTCCAATCCTGATTGTTTATGGCAGGAATGACAAGTTCCGCCTCTCCTAAGGCTTGGTCAACTCTTGCAAGTTCTCTTGTGCGGGTAATCTCAACCGCCTCATTAAGGGGTATTGCAGAGTGGGGTATAACGCTTGCCCAATAGTTCAACTGCTCTGCAAGCACCTTTATAAATTTAGAAGCAAGTGCCTCATCATCAATAAATACTGCGTGTGGAGATGAGCAAGCGGACTGTTCCCACATAGTAAAGTCTCTTGCAAGTTGGTTTGCAATGCCCTCCATATTATCATCATTAAGGCTATCTTTTGAGAGTATTGCAAGTGAGTATTTAGGTCCGTACTCAATTATTTTAGTATGCAAGCCTGTACCTTGACGGTAAGCCTTTACAGTATCCTCTCCACCATAAACCACAAGCACATCACTCTCCATCTTGACCACAGCCTCCACCTCTACATCGCCGCCCTTAAATGGTACAAGAGCAAATGAACGGCATAAAATACCCTTATAATCAACCTCTTGCAGAATTTCTGCAAAAATCATCGGGAAAACAGGGTCCGCACTTGACATTTTAAGAATATTGACATTCTTGGTAATTATGCCCTGCACAAGTGTGTCAACGGCACTTACAAACACATTGCCAGCCGATACATGAGATACCACACCCGAAGGTTCAGCCTTTACCATTCCCTTGAAAGCCTTGTTGTATGTAAACTCATCAAGGTATGCCACATCATCAATATCTGCCTTTATCCTTGCTTCAAGATTGTCATATTTAAGTACATCGATAATAACTTTAAGCCCCTCAATAACCATAGCCTCACTCCAGCCAAGTTGGTTGTGCATAATCTTTATAATGCTTTTAACCCTCTCTGATTCAAAATCTTCAAGAGCCTCTCCAGCACGGCTCAGTACATCAAGTATATAGGCAATAGGCACACGGCGTATATCACTTACACGCTCCTTTGCCATACTCATCACAAGTTTTATATCTTCTACGGTGATACGCTCACTGTCACGCACTTCACCAAACAAATACCACTTCATATCATCCTCTGTTTAATAGTTGGGCGGCACTGATACCGCAACCTGCATATTTCTTAACTCCGCCTCTTCCTTTAAGTACTATATATTTGCCCTCTCTGCCACAAGGACAGTCGCTCATTACGCAACCAAGGTCAGTTGACAGCAGTGATAGGGCAGGTGTTGAACGCAAATACGGAGTAATCAGTTTCAGCAGACCGACCTCTCCGTCAGGCAGCACCTCCATAGTTCTTGGGTCAACAGCACACACTCTTGAATAGACAGGAATATGAAAATGTCCGTGCTCACAAGTCATGTAAGGCACTCCGTGTTCCACCATTCCATATACATCTCTGATACGGTCAGGCGTAAGACCAAGCACACGGTTCACAAGGGCGGCGTATTCCTCTTGTGAAATGGTCTTGCCTGTATAGTTTTTCCAGCCGCCACCGGAGAAAAGCACGCTCTCTTTAGGAAATGTAAAGTGTACCCCTCTCTTGTCAAGTTCGGTCAGTGTCATATAGCCGAATGCAGGAAATCCTGTTATTCTTAATGGTAGCCCCGATGCGGCGAATTTCTCAAGTTTTGCAATGCCCTCATCTACAGAGAAATCGGGGTTACCGTATTTATCCGCGTGTATTGCAAAAAATGTCTCATTCTCCTTTGCAAACTGTGCGTAGGCATTATGTGCGTATGCGGCGCCCCTTGTGCCTGATACATCAGGGGCGTATGAGAATACCAAATTATTTACAAGTTGGTTATAATCTGCCAAGCCGTAACTCTCAACTATTGAGGTGCGCATAAATCCCTGACGCTCCATAGAAGTCTTGTCCCAATTTATCTGAGACTTGCTGCCTGTGGTGCCGCTTGATGTAAAGGTTTTTACAATATCGCTCTCAGGCAAACTGAGTAGTTTACGCTCTTTAAAAGCAGTGACAAATATGGCAGGAATATGCAGAATATCATCTTCTGAATTTATGTCATTCACAGAAAATCCGTATTGTTTCTGTATGCCGTTGAATATAACCGAGTGCTCAGAATGGAATGTGAACATCTCACGCACTGATTCCAAGAACAGCCTCGATGTGCCACCATAGTCAAAGGCATCTCTATGCTCAAAAAGTTTATTTGTCTTTTCCTCTGTCATAATACTCTCTTATCTATAATTTTCTTTATTTTGCCTGTTATTGGATTGCGTGGCAGGCTTCCAAGCGGTTTCAGCACCACTTCATATCTATGGAAGAAACCTAACTCCTCTCCACCTTTCAAATCCTTGATTAACTCTTGCAGGCGTGAACGCAATTTAAGTGCTGTATCCTGACGTTTCTCAGGCTCATCACACTCAACAGTAAGAATTATGTCCATTTGGTTGCCCACATCTTCAAGCACAAGTTGGAAGTTCATACTCAAATCACCGAATTCAGAGATTCCTTTTTCAAACTCCCCGATGGTTACGTATGCACCGCCAAGTTTGAAATCCTCTCCTGCACGTCCTGCAAGTTGAAATACACCTTTCTCCTTGTCAATCCATTTTGCCATATCGCCTATGCGGTAACGGATAATAGGTTGCAGTTTGCGTACAAGATTGGTTATCACAATCTCACCAAATTCACCATTATGTACTGGTTGCAGGGTATCGGGGTTAAGTATTTCTATAAATTGGAAGTCTTGTGGCAGATGATAGGTGCCAAAGCCGTCATCAAGGGTCTGAATGCCCATAATGCCGCAATCACTGCTGGTGTAGGCGAGTGCCTTTATATACTTGACTCCTAACCATTTGCGTACATGGGCTTCCGCCTCTCGGCTTAGTTGTTCTCCTGCGTATGCAATAAGTCTCAGATTCTTGAACGGCTTGCCCTCTTTTTTTGCTAAATCAGCCAAAAATACAAACATAGTAGGTAGGGATACCATAACGGTAGGCTCATATTGGCGGCATATCCTATAAATATCCTCTACAGGAATGTTGCTTGAAATAGGCAGGTGAACACCGCAGGAGTGGGTAATCATCTCGTGAACCCCTATGAATGATGGCCATAGGTGACCTGCTACAAACAGGTTTGCAATTATATCACCGGGTTTGACACCTAATGTCAGAAACGCCTCGCCCTGTTTTCCGCAAAAGGCGTCCCATTCAGCGTTTGAGAGCACCACGGTTCTTGCAACACCTGTAGAGCCTCCTGTTGACAGCACTATGGCATTTTCAAGTGGTGCAGTCAGCATTGCTGTGGAAGCCGGATATGTATTCTGAAACAAATCATTGCGAGTGAGGAACGGTACTTTAAGCCAATCCTCATAACTTTCCGGCTCTTTGACACCCTTATACTTTTCTGCATAATAGGGTGATTTCAACGCCTCTTTAAAAATTTCAAATGCTTTCATCTGTTATTTTTACTTTGCAAATTTTATATAAAAGCAGCCCTATGGCTACTGCCAAAACGTCTCCAATCCAAAATGAGTGCCATATAAGTTCCGGGTTGATTTTAACTATGCACCACATTACAGGTGCCACCATAAATGAGTGTGTTATTGCCAATATACATGATAGTGTTCTCCTTTTTTGAATAAGGCATATTATAAACAGCAGGTAGCTTATGCCAAAGAATGGAAAACAGATACAGAATATACGCAAGGCAGGTATAGTCAGCTCCAGACACTCTCCACTTAGTCCAAAGAGTCTTGCAATAGGAGATGCAAGTATATTTACAATTATTACCAATGCCACACCGCTTACAATAAGCACTATGGCAGACATTTTAACAACCCACTGCACACCTTGTTTGTTCCCTTCTCCACCCAATCTGCCTGCAAGTGGTTGCAATGCCTGTGATGTGCCTGCCACCACCATATTCATAAACATAAGCACAGCCATCAGTACAGCCATTATTGACATTCCGTACTGAGGAAGTGTGTCCATAATTATGTGGTTAGCCCAAAGAACACGAACAAACATAGTGGCTGTGTCCGCTACAAGCGGAAGCCCCATAGTAAGCAGACTTATAATAGCCACATCCTTGAAATTAACGTTTAGTTTTAGGGTGCTGTCATTATATGTAAAGTGTATGCACATTAGTGCCAAAGCCAATGCATAGCCTGTGGCGGTAGCCCATGCCGCACCACCTATACCCATTCCAAAGAATTTTATATAGACGTAATCACAGGTAAGATTTACGACATTTGCTAAAATCATTGCCACAAGTACAAGTCTCGGACTGTTGTCAGTCCTTATATATGCAGCCAAATTCTGTATCATAAAGAACAGCGGGGCAGTGTAGAACATAACCACACCGTATGCCTTGGCATCTGCAAAAAGAGTGGTATCCGAGCAGAACACTTTAATGCACGCATCGGGGCAAACAAGACCTAAAGCGGTGAATATGAATCCAATGGCAAGTGTCAGTATAGATGACATTGTAAAGTAGCCATTAGATACATTGTAGTTTTTCTGCCCTATTCCGTATGCCGCAAGTAACGCACCGCCCATACTGAGCAGCATTACAAGTGCCACTGACAGTTGAATAAACGGCATCATAATGTTAATTGCAGCCAACCCTGTATGCCCTATAAGGTTGCCCACAATTATTCCGTCAACCATAACAGCCAGTGCGGTAGTAAGTGATGTCAGCACTGCCGATATCAGATACCTTGAGAACATTGTCTTTATCTCTTCTTTGGTAGTCATTGGTTATCAGTCTGTTATGAATTTGTGCTTGGTGCCTGTAGGTATATTGTTAATGTCATCTACTTTAAGTCTGATTAGCGATACATTTACAGATTTAGAGAGATTCTGGTATTTTATGCGGAACTCTGCACTGTAATCACAAAGGTAATCAATAAGTTTACTGAAATAATTGGATTCCAATGTGTTACGCTTATTGTCAAGATTCTGTGTACGTATGTAAACCTTAAATTCAAGGTACGATATGCCCTCAGTCTGTTTCTCCGATACGGTAAACAGTCCTCCGTACTCCATATCGGCAGGTTGTGAGAGTAGAAACTCCTGTATGTCGTTTATCATAAGGTTAGTGCCGTAGAAAATTACGGCATTGCCCACACGCCCGTGAATATACATAACCTTGCCTGCCTTGATGTTTGACAGCAACGGTGCCACAAGTTCCTGTGGTACATCTTTCAACTGTTCTTCTGTAACTAATCCGCCTGAATCGGCTGTGTTATAGCGTACAAGTGGAATAAATTGGTCTTTTGTCACCACTATATTGCCGTCAACAGCCTCAATATAGACATCGGGGCTGAGGCATTCAAGTATCATAGGAGTTGATTCTGAACCAAACACCTTTTTTGAGAGTTCAGGGTGCTTGTAGAAATATTTTCTAAGTTTTATGCTGTTCTCGGTTTCTTGCGATACGTAACCAGTATCGGCACTGCCATAACCTGTCCACACTATATTGTAGGCATCTTTAGGGTGCCCGAACAGTTCACATACATACTCACGGAATGATTCTGTGAAATACTCTCCAACCACTGCGAAATAGACGCTTGCCTTTGGCAGTTCTATGTTGTTCTGCTTGATAAGGGCGGCTATAAGCGGCAGGTTACCCGGGTTTGTTGTGATTATGATTTGGTCATATCTCTTGTGATACTGACCTATTACATCAACAGCTGTCTTTAGGTCAAGTCCTGGAGTTGCAAGGGTCATTCTGTATTTGCCACTCAATGCTATGTTACGATATGCCGTGGCTATCTGCATTCCACCTATCCACATTCCAAATGCAAGACACTCAATCATCAGGGTCTTTTTTGTGTCAATGTGGTAGTTTGTAACAAACATTGTCTCAATGCCCTGCATATAGCCAGCCTCATCTTGCGGACGCTTAGGCCAATATACGGCACCTGTTTTTGAGAACCCTGAACTTGCACCTATCAGGTGGATTTTATCCAATTCTCCCTCTTCACACAATTCCTCCATCGGGTAAGAAAGCAGATAATTGCTTTTTGTAAGCAGAGGCAAATCTTTAAACTCACCTGACCACTCAGGTGTCATCTTGCGGTATGCTGTTACGTTATTCCGTATCTTGGTTGCAAATTCTGTTACGTTCATTTTACTGCATCTTTGATATCAAGTGGTTTTGAATTTGGCTATGGTATATACATACCCTTTTTCTGCGTTTTCAACTGTATATAAATCGTAGATATCGGGGGTAAGTGTATCTTGCATAAAGTCTGTTATACCTGTGCCTGTGAGTTTGCTTACAGCCTCTTTCTGTGTCCAAAGTCTTGTGAATGCAAGGCTTGGATTGGCGGAGGCGTTTATGAGTGCCGCCTCTTTTGCATTCATAACTTTATCTATAAGTCCGTCAGATGGTTGCTTTATGGCTTCAATATCCACCCCGATGGGTTCTGTATCCACCGCCACTGCTATCCCTTTTTTGCAGTGGCTTATATTAAAATAAGTGCCTTTAAGTTGTTTTAAGAAGGGCTTGCCGTTTTCTCCGTACCCCCAATCGGAGACTTTATCTGTGGAGCCTATCATATCCTGAAGCATACAATAAGATTTGAGGGAGGCAAACTGCCCAAACAGATGCCTGAATTTCAGAGCCTCTTCTCTACGCCAGGCAGGAACCCTGTCAATCAGGCTTGCAATGGAATCCTGATTTATAGTGTCCATATCATCAAAAATCTCCAGCATTAAATCTCCACCCCATATTTATGCAGTTCACGGGCTACAGTAGATGATACCTCCTTAAGTTTGGGGTCTGCAAGCATGTAGAGTGTCTCTACCCCAAAAACAGTGTAGTTTACACGGGTTATTTCATTTTCGTAGTCCAAATCCACTGAGTTGCGGATTCCCCTTATTATAAAGTTAATGCCCATCTCCTTAACAACCTGTGCTGTAAGGGTGTTGTAGCCTATAACCTCAACCTTTGGATTACCATCGTATATTTTCTTAATGCTGTCAACCACCGATACAGAGGATTTGGCATCGGAGTGTTTTTCTGAATTTACGCCAACGGCAATAATCACTTTGTCAAATAGTGAGCATGCTCTGTCCACTATATTTTTATGACCTATCGTAAATGGATTGAACGTTCCTGGAAACAAAACTCTCATAGCTTTATTGTATAAAATCAAAATGCCTTGCCCTGCCCTTGTAAGAGTCAAGAACAAACTCACCGCTATCAGTAAAGCCACCTAAAACGTATATATTGCCATCTTTATCAGATACTATATTACAACCATATTTTAACCTGAAATCCTGGAATGGAATATTTTGGTAATATTTGCTCTCATACCATGAATACCCTTTATCATCACTCACATACATTTTATCTAAATAACCCGATTCGGTTTGTCCGCCTATCATAAATATTTTTTTATCATAGCAAGTGGCACCTGCATTTTTAATAGAGGGGAATATATATTTTTCTTCTAAAGGGGATTTACGTACGTCTGTCCAATACCACATATTATCTGATGAAAACGCTGTGTTTAAAAAATTACCATCTTCATCAAGTCCGCCTAAAAGATATGAAACAATCATACGACTCTCATAAGCAGAAGATGTATTTGTTATACAAACCTTTGCCGCACCACCTTGTTCCGGGAAATAAGACGGATTATTAAATCCAATATTCTCTATGATTCCAGTTTCAATGTCAAAGCCAAGAATTGTGTTTTCTGATTCATTGTTTTTGGCAAGAATCACAATTTTTGTATCTAAAATATCGTACGCTCCTATAATGTCTAATGCAGTATAATCGTTAGGAATATCAGCAACCTTAAGAAACGTAAAATCTGCTGACATTAAATAAATTGAGTTGTCGTTACCCAAAGCGGCAATCGTTTCCTCATCTAAGTTAGGTGAAATATATAACGTAGATAGATTGATATCCCAAGTTCCTGAACTTTTCTGAAACCAAGTTTCAGCGTCATAACTTGTATAAACGTATGTCTTACCATCTGTTGATGTCCCTATAAGTACAGGTATCCCATTAACAACAAGTACTTTAGCACAATTAAAAGTAATATCTATGTTATTACTTAATTCTGACCATATTATCTCATCAGAATTCACTTTGTGCTTGATTACCGTAACTGTTACATCTCTTATTGTTTTTTTATCTGCCGCCACAATGGTAAGTTTAAACGGATTGCTTGCATCTATGGGGTCAACTTGATTCCATGCCTTGTCATTTATTCTTATTTCTGACGGGGCACTTACACAGCCAACTTTTGGAACTACTTTTGTAAGATTAGACGTATAAGCTACAGAATCCACGTTGTAGATTCTACCATTATTTAAATCCACTTTAAAAGCAATGTTTTTTAAATCTGGAGCGGAATCGTTAGCCGCAAAAGTAAATCTTGTTATTCCTGTTTCGCTTGATGCGGTACTTTTTTTGCAACTCTCTAAAGATGTAAGAAATACAAACAATAGTGTGGCACACACTATAATAACTTTACTGTTCATATCTTTTGTATCCATAATACGTGCAAAGGTAGTAAATTTTATTTATCTTTGCAATATATAAACAGCAATATGGATCTATACAATAAATTTTTAGAGTGTGGAGTAATTACAACAGACAGCAGAGACTGCCCTAAAGGCTCCATGTTTTTTGCCCTGAAGGGTGAGAGTTTTGACGGTAATCAGTATGCTTTAAGTGCATTGGAGAAAGGTTGTGCATACGCAGTGGTAGATGATGCCAAAGTTGCCGTTGACAACCGTTTTTTAGTGGTGGATAATGTTCTAAAAACCTTACAGGATATGGCGGCGGAGCATAGAAAAGCACTTGGCACCACCATCGTGGGTATAACAGGTACTAACGGGAAAACCACAACTAAAGAGTTGGTAAGTGCCGTATTGAGCAAAAAGGGCAATGTGCTATATACACAGGGTAACTTCAATAACCACATCGGGGTGCCAAAAACACTTCTGCAAATTACACCTCAGCATAAGATTGCAGTGGTGGAGATTGGGGCAAATCACCCTGGAGAGATAAAGACCCTGGTAAACATAGTGTGCCCTAACTATGGGCTTATAACCAATGTGGGCAGAGCACACCTTGAGGGTTTCGGCAGTTTTGAAGGGGTAAAGAAAACCAAAGGTGAACTTTATGATTTCTTGCGTGACAACGGAGGTATGGCATTCTTGTTCTCTGACAGCGAAGACCTTACATCTATGGCTGTTGAGCGTGGGCTTAAAACCATTGGCTATGGCTTGTGTAAAAAGGATACAAACTATGTTAGCGGTCAAGTCATTAAAGACGGTACTCCATATCTGAGTGCAAAGGTTGAATGCTTTGATGAGGAGATAGAGATTCATACCAAACTTATAGGAGACTATAATATTTCCAACTTGCTTTCAGCGGTTTGTGTGGGAAGGTTTTTTGATGTCCCGATGCGTGACATTAAGGCCGCTCTTGAGGATTATACCCCATCAAACAACCGTTCACAGTTGGTAAAAACCGCTTCCAACACTCTGATTGTAGATGCCTATAACGCCAATCCTACCAGCATGACAGCCGCCATAAAGAATTTCATTAACTTGGAGGCAGACCATAAGTGTGCCATACTTGGTGATATGGGGGAACTTGGTGCAGACAGTGAGACAGAACATCAGAAAATAGTAACGTTGTTGCAGTCTGCCAGTTTTGAACAGGTTATTCTTGTAGGTAAAAGATTTGGTGCAACAGACCATACATTCCTTAATTTTGACAATGTGGATACCCTAAAAGAGTTTATAAAGAAAGAGCCAATCACAGGAAAAACAATCCTTGTAAAAGGCTCTAACTCAATGAAAATGTTTACATTACCAGAGATACTCTAATACTTGAACCCACTTCCACCTAAGAATTCACGTAGCAGTGATGTGGCTGGAATGCTATTGAAATTAATAGGCTTTATAAACCTGAGCATAGTACGCAGGCGGTTTGCTATAGGGTAGGCATCGCTGTAGTGTGGAACCTCCATAAGCAGTGGCAGAGCCTGGCGGCTGGTGGCTGCAAGTTCAAACAGCAGTGTGGAGTTGAACATCTCATCTGCCTCTTCCATAAACGGGTCAATCCATTTAAACTCTCCACGCCTGACGCTTGGCCAACGCAGAATGGTATCTTCTGCAGAGTAGCCACGATATTTGTAGTCCCTTATTATACGGCGTAGCAGACGTGTGTCATCGGCGGCTATGCAGATATGGTCATTTAGAGACATTGTGTTTAGTGCCGATACAAATATCTTGAACAGTGCCTTCTGTGGCAGTGTTTTAGTAAGTTCGGGATTTAGAGCGTGAGTGCCTTCTATAATAAGCACCTCAGAATCATTAAGTTTCATTGGCACTGAAGCTTCATTTCTCAGACCTGTCTCAAAATTATACACAGGAGTTTCTACTGTTTCACCTTTAATAAGCCCCTCTAAATCGGCATAGAATTTCTCTAAATCAAGAGAATATAGAGATTCAAAATCAAGCTGTCCATTCTCATCTATAGGGTTCATATTGCGGTTTACAAAATAGTTATCAAGCGATAGTGGTACAGGTTTTACCCCCGATGTAGCCAATTGAACGCTAAGCCTTTTAGAGAATGTGGTCTTACCCGATGATGACGGACCTGCAATCAGCACCACTTTGATTTTTGAATTTGAAGTTATTTTATCAGATATGCGTACAATGTTTTTCTCGTGTAAAGCCTCTGAAAGCATAATCATGGTTGGAACATCGCTCTCTTTTAAGTTGTTCAACTCTGCCACCCCTGTAAGTCTTGCTTTATGCTCAAGACTCCAGTTATTTTTATAGGTATTATACAGCCTTGGCATCAGTGTCAGAGGTGTCACCTCATCGGGTTTTTTAGGATTTGGCAGTTGCAATAGCCAACCATCGTAATATGGCTGCAAATCAAAAACTTTAAGGTAAGATGTCGATGGAACAGTTCCTGTTGTCACATACTCCGCAGTATCAGCTAACTGATAATACGTGGTGTAATATGATTTTCTGAATTTAAGAATATCTGCGGCGGCGGAGTTCCCCTTGCTCTCCATCAGTTTTACAACATCAGGCGTTGGCTTGGAGAAAGTGTAAAACGGAATGTCTGCATTTATTATTTGAGCCATCTTCCTTTTTACAATTTCACCTTTCAGTTTAGTCACCACATGTTGCCCATGGAATATGCGTACAAAATAACCGCCTGAGATGGAATGCTCTATAATGAATGAGCCGTTTCTAATGGAATCAGAAACCGCTTTGCTTAACACCATTGTAAGTGAATTTAGATAAATCTCCCGCCCCTCTTGGTCTGCCACGGTTACAAACCGTACAGTCTTGTTTTGGAACAGAGGTGTAGCCAAACCCGATGCCACGTTATTCACCGTGGCACCAATAATCCTTGACCCTTGACCCTTGACCCCTGACCCTATAGGATATACCATATCCTTCAGCTCAGCCAGAGTAGTTCCCTCTTTAACGGTAACGGTCTTGTTCAGATTTTTTATAATAACCTCAATCATACATCATACATTAATCACGGTACCGGGTCGTACCCACTTCCACCCCAAGGGTGACATCGGGCAAGACGTTTAAGCCCTAACCAACCGCCCTTAAAGACACCGTATTTCATGACAGCCTCTATCATGTATTGAGAGCATGTAGGCACAAATCTGCACGATGGCGGAGTAAGCGGAGATATACACGCCCTATAGAAATATATCGGAATAAGAAACAGTTTCCTAAATAACATCATCGGTCTCAATAATCATTTTAACCCAAGATATTGTTATGTAGGCAGCCATAGAGACTGCAAGCCCAAAGAATCCGCTTAGAAGAATAAGTAAAGCACAGATGGTTATAAATATGTATTGTAGTTTGCCTTTCTGCTTAAGAGAGAACATAGGTATCTCTGATACAAGCAGGTAGCATACTGTGCCAGTGATAATAAGCAGTACAGAGGTTCCAACGCCAGGGCATTGCCATATCATGGCAAACTCGGGCCAATCCATCCACAGAAATGATGCTTGAGGAGCGTTTGCCATACCTGCTATAAGAAGAGCGTTGGCAGGAGTTGGAAGCCCCATAAATGATTTTGTCTGGCGTGCATCGTTATTGAACTTTGCAAGTCTGAGTGCAGAGAAAACCGCAATCAAGAAGGCAATATAGGGTATAATCAATGCACCTAACTCTGTAACGTAAGGGTATTCCTTAAACAGGGAGAACATAATGGCAGACGGAGCAAGTCCAAATGTTATATCATCTGCCAGAGAATCCAAATCCTTGCCTATGGTGGAGTGTGCATCAAGCAATCGGGCTAAGAATCCGTCAAAGAAATCAAAAACCGCCCCCAGAATTATAAACATCGTAGCCATAAAATAGTTTGCTTGCAGAGCAAAAACCGTGGCTGCGCACCCTGAAAACAAGTTCAGGCTTGTTACCGTGTTAGGTATATATTTTTTCATAATGTAAAATTCTGAGGTTCGGGAGCAGGAGATTCCAAAATTTTGCCATTGACATCTATTCTAAAATAGGCAGGGGCGTTTTTTACGCCAAAAACCTTGATAAACTCCAAATTATCTTCCGAAAGCAGAATGTTTTTTCTATTCTTAAGGTGTGCTACCGCATTAGCCGCTTTTATAGGGTCTTTGTCTAAAAAGATTACCAAAACCGCGCATTTCTCTTTCCATTGAACCGAACGCAAGGCGGCAAACTCAACATCACTCTCACTTTGAGGTAGCATTGAATTGGCAAATATAATATAAATTTGTGGAGATTCAAAATCTTTTAGTTCAAGAATTTCGCCATCTATGTTTTTTATACTTTTTACCGATGTAAACGAACCTCTTGCGGCAACTTCAAGCATCTCTTTAGCCTGTGCGGCTATATGTTTGTTCTCATCTGTTTGTATTTTATGTAAAAAAGCGGAGGATACATTCCCCGATAGCGCATTTTGTATTACCACCAATTCCTGCAAAGGCTTGTTGCCTGAAAGATTGTCTATATCCTTATAGTTTTCAAACAGTACGGAGAATGCATCCCAATAGGCAGGATTATTATATGCCACAGGATTGTCTATAAAGAATGCCTTGATGGCGGTATTTGGTTGCGTAGGTTCATATAGATTTATAAGAATGGCGTAGTTGCAGTAGCGGTAAGTTGTAAAAAACGGGTCATCATCGCCAAAAGTGTATTCCAGGGCAAAATACTCCTTTTCAATTCTGCTTGGTGTAATGTCATCATTGATTATACGGTTAAACGCCACATCAAATGAGTCATCAAAGGCGGTAATGCGTAGGTTTAGGTCATCAGGAGCGGGATTTATAAGGCTTAAAAGCACTTTTTTAGGCTTAAAATATGGGTTTAGCAAATCCTGCTCATTAGGCAATGTAAGGGGTGGCAGATTTACATGGTAGTCTTTGTATGGTTCTATAAAAAGTTCACCCGCATAACTGCCTAAAGGGATTGTACATTTTGTAGTGCGTGTAATGTTATTTGTGTTTAGAGTGAAATTACCCGATGCATCCACCTTGCATGAATCCACAAAGACTTTGGCATTTGTTATTCCGTTGTCAGTATAAAACAATTCAAGGGTACGTCCTACATAATCTGGGGCAATACCGCTTATAGTTCCTCCGTCAGCCCAATCCGCCTTGGCACTATTTATGCCAAAAACAATGAGAATAAGAATGGCGAACCCTCTGCTTGCCATAAACCTTAGTACCTTTGCTCTGTTTTCCATACTGTTTTTATCTCCTTTAAGTGTCCTCTCTTTTGCAGCCTTTACTGAATCCTTAACCTTGTCATACTCATCGGAGTCTATTGAGTCCAAGGCGTTGGATACTAAAGACTCAGGAATATGTTTCATTCTTAAAGCAAACTCTATTTTACGCTTGCCCCAATGAGAAAATCTGAACTTGTCCATTGTGAACGCTTTTGCATAGCGTTGCTCATCTATAAACCCTTCTTTTTCAAGTTTCTCTATTATTTCCGAATATTCCTCTTCCCCGATGTCAAGCCTCTTCATTTTCTCTACAACCTCAGCCTTGCACCTCTCACAAGCGGCACAGTAGTTAGATATTTTTATGTAATTAGTGCTCATAAATTTTAATCCATCATCCATCATACATCATACATTATACATCATACATATTTGTATGTCTCCCCAACCCCCATCTTCTTTATCTCTTCCGGTGTTCCGGTGCATAAAATCCGTCCACCTGCAGAGCCGCCTTCGGGTCCCATATCAATAATATGGTCTGCATGGCGTATAACATCTATGTTATGCTCTATGACTATCAGTGTGTTACCCCTATTTACCAGACGGTCAAGAACTCCAAGCAGAATATTTATATCCTCAAAATGGAGACCCGTAGTGGGCTCATCAAGAATATAAAGAGTCTTTCCTGTATCCTTTTTTATAAGTTCAGCCGCAAGTTTTACCCGTTGGTTCTCTCCTCCCGATAATGTATTAGACGGTTGTCCAAGCTTTAAGTAACCTAACCCTACACTTTGCACCACTTTAAGTTTATGAAGCAGCATAGGTATGTTCTCAAAAAACTCCACTGCCTGATTAAAGGTCATATCCAGCACATCACCTATGGATTTGCCCTTATATCTGACCTCAAGAGTCTCCCTGTTATAGCGTTTGCCTCTGCATACAGGGCATGGAACATATACATTTGACATAAAGCCCATCTCTAAGCACTTATATCCGTTACCGCCACATTCAGGGCATCTGCCTCCCTTAACGTTAAATGAGAATCTACCTGCTTTGTATCCTCTTATCTTAGATTCAGGCAATGCTACAAACAGGTCTCTTATATCAGTAAAAATGCCTATGTAAGTAGCTGGGTTTGAGCGTGGTGTACGTCCTATTGGAGATTGGTCCACCGCAATTATCTTATCTATATTCTCAAGCCCCGATATCTCTCTATATGGCAATGGTTCTGCCAAGCTATGGTAGAACGTCTTACTGATGGCTCTCTGTAACGTGGCATTTATAAGACTCGATTTTCCACTGCCCGACACGCCTGTGATGCAGATGAATTTTCCAAGTGGGAACTCCGCATCCACGTTTTTCAGGTTGTTCCCCGTAGCCCCATATATTTTGAGTGCCTGCCCGTTACCCACACGCCTTTGTAGTGGCACCTCAATTTTAACCTTCCCATTTAGATATCGGGTAGTAAGGGTGTCTGATTTCATCATTTCTGCAAGAGTGCCTGCAAAAACCACATTGCCGCCAAGACGACCAGCCTTAGGTCCCATATCCACTATGTAATCTGCAGATAGCATCATCTCCATATCGTGTTCCACCACTATGACGGTGTTGCCTATATCGCGTAACGCTTTAAGAGAGTTTATGAGTTTAGTGTTATCCCTTGGATGTAACCCGATGCTTGGCTCATCAAGAATATACAGTACATTTACAAGTTGGGAACCTATCTGTGTGGCAAGCCTTATACGCTGACTCTCCCCACCCGATAGGCTGGCAGACGCACGGCTAAGCTGAAGATACCCAAGACCCACGTCAATAAGGAATTTAAGCCTTTTAAGAATTTCACTGACTATAGGATGTGCTATTTTCTTCTGATTATCGGTAAGTAGAGGCTCCAATTCTGTAAACCATCCATATAAAGTTATAATATCCATATTGGACAGTTCCACTATGTTTTTATTTGCAATGCGGTAATAGAGTGCCTCTTTTTTAAGTCTGCTGCCACCACATTCAGGGCACACTATGGTCTGTGAGAATTGCTCAGCCCACTTGCGTTCTGTGGCTGAGGCTTCAGTGTCCTCTATATTTATGTATTGGGCTATTCCGTTATAGGTGGTGGCATAGCCGCTAACACCCTCTACAGGGCTTTTTATAACAACTCTATCCTCGCTTCCGTTTATTATTATATCCAACAGCTCTTCAGGCAACTCCTTGACAGGGGTGTCTATGGTGCAGTCAAAATTCTCACATAGAGTTGCTATCTGAGTAAAAATAGGTGTTGATTTCTGCTTGCCAAGAGGGGCTATGGCTCCATCTCTGATAGACAGATTCTTATTAGGGAAAATCTTATCAATATCAACCTGCGTTATAAAACCTGTTCCATGACACTTACGGCAACACCCTTTTGGAGAATTGAATGAGAAGTCATTAGGGGCTGGGGTGTCGTATGATATACCCGATGTGGGGCACATCAGTCGACTTGAGAAATAGTGTACTTTGCCAGTGTCGTCTTTCTCTATGACCATAATGACCCCATCGCCTGTGTCAAGCCCTGTCTTGACGGAGCGGCGTATGCGTGCCTCATCATTTGGCGTTATCTCCAAACGGTCTATAACAAGTTCTATATCGTGAGTCTTATAGCGGTCAAGCCTCATCATTGGCTGTATTTGCTCCAACTTGCCGTCTATGCGTACATTAAGATAACCTTTTTTGCGTAATGACTCAAACAACTCTCTGTAATGCCCTTTTCTGGAGCGTACAAGAGGTGATAGTATATACACCTTTCTGCCGTCACAACTCTTCATAAGCAACTCCACTATTTGGTCTTCTGTGTATTTGACCATCTTCTCCCCTGTTACGTATGAGTAAGCCTCTGCCGCTCTGGCAAAAAGGAGACGCATATAGTCATATATCTCTGTAGTGGTGCCTACTGTAGAGCGTGGGTTATTGTTTGTGGTTTTCTGCTGAATTGCAATTACGGGGTTTAGCCCTGTTATTTGGTCCACATCGGGTCGCTCGCCTCCAGCTAAAAATTGGCGTGCGTAAGCGGAAAAAGTCTCAATATATCGTCTTTGACCCTCTGCGTAGATGGTGTCAAATGCCAGCGATGACTTACCGCTGCCGCTAAGCCCTGTTATTACGGTAAGGCTTTTATGTGGAATCTGCACAGAAACATTCTTTAGGTTGTGTTCTCTGGCACCACAGACTGATATGTAGTCACTTTGTTCCAATTGAAAATTGAAAATGGAAAGTTGAAAGTTATGATAATATTAACGGCACTTCATACATCATACATCATACATCATACATTATTTATTTTGATTATCGCTTGTTCTATAACTTCATAGCTTTCTATTTTATCGCTTACATAGATAAGTGCCACATCGTACCCCGATGGAAATTTATTCTGACGATATGCCGCACGGATTAGCCTCTTTACTCTGTTGCGGTCAACGGCATTGTGAAACCTTTTTTTTGCAACGCTTATAAGAATGCGGCTTGGAAGTTCATCATCACGTTTAAGAAACACCACAGAGAATGGAAAAACATGAATACGCTTCCCTTTACTAAAAAGATTATCTATAGCAGATACACCACATAAGTGTTCACTTTTAGGGAATATGTTTCTATCTTCTGTCATTAAAATGAAAATTCTCCCAAAGATAACAATTCTGTGGGAGAATATGACTATTTTGCTATAAGTTTTTACTTTTTGTTCACCTTATTCTCTGTGAAGAACATATCTATAGCCGCCGACATAGATGACGCTTTCTCATTAGGTGCCGCAATGTCAAGCCTTAGGCCGGCATCTGTAACGGCTTTGGCAGTCGATGCACCGAATGTTGCTATTACAGTATCTCCCTGTTGGTAGTCTGGAAAATTCTTAAGCAGAGAATTTATACCCTCTGGACTGAAAAACACCAACATATTGTAGTCAAACGGCTCATCGGGTGTAAAATCATTACTTACTGTCTTGTAAAAAGCAGCCTTTGTAAACTCTATTCCGTTCTCTTCAAGAATGGCGGTGTTGTTGTCTTTGTTTACATCAGATACCGCCAATAGATACTTTTCTGTATTGTGCTTACGGATTGCCGGCATAAGGTCTGCAAACTTGCCTGTGGGCGAGAAGAAAATCTTACGCTTACGGTATTGGATATACTTTTGTAGATACACTGCCACGTTCTCCGTTACGCAGAAGTATTTCATAGTTTCAGGTATAGTAACCCTTATCTCCTTGCAAATACGGAAAAAATGGTCTATTGCAGTGCGTGCTGTGAATATGATTGCGGTATAGTCAAGCACTTCCACTTTCTGTGCCTTGAATTCCTTGAATGAGAGACCCTCAACTTTAATAAAAGGGCGGAAAACCACCTCTGTGCCATATTTAGAAGCCAAGTCATAATATGGAGACTTTTCTGTCTGAGGTTTTGGTTGCGAAATAAGTATCTTTTTAATATTCATTTATAAGCACCATCAAAGGCAAAATTTCGAGGGTGCAAAGGTACAAAAAAAGACGCAAAAAAGAGCCCTTATTTTCAAAAAATGTGGATATAAAAATATAAGATACTGATGCACAATACAATACGCCAATTGTTAAGGTTATAATCCAAATGGACATTTTAGAGGCTCCAAATGTATATGAAATAAACATACCGCCTATAAAACATATAACTCCAAACAGAACGGTAAGTTTGTAGTATCTGGAAATGAATCCGCCCGCTTTTTTAACATAAAAGGTATTGAAAAAGAGCGATATTATTGGAATTTTTATGGCAATAAACAGTAATGAGGTGGCAAGACAGATGGCTAAATTAGTAAGAGTTTGCTCCATTTGGGTTACGTAAAGAAGCATTGTGGCATATCCTATCAATGCAAAAAACGCAAGCAGAACAGATGAAAAGGCTGTGTTTGGCACAGGTGCGTTAAAACTCCGCACAGATTCAGGAGTGAATATGGTGGCTATTATGTTGAATTTTGATTTGTGATAGTTGTAGATGAACATGCCAAAGACCACAAAAAACAGCATTACAAACGTAATGTACAGATTTGAGTTGAATATAGGGTGTGTAAGAGGCATTTTTATACAAATAACACACAAAGTTACAGTTTTTTTTGTAACTTTGCAAATATGAAGAAACTTACGGTACTTGAGATGAACAGATTGAGCCCTAAACAGTTTAAGATGGCTCATAAGACTCCGCTTGTAATTGTCAGTGATAATGTGAGGAGCATGCATAATATAGGTTCCTTTTTCCGTACCGCCGATGCGTTCCGATTGGAGGGTGTATGGCTTTGCGGTATCAGTGCCACACCCCCATCGGCAGAAATACATAAGACAGCATTGGGTGCGGAGGAGAGTGTATGGTGGCACTATTTTGAGGATTCATTGAAGGCGGTGGAGGCTCTTAAAGAGGAGGGCTATGAGGTTTGGGCTTTGGAGCAGGCAGAGTGTAGCGTAATGATTGGAGATTTTAAAGTAAATCCCGATAAGAAATATGCCATAGTGCTTGGGAATGAAGTTAATGGTGTAAGACAAGATGTGGTGGATGCCTGTGTAGGGGCAATAGAGATACCCCAATACGGAACCAAACATTCACTAAATGTTAGTGTGGCGGCGGGCATTGTAGTTCATAAGTTTGCAGAAACACTGATTAAATAAAAAATAATTTGTAACTTCGTGGCGAAGTTGAGGGGTTTAGGAGTGAAGGAGTTTAGGAGTTTAGGAGTGAAGGAGTTTAGGAGTCTAGGAGTATAGGAGTATAGGAGTGAAGGAGTTTAAATATTTAAAATAAATTTTTATGAAATTTAATAGGGTTTTATTGAAATTAAGCGGAGAGTCGCTTATGGGTGAGCAGGGGTACGGAATAGATTCCGCACGCCTTAATGATTACGCAGAGCAGATAAAGGAGGCATCTAAGATGGGGGTGCAGGTTGCCATAGTTATAGGTGGAGGTAACATTTTCCGTGGATTGAGCGGAGCGTCTAAAGGTTTTGACCGTGTAAAGGGAGACCAGATGGGTATGCTTGCCACAGTTATAAACAGCCTTGCATTAAGTTCAGCCCTAAATGCAAAAGATGTTAAGGTTAAGGTGCTTACAGCCATAAGAATGGAGCCTGTAGGAGAATTCTACAGCAAGGATAAGGCAATAGAGTATCTAAAAGCAGGTTATGTTGTAATATGTTCGGCAGGCACGGGAAATCCGTTCTTCACCACAGATACAGGCTCATCGCTAAGGGCTATAGAACTTGAATGTGACGTTATGCTTAAAGGTACACGTGTAGATGGCATTTACACCGCAGACCCTGAGAAAGACCCTAAAGCAGTTAAGTTTAATGAGATAACCTACGATGAGATTTACAACCGCAACCTAAAGGTTATGGACCTCACAGCCACCACCATGTGTAAGGAGAACGGCATGAAAATTTACGTATTTAATATGGATAAGTACGGCAACCTGATAAAGGTGCTTAAAGGAGAGGAGATTGGAACGCTTGTTACTGCGTAACACAATGTATGATGTATCAAACTCCTACGGAGTTATGTATAATGTATGATGTGTGATGTATGAAATCGAATCACCGCATCACCGATATAGAAAACGAAATTAACTAACATAATTATTAACTTT
>JAKSNY010000018.1 GCA_024399495.1 Paludibacteraceae bacterium
TAAAGCTCTGATTTGTAGTTTCGCATCTCCTCTATTAGGAACGTAGGTGTGCCTGAACTGTACCAGTACTGACCTATGCTTTTTGCACTGAAGGCGTTTATAAGACTGAACGGATTAAAAACATCTGTCATTACATTCTTCCTTCCCACAGAAAAGTGATAGCCGTCATAATTTTCAGTAAGTTTTGCAACAGCATCATCAAAACTTATTTCAAGTTCATCTGCAAGTGCCTGAATGTCTGGCTTGCACTGGGTGAGCAGTTCATCCTTGGTTATGCCGCACAATCCGTCATAATCGGGCAGCATACTTATGTTGGTGAGGTTGTTTATCTCAGAGAATATGCTCAGCTGTGAGAACTTGGTTATGCCGGTTATGAAGCCGAAACGCAGCATTGAGTCACAACTCTTTATGGGACTGTAGAATTCCTTAAGCACAGAACGGAACGTATCAAACAAATCCTTTTTGTGCATTATGTTCAAAAGTGGAGAATCATACTCATCTATTAATATCACCACTTTCTGCCCCGTCTGACTATATGCTTGTGAAATTATATTCTCCAAACGGTTGCCAAACTTCATATCCTTTTTAGTCCTACCATAAATATCCTCATAAAGGCTGAGTCTGTAGTCAATAGCACTCCTTAAATCCGCTTCGCTCTCACACTTAACCTTGCTCATATCAAACCTTAGCACTGGGTACTTAACCCAATCCTTCTCAAGTTCATCCGCTTTCAAGCCTGCAAACAACTCCTTTCTGCCCTCAAAATAGCACTGCAATGTATCAACAAGCAGAGACTTTCCAAATCTGCGTGGACGGCTAAGGAACACATACCTGTATTTGTTGGCTATGTTATGCACATAACCAGTCTTATCCACATAAAAGTAACCGCCTTCAACAATATCTTTGAAAGTGTATATCCCTAATGGGTAGTTCTTAAGCGTTGTCTCCATAAATTCCAGTTTTTGAATCTTACGAATTTACAAAAAGTGAGATGAATATTGCACAAAGATAGTAAAAAAATCATATCTTTGTACTCCATAACTTTTAACTTTTAACTTTTAACTTTCAACTAATATGAAGACACAGTATTCAGGTACCCAGACAGAAAAGAATCTGGAAGCGGCATTTGCCGGAGAGTCACAGGCAAGGAACAAATACACTTATTTTGCTTCTAAAGCCAAGAAAGAGGGTTTTGAACAAATAGCAGCACTATTTTTGAAGACTGCTGACAATGAAAAGGAGCATGCAAAACTTTGGTTCAAGGAGTTGAACGGAATAGGGGATACCGCAGAGAACCTAAAGGCTGCCGCCGAGGGTGAAAACTATGAGTGGACAGATATGTATGAGGGTTTTGCAAAGACAGCAGAGAAAGAGGGTTTCCCTGTTTTGGCTGCAAAATTCCGTTTGGTTGCCGCTATTGAGAAAAAGCATGAGGAGCGTTACCGTGCATTGCTAAAGAATGTGGAGACTGCCAAAGTGTTTGAGAAATGCGAGGTTAAGGTTTGGGAGTGCCGTAACTGCGGACACATTATAGTAGGTACTACGGCACCCGATGTTTGCCCAACATGCAATCATCCGCAAGCGTACTTTGAAGTCCACGCAGAGAACTACTAAAAAAATCTCTATGTTCCCAAGTAAAAAGAGGGTGGCTAAAAAGTTTTTAAGTCACCCTCTTTTTATATTTTGCCGATTAAAGAGAATTTATCGTACACCCACCTGTACAACCTGTTTTGTCTGCATGTTTTTGAGAAGGGTGTTTGTCAGTGCCTTTATTGACTCAGCAGATATGGCATTGACAGCATCAACGTAGCCTTTGTCCATATTCAAACCTGTGATGTATTCTTCTGTTTTTGTGTCTAGCCAATAGTTGTTTGTAACTTGTGCGTCGGCATACACTTTCATAAAATACTCTTTTGCTTTTTGCACGTCTTCTGGACGAGGACCGTTATCTGCAATGTTTTTCAGTTCCGCAAACAGAATGGGAACAAGTTTCTCATATTTAGCGCTGTCTGTGTCAAACTGCATTGTGAGTGTGAAACGTTGGTATGGCAGGGCGTCTTTTATAAACTGAGAATGAACTCCGTATGTGCCACCGTCCTCCTCTCTGACTTTCTCAAAATATACAATGTCAAGAATATGATTAAGAGCTTGAAGGTTTACTATGTTATTTAATGTGTAGTTGAATTTGCCGTCAGAGACAATCATGACTGTTGTTTTTGGATTCTCCATAACCTTGTTGTAGGTTACATTGCGTTCTCCCTTTGCAGGTGCGGTTCCCAAATCTGTTATTTTCTGCTTATTCTTTCCCGATGGCAGAGATGCCACATACTTGCAGAGAAGCGGGCGAATGCTATCCATATCTATGTTGCCGGTAAATGCGAATTTGAAGTTTGCGGCATTGCCTGTCAGTTTTTTTATTGTTTGTAAGCCATCGGAGTAGGAAGCCTCATAGAGATTTTCTGTTCTAAAGCGACGCTTAAACGGATTGTTTCCGTAAATGACACTTGCAATGGAGTCTGTCAGTTCTGTTCTGGGGTATGCCTCGGCATTTCTGAGATATGCGTCATATTGGGCAATAAGAGATTTATATGCATCGTCATCTTGTCTTATGTTAGTGAAATTAAGATAGATAAGTTGCATAAGAGTTTCAATGTCCTTTACTACGGAGTTCCCTGACATTGAGGTGACATACTCACCAAACTCCATATTTACACTTGCATTCTTGCCGGCGAGTGCCTTTTTTAGGTCTGTGGCAGAGAAATTGCCAAGTCCGCCTACTGTAGCCATCTCGTTCAAGAGTTGCAGGGTAGAGGTGTTATCCCCCCTTTTGTAGATACTTGAGATTGCACCATTGGCTATGGCAGTCATAAGAATCTCGTCTTGTTTTAGTTTTGTAGGACGCACGTCCACCTCCACACCATTACTTAGTCTGATGTGGTATGAAGAATCAGGCATCAGTTTCTCTGATACTATACTTCCTGCTTTTATATCACCAGTAAGCGGCTCTGTAATAACATTGTCAATATATGGCGCTATATCCGCTTTTTTAATGCTGTCCATTATGGAAAGAACCTCTTCGTCTGTCGGGAACTCAACTTTCTCTTTCTCCGTGCCACGCATCCATATAACCATATTGCCACCATCAATAGGGTGACGTGCAATCTCATTAAGTTGCTCAAGTGGAAGCATTTTTGCAAGTTGTTGGTATATAGGATACTCAAGTTCAATGCCGGGGAATGGATCGCCCTTTAAGAAATTATTGATGTACTCACTTGAATAAGAGCGATTTATAGTTTTATCTCGTTCGTTGAATCTCTTTTCAAGGTCTGTAAGAACGTCGGCTTTGGCACGTTCAAACTCACTTGCGGTAAAGCCGTAACGTGCAACTCTCTCATTCTCCTCTAAAATCTTTACAAGTGTGGCTCTGATATTTTGGTCCGTGCAGCCTGAAAAGTATTCAAATGCGTCTTTTGTGGCGGATAGCAAAAATTCACCATCAGAGGTATAGATATAACTGAATGGTGCACCCGGTTTTTGCAGAATCTCATCAAAGCGTGCATTGAGCATGGTCTCAATAAGAGTGTTGGCAAAATCATTTGCGAGAAATGCAACGGTGTTAGTCATCTCTTTAGGGAACACATCGTGTTTGAAATCAATTGAAACTCCGGCACTTGCATTCTCCTTGTCACGCGATGTCACAATTATAGGCTCTTTATTGTCTGTAACCTGATACCAAATCCTTTCAGAGGCGTTCTCAGGCACCTTGCAATCTTTGAAAGTCTCTTGCAATTTGTTCAGGACATAGTCAGGGTCAATATCACCGACTACTATAATACCTTGAAGGTCAGGACGATACCACTCCTTGTAGTAAGAACGCAACGCCTCGGGTTTGAATCCACGAATAACCTTTATATCGCCAATCGGCATACAGTCTGCATATTTTGTTCCGGCATAGATTTCAGGGAGAATCTTATCATACATACGCATCATGGCGTTGTCACGTGTACGCCACTCCTCCTCAATTACACCACGTTCCTTATCAATCTCAGAGTCGGCAAGTGTTATGCCGTCAGACCAGTCACGCAGAATAAGCAAGCAGGAATCTACAGTTTGCGGGCGTGTCACAGGTACGTCTGAAAAGAAATAGACCGTCTCATCAACTGATGTGTAGGCGTTAAGATTGGCTCCGAATTTAACCCCGATGGTTTCAAGATAGTTAATCAACGCCTTGTCAGAGAAGTGCTTGGTTCCGTTAAACGCCATGTGCTCAAGAAAGTGGGCTAATCCACGCTGCTCTGGCTTTTCAAGAATTGAGCCTACCTTTTGGACTATATAGAACTCCGCTCTGCCAGGCACATAACTGTTTTTACGGATGTAGTAAGTGAGTCCGTTGTCAAGTTTTCCGAACTTCACGTTGCTGTCATACGGCAGCTGAGGCATCTGATTCTGGCTATAAATGCACAGGCTTGCAAAAAATGACGCTAAAATTAAAAATGTCTTTTTCATATCAGTTTATAATTGGTTTATATTAGTTATTTGCTTTTGTCTCAGATATATCTGGGAGGAGTAGTGTTGCAACCAAAGCCGCTACGGCACACACTTCTAATACTATAAAAAGAGTAAATACAAAAGAATCCCCCAATATTATTCCTTTTTCCCATTCAGGTACAGAAGATACAATGATGTAATGCTCCATAATAAATGCGTACAGTGGTAGTATGGTTGCTATAATAAGGACAAGCCAGCTAATCCACCATTTTTTGTCTGCAATAATCAACACAACGGAGACTCCCATCAGAAATGTTACAACAGACAGAATCCAATCAGGTGCCCAATTTCCTAAGTAGGAGGCAAATGTTTGGGCATAATTCACATCAAATACTCCCGATGAAAATATAAGAGAACAGACTGTCATTAATAGTATCAAGAATCCACAAATCAAAGATAGTGGTGTTAATATATTCAAAATAATCTTTTTCATTTTTTAAGTGTTTTATGTTACAAATTGTTTAATTCTACGGTTTTAACCTCGGCTCCCTCGTTTCCGCTGGTGTAGAGTATAAAGATTCTACCGCCACATTTTGATATGGATTTAATATAGCGTCCTCTGCTTACAGGCAACAGCCAACTGCCTTTGTATTCAAATGTATGAGGGTCATATACGTCAAGGTATCTTTCAACACCTGACTCACACCAGCGGCGGCTTTTGAATTTTGGCGTTACTAAATAGATGCCTGTAGAGTCCACACATCCCGCCTCTATTCCGCAGTTCATAGGGTCAAGACGGTGGTTGTGTCCCATCATAATTGTTTTAGGTACGGGTAAATGGCGATAATCTTCTCCCATTCTAAATACAGAGTCTCCTTCCACTACAACAAATTTGCTGTTAAAGTAGCAGTAGAATAGTGTTTTCCCGTCTCGGTGCTGGCTTATACGGCTTGTTACGGCGTATGCGCCACCGTTTTGGTCTGATAAATCATATCCACTCTCTTTTAGAATGTCAAATGAAGGTGTGTACTTACCGCTATCGGCATCTACAACATTTAGTGTGAATTTATATTTGTAAATGTCCGGTACAAGCATTTTACCGTCTCCTAAATATCCTATAGGGTTGGTTGTGGTTATGGAATCATTTGCCGTGGATATGGTGTCACCAGAAAAAGAGATATGAATAAATTTATTTGGACTTCCGGTATAGTATATCCAATAACCATCATTGTCAATATCAAACGAGTAAACATATCCGCTCCCGTTAAATGGCATTTTGCAGAGTATAGTGCCGTCGTACCCATGACACTCAATACTCTTGTTGTCTGCGATTATAATTGTTGAGTCTGTGACAGCCATGCCTTGCCAGCCACCAACGGTACGTTTAAAGGAGGCTACCTCTTTAAGTTCTCCTTTCTCAATTACACCATCGTAACACTCTTTTTCATTATCGCATGATGATAATGTTAGCATACTGATGCACACAGGTAATAGAAATGTGCTGAATTTAAAAAATTTCTTATTCATATCTGTAATATAATTATGCATTAAAATATGTAGAGAGAATGGTTTCCGCCTCTCCGTTTTTGTTGTCTATATCATTTACAATCCTTGCTTTTTCCATAAGCAGCACTCTTGAACATAGGTTTGATATTTGGCTTATGCTGTGACTTGAGACAATTACAAGAGCACCTCTTTCCGCCTCTGCCTTAAGTAAACGGTGAACTTCAACCTGTGATGACGGGTCCAGAAAGTTGAACGGCTCATCAAGTATTATGACATCGGGGTGGGAGATAATGGCTGATGCAATACCCACTTTCTGCCTGTTGCCGGACGATAGGGTGGAGATGTATTTTTTGCTACCCCAAAGTTCATCTGTAAAGAGTTGCTTGAATGGCTCTTTGTACTCTGTGCGTAGTGTTTTGTCAATTTTATAAGCGTCACAAATAAAGTCGAGCAGTTCATCGGGGGTATAAAAGTCAATCAGAAAACCGCTGTCAAGGAATGAACCTGTAATGGTTTTCCACTTCTCTCCTTTAGAAACATCTTCTCCGTCAATTGTTACGTATCCGCTATCCGCCTTTAGCAAATCAAGCATAAGACGCATCAGCGTTGTCTTGCCGGCTCCGTTGTTGCCCACCAATCCTATAAGTTCCCCTTTGTTCGTATTGAGGGATTCCACATCTACAGCCGTCAAGCCGTTGAAACTCTTTTTTAAATCTTTTATCTCTATCATAGTGTTAAAATTTATCTCTGTATATTGAGAGGTATTTGTATTTCTTCCTTAAAAATCTATCTGCAATGAGTTTTGTCCATAATGGGTATGTTAAAATAAATGCCACCCCGATGGCTAAGGAAAATGTTATAGCCGTTTTTTCTGAAAGAAGTCTGAAAACCAGCGTGGGTATAACAATCAAGGGGGCAAGTGTGCATAGCTTTTTGGCAAAATTGTGTTGGTTGTTGTCGTTTAGTTCCAAACCCTTGCGACTCCAATCAACTTTTTGAAAAATGAAAGTTGATGCAAATAATGTGTAACAAGCCATTGGACCGGCAGAAAACAGTGCTATTGATATCACCAGCCATTCGTTTTGCGGATTCAATATGCAATCTGTTATAAGAGCGATGGAAATATAAATAATGTTAATGAAAAAATCTGTCCTTACAATTTTTGAGTAATCAATATTCAGGGTTGACAGTCTATCAAAACAAGTGGATTCCATATTGAATGTATGGGCGCCAAGTACCAATAAATAAAGCATGTATAAAAAAATGAACATTGACAAGTCGTGTACAGAATGCATTCCGGACATAAAAGAGGGTCCATAACGTCCGATTAGGGGGAAACCTATACACACAATTAGTGATGTTATTCCGTTTGTCGGTGAATTAAACAGCATTCTTATTCTCAATTTTAACAGATGCGAATCACCTAAAAGACCGGATAACCGCACACCCCAACCTGATGTTGTGCTTTTCTTCTCCAATATAGCATATCTCTCCGCTCCGACAATGTAAATGTATAACTCTTTGATTACAAAAAACATAACAACAGATACCAATAGTAAAAGTGATGGGTGATATTCACTTAATGCCCTGATTGGTAGTGTGGCAAAACCAGTGTAACATGATATAAATGCCCAAGCAGTATATGCTATTGTTATGGTTAATAATAGAGAAAAACCGTATGGCAGATATTTCAGTTCATGTACAATAATGGAATTGATTATTGACCAAACATAAAAAATGATAAGCCAGGCAAATGTAGCCGTGTATCCGTATGTTGGAGCAATAAGAGAGAAACAAGGTCCTAACACTAAAAGAACCATGCTTAACACCTCAATAGAGCAGCATAAACGAGCGAATGAAAAAGTAATGTAACCTCTTCTTTTTAACGGCAATGTCATATACGTTACCATGTGATTGTCTATGCCTTTGCAAAAAATCAATTTAATTATAAAATCGAGTGCTATAATAACCGGTGCCGCAATTGTAAAAGCATCTAATGGGAGTATATCTTCAATGTAGTCAGTGAATATGGCGAGAGACGAAAATCCTAAGCCTATCATATACATGGCGATAAAGACTGATATCCAGCCATCAAATGTGTTAGACCGGTTTATGCTTTTTGTGCGGTTGCTTCTAAACATAGGCAAATATATTGCCTCAAAATAGTGTTTAATCATTCTGACCTCCTTTCTCATAACTTAAAATATCTGATGGCTGACAGTCAAGTGCCTCACACAGTGCCTCAAGTGTACTGAATCTGACGGCTTTAGCCTTGCCTGTTTTCAGAATTGAGAGGTTTGCTTGCGTAATACCTACTTTATCTGCCAGTTCTCCAAGCGATATCTTGCGCTTGGCCATCATTACGTCAAGATTAACTACAATAGCCATAATTAATCAATTATATTGTAAGGTCTTGGTCCTCTTTAATAGAAGTTGCAAGACGCAATATTTCATTCATAACAAGTATTCCCATTCCAAATAATATGGATTCAAAATGAAGCATAGGAAATGTTATCTCATAACCTTCAAGCACTATTTCTGACCTTGCCTTAAGCACATTATATATAGGCGTTGCCACTTCCCAAATGCCAATACATATCATTAAGATGCCCATCCAAAGTAGGCGTCTGCTATTGGTTTTGTCAAAAATAAGACTAATTGAAAAAGAACGGATAAGTTTTATAAATAGAATAAAGAATGTTATGATTAACACAAACACAACTAATATACTTATAATGTCTATTATTTCGTCACTTAAGTGTGCTGAATTAGTGTCTGAAACCTTTTTGATAGTTTGGATGGTTACTCCCTCTTCCTCGGTTGGTCTGATTCTGACCTTTTCGCCTGTTAACGAGTTTTGTGTGTCTGTAACTATCTTTGTGGCAGTGGAATCTGTTGTGGGAATCAGTTGTACACAGTAGGTTTGTATAATCTCTTTTGAATTATCTGTGCATACAAATAAACCTGAGTGACCTCTTGAAATTTCAAAGTAGTTACTAAGGTAAACAAACGGATAACAAAAGCAGTATGTTAATGAGGCTATTAAAAGAATACTGCATAAAATTTTAAAAGTGAGAGTTGTCTTTGTTTTCATATTGCATTATGATTGTTATTTTTTGTTTCACGATGCAAAGATAAAACATATTTATTGAATTACAAAATAAATTTATTGAAAAACGATAAAAATTTAATGAATGGCAATAAATTTTACTTACGAAGATAGTCATACATGGTTAGGATATCTTTCCATCGGGGGTCTGAATGAAGATTCTCCAAATCGGGGTTCCCAATTATATGTTCCAGTGTCTCTGGTTTTTGCTCTAACCTAAGATATTTATATAGCCTCTCATACGCTAAATCAATTTTTCCTGTTTTTGAAGCGCAGACAGCGTACAGATACCAGCAGGCGGGGACAACTTGGCTTTTCATACAGACCGCTATCTCCAAAAACTTTTCTGCTTTGGAATAGTCTCCACTATAAAACGCATTCTCTGCTAATTTGGTTATTTTGTTGTAGTTCTCCTTATTGTATAATATATCTTCAGCGCCATCCGGGACTATTTCGTAATCAGACGATTTAAATCTTATAATTTCAAGCAGAATGTTCCACCTGCGATCAGAATGAAGAGTTAACAAATCAGGATCTCTCTCCATCAAGTAACTGCTCTCCCATTTCTTATCTGTCTTTATTTTCTCTAAAAGACGTGCAAAAGCCAAATCCTTTTTTCCGTTTAAGGCGGCACAACATGCCGCTTGGTAAAGGATGGCACCTGGAACTGAGTTCTTTATATCAAGTGCGGCAGTATAAAAAGAGTCCGCTTCTGAATAATACTCATTACAATATGACATGTTTGCCTTTGAAACCAAATCATTAAATTCAGCATCCTCTGCGTTTGTAGTGGAACTGTTCACTATGTTAAAGGTGTTTATTGTGTATTTATCAAGGAACGCACACAAAGTATAAACATTGCCGTCTGCCGTTATATCTCCATGTGTGTTACTATAGCCTACGGACACTCCGTAATGTTTGTCACCT
This sequence comes from Paludibacteraceae bacterium, assembly GCA_024399495.1. Taxonomy (GTDB): domain Bacteria; phylum Bacteroidota; class Bacteroidia; order Bacteroidales; family Paludibacteraceae; genus Enterocola. The sequence goes on from JAKSNY010000018.1 coordinate 10,031, forward strand.
GATTGAATTATATATATTACGGCATAACTGTTTTCCCCGATGTAAATCCTATCTACACATAATACCCTGTGGTGCTTTCTGTTATAAATAAGATTACGCCAAATCATACTTTTAGGCTGACCATAATAATATTCTGAATACTCCGTTGGAACCACCCCTTTTTCAAAGTATGAGGTGTGAGTTCTGCCTAATGAATCTATGATAATATCCGGTACCCATTTTTCCCAGCCTTTTGTTTTAGCTAAAACAGTGAATTGGTCATACCGCTTCTCCACTGACTCTACTTTATACGGCAAATCTGCCAATGCGTCTTGAACAAGAGCGTCACCAGATTTTACCGCAGCGCAGCCTGTCAGCACAAAGACTGCAAATACAACAATACACGTGCGTGACATACCTATAATTTGAATTTAATAGGAAGTAAGTATTTTACCGCCACTGTTTTTCCTTTTTGTGTTCCCGGCTTCCAATCAGGCATTGCAGAGATGACTCTTACCGCCTCATTGTCTAAAGATTTTTCAACTGATTTTACAACCGTAACATCTTTGATTTTTCCAGTTGAGCTGACTACAAACTGACAGATTACTCTTCCCTCTATTTTTTTTTCTTGTGCATCTTTGGGGTATTTAATGTTCTGCGATAACCATTTATTCATAGACTCAAATCCGCCGGGAAATTCGGGCATAGCCTCAACTACATTATAAATTTCTTCACCGGGTTTTGTCTGATTCTCTTTGACAGATTGAGCAAACGCTGTTAAAACAGATGTGGCAATAACTAATGCCAGAACAAATAATTTTTTCATGATAATAAAAATTAAAGGATAAACATATATGATAAAATTTTATCTCCTATTACTTAAACAATTCACCTCTGGAAGCATAATGCACCAAGTGTTTCCGCTTTTGCCAAGCCACTCATAATCACAATCAGCCTCTACGTATATGGTGTCACAAACCATTGTACCTGCAATTTCAGAGGAGAAATCGGGATATTTCTTGATGTTTATAGTTATAATGACCCCCAATAGCACTCCTGCCAGCATTGCAACCGGCGTTGAAATCCATGCTATAGAGAAGGCTCTTTTCTTTGGATTCTCTATCAAGTTTATAGTTCTTCCTGTTGATGCCTTATGCCTTTTGGCAGAGGCTTTCAATTGCGACTGAAAAGTGTTATTCATATACTTTAAGTTTATTTCTTAGTTTCACAGTTAGTGTATGCAATCTGAACTTTACGGTGCCCTCCATGACTCCCATGATTTTTGAAATTTCAGGGACTGTCATCTCCTCAGAAAAACGTAAGTCAAAAAGCGTCTGCTCATCTTCTGTCAGCTTATTCAGTTCCTTTTGCAACGCTTTGTCAAACAGTTCCGCATCAATTTTAAGTGGGGTGTCGTCTTCTTCCGCCTCGTCTATAATCCCCGATGTCTGATACGCCTCAACGCATTCCTGATGCTTATATAAGTTCTTTAATTGGTTGTATGCAATTGTAAATATCCAGGTTCTTAGATTTTGTTTCAGGTCAAACGATTCCCTCTTTGTCCATACTTGCAGGAAAAGTTCTTGTGTAAGGTCTGCCGCCAAATCATTGTCACCTCCGCATCTTCTGAAAAAGAAATTCTGTAAATCAGATACATATCTGTCAAATAATTCGCTGAATGCCTTGTCATCTCCATCGGTGGCAAGTTCCATCAAATCCTCATCAGAGTGATTCTTATATCTGTTTAGAAATTTAAACATAGCATTCGGTCAAAAAGTGTCCTTTAATTGACGCTTCAATTATGCATACAACTGAAATATGAAATGGTTTGTTTTATTTTATGATAATATAACAAGTAAACGTAAAAACTACAAATTTATTTTTATGAAATTTTCATTATTAGATTTGCATAATTAAAAAATCATAATTATATTTGCAAAAAAATAATAAGACAATGAATCAAATAGAAAATCCCTTTATAATCAAAGGAGAGATACCTGAAGAACTATTCTGCGACAGAGTATCAGAGAGAGACACGCTGACAAGATTGCTTTTAAATGGGAATAATGTAGTGCTGACTTCTAATAGGAGGGTTGGCAAGACAGGGCTTATAAACTTTTGTTTTAATCAAAAGCAAATCCAAGATAACCACTATACCATATTCTGCGATATACTTGAGACATCAAGTCTAAAGGAATTCACTTACATTTTTGGTAAAAGGATATTTGATACACTAAAGCCCAAAAGCAAAAAAATGATGGAACTGTTTATTAGAACAGTCCGTTCTCTTTCTGGTGAGTTTACCATTGATGTAGCCACAGGCTTACCCAAATTCAGTTTGTCATTTGGAAACATTACTAATCCAGAATACACCCTTGACGAGATTTTTGAATACATTGACAAAGCCGACAAGCGTTGTGTAATTGCAATAGATGAGTTCCAACAAATAACCCGATATCCTGAAAAAAATATAGAGGCGATACTAAGAACACATATACAGCACTGCAAGAACGCCGATTTTATATTCGCTGGTTCAGAACGTCACATACTTGCAGAAATGTTCAACTCATACTCCAGACCTTTCTATGCCAGCACATCGGCATTAGGCTTGGATGAGATACCTCTTGAAAAATATGCTGAATTTGCAATAAGGCTTTTCTCTAATTACAATAAGTTGCTGACTAACGATGTGGTGGAATCTGTTTACAGTAAATTCAGTGGTAACACATTTTGTATGCAGAAATGTTTTAACACAGCGTTTTCCATTACAAAAGAAAATGGTGTCTGCACCGTTGAAACAATAGATGCCGCCATAGACGATATACTTGCTGAAAACGAGCATTCTTATAGATTAAGGTTGTCATTGCTTTCAAATAGGAATAAGGAACTGCTGTTTGCCATAGCAAAAGAGGGTGTGGCAGAGCAAATCACATCGGGCAAGTTCATCAGGAAACACGCACTGCAATCATCAAGTTCAGTACAAACAAGTGCCAAGCAACTACTCTCTGATGATTGGATAACAATAAAAGCAACTGCCAATGGTAAGCAATACAGGCTTACAGATTACTTTTTAATGCTTTGGATTGTAAAAAACTACTGAAAAAACAACCTTTGCATCATTACAGAGAACCCTTCTATAAGACTTGATGATGCAAGAGTTTTTGAAATTCCCCGTTTGCTTGTTTCAGCGAGTCAAAGGTTCCCTCTTCAGTAACTACACCCTCCTTTAAGACGATTATTTTATCTGCCTGTTGTACGGTGCTTAATCTATGTGCAATAACAATTATTGTCTTTCCTTTTTCTTTGAGATTCAGAATGACATTTTGAACAAATTGCTCTGATTTGGAGTCAAGAGAAGATGTGGCTTCGTCAAGAATAAGTACATCCGGTTCTTTATATAAGGCTCTCATAATTGCCAGACGCTGTTTTTGTCCACCAGAGAGTTGAGAGCCATTCTCTCCAACGTTTGTTTCATATCCGTCTGGTAGAGAATTTATGAATTCGTTCATCCCCAATAGGTCAGCTAAGTCTATAATCTTCTTCAAATCAGGTTCATATTCACCAATTGCCACATTCTGAAGAATAGATCCCGAAAATAAGCTAATCTGCTGTGGAACAGCACAAATCCTTTTTCTAAGACTTTCATTAGAAAGAAATTTTATGTCATTTCCGCCGATAGTGATTTTCCCTGTATTGATGGGATATAGATTTTGAAGTAGTGATGCAATGGTTGTCTTTCCGGATCCGCTCTCTCCAACTATTGCGGTCATAGTGTTTTTGTTGATTTTGAGATTTAAATTTTCAAAAACATTTTTTCTTGTTCCGTAAGCAAATGAAACATTTTTGAATTCTATATCACCAACCATTTCCTGTGTTATGTCTATTTTTCCCGAAATCTGCTCCCTTTCTAAATCCATTATTTCAAAAAGTCTGTCTGCGGCTATTGTTGCACTTCTTACTTCTTTGTTTGCGGAAATAATGCTTGCCACAGGTCCTGTAAGGTAGCCTATTAAGGCATAAAAAGACATTAATTCGCCAGCAGTAATGTTTCCGTCTAAAACATAATAGCATCCAACCCACATTAGCACAATGGTGAAAATAGATGTAATAAATCCAGTGCTTGTTCCTGTGAATATAGCATTATTGGCAGAACTGCAAACTTTATACATCAAGGCTATGAATTTGTTTTCTGTTTTCTCATTATAATATTCTTCCACTCCAAATTGCTTGATTGTCTTGATTCCATTTAGAGATTCAACAAGTTGCCCCTCTAAATCAGCGGCTTTTTCCATTACCTTACGTTCAACTCTCTTATTCCATTTGTCTGTGATTAGGAATATTACAGCATAAAGAGGTATAATAACAAGGGCAATTAACGCAAGTCTCCAATAGTATGCAAACATCAGACAAAAAGAGAATATCAAGATTAACACATTGACTAATAGGTTGATGGCGGTTTGATTGATAAAATTTCTAATATTTGCGGCATCTCCTATTCTTGATGTTATTTCACCAATACGCATTGTGTCAAAAAATGTTTGGGGTAATCTTAACAGATGGTGATAATATCCTAGAACTAATTCGCAATCTATCAGTTGCCCCGTTCTGAGTGCAAGTAAACTTTGAAATACGCCAATTAACATTCTTAGAAGTAGAATCACAATCATTGAGATGCTTAGGATGTTAAGAAGGTTTGTGTTTCCTCCCACCAATACGTAGTCTGTTATCTTTTCTATATATATTGATGTGGAAAGTCCAATTGCGGTATATAAGACAGCACCAATGAATGATTGAATCATAACGGCACCGTGTGGTTTTATCAGTTTTGCAAATCTATTCCATACAGATATGATTTCATTGTGCGGAATTGTTTCCGTTTTTGGTTCTAAAAGGATCAGAACTCCGCTCCACTCGTTTGCAAAATCATCAATTGGAGTTTTTTTTATGCACCCGTCTTCCGGATCCATAATAGATATGGTGTTTTTGTTGATTTTATATATGACAACGTAGTGGTGTAATGGCGTGTCTCCTATCTTGCGTATAACATGGGCTATGGCAGGTAGCGGTATAACATGAAGAGCGTCTTTATCTCCCTTAACTCCCTTTGCTTCAAATCCAAGTTCGGTTGCCGCCTTTATCATACCCAGTACATTAGTCCCTTGCCTGTCAGTGCATGCAAGTTGTCTTATTTTTGCAACAGGTATTCCTATGTTATAGTGTGCGGCAACAGATGACAGACATGCCGCTCCGCAGTCTGTTATATCTCGTTGTTTGATATTAATTTTGAGCATTGGAAATAATTTTAGGATTGAACCAATCGTCTATTTTATCGTAAAGAAGTTGCCATAATGTTCTTTGTGTTAATGTAAATCGACCTGTTAATGTCATCCCTTTCCTCAGATTTGCCACGTAGCCGTTTTTGAGGCATAGTTGCATAGAATGCAATTTGCAACGGACAAGAAAGAATGTTTGATTTTCTGTGGTTCTTGGATTGTTGTCTATCTCAATAACGGTCGCTTTGCCAAGTCCCCACTGATTGTAGTCAAAAGCATCGTATTGTACAGAGACATTTTGTCCCGTAAAAATATATCCTATATCTTTGGGACTTACATAACATTCTACTATAAGTTTGTCGTCCGGTGATATTTCAACCAGTTGCTGTCCAGAATATACAAATGTTCCGTCATCAAAATTGTATAAACAAATAGTTGTCCCTGATATTGGGGCTGTAATGTAATAGTGTTTTCTCTCTGTTTGTAACCTATCAACATTTGCTGTTGCTGATAGTAATTGGTTTGTTATGTTGATTTCCTCGTCACGCCATAAAAACAACTTGTTTTCTTTAAAAGATTCCAAGGTGGTTAAGGCTGATTCATACTGATCTTTGAATTGATGGTACTCAACGTCAGATATAGCCCCCATATCAAAAGCGCGTTTGTTGCGGTCAAACTCTCTTTTGGTTTGTTCTGCTTTTAATATTTTATCATCAAGAGCCTTCTTATAATCAAAAAAGGCTTGCTGGTATTTGTGCGTGTATAGTACATCTGATTGTTCGGTGCCTTTACATAAAATATCAAGATCATGTAAACGTTCAGAGTAATCCTTTACAAGTTCTTCCTGCATCTGCAGTTCTGCGAGTAAAGCATGGTCATCAATAATTAACAATGTGTCACCCTCTTTTACTTGCTGATTGTTATGTAAATTGACGTATGTGATTTTTCCTCCTACTACGGAAACTATTTTATTGTTTTCGGTAATTGAGCGTATTATTCCTCTGCTTTGGCTGGTAATATCCACTTTTATTAAAGGAAGTGAGATAAACAAGATTATCACCGCTGATAAAAAAATCCAGTAAATAGGATGTGATTCTTTACCGTATTTTGATTTGAACGATTGATATGTGTTTAGAATTTCAGAGGTGAATTGCATGTTTTGCTATATTGCATTTGTAGGTTTCTTTATAAGAGAGAAATTCAATTGTGATGATATGATTATTTTAAAATTATACAATATCCACTCCATACTTTTTGTAATATTGGCAATGGGTATGTTTCATCTACATTTGTGTCTAAGTTAAATAATGTCACATTTTTGTTTGAAATTTGTTTTATAATAACATACGAAAATTGTAAACTGAAATTTAATAGTGCAATTACTGGTAATGGAACTGATGATAACGTTTCATAAGAAAGTTCGGCACCAAACGAGGAAACCCCAACATTTTTTAATGCATTAATTATATCTAATAGAGAAATTTCTTGTCCTTCCTTTTTTTTAAACGAATCTAGATTAATCTCACTTGCTGAAATATAATTATTTGTGATTAAGTGTCTGATAATATTACACACTGTCAGTTGTTGTTGTTTTATATTGGTAATACTATAGTTGGAGTAACTTTGAATGCATATATCTTTAGCATTTTTTTTAAAGAAAATTAGTCCGAATGTATACCACAATTTGATTTGCAGGGAGATTAAATCTTTATATGACTTGTCCTTAAATTTTTTAATTAATTCTTTTAACTTTATGGGATGTGTCTTTAGGTATTCAAGTAAATTAAACATATTTGGAGATAACCAGCAATTATCTGGAGATCCTGTGTATACATTACAATAACAAGTATAATATCTTCTTTCTGGATAAATATCGGCTTCTGATTTTATGTTTCCAGCAATCAGTCGACTCCAGTTGTATTTGGTTTGAAAATAATGGCAATGTTCAGAAACTTGAATATACATATTTTCAAAGTCAGATTCTTGATATTTTTTTGAATATGTTGGAAAAATGTATGATGATGAAGCCTTTGTTGTCATTGTTGAATAAAATGTATTTGTCTGTGATTCAATTTCCTCGATTTCAGGCATATATTTTTTTGAAGGTATTTGAAACCTATGAAAGATTTCTAAAACTGTTTCTGATAATGTAAAATTTGAATAATTATTAAATTGATCACTTTCAGTTTTGTTTAATTGTGTGAAATAATGATGTTTTACATTGTTCTTATGCAGTATGTAACAAACCTTATCCCATACGGTGGGATATTTATCTTTTAATACAAAAGAAATGAAATTATTCATTAGCATTGATTGTTTGGCTCCACCTAAAACGTGCGTTAATTGTCGTTCCCATGGAACATCTTCAATAGTGGTGTATATACGTAATTCTTTTGAAGTGAGTAATCTGTCCTTGCTAATTGTATTCACATTTTCTTTTTCTTGTAAAGATAAACAATATAATGAATATTGCTCAATAAACGTATTGATATTTTCGTTAACGTTGGATAACCTAGACCAGATGCTTTTATTTCTGAAATAGAAATTCAATGATTCTGAACTATATTTATTCAAAAAAGCAGTATTATTACCACCCAATAATCCGGCGTTATATCCACTTGGTTCTTTCATTCCGTATTGCATCCATTCTGGTCGGTAGGTATTTGCAACTTTATTGAAATCAAATAAGCAATCTTGATAAGTGTCCCAATTGAATTCTAAACATTGTGCACATACATTGGAGTGCAAGAAACTTTTTTCTAAAGGTCTCCATAAAAAAACGTCACCGTCAATATGTAGGAATGGTTTTGTTTGAATACTATATGTTAAAATTTTGGCGAGAGACCACAATGATGGATCCACATCATTCATCACGCCTTCTTCATGGGTAATATTTATTTTTGTATATGGAATTTCAAAGGAATCAAAAACTTCTGCACCAATTCGATCTGTATATAATTCAACGGAAGGGAAGAATTGCTTGAGTTGCATACATGATAAAGCCCATGACATCCAATGTGTTTCTGGTGATAAAAATCCTCCAGTGTTAAGATATGGATTAATATCTTTTTTTTGAAACCAGTACGTTTGTATAATGTTCATTTTAAATTTAATTTAACTAATATGTCAGATAATGTCCAATTGTATTTCTTGCAGCATGCCAGCAATATTCCAAAATCAATAATGCAAGAAACAATAATTCCAATAATTATTTGATTCTCATTTGTTGTGTCACATCTGAATATTGTCGGCACATTTGAAAAATCAGAAGTAGGATCTGATAGTAGCGAACATGCAATAATATTATTGAAAAAATGACAACTCCACGACAGTTCTATTCCATTGTCTAAAATTGTGATGATCCCCCAAACCATTCCCGAAATAAAATAAACAACTAAATGTGTGATATTGTTTTGCACTGGCGTGTTCTCAATATGCAAATATGCAAAGAGAATGGATGATAAGGTTACTATAATCCATCTTTTCTTACAATATAAACCACAAAATTGAAAAAAATACGACCTGACAATTATTTCTTCAAACAATGTTTGAAAAATAAGGAGAAATGCACATGTAAAAAAATACGGAATAAAATCCCTAAGACACAAAACAAATTTAGTATCGGGATCTAAAATACTGCTTATAATAGATATAACAAAAAGAATACAGTATATTGTAAAAGTGAACCCAATGCGGTTTGCTCTAAAATGTGAGGTGGTGTTGATTAAATGCCATATTTTTCCATTGTGAATTGCCTTAAAGTTAATAAGAAATGCTATCAATGATATCACAAATGTTGTTAAATTGTATATGGCGTTTTGTTCTACAAGTAAAACTATATCATCTTTAGCAGGTAAATCTATGCCTGTTGCAAAGCAAACAAATAATGCTATTATAGCAAAAATTATTAGAAAAATTAAAGAACAGAATACAGTCAGAACAAATCTCCAAAGTTGATTTTTGTATAATGTGGCATTATTTATGAAGTCCATGTTTTTTGTTTTTAATAAAAAAGAAGGGTGACTATAAACGTTTGCTGTATGTTTTTGTCACCACTCCTTTCGCTCTGAATATTAACTACGTGATGTAAAGAATTCGGTTGCTATTTCATATGCCATATATCCGTATTCAATAACACGAGGTCCGTACTTTTTCACTAATTCTAAAGCTTTCATTCCGAGTCCTATCCAGTTTGCTCCGCCATAAATACTCTGACACTCTTGAAGTGATAACTCTTTCACTCCATAATAATTTAGTTGTTTCATTTTTGTTTGAATTTTTAATGTTTTTCCTACTCTGTTTAAGGATTTTCGGAGTCTTCCTCTTCCGGAATATTCAATTGTTTTTTTTTTGTGTAAGCTTTTTGACCAATAGTTCGTTAAATTTTGTAAAATATTATTTAACGCACTACTCGTTTATGTTGACCTTTCGATTACTCCAATTATACTTTTGCAAAAGTTATTTCGCTTGCAAATGTAGGAATAAAATCAATGGATAATTAAATCAGTAGTGAAGATAGTAGTGAAAATGTGCTTGCTAAAAATCATAAATACTTGATAGTCATAATGTTTAGTGCAATGGGGGGGGTAAAAAGGTAGTGAATATGTGCAAAAAATGTAAATATTCCCCATATAGTGTCAACTTTTTTGTAAGTTTAATTTTGTGAAATGTTGAAGTTGTTACTTTTGATATATTCTTTGATTTCTGAATCCAACTCGTTTTCATTTATATCTGTAGTCAAGAATTCATCAATAGACATCTTTTTCACGTCTAATAGATATTATAATAAGATTTTTTCCCTAAATCAACATTGAATGAAGATGATTCAGCAACGTATTCTGCATGTCCTTCCAGTTTCCAGTTGTGAAACAGTTGTTTATGAATAAAATTAAATATGCCTAATTCAGACATATCACTTATGTGCGTCATTTCATGAGCAATAGAGGATGAAAGTGGTCTTTGAACAAGACGGTCGTCCATTTTATCTTGTAGATTGTTTTCTAAATCGGCTGGAGACATAATAATAACCTTACAGTAATTTGATTTTAGTGCAAAAAATAGAGCCTTTTAACAAGGCTCTATTTTTTGGTTCAAGGGTCAAGGGTCAAGGAAAAGACCCTTGAATCTTGATTATTCTCCTTTTATAGCGGCAACACCTGGAAGTGTTTTGCCCTCTATAGCCTCAAGCATTGCACCACCACCGGTAGATACGTATGATACTTTGTCTGCAAGACCAAACTTGCCTACAGCCGCAACTGAATCACCGCCACCTACAAGAGTGTAGCAGCCGTTCTTTTGTGTAGCCTCTGCAAGAGCCTTTGCAATCTCGCCTGTACCGTGAGAGAAGTTGTCAAACTCAAACACACCTGCAGGACCATTCCAAAGAATGGTTTTAGAAGCCATTATAATCTTCTTCCAATTCTCAAGGGATGCCTCAGAAGCGTCCATACCTTGCCATCCGTCAGGAATGTTGAATATGTCAACTGTCTTGCGGTTAGCGTCGTTAGAGAAAGCGTCTGCCGCTACAGTGGCAACAGAAAGGCTTAGGTTTACACCCTTCTCCTTAGCGGCTGCAATGATGTTGAGAGCCTCTGGTATTAGGTCATCCTCATGGATTGACTCACCAATCTTACCGCCTTGAGCCTTGATGAATGTGTATCCCATACCACCGCATATAATAAGGTTGTCAACCTTGTCAAGCAGGTTCTTTATAACGGCAAGTTTTGAACTTACCTTAGAACCACCGATGATGGCTGTGAATGGGTGTTGTGCGTTTTTAAGTACATTGTCAATAGCGTTAACCTCTTTCTCCATCAGGTAACCAAGCATCTTGTTGTCAGCGTCAAAGTAGTCTGCAATAACGGCTGTAGATGCGTGCTTACGGTGAGCGGTGCCAAATGCATCGTTAACGTAGCAGTCAGCGTAAGAGGCAAGAGTCTTTGCAAAATCTTTTTGTTTTGCTTTCATCTCTTTCTTAGCCGCCTCGTATGCAGGGTCTTCTTTATCAATGCCTACAGGTTTGCCTTCTTCCTCACCGTAGAAACGGAGGTTCTCAAGTAGCAACACTTCGCCCATCTTAAGTGCTTTGGCTGCATCGGCGGCTTTGGCACAGTCAGGAGCAAATTGAACTTTAACGCCAAGTTTCTCTGATACAGCGTCAACTATCTGACCAAGAGAGAATTTAGGATTAACCTTTCCTTTAGGCTTGCCCATGTGTGACATTATGATTAGGGCACCGCCGTCATTAAGAATCTTCTTAAGTGTAGGCAATGCACCACGGATACGTGTGTCATCTGTAATCTTACCGTTCTCATCCAGTGGAACGTTAAAGTCCACTCTAACAATCGCCTTTTTGCCAGCGAATTTAAAATTGTCAATAGTTTGCATAATATATAAAAGTTAAAAGTTGAAAGTTAAAAGTTAAAAGTTAACTGCGTTAGCTGACTGAAAGTAAAGTTAATTACCTTTGAGTAAGTATTAAGACCCAGAAATCACCCGATTTGGCGGCACCCATCGTGGTCATTTTCTTATCCATAATATTCTGACACGATTCCGGGTTGTTTAGCCAATAATCAATAACCATATCCTCATTACCGCTGATGAACGCAATGTTCTCTACTGCGTTTTTAGCACTGTAACCAGCATTTTCCAGCCTGCTTGCAAGTGTGCTGCCGTCTGTTCCTATATGGCTGATAAACAGGTGTGCGTCCTGCGATGTACGGTTGTTTTCTTTAAGTTGCTCCGCATACTCTTTTGCAATAGAAGCCAATTGCTTGTTCCATATTAAAGAGCCTGCTGGTTTGGTATTTACGTTGCCGCACATGCAACCCTCCGCCCTAAGTTGGTTAAGTTCATTGATAAGTATTACATCGGGGGCTTCAGTCTCTGGATTTTGGGCGTTTGCATACCCTAAAAATAATAATCCCGATATTAAAAGTGCGGAAAGTTTGCGTAACATTTTTACAATCTGAAAAATTTTGTGCAAAGATAGTTATTTTTTGTCATTTGCCCAAAAATTGTTATATTTGCGAATTAAAAATACTTGCATGATATGAAAAAACGTTACCCCTCTTCTTTTTTTAAAGTAATCCTTGTGGTGTTGATAGTTGCCGGCACGGCTCCCAACCTTTATGCTGATGTTGAGAAAAGAATTGTGTTGCAAGGCTTTTGGTGGGACTATTGGAATAATAATTATGAGAATGCGTATGCCAACTACCTTACAGAACTTGCCCCAAGGCTTAAAGAGATAGGTGTGAATGCTGTGCTTATTCCAGGTTTTCAAAAGAACACAGGTACAAACTCTAACGGCTACTCTCCGTTTGATAACTACGATTTGGGAGATAAATATCAAAAAGGTACTGTTCATACCCGTTTCGGTACAAAAGATGACCTGCTGCGTTGCATTGCGGTAATGCATGCAAACGGCATAGAGGTTATTGCAGATGCGGTTCTTAACCATGTAGATGGTGCCGGTGGTGATAATGGTGCAGGAGGCGAGGACCCGAAAGCATGGAATAGTCAGTGGAAAAACTTTAGATATGTATGTTATAAGACACCTCATAAGACGGGCGATGCCAAGGATTATTTGAGCCGTGAGGGGCGTTGGCCTAAGAACTGGGAGAATTTCCACCCCAATGAGGGACATAACTGCTCAGACGGTGATTGGTGCTCTGATTGGTGGGGACCCGATATCTGTTATGAAGACGGTGCTTACGGACAAAGCTCAAATGCCATATACAATCCTGCACAAAATCCAAAATATATGACCGACAACGCCCGTGACTGGATGATGTGGATGAAAAAGCAGACAAATGTTGATGGCTACCGTTGGGATGCCGTAAAGCACTTCCCGTATTGGACACAACAAGATATTTCATACAATGTTAAGTATATGTTGCCTGATTGGTGCCAGGGTGGCGAGGCTATGTTTAACGTAGGTGAGTTTATTGGCGGAACAGGAGAGATAGACAACTTTGTGAACAATGTGACCACAGCCAATGGCGGTACGGAGTTTCTTATGGGCGGTTATGATTTCCCGCTCTGTATGGAGATTAAGAATGTGGTTAATGGCGGCGGTTACGGAGATATAGGCAGTATTCCAAGCAAGCAGTTAAGTAACAGGTTTGCTGAATATCAGTCTCAAAAGGTGCATCGCTCGCTTAACTATCTTAACAGCCACGATTCTTTCCGTCCTACTTTTGATAAGAACGGAAACTATAACGGTTGGGATACAGAGCACGAGACTCCTGGACATACAGACCCGTTTGATTGGCGCTTAGGTATGGCATACGCCACCCTTGCCGCTATGGACGGTAACCTGCTTGTATATTTTGAGGATTTGTTTAACCTCTCTAATAATAACAGATACACACATCACCCTGCAAGTGCTACGGAATTGCCTGTAAGAGAGTCTGTTAAGAATGTTATTTGGACTCATCAGAACCTTAATTTCAAGTGGGGAGACTATAAAGTAAGGTGTCAGGAAGGGGATTTGCTTATTATTGAGCGTTCAGGCAGGGCTCTGATCTGCTTAACAGATGACGGCAGTAATAATTGGCATAACAAATGGGTTCCGACAGATTTTGCACCTGGTACAGTTCTGAAAGATTATTCTGGTGGTTCGGATGGTAATCCTGTTGTAAACAAAGATGGTTGGGTTGAACTTTGGGTAAGACCTGTGACAGATGACGGTTCCAGCAAATCAGGTAGAGGTTACGCTGTTTGGGCTCCGGAAGGAGCAGGCGGCTTTGCACCATATCGTAGTACAACAACAGTACAGGAGTGGGAGATGGCAGATGACCTTGGAGACAGTAACTGCCAATCATTAGGGCAGGGTGGAGCATTGCCTAAAGGCTCCACTAATCAGCGTCTTGTAGGTAAAATCTATGTTGCAAAGGGTAAGAAAGCAAACTTCCACGCATATATGGCAAGTTCTAAGGATAATGTTACACTTGCTATTTATGACCTTGACGGCAACCTGCTGCAGAAGAAGAGTGGTGTGCAGGAGTTTGATTTTGACTATACTCCTACAAAAGCAGGTTGGGTTGCTATGAAGATTTGGAATAACAGTAAGAGTGCTGAGGGTGGCAAAGCGTACATAAAGGCTTCATATACGGCTCCTACAACTGTTGCAAACACAATGAGTGACCGAGCGGACACCCGTGCAAGCGTTTGGACAGGTAATATGGGTACATCAAATTGGAGTGATTGCGGTAACTGGGAGCAGGGTAGGGTTCCAACTATATCATCTACGGTTGTTATTCCAGATAATGGTGATGTTCAGCCTATAATATCGGGTAATGTTACCATTAAGGAGTTGATTATAGAGAAAGGCTCCAACTCTTTAGCAAATCCCGATATAAATGTTACAGGTTCGCTGAAAGTGACAACAAAGACCACCTGTAAAGAGGGTTCGGCTTATATTTGCGGTTCAAATGTCAGTCTTGGAACTACATCGGGAACAATAGGCAGTTGTACAACTTCAATAGAACAGTTGGTTGATGAGTCTGAATTTACTCTATTCCCATCACCTGCAGATGATTATGTGACAATAACATCATCGTATCTTCCAAAGGAGGAGATTTTGTTCTATAACTCACTATATCAGTTGGTTAAGAGTGTAAGAATGGAAGAGACTATAGAGAAGGTTAATGTATCAGATTTGCCTGCAGGAGTCTATACCGTTACAGACGGCACATACTCAAAGAGGTTCATAATAAAATAGTTGAAAATTAAAAATTGAAAATGCAAAGTTCCCTCCTAACCTCCCTAAAGGGAGGAACTTTCAACTTTACTTTCAGTCAGCTAACGCAGTCAACTTTCAATTTTCAATTGATACGGAGTGTTTTCTAAGTATGTAGAATGCTATTAAAATGCTCCCCTTATATACGCATGGAATGCCATTGGCGATGGAAACTTCAAGGTTCTGTCGCCTTTTTTCTTTAAAGCGTGATTTCATGCTATAGAAACTCCAACGTGCATGAATAACCTCGTATGCGTTTCTAAATTCACCTTTTAACAGGAACACAATTGTGGCAAGATTATCCAAGAACCATCTTGCTATGGCAATAGGTATAAGGTGCTGAGGTTTAAGGTTTTTATAAAGCATCAGCAGATTGTTTCTGAAATTAAGGTAGGTCTTGCGAGGATTGTTATAGTTAAGTGTGCCACCGCCTACATGATACACCTTGCTTTGCGGTACGGCTGCCACCTTTCTGCCTCTTGCATTAAAACGGAAACAGAGGTCAATCTCTTCTTGATGGGCAAAAAACTCTGCATCAAAACCGCCATAGTCTATAAAATCATCTCTGCGTACAAACATACATGCCCCCGATGCCCAGAATATATATGCATTATCATTGTACTGTCCGTTGTCCTTTTCAAGATGTCCCATAATCCTACCACGACAGAACGGATAGCCTAAGACATCAATAAGTCCGCCTGCGGCACCTGCTGTCTCAAAGTACTCACGGTTGCTCTCTTTTAGGATTTTAGGCTGGCATGCCGCCACTTTTGGATTCTCATCCATATACTTAACCAGTGGCTCCAGATAGTTCTCCGTTACCTCCACATCGCTGTTAAGCAGTAGGATAAACTCTGTATCAGTGCGTTTTATGGCTAAGTTGTACCCCTCTGCAAAACCATAGTTCTTCTCAAAACGGTATATTTCCACATCGGGATAATTGGTTTTAAGAAAATCTATGCTGTCATCTGTTGATGCATTATCGGCTACAATGATTTTCGCCAAACTTTTGGGTGTGTATTTGACTACAGAGGGCAAGAACTTTTTAAGGTAATTGCGTCCGTTATAGTTCAATATGATGACTGCGATACGCATAGGTGATAGGGACAAGGGTCAAGGGACAAGGGTCAAGGATTTAAAATAATCGGCTTCTCCGTTTATCAGGTAATCCACATTTTCTGGAGTGATGGCAGTGATTTCATCTTTTTTGGCGTATGAAAGTATTTTACTGCGGAACTCGTCGGGGTCTATAATACAAGACTCATCAAGAATGTAGATGACATCAAGGAAATACTGAATGTCATCTTCTGTGAACTGTTGCCTAATATCTGTAGGTAGAGTGTTTATGATGAATTTTATGGCTTCATCATCATCGTAAGATTCAAGAACTTTATCAATATCCATAAATAGTTGAAAGTTGACAGTTGAAAGTTGAAAGTGAAAACAAACTTTTAAATATCTACAAAGTTACAAATTTTTATTAAACTTACATATTTTATATGTAAATTTGCAAATTATTTCTAAATTATAAGTTGATAATTGGCTATTCATTGTCAACTTTTAACTTTCAATTTTTAACTTTCAACTAATATGTCAGTTCATCAGGCAGAAACTCAAAGTAAGGTTACAGTAAACACTCTCTTAGATATGAAGAAGAGGGGTGAGAAAATAAGTATGCTTACTGCATACGATTATTCAATGGCTAAAATAGTGGATGGAGCAGGTTGCGATATGATACTTATAGGCGATTCCGCTTCAAATGTAATTTGTGGAAATTCATCTACGCTGCCTATTACCATCGATGAGATGATATTTCTTGCCAAAAATGTGGTTCGTGGGGTTAAACGTGCATTTGTATCGGTGGATATGCCTTTTGGAACTTGCTCCGGAAATCCTGAAAAGAGCCTTGAATGTGCAATTAAGATGATTAAGAACACAGGTGCAGACAGCGTTAAGATAGAGGGTGGGGAGGAACTTATAGAGGATATACGCAAGATAATAAATGCAGGTATTCCGGTTGTAGGTCATTTGGGGCTTATGCCACAGTCTATAAATAAGTACGGTGGTTATTCTGTCAGAGCCAAGGGAGACGCTGAGGCAGAGAAACTTATGAGTGATGCTCACCTGTTGGAGCAGGCTGGCTGCTGTGCATTGGTATTGGAGAAAATCCCTGCCGCACTTGCAGAAAAGGTTGCTAAAAGCCTTACAATCCCTGTAATAGGTATAGGTGCAGGCAGCGGTGTTGACGGACAGGTTCTTGTTTTTCACGATATGTTAGGAATAAACCAAGGATTCTCCCCAAAGTTCCTGCGTAAATATGCAAATATAGGCGAGGTTGCCACAAATGCCATTCAGCAATACATCAAGGACGTAAAGAGTGTTGATTTTCCTAATAAGGAGGAACAATATTAGTTAAAAGTTGAAAGTTAAAAGTTGACTGCGTTAGCTGACTGAAAGTAAAGTTAACTGCGTAAGCTGACTTAAAGTAAAGTTAATAGTTTTTATATAATATTCCTCCCTTTAGGGAGGTTAGGAGGGAACTTTCAATTTTCAATTTTCAATTAACTCTTTTGCATTTGCAACAGCGGCATCTGTAATGTTGTCTCCACTTAACATTGCTGCTATCTCAGTTATACGCTGAGTGTTATCAAGAGTATTTATTATGGTTTGTACAGGATTTACAGAAGAATCCTTATAAACAGAGTAGTGGGTGCTACCTTTTGCAGCCACTTGTGGCAGGTGTGTGATACATATAATCTGCATTGATTCAGACATATTTTTAAGAATGGTACCCATTTGTGAGGCTATATTTCCCGATATGCCTGTATCTATCTCGTCAAAAATAAGTGTAGGCAGATTTGTGTTCTTGGCAATAAGAGCCTTTAGACAAAGCATTACCCTTGAAATCTCTCCACCAGATGCACTGCTTTGTATAGGTTGCGGCTTGGTCTTGTTAGATGAGAACAGGAACTGTACAGACTCTCCGCCACAGGATGTAAGCTCACTACACTCAGTAAATTCAATTTCAAATTTGGAGTCAGGCATTCCTAAAAACCGTAGATTATCCTCAACGCTACGCTTTATAGGCTCCACTGCGGCACATCTGTTCTTGTAAAGTACCGATGCCAATGCCTTTAATTTTAATAGCATCTCTGATTTCTCTTTTTCAAGAGCCTCTAAATCTGAATCAAAATTCTCTATACCTTTTAACTGCTCTCCTATAGAGTCTCTTATGGCAATAAGTTCCTCCACACTCTTGACTCTGTGTTTTTGCAGTAGAGAGTATAGAGTATCAAGTCTGCCACGCATCTGCTCTAATTGGGTAGGGCTTACATCAACAGACTCATTGGAGTGCTCTATTTCACCATAAACATCCTTTAGCTCCACAGTACATGATGAAACCCTCCCTGCCAAATCAGCATAGTTGCTTCCAAAAGATGATATGGAGTTCAGTGAATTTTGCAGAGAGTGCAGTTTTGTGAGTACACCATCATCGCCGTAGAGTAGGACAGAGGCATTCTGTAAAGAGTTCTTAATGTCTGACGTATGTTCAAGTGCGTTCAGATTCTCCTCTAACGATGTCAGTTCCCCCTCTTTCAAGTTGGAATCCACAAGTTGCTTGTATTGGAACTGAAGGTAGTCTGCATTGCTTTTGGCATTTTCAGCCTGCTCTTTTAGCGTATCTATTCTGTGGCATAAATCAGCGTATGACTTAAACTGCTGTTTATAGTTTTTTAGTGCTTCTGCATTATCTGCCACACTGTCAACCACACTAAGTTGGAAAGCATTGCTCTCCAGCAGCAGCGAACTGTGCTGTGAGTGTATATCTATAAGCCTGATACCTATTTGTTTAAGTATAGACACCAATACAGGTGTGTCATTTAAGAAAGAACGGGATTTGCCGTTGTCAGAGAGTTCACGCCTGATTATGCACTCATCGGAGTAGTCTATGTCGTTATCTTCAAAAAAACTCTCCAGTCCGTACCCCTTAACATTAAAGGTTGCCTCTATCACACACTTTTTTTCTCCTTGGAAAATGGCTTTTGAATCTGCTTTAGCCCCTAATGCCAACTCTAATGCCCCAAGCATTATTGATTTTCCCGCACCTGTCTGTCCTGTAATCACAGAGAATCCGCTATTAAAGTCCAAATCAAGATTTTTAATAAGGACAAAATTCTCTATATGCAGGTGGGTAAGCATTGTTTTTTATTTTTATTTTAATTTATCCAGTATTTTACTCGATGTAGGTGCTATGTAGCTCATAATCTCATAAACTTGCTTGCGTTCGTCAGAAGAGCCTCTTGACATTATATCCACAATTTCCTGTGATTTGGTTTCAGCAAATTCAGATACTATAATCATCAACGGTCTTGCCTTATAGCAAGATTTAAGCACAGGCATTCCTTCCACTATAGTGGCACGGCTGTTGTCCGCCATTTTGTGCATTTGGTCCAAGCCAAGCCTGTGATAGGTGTAAAAATACTCCCGATATGGTTTTGTGGCATCGTCCAATATATTGTTAATTAGGGCATAGCGATTGTGATTGTCTTCAAATGCCTTCCAGCCACTCTCATTGGAGCTTTGAGCCTGATTTACAATCTGTTCTGCCATTCTGAAAGCATAATCGCCTCCAAATTTAGAAAACGAGTCGCAGTCTGTGCCTATGATTATATAAGCGTAAAAAGCCAGTACTTCTGTAAGGTTGTTGCCAAAAGAGGTAAGATCAAAAGACATTTGATCTCCTTCTGCATAGGTAAAATTAAATGTTTTATCGCTATATGAAAATATGGGGCTTTTATAGTTGCTGCCAAACACAGGCCTGTTTGCTTGCACTTGAATCTCTGTAGTAAAATTATTATTAGAATAATTATTGATAATCAGGTAGATAGAGCATTCTATCTTTTCTTTCTGCTCATATCTGTATTCAGTAAACTGACGCTCGTTCATAAATTCGGTAATGGCTTTCTCCAAAGCGTCAAACATAGATTTATTAGTACCGTGTATCTGCTCTGAATTTACTGTAACTGTGCAGTTAAGTTCCTGTGCCATAGTAAATGGAATCAAGCAAAACAGCACATATAGTATTGATATTATTTTACGCATACTTCTATTTTATTTACTATATCTTTGGCAACTTCTTTTTTGCTTTTTAAAGTATATTCATTAATTTCACCCGATTTGTCAAAAATCTTGATTTGATTATTATCGTATCCAAAACATGTGCCTGGATTCTGCATTGAGTTAAGGACTATGAAATCAAGGTTCTTACGATTCAACTTGTCTTGGGCGTGAGCCTCCGCATCGTTGGTCTCCAGTGCAAAACCAACTAAAACCTGTCCTCTTTTTTTCTGTTTGCCAAGTTGCTCTGCAATATCAACGGTAGGACATAACTCAATGGTCATATTATCCTTGCCCCTTTTAATCTTATGGTCTGCGGTCTCTTTTGGAGTAAAGTCAGCAACTGCTGCACACAGAACGGTTATATCAGCACAGGAAAATTGTTTTGCTGCCTCTGCATACATCTCTGCCGCACTTGTAACATTTATCACAGTTATGCTACTGTTGGATGTTTTAACGCTTACAGGCCCCGATATAATGGTGACATCAGCCCCTCTTGACGCACACTCATCTGCAATGGCATATCCCATCTTACCCGATGAGTGATTGCCAATAAAGCGTACAGGGTCTATTTTTTCATACGTGGGACCCGCAGTTATTAGAACTTTTTTTTTATTTAGAGTCAGTTCCTTATTAAAGAAAGACTCCACAAAAGTGGCAATGGTGTCAGCCTCAGGCATACGCCCTTTGCCTTCAAGACCGCTTGCAAGAGAGCCGCTCTCTGGTTCCATAATGGTTACTCCACGGCTTTTTAGAGTTGCAATATTTGCTTGTGTGGCTTCTGCGGCATACATATCCATATCCATGGCAGGAACCACGATGGCTGGACACCTGCGAGACAGGAACGTGGTGGTAAGCAGATTGTCTGCAATACCGTTAGCCATTTTTGCTATGGTATTGGCTGTGGCAGGGGCAACTAACATTAAATCAGCCCATAATCCTAACTTTACGTGGCTATGCCATTCACCGTTATCAGGATTGAAAAACTCTGTATAAACAGGATTTTTGGATAGAGTGGAGAATGTAAGAGGCGTAACAAAGCGTTTGGCATTTTCTGTCATAATGACTTTTACCTCTGCACCTTGTTTAATCAGGTATCTTACAAGATATGCCGCCTTGTATGCGGCAATCCCGCCTGTTACACCTAATACAATGTGTTTGCCTTGCAATTATTTAAGTTTTGCAGGGTTACGGAAATATGTCTTGTCCTCTATGTACTCTTGAGTGGCAAGAAGAGTTGGTTTTGGCAACTTCTCATAGTACTTGGAAATCTCTATTTGCTCACGATTTTCAAATACTTCCTCAAGATTATCAACTGTAGATGCAGAGAACTCCTCTAATTTGTGTTTTAACTCATCTCTAATCTCAACACCTATTTGGTTTGCACGTTTTGAGATTATGGAAACGGTCTCATATACGTTACCTGTATTCTCAACCAAAGAATTAACGTCTCTTGTTATAGTGGAGACTGGAGCGTTTGATTTTTTGTAATCCATTGTTTTATAATTAATTATTGTTAATATTATCTATATTTGCCTTGTTTATTTTATCTAAGTGGGCAGCCATTTTCTCCACCTCTTTTCTGTGAGTGGTGTTAGGAAATTCATTTAAAAAATAGTAACATTCGTCCCATGCGTCCTCACTTCTTTCGTACATTTTTTTAGACACAGAGTTTAATGTCTCCTTATATTTTGCTTTAACTATTATAAATGCAAAATCCTCTTTGTACTGACAATCGGGGAAGTCATTCATAGCATTCATAGATGTAACCACTGCCGCCCGATAGTTGTTTCCCATATACATTCCCAAATTGTAATATAGTTTTGCATTGGCTAATTCACGTTTTGCAAGTTTGTCATTCATTTCGTCAAGCATTATTTTTGCATCAGCCGCCTTTTCATTCGACGGATACATTGTAAGGCAGTAATTGAGTTGTGTCACTGCTTTGACTGTGGATGTTTGGTCTAACTCATAGTGAGGCGATTGCTTGTAATGGCAATATGCAAGCATATAATGGCACTCTTCAAGATACTTGCCTCTAATATATGTTTCGGTATATAATTCAAGATAATGAATGGCACTTTCGTAATCTTTACGCTGTACGTAACAGTTTGCAAGATAATATGTTATATCTTGTGCTTGGTCGGTTCCCCTAAATGCTCCCTGAATATCCTCAAAAAGTTGTAACGCCTTCTTATAATCCTTGTTATTGTAATAATTAAGAGCACCTTGATACTTGACGTTTACATCTGGGTGCTTCATTAACATTGCAAGCTCGTTCCTTTTAGCCGATATAGATGCGGCTAAAACCGAAAGCAATATAAGAAGAACTGTTTTTTTCACGGGTGCAAAGTTAATAAATTATTTCCATTTATACACAGTGCCGCCTCTAAGCTTGGAGTGTGTGTTTACAAAAAAGTTAATAAGCGGTATCACGATGTCAAGGAAAAGTATTCCCACATAATAGTGCCTTTCTCCAAGTATTGTTGCGGTTCTGTTTATTATCAGATATTGGGTAATGTATCTCAAAACAAAACATCCTGCCACTATGTATGCTGTAATGAAGTTTCCTATAATCAATGATGCAATAAGACTTGCGTAGAAAAACACTCTGAATGCCAGCTCTGAACCAATCAGCATTTTAGTTGAGGTTTTATAATAGGAACCGGTTGACAGGTGTCTCTCCTTTTGTCTGAACCACTGATGCAGTGTAGGTTTAGGTTCCGATATGGTTTTGCTGCCATTCTGAAACTCCACTTTAGTGTTTGTCTGCGTAGAGACCTCCATTATAAACAGGTCATCATCGCCTGACTGTATATCCAAGTGTTTGGAGAAACCTTTTGAGTTCAGAAACATGGATTTTCTGTAGGCTAAGTTCCTGCCCACACCCATATAGGTCTTGCCTGCCAATGAGTAGTTAAAATACTGTAACCCGATAAACAGAGTGTCAAACACTTGCAGCCAATTTAGAAAACTTTTTTTATGCTTGTACGCTCCATAGCCCAAAACTATTTGAGTGCCCTCATCAAAATTACGGACTATATTATCTAACCAATTATTGCTCTCAGGTACACAGTCTGCATCTGTAAACACAAGTATATCGTTTTTTGCGGCTTTTATACCAAGCGTAAGGGCAAATTTTTTGGAATCTATGAATTTGGCATTCTCTGGTACGTATGTGGTACGCATATTAGGATACTGAGTCATAAACTGTCCAATAACCTCATCTGTGGCGTCTGTAGATGCGTCATTAACCACAATTACCTCATAATCGGGGTAGTCTTGACTCATAATAAGAGGAATGTTATGTGTAAGGTTCTCCTCTTCATCTCTGGCACATATAATTACAGATACCGATGGCTTGGTATCGTTGTATCTAACCTTACCCTTACGTACTTTACGGTTATATCTTATAATGCCTGTAAAATATGTGAGCCACCATACAAGTTGCACTATGAATGCCACGGCAAATATGCCGAATACGGCAAGTTGCCATACCTCAAATTGCTCTATGTTTAGATGCTGAATCATAACGTGTTATTTGCAAAAACCGCTTCAGGCAATTTTCTTAGATTATACTGCGATGCCATAACCTCTCCGTAGGCACCTGCCGTGCGTATCTCTATAATATCTCCTCTGTGGGTGGCATTCAGCATTCTATCCTTGCCAAACACATCTGACGATTCACAGATAGGTCCCACCACATCGTATTTCTTAGCAGGCTCTTTGCTTGTTATGTTCTCTATCTTATGGTAGGCATCGTACATGGCTGGGCGTATTAGGTCTGTGAAACCTGCGTCAAGTATTACAAATTTCTTAGACTCGCCCTCTTTTACATACAGTACCTTGCTTACAAGTGTGCCGCATTGGGCTACTACTGCACGTCCAAGTTCAAAATGTATGCTCACCCCTTTCAGCCCTTTTGTGTAGTTGCTGAAAACGGCAAAATACTCTTTAAATGGCGGAATAGGGGTTACATCTGGGTTCTGATAATCAACTCCAAGACCACCGCCAAAATTTATGTTTGTAAATGTTATGCCTTGTGCCTTAAGATCTGCAAGTAGCCCCAAGACAGTATTACACAGATTGTCAAAAACAGTAAGGTCTGTAATCTGTGAGCCTATATGAAAATGCAATCCTATAAGGTTAAGATTGTTCAAATTTTTAATATGCTCTATTACAGATGGTAATAGTGGCAGATTTATGCCAAACTTATTCTCATTGAGTCCTGTTGTTATTTTGGCGTGGGTATGGGCATCTACATTTGGATTAACCCTTATCTCCACATTGACTCTCTTACCTTTGGCTCTTGCTATCTGATTTATAACATCAGCCTCAGGCAGTGATTCCACATTAAAGCAGAAGATATTATTGTCAATGGCTGTCTCTATCTCCCAATCTGCCTTGCCTACACCGGCAAAAACTATCTTATCGGGGTTAAAACCAGCCTTTACTGCCGCTAAAACCTCACCTCCGCTAACGCAGTCTGCACCAAATCCGTAACTTGCAATTTTTTTAAGGATTGTAGGGTTTGCATTTGCCTTTATGGCATAATGCTCTGTGAATCCGTATTTTGCAGTCTCATCCTTTATGGCTTGCAGAGTGCGTTCCAGCAACTCCATATCATATTTGTAGTACGGAGTGTTCATCAGTTAAAACAGGTTTTTACTTAATGCTTCCAATGCACGTTTCTTATCTGCGGCACCTACAAGGAATGATACATTGTAGTTACTGCCACCGTATGAAATCATACGTACAGGTATGTTTTTAAGAGCGTTTACTATCTTGGCTTGGAAACCTACGTTAGCACAGTTCATATCGCCTACAACGCAGATAATTACCATGTCATGCTCTACGGTAACAGTTCCAAACTGTTTCAGCTCATTAACTATATCGTCCAAATGCTTGGTGTTGTCTATAGTGACTGATACGCCCACCTCTGATGTGGTTATCATATCTATAGATGTCTTGTAGGTCTCAAAACAGTCAAACACTTTACGCAGAAATCCGTAAGCAAGCAACATTCTGCCTGATTTAATCTTTATGGCGGTTATATTATCCTTGGCGGCTACAGCCTCTATCTTATGTTCTGTTATATGGTTTGATATAAGCGTTCCGTGTGCCTTAGGGTCCATTGTGTTAAGCAACCTTACAGGTATGTTTGCAAGTTTTGCAGGGAGAATACATGTGGGGTGGAGTATCTTGGCTCCAAAATATGCAAGCTCGGCAGCCTCCTCAAAATGGAGTGTTGCAACAGGCTTTGTACCCTTTACAAAACGTGGGTCATTGTTATGCATTCCGTCTATATCTGTCCAGATTTGGATTTCTTCTGCACCTATGGCTGCACCTATAAGTGATGCGGAGTAGTCACTGCCACCACGTTTCAGATTGTCTATCTCATTGTAGGCGTTGCGGCATATATAGCCTTGTGTTATATAGACGACTGTATCGGCAGGCAGTTTTGCAAGTTCCTTTGCAATATGCTCACGTATGTAGGCTACATCGGGTTCCTCATTCTTGTCTATACGCATATAGTCAAGTGCAGGCAGTAGGGCAGACTTAACCCCTAACTCATTAAGATAGAGATTAACCATAGCGGTTGACATCTGCTCACCTTGTGCCAAGGCTATCTTCTCCTCAAAAACTGTAAAGAAATTGTTTTTGCTTAGGGAGCGTAGTGTGTCAAAATTAACCTTGATGGCTTTCTTAGCCTTATCTTTGTAATCGGCAGACTTATATAGTTCATCTATAACCCCATTATACTTGGTTTCCAATGTGTTTATAACCTCATTGGCACTAACGGGATTCTTTTTATACAGATAGTCCGCTATCTCTACAAGTGTGTTTGTAGTACCCGACATTGCAGATAACACAACTATTTTCTTATTGCCGTCATTTATAAGTGAGGCAACCTCTTTCATTCTCTTGGCACTACCTACTGATGTGCCACCAAATTTCTGTACCTTCATAAGAATTGAAAATATATAAATAAACTGCAAAGATACGAATTTTAATTGAAAGTTGAAAATTATACCGTTTTTGTTATTCCCAAATGTTATAGTGGACTGCATCTGGATTCCACTTCTCTTTAACATCGGGGTTCTCTGCAGGATAACCCATAGGAATAACGCCCAAAACTGTGTAAGAATCAGGTATATGCAGATATTGAGCAACCAAAGAGCAACGCTCCATGTTAGGCCAGCCTCCTGTAAACACAGCACCTAAACCCATAGAGTGGGCTGCAAGCAACATGTTCTCTGCCATTAGAGAGCAATCCACAACCCAAAACTCACGTGCTGTACCCTCCATAGCCTTGTTTAAGTCTCCGCAAACCACAAATGCCACTGCCGCAGTTTCAAGTTGTGAGTACGGCATGTCTTTTGCCATTTGCCTAAGTAGAGTGGTGTCATTTACCACGCCTATGCTCCATGGCTGACGGTTCATAGCGGTAGGTGCCGCAAACCCTGCTTTAAGTATGGCATCAATTTTAGCCTGTTCCACAGGTTGGTTTGTAAACTTACGCACACTCTTGCGGCTCATAATAGCATCCAAAGAATCGTTCTTACAGTTACATGCACCCAATACCATTAGCATTGCAAGTGCCGGAATAATAAATAGTTTTTTCATGATTTAAAATATTAAATTTTTAGTTTGCGTTTATAATATAATTCAGTTTCCTTATCTGGGATTTGGATGTTTTTACCCTCTCTGTAGTACTTAAACCAAGGAGTGTCCTTTTGGTGTAATTCTGAAACCAGTTTAGAGGGACTCCATGTCTTATAATCCATCCAAACTTTATCTAAAATAAATTTTGTATCCTTGTCTTTAACAATAGGTTCCTCAAATGTGTAGTTCCCGTCATCAAACCATTTGAGAATCATTGTTTTCTCTTTGATAGGATTGTTCCCGCAATGTTTGAAAGAATTATATACACTTGGAACCACAGGACCAAATTTCCATGCTTCCACTTTATCAAATCTGGAATTGGTGATTGGTCTGCCAAGCAATGCAAGACTGTATCCCTGTGCAATATAAACCAACTTTACAAGCATAAGCATTGTTATATCCTTATGTTCATTCTCCGCCTTTTCTACAAAATAGTTTGCAACAGATAGAGCGTCTGTTTTTGAACTTGATGCACGAACTTTTATGCGTTCAGTGTCTAATTCATAATTGGCTTGTGCATTCATCCAAAATGATGCCTGAATACCCAAATAATCCTCAAGTTTAACAGATAGTTCTGCAGTTATTCCCCTTTTCCCATGCAGTATATCAGAAATTATAGAACGGTTAACTTCAATAGAATCAGCCAATTCACTTGGTTTAATACCACGCTCCGTTAACTCGTCTTTTAGAAATTCACCAGGGTGCGTTGCAAAAGCCGGTGTCAAATTATTTGCACAAATATTATTCATAGTGTTTAGAAATTTTATAAACGTTAATATCAAAAATGGTTAAGGTGTTATCAATCTCACTACTTCTAACTATTAGTCTGTATTGGTTGTTTATCCTTAGGGATTCATATCCATTCAAATTTCCTTTTAGTTTCTCATACCTTAATCCATTATAGTTTTTTAATATGTTAATGTTATCAAAAGATTTTATTCTTTGAATTGTTTTAATGAATGCAGATACCACTCTAATATCTAATTTTGAATAATCGCGTCCAATTGAACAGCCATATTCATATAAGGATTCCAATTCATCTGATTTAAATAACACATTCATTGATGCATATTCAATATTTTTCTGCAAAGATACATAATTATTTACAAATTTGTCAATAATTTACAAAAAAAATAGCTAACGATACTGAATTTGCATCAGTAGTTAGTTCTATAAAAGTTTTTTAATTTCGCATAAGCGCCATTATGAGAATATAACGGAAAACACTCCGTTTGAAATACCTGATGG
>JAKSNY010000019.1 GCA_024399495.1 Paludibacteraceae bacterium
AGAGCACTAGCCTTCCAAGCTGGGGGTCGCGGGTTTGAGCCCCGTTTTCCGCTCTAGGTTGCCGATATAGCTCAGCTGGTAGAGCGCATCCTTGGTAAGGATGAGGCCACGGGTTCAAGTCCCGTTATTGGCTCTATATGGTAAACGGATAATTCTAAATAACATCAATAATACTAATTAAAAATTTAAAGTTATGGCAAAAGAGAAATTTGATCGTTCAAAACCGCATGTAAACATCGGTACTATTGGTCACGTTGACCACGGTAAAACAACTTTGACCGCTGCTATCACTACAGTATTGGCAAAGAAAGGTCTTTCAGAGGTAAAATCATTTGACCAAATTGATAATGCTCCTGAAGAGAAAGAGCGTGGTATAACAATTAACACTTCACACGTTGAGTATGAAACAGCAAACCGTCACTATGCACACGTTGACTGCCCGGGACACGCTGACTATGTAAAGAACATGGTAACTGGTGCCGCTCAGATGGATGGTGCTATCATAGTAGTTGCAGCAACTGATGGTCCAATGCCTCAGACACGTGAGCACATCCTTCTTGCTCGCCAAGTAAACGTTCCTCGTCTAGTTGTATTTATGAACAAATGCGATATGGTTGACGATGCCGAAATGCTTGACCTTGTTGAGATGGAGATGCGTGAACTTCTTGCATTCTATGAGTTTGACGGTGACAACACACCTATTATCCGTGGTTCTGCCCTTGGTGCTCTTAACGGAGTTGCCGAATGGGAAGATAAAGTTATGGAGCTTATGGATGCTGTTGACAACTGGATTCAACTTCCAAAACGTGACGTTGATAAACCATTCTTGATGCCAGTTGAGGACGTATTCTCAATTACAGGTCGTGGTACAGTTGCTACAGGTCGTATTGAGACTGGTGTTGTTAAGGTTGGTGATGAGGTTCAAATCATCGGTCTTGGTGCAGAGGGAAAGAAATCTGTTATCACAGGTGTTGAGATGTTCCGTAAGATTCTTGACCAAGGTGAGGCTGGAGATAACGTAGGTCTTCTTCTTCGTGGTATTGACAAGGATGAAATCAAACGTGGTATGGTAATCACCCACCCGGGTGCCGTTACTCCTCACGATGAGTTCAAGGCTTCTGTCTATATCCTTAAGAAAGAAGAAGGTGGTCGTCACACTCCATTCCACAACAAATACCGTCCACAATTCTACATCCGTACACTTGATGTTACTGGTGAGATTACATTGCCAGACGGAGTTGAAATGGTAATGCCAGGTGATAACCTTGAGATCAGAGTTAAGCTTATCTATCCTGTAGCTTGTTCAGCTGGTCTTCGTTTCGCTATCCGTGAGGGTGGTAGAACTGTAGGTTCAGGCCAAATCACTGAAATTTATTAAAATTTCATAAAAGATTAGGTTAGAAAAATTCTAACCTAATCTTTCAAATTTTAGAAAATTGTTCCTTTTTTTACTGGGGCATATCCCCAGACCCCTACGTGCTTCGCACGGACCGTTAAAACGGTCTTGTCGCCTAAAGGCTCCGTAGGAATACTAAGGAAGTTTCTGTTATTATTAACTTTTAACTTTCAACTTTCAATTATTAATTAATTACGGGTCTAGCTCAGTTGCCAAAGAGACAAGGTAAATGCTCTACCAACTGAGATTGTAATGTTTGGAATTATTAATTACGGGTCTAGCTCAGTTGGTAGAGCACTGGTCTCCAAAACCAGGTGTCGGGAGTTCGAGCCTCTCGACCCGTGCAACAAGAAAAAATAAACACTATGAAGATAGTAGATTATTGCAAAGAATCTTACAATGAACTTGTACATAAAGTTACATGGCCATCATTAAAGGAATTAACCAATAGTGCGGTGATTGTTTTAGTTGCTTCCCTCATTCTTTCACTGATCATTTGGTTGATTGACCTTGGTTTTGAAGAGATTATGAAGTTCATTTACGGTTTGTTTAGCTAATTAGGAGGATTTTGGTATGGCAGAGGTTACTGCAAAGCAATGGTATGTGGTTAAGGCCATCAGCGGGAAAGAACAGAAAGTACGCGAATACATTGAAGCGGAAATCAACAGAAATCCCGTTGTGAAGAGCCGCGTCTCTCAAGTATTGATTCCTACTGAGAAAGTCTATCAAGTACGCAATGGTAAGAAGGTAATTAAGGAGCGTCCTTATTTGCCTGGTTACGTCCTTATCGAAGCTCTGCTTGAGGGTGAAGTTGTGGGTATTATCCGCAACATACCTAATGTGTTGGGCTATCTAGGCGGTAAAGACGGAAAAGCAGTTCCTCTGCGCCCTTACGAGGTCAATAGAATCTTAGGAACCATTGACCAAACACAAGAGGCTGAAGAGGAGTTGTTGGTACCTTACTATGTGGGTGAAACCGTAAAGGTTATTTCCGGTCCTTTCAACAATTTCTCGGGAACCATTGAAGAGGTTAACAATGAGAAAAAGAAACTTAAGGTTATGGTTATGATATTCGGTCGGAAAACTCCGATTGAACTTAGCTTTATGCAGGTAGAAAAGGAACAATAGAAAGGTTACGCTCAAATTGTTCTGATTCCCGTATATTTTTATTTAACTTTTAGTATTTGATATTATGGCAAAAGAAGTTGCTGGACAAATCAAATTGCAAGTAAAAGGCGGAGCTGCAAACCCCGCCCCACCGATTGGTCCTGCCTTGGGTTCCAAGGGTATAAACATAATGGACTTTTGCAAACAGTTCAATGCTAAGACACAGGACAAAGCAGGAAAAATACTTCCTGTAATTATCACGTACTATACGGATAAGTCTTTTGATTTTATTGTTAAGACTCCACCTGTAGCGATACAGTTGTTGGAGGCTTCAAAACAAAAATCAGGCTCCGCAGAGCCTAACCGCAAGAAAATCGCTGAGATTACTTGGGATCAGGTTAAGACTATAGCTACAGATAAAATGCCTGACTTGAACTGCTTTACAATTGAGTCTGCTATGAGATTGGTGGCTGGTACAGCTAGAAGTATGGGTATCACCGTTAAGGGTGCGTTCCCACAAGATGTTTAACCTTTATCTAGTTTTAAATCATGAGTAAACTGACAAAAAATCAAAAATTGGTTGCCTCTAAAGTTGAGACTGGTAAAAGTTATTCACTTATTGAGGCGGCAAACCTATTAAAGGAGATAACCACAACAAAATTTGACGCATCAGTTGATATTGATGTGCGTTTAGGTATCGACCCACGTAAGTCAAACCAAATGGTTAGAGGTGTTGTTTCACTTCCTAACGGCACAGGTAAGGTTACAAGGGTACTTGCATTGTGTACACCCGATGTTGCAGAAGAGGCTAAAGCCGCTGGTGCAGACTATGTCGGACTTGAAGAGTATATTGAAAAGATAAAGGGCGGTTGGACAGACATTGACGTTATTATCACCATGCCATCCATTATGGGTAAGATTGGTGCTCTTGGTCGTGTTCTTGGTCCTCGCGGATTAATGCCTAACCCTAAAAGCGGTACTGTCACCAATGAAATTGGTAAGGCGGTAAAAGAAGTTAAACAAGGTAAAATTGATTTTAAGGTTGATAAAGCAGGTATTGTACACACCTCTATAGGTAAAGTGTCATTTGCACCTGAGAAGATAGCGGAGAACGCAAAAGAATTCCTATCTACAATCGTAAAATTAAAACCATCTTCCGCCAAGGGCGTTTATATTAAGAGTATTTATCTATCAAGCACTATGAGTAAAGGTATCAAAATTGACCCTAAATCAGCTGAGTGACAAGTAAAAGACTATCGTTATGAAAAAAGAGGATAAATCGGCATTAATAAGCACTCTGAAAGAGACTATCTCATCTTACAGCCATTTCTATCTAACCGATGCATCGGGTCTTAACGCAGAAAAGACTTCTAATCTAAGAAGGCAGTGCTTTAAGTCTGACATTAAGTTGATGGTTGTAAAGAACTCTCTATTCAAAAAAGCATTAGATGAGCTGGAAGGTGATTTCTCACCTCTTGACAGCACACTAAAAGGCTCTACCGCTATTATGTTCTGTAACAACGGCAACGCTCCTGCACGTCTTATTAAAGAGATGAGCAAGGATAAAGCAAACAACGGAAAACCGGAACTAAAGGCAGCATACGTGCAAGAATGTTTCTACGTAGGTGCAGACCAGGTGGACACATTGATAGCATTAAAATCAAAAGAACAGCTACTTGGCGAGATTATTGGCATGCTACAGTCTCCAATGCAGAATGTTATATCAGCATTGCAATCTGGAGGCAATACTATTCATGGCGTGCTTAAAACACTTGGCGAGAGAGCAGAATAATTAAACAAAAAAAGTAAAACTATTAAATTTATAAAACAATGGCAGATTTGAAAAAACTTGCAGAAGAGTTGGTAAACCTAACTGTAAAAGACGTAAACGAACTTGCTCAGATTCTTAAAGAAGAGTATGGTATTGAACCGGCAGCAGCCGCTGTAGCTGTAGCAGCAGCACCTGCAGCAGGTGGTGCAGCAGCACCTGCAGCTGAAGAGAAAACATCTTTTGATGTTGAACTTAAATCAGCTGGTGCCGCTAAACTTCAAATAGTTAAGTTGGTTAAGGAATTGACAGGTCTTGGTTTGAAAGAGGCTAAGGATCTTGTTGATGCCGCTCCTTCTGTTATCAAAGAGGGTCTTTCTAAAGACGACGCTGAAAACATGAAAAAACAATTAACTGACGCCGGTGCAGAAGTTGAATTGAAGTAATTATCCTGTTAATCAGGAATTTACGGTTTAGAGCCTTAGCAATAAGGTTCTAGACCTTTTGTGTTTTTGAAAAAAAGTGTTGTTTTTATAAATCCTTTTATATGAGTAATATTAAAGAAAGAGTAAATTTCTCCTCAATAAAAAATCCTCTGGAATATCCTGATTTCTTGGAAGTTCAATTAAAATCATTCAAGGATTTCTTCCAATTGGACACTCCACCTGAAAAAAGAAAAAATGAAGGATTGTATAAAGTGTTCGCAGAAAACTTTCCAATAGCTGACACCCGAAACAATTTCATTCTTGAGTTTTTGGATTATTATGTAGATCCTCCACGCTACACCATACAAGAGTGTATAGAGAGGGGGCTTACATACAGTGTACCCCTAAAGGCAAAACTGAAATTGTATTGCACAGATCCAGACCACGAAGACTTCGCCACTGTAATACAAGATGTATATCTTGGTCCTATTCCATACATGACCGAGAAGGGTACTTTTGTTATAAATGGTGCTGAGCGTGTTGTTGTATCCCAACTACATCGTTCTCCAGGCGTATTCTTTGGTCAGAGCCTTCACGCCAACGGCACAAAACTATATTCTGCACGTATCATTCCATTCCGTGGGTCTTGGATTGAGTTTACTACAGATATAAACAATGTGATGTATGCTTACATCGACCGTAAGAAAAAATTACCTGTAACTACTTTGCTGCGTGCCATCGGATTTGAAAGCGACAAAGATATTTTGGAGATATTTAATCTTGCAGAAGAAATCAAGGTTAACAAAACAACGCTTAAAAAGTGTGTTGGCAGAACTCTTGCCGCTCGCGTTCTAAAAACATGGGTTGAAGATTTTGTTGATGAAGATACCGGTGAGGTGGTTTCCATCGACCGTAACGAAGTAATCATTGATCGTGAGACTGTCTTGACACAAGAGCACATTGATCAGATTCTTGAGTCAAACATTCCTACCATTCTGGTTCACCGTGAGGATATAAATCAATCTGACTACTCTATTATATATAACTCACTGCAAAAAGATCCAAGTAACTCTGAAAAAGAGGCGACTTACTATATTTACCGTCAATTAAGAAACGCAGAGCCTACTGATGATGCTTCAGCTCGTGAGGTTATCACTAATCTGTTTTTCTCTGACAAGAGGTATGATTTGGGCGATGTAGGAAGGTACAGAATAAACAAAAAACTTCATTTGGATATTCCTGCAGAGGTTAAGGTCCTTACAAAAGAGGATATCATAGCCATCATACAATATCTGATTCAACTACTTAATTCTAAAGCTGATGTTGATGATATAGATCACTTAAGCAACCGTAGAATCAGGACTGTGGGTGAGCAATTATATAACCAGTTTGGCATAGGGCTTGCACGTATGGCAAGAACTATACGTGAGAGAATGAATGTCCGTGACAACGAGGTGTTCTCTCCTACAGAACTAATCAATGCCAAGACAATATCGTCTGTAATAAACTCATTCTTTGGAACAAACGCCTTGTCTCAATTCATGGATCAGACCAATCCGCTTGCTGAAATCACACACAAGCGTCGTCTTTCTGCATTGGGTCCCGGCGGTCTTTCTCGTGAAAGAGCGGGATTTGAGGTTCGTGACGTTCACTACACCCATTACGGACGCTTATGCCCTATTGAGACTCCTGAAGGTCCTAATATCGGTCTTATATCCTCTCTCTGCGTATATGCAA
This sequence comes from Paludibacteraceae bacterium, assembly GCA_024399495.1. Lineage (GTDB taxonomy): Bacteria > Bacteroidota > Bacteroidia > Bacteroidales > Paludibacteraceae > Enterocola. The sequence goes on from JAKSNY010000019.1 coordinate 6,434, forward strand.
AGATAGATGACCTTGGATTTATTGAAACCCCATATCGTAAGGTTTCAGACAAAAAGGTTAATCTTAATAAGGAGGATATCATTTATATGACCGCCGAGGAGGAGGAGGGCAAGATTATTGCTCAAGGTAACGCTCCTCTTGATGATAACGGTAACTTTATACGCAATAAGGTTAAATCACGTCAAGACGCTGATTTCCCTGTTGTAGCTCCTGAAGAGGTGGAACTGATGGATGTGGCTCCTCAACAGATTGCATCTATTGCCGCTGCACTGATTCCATTCTTGGAGCACGATGATGCTAACCGTGCATTGATGGGTTCCAACATGATGCGTCAGGCAGTACCTCTACTCCGCACAGAGTCCCCTATCGTTGGTACAGGTCTGGAGGGTCAGTTAATAAGAGACTCCAGAACACAGATTACAGCAGAGAGAGACGGTGTTGTGGAGTTTGTTGACGCTACATGTATTAAAATTAAATATGACTACACCGATGAGGAGTTATTCACAATGTTTGACTCTCCGGTAAAAGAATATAAACTGTCTAAATTCCTTAAGACAAACCAAAGCACAACCATTGACATGCGTCCTATTGTTCACAAGGGCGACAGGGTTGTAAAAGGTCAGATACTTACTGAGGGCTACTCCACTCAAAACGGTGAATTGGCTATAGGTAAGAATCTTAAGGTTGCGTTCATGCCTTGGAAAGGTTATAACTATGAGGATGCAATTGTAATCAACGAGAGAATAGTAAGTGAGGATATAATGACCTCTGTTCACGTTGATGAGTACTCTCTTGAAGTTCGTGAAACCAAACGCGGTATGGAGGAACTTACAAAGGATATTCCTAACGTAAGCGATGATGCAACTAAGGATTTGGAAGAGAACGGTATAATAAGGGTTGGCGCCCTTATTGAGCCAGGCGACATCCTTATAGGTAAAATCACACCTAAGGGTGAATCAGACCCTTCTCCTGAGGAAAAATTGTTGCGTGCCATATTCGGTGATAAGGCAGGTGACGTTAAGGAGGCTTCACTAAAAGCTAATCCTTCTCTAAAGGGTGTTGTTATAGGTACAAATCTATTCAGCAAAGTACAGAAGGGCAAAAAGACAAAAGCACAGGAGAAAGCGGATTTGGCAGAACTTGATGAGAAGTTCCAAAAGGATGCCGGCGCTTTGAAAGAGATTTTGGTTAAGAAACTTATGGAACTTACTAACGGTAAGACTTCACAAGGCGTAAAGGATTTCTTGGGTGCTGATGTAATCGCTAAAGGCAACAAGTTTACACAAAAACAATTACTTGAGATAGACTATTCATCAGTCCAACTTAGCAAATGGACAACTGACGCTCATAAGAATGACCTTATCAGAGATGTCATTCTTAACTATATGCGTAAATACAAAGAATTGGATGCCCGTCTGAAGAGGGAGAAATATAATCTTACCATTGGAGATGAACTTCCATCGGGTATTATGCAGATAGCAAAAGTTTATGTTGCCAAGAAACGTAAAATCCGTGTTGGTGACAAGATGGCAGGTCGTCACGGTAACAAGGGTATTGTAAGCCGCGTTGTAAGACGTGAGGATATGCCGTTCCTTGCTGACGGAACTCCTGTGGATATAGTATTGAACCCACTTGGTGTACCTTCTCGTATGAACCTTGGTCAGATTTTCGAGACCGTTCTTGGTTGGGCAGGCAAGGAGTTGGGCGTTAAGTTTGCAACACCTATATTTGACGGTGCCACACTTGATGACCTGAACACTTGGACAGATAAGGCAGGACTTCCTCGTTACGGTAAAACCTATCTATATGATGGTGGTACCGGTGAGCGTTTTGACCAACCTGCAACTGTAGGTGTAATCTACATGCTTAAGTTAGGTCACATGGTTGAGGATAAGATGCACGCACGTTCCATCGGTCCGTACTCGCTTATCACACAGCAACCTCTTGGCGGTAAGGCACAGTTCGGTGGTCAGCGTTTTGGTGAAATGGAGGTTTGGGCACTTGAGGCATTCGGTGCCGCTCATGTGCTACAGGAAATCCTTACCATCAAATCTGATGACGTTAAGGGCAGGGCAGATTCCTACACTGCTATTGTCAAGGGAGACCCGATGCCACAACCTGGCATACCAGAGTCACTTAATGTATTATTACATGAATTGAGAGGTTTGGGTCTAAGTCTTAAATTAGAGTAAAAAAATTGAACTATGGCATTTAGAACAGATAATAAGCAAAAAAACAGTTTCAAGCAGATTACCATCGGGTTGGCATCGCCTGAAGAGCTGAAATCACAATCCTACGGTGAGGTTACAAAACCTGAAACAATTAACTACCGTACATACAAGCCTGAACGTGACGGACTTTTCTGTGAGAAGATATTCGGTCCTACAAAGGATTATGAGTGTCATTGCGGTAAATACAAACGTATCCGTTACAAGGGTATTGTTTGCGACCGTTGCGGTGTAGAGGTAACAGAGAAGAAAGTGCGTAGAGAGAGAATGGGACACATAGAACTTGTGGTTCCTGTAGCCCACATCTGGTATTTCCGCTCCCTACCTAACAAGATAGGATACCTTTTAGGTCTTCCTACAAAAAAACTTGATGCTGTAATCTACTATGAGAAATACATAGTAATACAAAGCGGCACCATATCAGACTATGTTCAAGGAGACTTGCTTTCAGAAGAAGAGTACCTTGAGGTTATGGAGAATCTGCCTAAGGAGAATCACCTGTTGGAAGATTCAGACCCTAACAAGTTCATAGCAAAGATGGGTGCTGAAGCAATCTATGACTTGCTTGTACGCTTGGATTTGGATAAACTATCCTACGATTTAAGAGACAAGGCAAGTAAAGATTCTTCTCAGCAAAGAAAGACTGAGGCATTAAAACGTCTTCAGGTAATAGAGTCATTCAGGGCATCTAAAGATGTGAACAAACCGGAGTGGATGATAATGAAGATCATTCCTGTCATTCCACCTGATTTACGTCCTCTTATTCCACTTGATGGCGGACGTTTTGCCACATCAGACCTTAATGACCTATATCGTCGTGTAATCATACGTAACAATCGTCTTAAAAAACTCATAGAGATTAAGGCTCCTGAGGTTATATTGAGAAATGAGAAACGTATGCTACAAGAGGCTGTGGATTCTCTATTTGATAACACACGTAAATCAACTGCCGTTAAAGCGGATGCAAACAGACCTCTTAAATCATTGTCTGACAGCCTTAAAGGTAAGCAAGGACGTTTCCGTCAGAACTTGCTTGGTAAACGTGTTGACTACTCCGCACGTTCCGTAATTGTTGTGGGTCCTGAACTTAGAATGCATGAGTGCGGACTTCCTAAGGAGATGGCTGCAGAGCTATACAAGCCGTTTGTTATACGTAAACTTATTGAGCGTGGCATTGTGAAGACTGTTAAGTCTGCAAAAAGAATTGTTGACCGCAAAGACCCTGTAATTTGGGATATATTGGAACACGTTATGAAAGGACACCCTGTTCTGCTTAACCGTGCCCCTACCCTACACCGTCTTGGTATTCAGGCATTCCAGCCTAAGATGATTGAAGGCAAGGCTATCCAACTTCACCCACTTGCATGTACGGCGTTCAACGCTGACTTTGATGGTGACCAGATGGCTGTACACCTCCCATTGGGCAATGAGGCTGTTCTTGAGGCACAAATCCTTATGCTTGCCTCTCACAACATTCTTAACCCTGCTAACGGTGCACCTATTACAGTGCCTTCACAGGATATGGTTCTTGGTCTTTACTATATGACAAAACCACGTCCGGGAGCTCTTGGAGAAGGTTACAAATTCTACTCTCCAAAAGAGGTTATCATAGCATATAATGAGCGTAAGGTTTCATTGAATGCCAAAATCACCGTAAGGACAACAGATGTTGAGAACGGCAATATAGTTACAAAACTGATTGACACCACTGTAGGTCGTGTACTTGTTAACGAGTGCGTACCTAAAGAGGTAGGCTATATCAATGAGGTTCTGTCTAAGAAATCATTGAGAGACATCATCAGCAAGGTTATTGCAGTTTGCGGAGTTGCCCGTACCGCAGATTTCCTTGATGACATTAAGAATATGGGTTACTACATGGCGTTCAAGGGCTGTCTGTCATTTAACCTTGAGAACGTTATTATCCCTAAGGAGAAAGAGGCTCTTGTACAGGAAGGATATGATAAGGTGGAGGCCATACTTAATGACTATAACATGGGCTTCATTACTTACAATGAGCGTTATAACCAGATAATTGACACTTGGACACACGTTAACTCCAAGTTGTCTAATATCCTTATGAAACAACTTTCTGAGGACGACCAAGGTTTCAACTCTGTATTTATGATGCTTGATTCCGGTGCCCGTGGTTCCAAGGAGCAGATTCGTCAGCTGTCAGGTATGCGTGGTCTTATGGCAAAACCTCAAAAAGCAGGTGCAGAGGGTGGTCAGATTATTGAGAACCCAATTCTTGCAAACTTTAAAGAGGGTCTGTCTGTGTTGGAGTACTTTATTTCAACACACGGTGCTCGTAAAGGTCTTGCTGATACCGCTCTTAAGACTGCCGATGCTGGTTATCTGACACGTCGTCTTGTAGATGTAAGCCACGACGTAATCATAACAGAAGAGGATTGCGGTACACTTAGAGGTCTTGTAGCCACTGAACTCAAGAACAATGAAGAGGTTATTTCCTCTCTGTATGACAGAATCTTGGGACGTGTCTCCGTACACGACATCATACACCCGCTTACCGGTGAGGTGATTGTTCCATCGGGTGAAGAAATCACAGAAAAGGCTGCCAAGATAATCCAAGACTCTCCTATTGAAAGGGTTGAAATCCGTTCAGTTCTTACCTGTGAGTCTAAGAAGGGCGTTTGTGCCAAATGTTACGGACGTAACCTTGCTACAGGTCGTATGGTTCAAAAGGGTGAGGCTGTAGGTGTAATTGCGGCACAGTCTATCGGTGAGCCTGGTACACAGCTTACACTTCGTACATTCCACGTGGGTGGTGTTGCCGCCAACGTCGCTGCGGAGAATAAGATTGTATCTCACTATGACGGTGTTATAGAAATAGATGAGTTAAGGACTGTAAAGGCTGAAGATGGCACTAATATTGTGGTAAGCCGTCTTGCTGAATTGAGAATCATTGAGCCTACCACTAAAATAGTTCTTACACAGCAGAACATTCCTTACGCATCGTCTCTGTTTGTTAAGAGTGGCGATACTCTTAAGAAGGGTGACGTAATATGCGAATGGGACCCATTTAACGCAGTAGTCATCTCAGAGAGTACCGGTACAATGGCATTTGAGAGCATGATTGAGAACGTAACCTACAAGACAGAGTCTGATGAGCAGACTGGTCTAAAGGAGAAGGTCATCATAGAATCCAAGGATAAGAGCAAAGTTCCTTCTGCACAAATTTTAGACAGCAAGGGCGAGGTTGTACGTACATACGCATTACCTGTAGGAGCACACATTTCTATAGATGAAAAGGCAGAGGTAAAGGTTGGTCAAATCCTATTCAAGATACCAAGGGCTGTAAGCAAGGCTGGTGATATCACCGGTGGTCTTCCTCGTGTTACAGAGTTGTTTGAGGCTCGTAACCCGTCTAACCCTGCCATTGTATCAGAAATTGACGGTGAGGTTACATTCGGCAAGATTAAGAGAGGTCAGAGAGAGATTGTAATCACCTCTAAGAGTGGTGAGGAACGCAGATATCTTGTACCTCTGTCAAAACAGATTCTTGTTCAGGAAAATGACTTTGTACGTGCCGGAGGTGCATTATCTGACGGTGCCATCACTCCAGCTGACATTCTTGCAATAAAAGGTCCTACCGCCGTACAAGAGTATATTGTTAATGAGGTACAGGATGTATATCGTCTGCAAGGTGTAAAAATCAACGATAAGCACTTTGAGGTTATTGTACGTCAAATGATGCGTAAAGTTGAGATTGAAGACCCAGGCGATACCAGATTCCTTGAAAAACAGATAGTTGACAAGCAGGAGTTTATGGCAGAGAACGATGCTATTTGGGGCAAGAAGGTTGTAACAGACCAAGGAGACTCCACATTGTTCAAGAATGGTCAGATAATAACTGCACGCCGTCTGCGTGATGAGAACAGCCTGCTAAAGCGTAAGGATTTACGTTTGGTTGAGACCAGAGATGCAGTTCCTGCCACATCACAACAGATACTTCAAGGTATTACACGTGCCGCACTTCAAACTACAAGCTTTATGAGTGCCGCTTCATTCCAAGAGACCACCAAGGTTCTTAATGATGCAGCCATAAACGGCAAAGTTGATAAACTGGAAGGTATGAAAGAAAACGTTATCTGCGGTCACTTGATTCCTGCCGGTACAGGTCTTGCTGAGTTTGACAAGATTATAGTTGCTTCACGTGAAGAGTACGAAAAGATTATGGAGGCTAAAAAGAACTCCATAGATACCGAAGATGACTCTGAGAGTGAAGATACATTCTAAAATCAGATTTGATAAAAAAATGGTTCTATTGTAATGATAGAACCATTTTTTTATTATCTTTGCCGTGAAAAAATATATGTTTTATGAGACTTATTATTGAACCTGACTATGGCAGCATGTCAAAATGGGCTGCCTGTTATGTGGCTGACAAAATAAATGCAGCCGTACCCACAAAAGAGAAGCCTTTTATTCTTGGTCTGCCTACGGGGTCATCTCCCATTGGCATGTACAAAGAGTTAATTGCACTTAACAAGGCTGGCAAAGTGTCATTTGCCAATGTAATAACCTTTAACATGGATGAATATGTAGGCTTGCCTGAAAGCCATCCTGAAAGTTACCACTCTTTTATGTGGAATAACTTCTTCAGCCATATAGACATAAAGAAAGAGAATGTAAACATTCTAAATGGTAATGCCAGTGACCTTGAGGCTGAATGTGAAGGCTATGAAAAGAGAATTGCACAAGCAGGTGGTATTGATTTGTTCCTTGGAGGCATAGGACCCGACGGACATATTGCATTTAACGAGCCAGGTTCTTCTCTAAGTTCACGCACCAGAGTAAAAACTCTTACCACCGACACTATAATTGCAAATTCCAGATTCTTTGAGAACGACGTAAACAAAGTGCCTAAGACCGCACTTACTGTAGGTGTCGGCACCGTTATGGACGCAAAAGAGGTGCTTATTCTTGTTAACGGACACAGCAAGGCACGTGCACTCGCAGCCGCAGTTGAAGGTAGCGTAAACCATCTATGGACAATTTCTGCCCTACAGATGCACCGCAAGGGAATAATTGTTTGCGATGAGGCTGCCACTGATGAACTTAAGGTGGGCACATACAAATACTTTAAGGATATAGAGAAAAACAATTTGTAAGCCCTATACCCACACAAATCAAAAGCCTGCCCCTTATCGGAGCAGGCTTTTTTATACCGTCATCATCAAAGTTTTTACAATTGATTAGAAAGGAAGATCATCTGATTGTCCTGCAGGGGCAAATGGAGCGGAATTGTCTGCCTTTGCAGGCTTTGATGCCGCTTTCTTTGGAGCAGGAACCTCATCTGCATCACCACCGGCAGATGCACTTGTTGAGGTATCTGATTTCCTACCTAATAATTGCATGTTGTCCGCAAGAATGTCATAGGAGTAACGTTTGTTACCATCCTTATCTGTCCAAGTACGGGACTGTATTTTACCTTCAATGTAAACCTGAGTTCCCTTTTTGACGTACTTTTCCGCTATTTCAGCCAAACCTCTCCAGACTACCACATTATGCCACTCTGTACGTTCAGGAACCTGAGTTCCGTTGCTGAGTGTATAAGCACGTTCTGTAGTTGCCACTGAAAAATTGGCGACCGCTACGTTATTTTCCAAATAACGAACCTTAGCATCATCGCCTGCATTTCCTACTAAAATTACCTTGTTAACTGACATAAATTATTGATTTTTAAAGATTAAGTAATAAAATAATTTTTAAACCACAATGTGACGGTATTCTTAATCTTTTTAATTGTTAATATTTTTCTCTTTGCAAATTTAGCATAAAAAAAATAAAATGTCTATATTTACAAAATGAATTTTTTAACAAAATGATAAAAAACATCAAATTCATAGTTGTAAGTATAATCTCCATTGTCTTATGCTTGACACTTTTCACTTGCACCACACAGAGGCAGGAGCAAAAACAAGAACCAAGGGATTTAGCGGACATACTAAGTGGCGACACTCTACGCATTGCCACAATGAATGGACCCACATCATACTTCAACTACAAGGATAACGAAATGGGGTACGAATATGAGATGGCAAAACTCTTATGCTCCGATATGGGAGTTAATCTGGAACTGATGCTGTTTAACAATGAAAATGAATTGGTAAATGCCGTTACTGAGAACAAAGTGGACCTTATCGCATACAAACTCCCATATACATCTGACTACAAAGAAATCATCTCATACACAAACAAAGAATACGTAACCAAGCAGGTTATTGTTCAATGTAAAAGTGACTCTATGATAAAAGATGTTCTTGACTTATGTGGAAAAGATGTTTATGTTAAGGCAGGCTCCGTTTTTGATACAAGGCTACAGAATCTTAACAATGAAGTGGGTGGCGGAATAAATATAAAATACATGCCTGACACTATGGCTTTTGAAGACCTGATTGCAGAAGTGGCGGTACACTCCATTCCAATGACAGTCTCCACCGAAGACATTGCCAAGTTAAGCAAGACATATTTCAGCAACATCGACTACTCTTTAGGAATCAGTTTTCCACAAAGGGCGGCTTGGGCTGTCGGCAAGAACTCACCTGAACTATTAAACTTTGTAAACGAGTGGTATGCCGACAAAAAGCACCAAAATCAGTTTAAAAGGCTATACAGCAAATATTTTGAGAAGAGCAAATATTTTGAGTCTTCCGGACTGCCTAAAATCACTGGCAGCGGAGGAATCTCCCCATACGATGATTTACTAAAAGAGTATGCCAAAACATTGAAATGGGATTGGAGACTACTGGCTGCGGTAGTCTATAAGGAATCAAAGTTCAATGCCAAGACTGTCTCGTGGGCTGGAGCGTGCGGTCTTATGCAACTGATGCCAAAAACAGCCAAATCACTAGGGGTTGATAATGACTCCGCATTATTTGACCCTGAAATAAACATTAAGGTAGGCGTAGCCTATATTAAGAAATTAGGGCGACTGTTCCCACACCTTACTGATTCAAATGAAAAGATAAAATTCACCCTTGCCGCTTACAACGCAGGTCCGGGTCATATTTTTGATGCACGAGCACTCTCTATGCAATACGGTAAAGACCCCAACGTATGGGATGGTAATGTAGAACATTTCATTCTTATGAAATCTGACCCTGAATACTACAATGACACCATCTGCCACTTTGGTTATTGCAGAGGAGAAGAGACAGCCAACTACGTAAAGGACGTTCTTTCCAAATGGGAACAATATAAAATAAGAATAAAGGAATAACATACAATTCTTATTTTTATATCTTCACAAAAAAGAGTATCTTTGCATTTGATAAAAAGTGTGCTATTTTGAGATATTGTGACATCATAGGGCAAGAGGGCGTAAAAAAGTTAATTATAAAAAACATTCGTGAGGGTAGAATACCACATGCTCAATTATTTTGGGGCGGTGAGGGCGTAGGCAAATTGGCTCTAGCCATCGCCACTGTGCAATACATTAACTGTGAGCACCCATCCGACACTGACTCCTGCGGTGAGTGCGAATCGTGCAAACTTATATCAAAACTCTCCCACCCCGATTTACACTTTATTTTTCCCATTATTAAAGAGGGAAGTAAAAGTGCCTTTTGTGACGATTTTATGCCTCAATGGAGAGAACAGATGGCAGAAACACCATATTTCAACCTGCACCAATGGATGCGGCGCATCAATGAATCTGGGAAAGTAGGCTATATTTATACAACGGAAAGTGAAGCAATCTCACAAAAGTTAAGCCTTAAAAGTTTTAGTGCAAAATACAAAAGCACTATTATTTGGTTACCGGAAAGAATGCAGGAGACAGCAGCAAACAAATTGCTTAAAATACTGGAAGAGCCACCTGCAGACACTCTTTTCTTTTTGGTCAGCGAGCATCCTGAACAACTGCTTACAACCATAACATCAAGGACCCAAGCCTTAAGAATCAAGAACATTGACCGTCAGTCATTGATGACCGTATTCCCGGAAGACATCTCAAGACTATCAGGAGGAAATTATATTAAGGCTAAAGAACTTCTTGATTCAGAAGGAACTACAGCGGAGTACGTAGCACGTTACCGCAACCTTATGGTATATGTATTCAAAAGGGATTTGGTATCGCTAAAGGAATTTGCGGAAGATTCAGCGACAAGCAGGGAGAACTGCATAGAGTTTCTTAACTATGCCTGTCACCTGACAAGAGAAGCGTTCATTGCCAATCTATGCAATACATATTTAATTTACAGAAGTGCTTCAGAGGTTCAATTTACAGAAAATTTCAAGAAATTCATAACAGAAACAAATATAGAGTCAATTTCAGATTTGTTTACCAAGGCGGCAGAGGACATAGAACGTAACGGCAATATAAAACTGATTATGTTTGACCTTGGAATAAATCTTATGACATTAATAAAGAAACAATAACACCCTATGGACTACACATTGGAAAAAGGAAACAGCAGATTGACAGAGAAAGGCTGTAGAAAAAATTCTTGGCAAATGCTTAGCGTATATGACTGGCTTGCAGACATATCAATAGACAGGGAGACCTCACAATTTGTGGAAGTGCAATTCAAAAACACACGTAAAGGATACTATTTGAATTCAACTGAGATTTCTCTTGAAAAAGGGGACATTGTGGCGGTGGAGTCAAATCCCGGTCACGACATTGGCACCGTAACGTTACAAGGCTATTTAGTTGCCTTACAAATGAAAAAGAACGGTTTTGACCCTAATAAAACAGCAATAAAAAGGATTTACAGAAAGGCTAAGCAAACCGACATAGACAAATGGGAGGAGTCAAAGGCTAAAGAGCACGATGCAATGCTAAAGACACGCCAGATAGCCAAAGACCTTGGTTTGGACATGAAAATCAGCGATGTAGAGTACCAGGGAGACGGCAATAAGGCTATTTTCTACTATATAGCAGACCAACGTGTTGACTTTAGGGAACTTATAAAAGTGCTTGCAGACACATTTCATGTGCGTATAGAGATGAAACAGATTGGTGCCAGACAAGAAGCAGGGCGTATAGGCGGTACAGGACCATGCGGCAGAGAGTTATGTTGTTCTACATTTGTGACCCAGTTTCAATCTGTAGGTACAAACGCCGCAAGAGTTCAGGACCTTTCCATGAATCCACAGAAATTGGCAGGTCAGTGTGCCAAATTAAAATGCTGTCTGAACTATGAATTGGATAATTATACTGAAGCCATTAAAGAGTTCCCTTCCAGAAATATTGTACTTGACACAGTAGCCGGACCATATTATTTCTTTAAATTGGATGTTTTTGCCCGCAAAATGACTTATTCGGCAGACAAATCCATGCCTAAAGACCTTATTGAGATGCCATTGGATGAGGTCTGGAAAATCATCAATGACAACAACAGCGGAAAAAAAGTGAGTGAGATACGGACAACAGATGACGATACAAAACCTGAAATAAGTTTTGAGAATGCCGTAGGAGAAGGCAGTCTTACCAGATTTGACAAAAATCACGGCAATAAGCATAGTAAACACAAGCATAAACAACACCATCAAAAACAAAACGGAAACAATCAATCAAATAACAATGAGCCACAATAAAACATTATATCTATTGGTTTTTATCGTATGTACCTTTACATCGTGTAACGATTATTGCGTTTATAACCAGTGCAACGACATAGACAATTATGCGTGGCATAAAGATTCAATGCAGGTATTCAGCCCCATTATGAATGATACTGCAGGGCATTATAATGTGCTAATTACCGTTAGGCATGATATAGAATATCCCTATCAAAATCTGTGGCTGTTTGTAAAATCCACATCACCCGATGGAATTGCCGTACGAGATACCGTAGAATGTTATTTGGCAGACAACCGTGGTAAGTTTTTAGGTAATGGAGTGTCTGTATATGAAATGCCTGTTTTATATATGCGTAAAATAAAATTTCCTAACCAAGGAACTTATAAATTTGAAATTCAGCAAGGTATGCGAGACACTGCTCTTGCAGGGGTCAGAAACGTCTGCCTTAGCATAGAGAAATATTTTGATTGATGGGAAAGAACAAGTTACAAAAATTTGCGGATATGGAGACATACTCAAATGTTTTCCAATATCCTTTTGCAAAACTACAGGCTGACGGCGGTTTCCCATTCAAGGGCAAGTGGTGTGAGTTTTTTGGCAATAACAACGATATTGTACTTGAATTGGGCTGCGGAAAAGGGGAATACACTGTGGGGCTTGCCAAACTATTTCCCGATAAAAACTTTATAGGCATAGACATCAAGGGTGCCAGAATGTGGACAGGTGCCAAACAGAGCAATGCCGAAGAACTTAAAAACGTGGCTTTTCTAAGAACCGACATTGAGCTTATAGAGTGGTTTTTTAGTCAGGGAGAGGTTTCTGAGATTTGGATAACATTTCCAGACCCTCAGATGAAAAAGGTTAGAAAAAGGCTTACCTCTACCCGATTTATGGCTATGTATCAGAATATTATGAAGCCTGACGGAATAATCCATCTTAAGACAGACAGTCCGTTCCTATACAAATATACAACTCTAATGATTAGAGACAACGGTTACAAGACACTAACAAACACTTATGACTTGTATTCAGAAGGGAATGCAGATGATATTTTAAGTATCAGAACATATTATGAAAACCAATGGATTGAGCGTGGAATGAGCATTAAGTACATAAAATTTGAATTGACACACAGAGACTCCTTTACAGAGCCTACCGAAGAGATAGAACCAGATTCATACAGAAGTTTTAACAGACGCAGATAGCCATGAACCTATATCCAAAACTTATATTAGACGCACTGAGTCATGTAAACCACCCTGCCACCGGTAAAAACATAGTGGAATCAGGATTGGTGGAGGACAATATCAGAATAGAGGGAAATAAAGTATCTTTTTCTCTTATTCTAAAACCAAATGACCCATTGGCAAAATCGCTTGTCAAGGCGGCTGAGACTGCAATACTTACATACATTGATGGAGGCGTTGATATTAAGGGCAATATAGATATAAAGCATCCTGAACAGCCACAAAAGAATGAAGATGAACCGCTAAAAAATGTAAAGTGCAAGATTGCAGTATCGTCTGGCAAAGGTGGCGTAGGCAAATCTACAATAACATCCAATTTAGCCGTGGCACTTGCCCGTCAAGGCTATAAAGTGGGATTGCTGGATGCAGATATATTCGGTCCGTCTATTCCCAAAATGTTTGGCATAGAGGATGCTGTCCCTTACGCCAATGAACAGGGACAGATTATGCCTATTGAGAAATATGGCATAAAAATTCTGTCCATCGGGTTCTTTGTTAATACAAACAACGCAATAGTTTGGCGTGGTGCCATGGCATCGGGGGCTATAAAACAACTATTGACAGAAGCGGATTGGGGAGAGTTGGATTTTCTGCTTATAGACCTTCCTCCTGGTACAAGCGATATACATCTTACTGTAGTACAGACAATTAAATTAGATGGTGCGATAGTGGTAAGCACACCTCAACAGGTGGCATTAGCAGATGCCATAAGGGGCATAGATATGTTCCAAAACGATAAAATAAATGTTCCTGTATTGGGAATAATTGAGAATATGGCTTGGTTTACGCCTAAAGAGTTGCCTGATAACAAGTATTATATCTTTGGTAAAGACGGAGCCGCCAATCTTGCAAAAGAGCGTGGAATTGCTTTATTAGGACAGATTCCGTTAGTGCAGAGTATCTGCGAGGCTGGCGACAATGGTGCTCCTGTATCACTTTCTGAAAGCATTACCGCCTTAGCGTTTGAAAATGTCGCAAAAAATAGTATCTTTGCAGAAATTTTAAGTAAAAAATGAAAGAAGTTACAACCAAGAAACTACTTGATACAATAATAGCGGGATTGCAAGACCAAAAGGCAAGACGCATAGTAGTTGCCGATTTAAAAAAGACAGACAACACGCTTTGCTCTTATTTAGTTATATGCGAAGGCACATCAAACACCCATGTAAATGCCACGGCTACAAAACTTAAGGATTTTGTAAGAGAGAATGTAAAGGTCAAGCCTCTTGCAATGGAGGGTTTTGAGAATTGTGAGTGGATAGTGGCAGACTATAACGACATAATGGTGCATATTATGCAACGCCCGGCACGTGAATTTTATGATTTAGAACATCTTTGGGCAGATGCAAAACTTAAAGAGATACCCGATTTAGATTAAACAAAATACAATGGCGAGACAACAAAGAAATAAAAGCAGAGAGCCTGAACAGAGACCATCGAGTTCAGGATTCGGTCTTACATGGATATATTTATTGATAGCGGGGTTCCTCATATTTATAACATTCTATGACAATGAGGCTCCAACCAAAGATGTAACTTATTCTGATCTACAAAGTTATATCGACAGTGGCTATGTAGATGAGATAGTGGTGATTACAAATCAAAACAAGGCGGAGGTAAGCCTTATAAATGATTCCACAACCATACGCAAGGTGCTTGGCGAGGCAGGCGTAAAAAAATACACTAAAAAACCTCAGCTATCTACACAGATACCTTCTGCAGAAAGGTTAGATGATTATGTGAACCAATATGTAAAAAACGGAGGACAACCCATAAAACTTAGTTACGATGAGCAAAAAGACTATATGGGCACTTTCTTATGGACATTCGGACCTATATTTGTATTCATACTATTTTGGATACTTATATCAAGACGTATGTCAGGTGGTGGCGGCATATTCTCTGTGGGTAAGTCTAAAGCTCAAGTTATAGAAAAAGGCTCTAACAAGATGAGAGTCACATTTAAAGATGTGGCGGGATTGTCTGAAGCCAAACAAGAGGTACAAGAGATAGTTGAATTCTTAAAGAACCCTAATAAATACACAACCCTTGGTGGCAAGATTCCCAAAGGAGCGTTGCTTGTAGGTCCTCCAGGAACTGGTAAGACATTGCTTGCTAAAGCGGTTGCGGGAGAGGCTAATGTACCATTCTTCTCACTTAGCGGTTCTGATTTTGTAGAGATGTTTGTGGGTGTGGGTGCCTCCAGAGTAAGAGACTTGTTCCGTCAGGCAAAAGAGAAATCACCATGTATAATTTTTATTGACGAGATTGACGCCGTAGGCAGGGCAAGAGGCAAAAACCCCTCTTTTAATGCTAACGATGAAAGAGAAAACACTCTAAATCAATTACTTACAGAAATGGACGGTTTCGGGTCAAACAGCGGTGTTATTATTCTTGCCGCCACAAACCGTGCCGATATACTTGACAAGGCTCTTTTAAGGGCAGGGCGTTTTGACAGACAAATAAGTGTTGACCTACCCGATGTACACGAACGTAAAGAGATTTTTGAAGTTCATCTGCGTCCTATAAAATTAGCAAAAGCGGTAGATATTGATCTTCTTGCAAAACAGACGCCAGGATTCTCAGGGGCTGATATAGCCAACGTATGCAACGAAGCAGCCCTTATTGCGGCACGCAGAAACAAGAAGGCAGTTGACCGTCAGGATTTTCTTGATGCAGTTGACCGTATCATAGGCGGTTTGGAGAAAAAGAACAAGATAACCACTGATGAAGAAAAACGTTCTATTGCAATTCACGAAGCTGGTCACGCATCTGTAAGCTGGTTGTTGGAGTATGCCAATCCTCTGGTAAAAGTTACTATAGTACCAAGAGGTAAAGCCTTGGGAGCCGCTTGGTATCTGCCTGAGGAACGTCAGCTTACAACCACAGAGCAAATGCTTGATGAGATGTGCTCCCTACTTGGCGGACGTGCCGCAGAGCAGGTTGTACTGGGAAGAGTCTCCACTGGTGCCCTTAATGACCTTGAAAGAGCCACTAAAATGGCATACTCTATGGTGGTATATTATGGTATGAGTGATAAAATCAAGAATATCAGTTATTTTGATTCAACTCAATCAGACTACTCTTTCACAAAACCTTACAGTGAAAAAACGGCTGAACTTATAGACAAAGAGATTCAAAACATAGTTCAAGGTCAGTTTGACCGTGCTGTAAAAATAATAACAGATAATTATAGTGCACATGCAGAGTTGGCAAACATTCTAGTGGAGAAAGAGGTTATTTTTGCCGATGATGTAGAGAAAATATTTGGTCCCCGTCAATGGAAGACAAGAATGGATGAGATAACAGAGGCAAAATTATCAAAACAATCATCAGACAAGGATACAGAAGAAAACAACAATGAATAATTTAGCAACAAGAACCATTACCGGAACAGTGTTTGTGACCGCTATTGTGGCAAGCATCTTATTTCAGCAACAATATTATACATTCTCTGCTCTATTTGCCATATTCAATATATTGGCTATGAAAGAGTACTACGGAATCATAAACAAAAAACAGAATGTAAGCGTGCCTGTCACCTATATGATAATCAGCGGCACTTTGCTATATTTTGGTTGTTTTTGGTTCACGCTATTTGAAATATCCGGGAATTACATAGGGTATGCCTTTCTTATTCTATATATGCTGTCTTTGGCATTTTTAGTGATATATGAACTATATCGCAATAAAGAGCACCCTACATACGACCTTGCCTTCTCTTTTTTAGGACAGGCGGTGGTTGCATTTCCCTTTGGCTTACTGAACTTTATAGCAAGAAGCCCTTATTGCCTGCTTGCATTGTTTATAATGATTTGGACTTTTGACACTGGTGCATATCTGTTTGGCTCCACTTTCGGCAAGCATAAAATGATACCGCATGTGTCACCTAAAAAATCTTGGGAGGGTGAGATTGGCGGTGCTCTTACCACTGTAGCAGTTGCCATAGGAATTGCATATTACCTATCACAACCTATTTGGGAGTGGATTATATTCGCTCTAATAGTAGTAGTGTTTGGCACATACGGAGATTTGTCGGAGTCTATGCTTAAAAGAGCGTCAGGATTAAAAGATTCAGGAAATATATTACCAGGTCACGGAGGTATGCTTGACCGTTTTGACAGTATGCTGCTTGCCGCCCCGATGGTATATATATATCTTGAGATACTAAGAGGTTTTGAATTTATTTAATATATAACATCTATATTTATGGTAAAGATTCATAAAGAAGGACGGCACATGCTGCTGATTTTATTATTCACCTTGATTCTTATTAACGGTGCTCTTTTCTATGTATCACTTAACATTATAATACCTATTGTAGTAACTATTATTTCAATAATGGTATTTATATTTTTTACCTATTTTTTCAGGATTTCAAACAGAATACTTATTGCTGACGACAACTATGTAATAGCTCCAGCCGATGGCACTATTGTTGCCATAGAGCCTGTAATGGAAGACAAGTTTTTTCACGAGGAGCGTATGCAGGTGTCTATTTTTATGAGTGTGTTTAATGTACATGCAAACTGGTATCCGATTTCAGGTAAGATATTGCATGTATCACACCAAAACGGCAGAAAAATGGCGGCATACCTGCCTAAATCAAGTGCTGAAAATGAGCGTTCGTCTGTTATAATAGAGGCAAAGAACGGACAGAAGATATTGGTACGTCAAGTAGCGGGGGCTTTGGCTCGCAGAATTGTAACATACGCAAAAGAGGGTATGGAGTGCCATCTGAACCAGCAGTTGGGCTTTATAAAATTCGGTTCCAGAGTGGATATGTATCTGCCTATGGACGCTGAAATCTTAATTGACTTAAAAGAAGACACAGTAGGAAACGAGACTATTATAGCGAAATTAAAACATCACAGTGCCGAAAACTGAGATACTTTTAATTTCAAAATATGTTAGTAAAATCTTTCGGGGCGGCAGTGCAAGGCATTGACGCTACAATCATTACCATTGAGGTTAATGTCTCAAGCGGTATTAGGTTCTTTTTAGTGGGGCTTCCTGACCTTGCTGTAAAGGAGAGTTATGAACGTATCCTATCTGCATTCAACCACAAGGGATACAAGTTTCCAAGAAAACAGGTTATAGTGAATCTGTCGCCGGCTGACATTCGTAAAGCTGGTTCAGCATACGATTTGCCTATTGCGATGAGCATCTTATGTGCTTCTGAAGAACTGCCATCTGACAAGCTTAAGGATTACGCCATTATGGGGGAACTCTCTTTAGACGGTTCAGTTTTACCCATAAAGGGGGCTCTTCCTATCGCAATAAAGGTAAAGGAGGCTGGTTTTAAGGGATTGATACTGCCAATAGGCAATGCCAAGGAGGCATCGGTTGTAAACGGATTGGACGTCTATGGCGTGACAGATATGGCTGAAGTGGTTGATTTTCTAAGTGGCAAAAGAGAACTTACTCAGACAATATGTCCTATTGACAATATGTTTTGTGATAATGAAACCATGTCTGATTTTGATTTTGCTGAAATCAAAGGTCAGCAATATGCCAAGCGTGCCATGGAAGTGGCTGCGGCAGGTGGACATAATATAATTTTAATAGGTCCTCCGGGAGCGGGCAAATCAATGTTGGCAAAAAGATTACCGTCCATACTGCCGCCTCTCACATTGGCAGAGGCTTTGGAAACCACAAAAATACACTCTGTAGTAGGCAATATAGATAGAAACACTGCTCTGTTAAGTACAAGACCGTTCAGAAGCCCGCATCACACCATCTCTGATATTGCAATGGTAGGAGGCGGTTCTTTTCCTCAACCCGGAGAAATATCACTTGCACATAACGGAGTACTTTTTCTAGATGAGTTACCTGAATTCAGACGCTCCGTATTGGAGGTTATGAGGCAACCGTTGGAGGATGGAAAAATTGCTGTTACCAGGATACATGGAACCACAGAATATCCTGCTCGCTTTATGTTAGTGGCATCAATGAATCCATGCCCTTGTGGCTACTTGCACCATCCCACAAAAGAGTGCACATGCTCACACTACGAAATAAAGCGATACCTGAATAAAATATCGGGTCCGTTATTAGACAGAATAGATATGCATTTAGAGATTGTTCCCCTGCCTTTTGAAGACATAAGTGACACCAGCCCCGCTGAGACAAGTGCTCAGATAAGAGAAAGGGTATGTGCTGCCAGAAGGATTCAATATAACAGATACAAGGAGTGTGGCGATGTGCATTGTAATGCACAAATGACAGACAGACTGCTAAAAAAATATGCAAAACTTGACAAAGTGTCATTATCTATGATGCAGCAGGCTATGAACAAACTAAACCTTTCTGCAAGAGCCTACTCCAGGATACTGAAAGTGAGCCGCACCATTGCAGACCTTGACGGCAAGGAGAATATATTGCCAAATCATATAGCGGAAGCCATAACTTACCGAAATCTTGACAGAGACAATTTTTTTAACTTGTAAATTGACGGGGCTTATTCACTAATAAGCTCCATCATTATTTTTGTCATATTTGGCTGGACGGAATTGGCTACTCTTTGAACCTCCTCATGAGACACCTCAACCACTTTTCCATCTACACCAAGGTCTGTAATAATTGACATTGCAAACACCTTTATACCTGCATGCACTGCTACAATAACCTCTGGGACAGTTGACATACCCACAGCATCACCGCCTATTGTTGCAAAGAATTTATATTCAGCAGGGGTTTCAAAGGTAGGACCTTGCGTGCCAACATACACACCTTCCTTTATCCTGATACCGTATTTTGCGGCTATGGCTTTTGCCTTATCCCTTAACTGAGGGTCGTACGCCTTGCACATATCGGGAAATCGGGTGCCAAGTTCATCATAGTTCTTACCCCTTAGCGGATGCTCCGGAAATAGGTTAATGTGGTCTTTTATAATCATTAACTCCCCTATCTTGAAATCGGGATTCATACCTCCTGCGGCATTTGACAAAAGCAGAGTCTCCACCCCCAACTCCTTCATCACTCTCACTGGGAATGTAACCTCTTTCATTGAGTAGCCTTCATAGAAATGGAACCTGCCCTGCATGGCAAGAACCTTGGTGTCTCCTAACTTGCCTATTATAAGTTTTCCGCTATGTCCCTCTACAGTGGATATTGGGAAATTAGGAATTTCACCATACGGAATTTCCTGACGCTCTGTAATTTGAGTGGCAAGTTCTCCAAGCCCTGTACCAAGCACTATGCCAACTTTAGGCATATATTGCATCTTATTTTGTAAATAAGACGCTGTTTCTTTTATTTTTTTCAACATATCCTATGATATCTTTGTCAAAATCATTTTTCTTGTCGAAAAGGAAATCCACCGTAATGTCCACTACATATAAGGCACTTGCAATTTCTTCAGGAATATTAAGTTGCAACAGTTTGGACTCATCTTTTGACGTGGTGACAATAATTTTCTTACTAGATACAATGCCATCGAACGCTTTGCTGATTTTACATAAATCCGATGTCTTGTAGGTGTGATGATCCTCATACTTGAGTTCTGATAACCTGTGGCATATAGAGCCTAGATACTCACACAAGGGATTGGAATTGGCGATAGCGGTGACAAGCAAGACATCGTACTCCTTAGAAAGGTCAAAAGTGTCATTATCTGACATTCTTCTTAACGCACCATACCTGATAGTGGAAAAGTAAAGATTTTGATATGCCTTTAACTTTAACTCCTTTTTCATGTCTCTTGCCTCTAATGGCGTTACGTTATTAGGGCACTTGGTTATTACCACTATATCTGCCCTATATCTTCCGATAGCACTTTCCCTTAAATTCCCGTATGGAATAATACTGTCTTTATTGATTGGTCTGTTGTAATCAATTAATAAAATAGACTTGCCCGCAGAGACATAACGATGCTGAAAAGCGTCATCTAAAATAAAAGCATCTGTATCGGGATATTTAGCCTCTAATAAATCCAAAGCACGGCAACGATTGGCATCTACTGCAACTCTAATATCGGGATACTTACGTAGTATCTGATAAGGCTCGTCACCTATAGTATCTGCACCTGAGTCAGAACTTGCCTCAATAAAACCCTTTCTCCTACGTCCATACCCTCTGCTTAATGCAGTAATCCTATATTTGTTTTTCAATAGCCCGATTATGTACTCCACAAACGGCGTTTTTCCTGTACCGCCCACTGTTATGTTCCCTACCGATATTATAGCCGTTTTATATGATTTACTCTTTAGCACACCCATATCAAACAACTCATTTCTTACGTAAGAGACAAGTGCATATATCCAGCCCACAGGATATGTTATTATTCTCAATATTTTTTCAGTATTTCGCTTCATATCATCTATAATATATTGCAAATATAATCAATTTTTTTGTAACTTTGCCAAAATTTGGAATAACTTATAAATACAATACATAAAAATGGAAAACATTAATTGGTCAGAACTTGGTTTTGGTTATATGAAAACCAACGGAAATGTACGTTGTGAGTACCACAACGGAGCATGGGGCAACTTAGAGTGGCACACCGATGAGTATATAAACATGCACATGGCGGCAACTTGTCTGCATTATGCACAAGAGGCATTTGAGGGACTAAAGGCATTTAAGGGTAAAGACGGTAAAATCCGTATTTTCCGCCTTGATGACAATGCCGCCCGCATGGAATCTTCATGTGACGGTATCTGCATGCCTAAATTGCCTGAAGGTTACTTTAAGAAAGCGGTTCTTGAAGTTGTTTCAAAGAACATTGAGTTTGTTCCGCCATACGAGAGCGGTGCCGCTCTTTACATACGTCCTGTTTTGTTTGGCTACACTCCACAAATAGGTGTAAACCCTGCAAAAGACTATATGTTTATTGTGTTTGTATCTCCTGTAGGTCCATACTTTAAGGGTGGTTTTGCAACAACACCATACGTTATTACACGTAAATATGACCGTTCCGCTCCACTTGGAACAGGTATGTATAAAGTTGGAGGCAACTACGCCGCAAGTCTTAAAGCACACGAGAGTGCACATGCTGCAGGTTATTCATCTGAATTTTATCTTGATGCAAAAGAGAAGAAATATATAGATGAGTGTGGTGCGGCAAATTTCTTTGGTATTAAGAACAATACATACATAACTCCTAAATCAACATCCATTCTGCCTTCCATTACAAACCGTAGTCTTATGCAACTTGCAGAAGACCTTGGACTGAAGGTGGAACGCAGACCTATACCTGAAGATGAGTTGCCTACATTTGAAGAGGCAGGTGCTTGTGGAACAGCAGCCGTAATAAGCCCTATTTCTAAACTTGACGACCCTGAGACAGGTAAGTCCTACGTATTTTCAAAAGACGGAAATCCTGGCCCATGGAGCACAAAACTTTACAAAAAGTTACGTGCAATTCAATATGGAGATGAGGCAGATATACATAATTGGGTCACAATTTTATAATTTATGAATCTTTTTGGTATATATTTATTTTTTTCATCGGTCATTTAGTCCACTAAACTCCCTCTTCAAAAATAAATATCTCCTCAAAAATCTTTCATAAATAAAACATCTTCTTGTTTTTACAATTTACAATGAAGTTTACTAAACTTTTTTACAAAAGAACCGTCTAATGTTAATTACTATGAATTTATGAAACGGACGGTTCTCTTTTTTTGCATCATACTAACATCCCTTGGCACCACTGCTCAAACTGTCAGTGGTAGGATTATTGACGGTACCACAAACAAACCGCTTGACTTTGTAAATGTCACACTCTATAAAGTGGGGTCAAGCACCCCTGAAACGGGTGGTTTATCTGATGCAAACGGTAAATTTGAACTTACGGCACCAGCCGGAGACTACACGCTCAAAGCCACCTTTATAGGTTACACTGAATTTTCTAAAAACATCACTCTATCAGCATCAAAGCCACGTGTCCGCATAGGAAACATTACGCTTAATGAAGATGCAAAACAGATAGCGGAGGTAGAAGTGGTGGGGCAAAAATCGGGAATGACACTTGATATAGACAAAAAGGTATTTAATGTAGATCAAAGTGTACTTGGAGAAGGGGCAACAGCATCTGAAATTTTAGAGAACATACCATCTGTTGACATTGATATGGATGGCAATGTCAGTTTGAGGAACAGCTCATCAGTAGAGATTTGGATAAACGGAAAGCCATCGGGTTTATCTGATACTGACAAGGGGCAAATACTTGAAATGTTACCTGCCAGCACCATTAAGTCCGTAGAGGTTATCACCAACCCATCTGCAAAATACAGTCCTGAAGGCAATGCGGGTATTATAAATATAGTTATGCGTGATGATGCCAAAGGAGGCTATTTTGGAAATGTATCAACTGGCATCAATTATAGAGAGGGTTCAAAGTATCCTGGTGGCAATATCGGGTTAAATTTTAATTACAACTCCACTAAATGGGATGTAAATTTAAGTGCGAACGTAAGAAACAACAGAGCCGACAGGGGCTCCTATATTGACAGGGAAAGCTATGCTGCCGGCGATACCACATACCTACGTCAAACCACTAAACGCGATATGGACAGAGTTAACGGTTTTCTGCGTGCCGGCTTCACTTATCATATAACCAAAGTAGATGACATAAGTCTTAACGCAATGGGTATGTTGGGCGGGAATTGGAACAACTCCTACATAGACTACACCGATATGGATAGGTTCAAGGACACCACTATGCTACGTAAGCGTGAGACCAACTCAAACGGCATAATGGGTTTTTATAGAATTGGAGCATCGTATAAGCATGATTTTAAGAAAGATGAGCATACCATCAGTGCTGATGTCAATTATTTTGGAAATATACGTAATTCTGACAGTAAATACTATAATGATACCATTGCAAAAGGGTTGATACCTATTCCTACAAACCAACGTCAAACTCTGCGTAGCCCCAATAACAGTGGTTCCGCACAGATTGACTATATGAACAAGATAACCAAAGACCACAAGATAGAGGCGGGAGCCAAAGCGGAACTTACGTTCAACGACAGCTATGACAGCACCTACGACCCCGATACACGCATATATTACAATCCTTTCAACTATAAAGAACAGATATACGCCGCATACATAAACTATGCAGGTAAGTTCAACTGGTTCTCTCTGCAGGTTGGGTTAAGATGCGAGGAGACTGTAACTGACACCAAATCGTTGGAAGACGGAGAATCCAAAAGTTACCATCGCAGTTATTTCCAACCATTCCCATCGGTTTATATGGGGTTTGAGATAAACAAGACCAACACCCTACAGCTGAACTACACCAGAAGGATAAACCGCCCTCGTGGTCCTATGCTTAACAGTTATATAGACCGTACTGACCCGATGAATATAAGGCAAGGAAACCCTTGGCTTATGCCTGAATTTGGCAATGCGTTGGAGTTGAACTATCTAAAAACGTGGGATATGCACACTCTGAGTGTCCAGCTATTCTACAGATATACAGAAAACGTAATACAACGTGTAAGCACCCTAAAGGCATTGGGTATAATGTACTCTACATTTGAGAACATAACCTACTCCCAAAACGCAGGTTTGGAGATAGTGGCAAAAAACAGGCTGTTCCATAACTACCTTGACCTTACAACTTCTCTATCGGGTTATTATGCTCAAGTGGGGGCTAATGAAGATTATAAAATAAAGGAGACAAACAGTTTTGCCTTTAACGCACGTGTCAATGCCAATGTTAAGATAATAGACAATCTCTCTGCACAAGTAAACTTTTTCTATAACTCTCCACGTACTCAGGTACAAGGCTCTACAGACCATAATTACGGAATGGACTTAGGGCTTAAGGCAAATTTCCTGAACAAAAAACTCTCTTTAAGTTTCTCTGTAAGAGATGTACTTAATTCAAGACAACGGAGCGAGAATATAACTTATAGCGATAATTTTTACCAAAAAAGCAACAACACTTCAAGCGGCAGAAGCTATCGTCTTACCCTCACCTACAATTTTGGCAACATGAAAGCGAAAAAAGTTGATAAACAGAACCAAAATTCTATGGGAAATGATGATTTTGATGACGAATTTTAATGACTTTTAACTAACAATTTTGTATCTTTGCAGACAATTTAAACAAACACTACTCATAACATGAAAAAATTAGTTTTAGTTTTAATCAACACACTGATGTTGGGAACATTAGTGACATTTGCCCAAAATGGCAATTCAGAGAACACTACAAGTAAAGCCTACACAATTCAAGTTGTGAAAGGTCCTTTAAAAGAAGATGTTAAGGCCTACACTATTTCATACAACTACTCTTCTGATGACATTAGTAAAGCCATTGCCGCAAAATTAAAGAACGAAGGTCTTTCAAGCAGCAAGGCAAAAAATAAATTTACAGGATACAAAGGTGTTAAATACAATCCGTTGTGGAACAAATTGTTTGACTTTTATATTTTAGTAAACGGTTCTGCTAAATCCGGTACCATATATCTTGTGCTGTCAACGGGTTATGACAATTATATAACAGAGACCGAGTATGAAGAAACAGATGCAAAAGTTTCCGCTTGGTTGGTTTCTCTTGAAGAGGATATAAAGGCTTACATATTAAGTAACCAGATAAAAGACCAAGAGAAGAAAGTTAAAAGTGCAGAGAAAGACCTAAAAAAAGCACAAAGCAAAAGGAACTCACTTGAAAACAAAATAGACCTAAAAGAGAAAGAAATTCGAAAACTAGAGGCTATCAGAGCAACTCCTGACAACGAAACTCCAAGTGCCACAAAGACAAAACTTATTGAGAAGGAGCAAAAACTATTAGATAAACTTAATAGGACAAAACAAGACTATGAAGTTGATCTTGAACAGGCAAAATCCAACATCAAAAAGTTGCAATCAGAATTTGACAACGAAAATAAAATCCTTGAGAATTTAAAGTCTAAACGCAAATAAGGCATACTATGACTGAGCTTATAAAACTATTTTCCTCTATAGGTGACACTGCACTGAAAACGGAAATAATTGCAGGCTCAGGTTCTAATCGTCAATATTATAGAATAACAGGCGAAAAAGGCTCTGCAATAGGAGTCTATGGAAAAGATACAGAAGAGAACAAAACATTCATTTCTTTATCAGAACACTTTCTAAAACACTCAATAAACGTTCCTCAGGTACTTGCTGTATCTGAGGACTTTCATTACTATCTGACAACCGATTTAGGCAGCACAGACCTGTTTTCAAGGATCAAGGACCAAGGGTCAAGTGAGGTGCTGGATTTGCTTGTAAAAACCATTGAGGCATTGCCTAAGATTCAGTTTGAGGCAGGTTCCACTCTAAACTACAACGTATGCTATCCGCAAAAGGAATTTGATTTCCATACCGTTTTTTGGGATTTAAACTATTTTAAGTATGAGTTCCTTAAACCTACAGGCATAGAGTTTGATGAGTTGAGGTTAGAGACAGATTTTGAGTGTTTTGCAACTATTCTGCTATCTCATAGGACAAACACCTTTATGTATCGGGATTTTCAGTCCAGGAACGTAATGATAAAGGATAACGAGCCTTGGTTTATAGATTTTCAGGGTGGAAGAAAAGGACCTGTGTATTATGATTTGGCATCGTTTGTATATCAGGCAAAGGCAAATTTTTCAGACTCATTACGTGCTGAACTTATAGATACATACATAGCAAGTGCATCAAAATACATTACAATTGACCGCAATGATTTTCTTGAAACACTAAATTACTTTGTGCTTTTCAGAACTTTGCAGACACTTGGGGCATACGGTTTTAGAGGTTTGGTTGAGCATAAAGCACACTTTATTCAGAGCATTCCGTTTGGCATCAGAAACTTGAAAGGGTTGCTATGTACAATGGATTTCTCTAAACTTCCATACTTAAAAAATGTTCTGGAAGAAGTGGTTGAAACTTACAAAGAGCCATTTGTAAACAATACAGACAAGTTAGTTGTAAGAGTTTGCAGTTTCTCCTATAAGAAAGGCATTCCTATGGACTATTCTGGCAATGGTGGCGGTTATGTGTTTGACTGCCGTGCATTGCATAATCCGGGCAGATATGAGCAGTATAAAGACAAGACAGGACTGGACAAGTCTGTTATTGACTTTATAGAGGATAATGGAGAGATGTCTGTTTTTCTTGAAAACGTTTATGCCCTTGCCGATGCCTCGGTATCAAGGTACATAAAAAGAGGCTTTACTAACCTTATGTTCTCATTTGGTTGCACAGGCGGACAACATCGCTCTGTTTATGCGGCACAACACTTGGCAGAGCATATAAACAGCAAGTTTGGCGTTAAGGTTATATTGGAGCATACAGCAAGACAACTATCCACAGTACTTGAATCAAAGGAGGCTGACCTATGAAAGCAATGATATTTGCAGCCGGACTTGGCACACGCCTTAAACCCATTACAGACACAATGCCCAAAGCGTTGGTGCCTATTGCAGGAAAGACACTACTGGAACACACAATAGACAAATTAAAAAGTGAAGGATTCTTTGACATTGTAATAAATGTCCACCATTTTGCAGAGCAGATAATATCATTTCTTGATACCAACAATAATTTTGGATTAAACATTTCAATCTCTGATGAGAGAGGAATGCTTCTTGAAACCGGGGGCGGAATACGTAAGGCAGAGCCACTACTCGGCTCAGAACCGTTCCTTATACATAATGTAGATATAATATCAAACGCACCACTGAAAGAATTATATGAGACTCATATAGCCTCTAAGGCAGATGCCACACTACTTGTAAGTGAGCGTAAATCATCAAGAGCACTGCTATTTGATAACAGCAATAATCTGACCGCTTGGAAAAACCTAAGCACAGGAGAGATTAAAACCCCATATAAAAGCATTGATATAGAGAGATTAAATCAATATGCCTTCAGCGGAATACACATATTCTCCCCATCTCTCTTCCCACTAATGAAGAGTTATCCAGATAAATTTCCAATTATGGATTTCTATCTGGATATCTGTTCATCAGCATCAATAAAAGCATCAGTATCAAACAACCTCAAATTAATTGACGTAGGCAAGTTAGACTCACTAGCCGAAGCAGAAATTCTAGTTAAAGATCTCTCGCTACGCTCGAGATGACGGTTCTCCCTTGACCCTCATACATCATACATTATACATCACACATAACTCCGTAGTAGTACTAATTCCTTAAACAACGCACAGATTGCCCGTATATCTTAGTATCGTAGCCGTCGTACAAGTAGTCATTGCCGTAAACGAGGTACCTGCTGTAAGCGTAGCTGCTGTCGCTCTCAATTGGAGTAGCCGTCCAGAAATCGGTATCGTAACCAACATTGTTCACACTACTCCCATTTGTGTAGCCTACCGGCAGAGCCGCAAAACCATACGTGTCAGTGCCGTTGCCACCGCTGAACCAGCCAGAGGTTGTTTTGAGATATTTGCCAACTTCATCGGATGAGAGTTTTTGTGCATTGTATATGTAATCATACAGCGTCTGCCACTCCGCTCTTGATGGTACGTGCCAACCGTTGGGGCAGATGCCCTGACGGTTGCCGCTGAACGGCTGAGTTCCGTAGTCATATCCGTCCGCAACGCCAACAGCCGCGGCCCAGTTGTAGAGGTAGCCCAACTTCTTTATCTGCTCGTCAGTAAGGTTCACTCCATACTGTTTGCTATCACTGTCCCATTTGCTCTTGTCTGACGCATCGGTGTAGTATGGGGTGTATGTGTAATCCTCTGATGTAGGAATGGTGTTATTTGTAAGCCAAGAGGCATTGTATGCCTCAGACTTTGTCGCATACTTGTTACACCTTAGGTTCTCAGCCATCCAATACTGCTCCCCTATCTTTACCACAGGATAGGTGTTTCCACAGGCATCTGTAACCTGTTCTGTTGGAACTGATGGCTCAGTGAAACTGATACTATCAACCTTTGAAATCAGAAACTCTCTTTGTGTGCCATCATTGCTATACACCCAGAACTTTGTCTGCGCCATAGCACATAGTGTTGCAACCAATGCAAT
>JAKSNY010000002.1 GCA_024399495.1 Paludibacteraceae bacterium
AGACAGGCTTCACATACACACTGTACAAGGGAGAGACAGAAATATCTTCACTTGCAGGTACAGGCTCAGCCCTTGACTTCGGCAAGCAGAAAGAGACTGGTGTATATACCATCAAGGCGGAGAACACCACAACAGCATGTTCAGCCATAATGACAGGTTCGGTTGATGTTACACGTATGGCGATAACTTCTACGCCTATTGTTAATGAGTACGATGGATGCCCTGCTCATGGAAATAAGAAACTAAGCGATCTTGTTGTATCAGATAAGACAAATCTTGCTTTCTTTGATGAATTTGGTAATCCACATGATGATGTGTTTGATGCTTCTATCGTGGGTGCAAACCTAAGGTATTATGTAACCAACACAGAGATAGGTAAGTGTACTAGTGAGAGAGCGGACATATTAATACAAATAAGTGATACTATAGATTATGATTTGCTTGTAAAAGCGGAATCATGGCATGATGAAGAGAGTAGGGAAGTTGCGGCAGGTAGAAAAGTAACGCTTGATGCTGTTACTGTTAAGGAAACGCAGGCATTGTCATACCAGTGGTGGAGAAATTCAAGGCTAATTGATGTTACTGATTCAGAGGTGACAACTCGTGTTTACGCTAATACTAAATTTGTGGTTACTGCAACTGGCAGATGTAACTCCATAACCAAAGATGTTACCATAAGGGCTATTTGGCCTACACTTATATCGCCGTACGATGGCAATGGTAAAAATGATGATTTTGCAAGAGGTTGCCGTATAACTGTATTCAACAGATTTAATGAGAAAGTGTTTGAGGGTTCTGATGGATGGGATGGCACCATTAACGGAAATATGGCAAAGAACGGAGTCTTAGCAGAGCCTGGTGTGTACTATTATAATTTAAGTACACCAGACGGAGATTCTCATCGTGGTACTATGGAAGTAGTTAAATTCTGATAACTGAAAACTAAAAACTTAAATACTTATGAAAACGTTATTTTTTAAAGGCTTTGTTAAATTTGCTCTCATTGGAGCAATGTTGTGTGGAGCGTTTGTTACATATGCTGATGAGAACTTTTGTATTTCAGTGTACAAAGATGGTAGCTCCAGCCAGATGTTCTATTTTACCCTATTAAGTGGTGATGAATATTTGTGTGATAATATTGTGATAGATAATTACACAGGTAATCCAAATGATTACAAGTATTGGGTAGGAAAAGATGGCTATTGGTATGATGGTATGTCTGAGAACTTTAACTTAGGCTCATCAAATTCTTCTTATGGTTCTGTTTCAGGCACAGATTACATATCATCTTGCTCTACAGGTGCGTTCTCTGTTAAGATTTATTCAGGTAGCGGAGATAAAAACTGGTATCCTCATAATTGGACTTGTGAAACCGCTCCAGAGCCAGGTAGTTGTGACGTGCAGGCAAAAGGTGCCTCAATACCAGCAGGTACTATAATTTTCTATGATAACTCAGACCACTTGTTTGATACTGAAATTTGGCTGTCAGTACCTACTGAGAGTGGTAACGGTAATGCCTCTAATGTTAATCAAGGCTCATACCATAGGAACAAAGACTCTTGGTACCAAATGAAAAAGGTGGATGGTGATATTTGGATGGCAACTATAACAACAGCCTCATCATACGGCAGAATGAGTTTTTGGAACAAGGATGGTCACGACGCCGATGATGTATGGGAAAATACTGTTGTTTTTCAGGCTCCATATACAAGCGGTAAGAATTTGTACAAGCCTGATGCCTCTAAAAAGTGTGCAAATTCAAGCAGAAAAAGTGATGTGTATTTTAAGGGTTCTTGGGGATTATATTCAAATGTAGTTCTTGTTTCAGATATTTACGCATATAAATATACTGAGAAACCACAGGGCATTAAGCTTACTGCAATACCTGTTGGATTAACTGACACCAAGTATGTTTTTGAATATAAGGATTTTGACAAAGATACATGGGAGCCACTTGTTTCTCAGGCAGATGGCTCATATACCCTTACAGGTGAGAAAATTCCAAGTAAAACCACATATTATAGAGTGTCTTACGGAGGAAAAACGTCACCAGAGGTAAAAATTCAGGTAATAATAAGCTGTGCTGATGGTGGTTCTTCAGCTCATTTATTTGGAAACGATTTTGGAACATTGCCATCATTAAAGGGTACAGATTCAAGACGTGGTGGTGAGGATATGAGTTCTGACTACTCTTATCAGCCATATCCTAAAAAAATCAATGACGGATACTACGCTGTAGTTGCCACTCCTTATTATTGTGGATGCGGAGAAGGTGGTGATATGTCTCAATCAGTAGAGGATTGTGAAGGAAACAATATGTGGTTCAGGCAATATTTAGCCCCAACTTCAGATAAGAAAGAGTTTAGAGACCATACTGTAGGCGATGCAGGTACCGCAGGTAATTATGGTGGTATGTTGTTTATAAATTTCAAAGACGGCAAATCAAATGTTGCTTATCAACATGAATTGACACCAGAGGATAAGAGTTTGTTTAAGAAAGGTTCCACTCTTAGTTTCTCAGCATATTTTGCTAACGCTACCAAAAATGAAGGTGGCTCATTGCCTATAGATATGGAGTTGGTTATTCAGAAGAAAAAGGCAGGAGAACCTAAAACAGCTTGGGTGGATGCCACTAAAGTATCCACTAAGGTTGGATTTAATGACAACTGGCAATATCAAGAGGCTTCACTTGATATAGAAGAGAACGGTAGTGCTGCTGATTATCAGTTGATTATAAGAAATCATGGTGGTACAGGTGTAGGTAATGATGTTTTGATAGATGATATTTCAGTTGACCTTTGTGTTCCTACGTTCCCTGCTGAGTATTACGATAATACCAAAACACCACAGACATATACCTCAACTACATTTAATAAATTGACAGATAGTGAGGTTGTAAGAATAGCGGATATAGATTTTGGATTAGGCTCAAATCCTTGTGTATATCTGCTTAAGGTTGATGAAACCAAAAAGACTGGAGAAGCGGGAAGATACAAATACATTAAATCAATGTCATTAGATGGTAGCTATTATACTGCAAGTGTTAATGCCCGTGAGATACTTACATCTGTACCTCAAAGCGGTAATTTGCAGGTCTTTGTTACAAAAGAGTCTCTATGTGGACAGACAACCATTGACAAGCTTGAGGCAGGTACTATAGCTCCAATGCAGAGTGCAGATTATGTGTTCTCTCAAAACTTATTGGATTACAATTCTACTTGTAGTGATGTGTTGATAACGGCGTTTGACGGTAACTCTACCGTTTGTGAGGAAAGCGGTAAAAAAGAGAAAGACCTTCCTAAAATAAATGTTACATTTGGTTGTGTGTCTGAGTTTGTAAAATACACACTAAAGGAAGATGAGACAGTGCTGATTGACCAAAAAGATGTTACAACACAAGAAATCTCTGAAGGTAAGTTGGTAATAGATTTGAACGAAGTTACAGGTGTTGTACGTACATCTGGTAGCCATAAGTTTGTTATCTTAAAAACAGAGTATTTTACTGACGGAGGTTCCGAAATTTGTAATAGTGTTGCTACGGCTCTCACTCTTATAGTTAAGGCGGCTCCATCATACGATACTACAAAATGGCCTGCTGAGATAAATTATTGCCAGCAGAAAGCAATAACTGTAAATGCGTCTAATGCAATCTCTTACCAATGGTATGTAGATAAAACTAAAGGTGAGGGTGAAGAAAATTGGGAGAAACTGACAGGTGCAACATCTGCAATCTATAATTTACCTGCGGATGCAGAAAATGGTTGGCGGTATAAGGTTGAGCTGGGTAATGATTATTGTACTATAGTGACAACAGCTCCTGTTACACTTGTTAAAATTGCTGGCGTTGCCCCTACCGTTAAGCCTTATGAAGAGTGTGCAACCAAAGAACCAACTAAAAAATACTTAAAGGATTTGGTTACATCAGGTTATACTAAACTTACTTGGTATAAGGCAGATAAGACTACTGTAATACCAGAGGCAGAAGCATATTTTGATGCGTCTGAGGTTACCTCAGAGGCAAAAGTATATTATGTTACAGATACTCCTGATGGTGGTTGTGAGAGTGAATTATCGGAGTCAGTAAGTGTTATGATTAAGAAATCGGCAGTTGCTCCAACTGTTAAAAATTATGATGAATGTAAAGATAGTTCAAAACCAAACCTTGACCTTTCTACACTTATTGTAAATCCAAGTGCCGGCACTCAATATAAATTCTATGATGAAACTGGTGCTGAAATAGACAAAACAGTAAGTATATCAACATCTGGTGTTAAAACGTATAGAGTTGGAGCGGATGCTGCTGATGGTTGTGGCTTTGAACCTGTTAAAATTACTGTTACGGTAAAGAATACAATTGAATCAA
This sequence comes from Paludibacteraceae bacterium, assembly GCA_024399495.1. Taxonomy (GTDB): domain Bacteria; phylum Bacteroidota; class Bacteroidia; order Bacteroidales; family Paludibacteraceae; genus Enterocola. Next base: position 4,364 of record JAKSNY010000002.1, read on the forward strand.
TAAGTCTTACACCAGAAGAGGAAAATATAGTTTTAGGTGGTAGTGTTACAAAGACTCTTTCATACGAGCCTTCAGCTGCCGCCAAAACTATAGATTGGACTATAAATGGAGCAACATTTGATGGAGTATTCCCTCGTAAGCCATATACTGATGAGGTTTATAAAGTAACTATTACAGACGAGTGTGGAAATAAATTTAATGCGTCTGCAAAAATAATTGTTGAGTGGCCTACGATTTTCACTCCATATAATGCAGATGGAGCCAACGATGATTTTGTAAAAGGTCTTGATAGCCCAATTTCAATTCAAGTTTATGACCGTACAGGTAATATGGTTTATGAAGGCTCTGACGGTTGGACAGGTGAAGGCAAGAACGGTACCCTTGTAATGCCAGGCGTATATTACTATGTGGCTACATTACCCGATGGTTCAAAACGCAAAGCAACTGTTGAGGTTTACAAATAGAATATAAATTTTATTAAATACACTTATGAAAAAACTTTGTTGGTTTGTATGTTTTATAGTATTAGGATTGGTGAGTGTGCATGCCCAGAATGACTTCTCACTGAATGAGCAGTTGTTTTCACGTATTGCCATAAACCCTGCTGGTATTGGTAATAGTGCCAATGTGAATATATTCTCAGTAAGCAGGTTCCAGTATGCTGGTATGCAAGGAGCACCGTTTACCACGATGCTCAATGTGCAAACTTATATAGAGAAGGCTAAATCGGGTATAGGTGCAAGTTTCAGCTATGACCAGAGTGGTATAGCGTATCAGCAGATGCAGGCTAAGGTGGTTTATGCTTATAACTTGAATTTTGGGAAAAACAACATCTTCTCATTTGGTGTGGGACTTGGTATCTACAATAAGATGTTTGACCCATCAAAACATATTTTAGATGACCCCACGGAGATGGGAGAGACTATACCTGACCGATTCCAAAATAACACTAAGTTTGATGCATCGTTTGGTATAGAGTATGCTAATCCGTACATTCTGATAGGTGCTTCTGTTAACCATATTCCAGGGTATTTCTATGATAAAACAACTCTTAATTCGCAACCTGCATATTATGCGTATGCAAGAGGAGCAATACCATGTTCCGAAAAATTTATGTTGGCTCCGGCTGTTGCCTACTATTACACAGGGCAGTTCCATGTAATAGATGTTAATGCCACTGGTTTTATAGGAAAGTATTTTTACGTGGGTTTAGGCTATAGAACAGAGACTACAGGCTACGCTATGGTAGGTTTTGATTGGAAGTGGCTACGTATAGGCTATGCCTGCGATGTAAACTTCGGCAAACTTAGCAAGGTGGCTTGGACAAGCCATGAGATTATGCTGTCATTCAATATTTCTACAAAGCGAGGTGAGAATGGCAAGTGGATTTATTAGGTATATTATGGGGAAAGTATTGATTATTGGTTGTGGCGGTGTAGGAACCGTTGTAGTGCATAAGGTTGCACAAAATTCAGATGTGTTTACAGGTATTATGCTTGCAAGCCGTACCAAAAGCAAGTGTGATGCAGTGGCTGCTGATATTAAGAAACGTTATGGCGTAGATATTCAGACGGCAGCAGTAGATGCTGACAATGTGCCTGCACTTACAGCGTTGTTAAAGGATTATAAGCCTGAACTTGTTATAAATGTGGCACTTCCGTATCAGGATTTGCACATTATGGACGCTTGTCTTGCCGCAGGTGTAAACTATTTGGACACGGCAAATTATGAACCGCTTGATGAGGCTCATTTTGAGTACTCTTGGCAATGGGCATATAAAGATAGGTTTGAAAAGGCAGGACTTACAGCAATTCTTGGTTGCGGATTTGACCCGGGACAGACAGGTGTATATACAGCATACGCCGCCAAGCATCATTTTGATGAGATTCATTATCTTGATATTATAGACTGTAATGCAGGAAACCACCATAAGGCGTTTGCCACAAACTTTAATCCTGAGATTAACATTAGGGAGATTACACAAAAAGGCAGGTATTATCTTGACGGTAAATGGGTAGAGACCGGTGCTCTTGAAATCCATCAGCCTATAACTTATCCTGAGATTGGACCTAAAGAGTCTTACCTTATGTACCATGAGGAGTTGGAGAGCCTTGTAAAGAATTTTCCTACCATTAAAAGGGCAAGATTCTGGATGACATTCGGGCAGGAGTATCTTACTCACCTGCGTGTAATACAGGATATTGGTATGGCACGTATAGATGAGGTGGAGTATAACGGAGTTAAGATTGTTCCGCTACAATTCCTCAAGGCAGTGCTTCCTAATCCGCAGGATTTGGGCGAGAACTACGATGGTTACACATCCATCGGGTGCCGTATCCGTGGCATTAAGGACGGTAAGGAGAAGACATACTACATTTATAATAATTGCAGCCATCAGGAGGCGTACAAGGAGACAGGTATGCAGGGCGTAAGCTATACCACAGGTGTTCCTGCAATGACCGGAGCCTATATGTTTATGACAGGTAAATGGCGTAAGCCCGGTGTCTATAACGTAGAGGAGTTTGACCCAGACCCATTTATGAAAAAAGTTGCCGAAAGCGGACTTCCTTGGCACGAAGTCATTAACGGAGAGTTGGAACTTAGTTAATAAAGAAGAAATAACTGTCAACTGTCAACTTTACAACTTCGTTGTGAATTTTGTCGTGACTCGGCATAGAAAATAAATTTTCTCTGCTCTCGCTACTCCAAAATTTCAACTTTTAACTTTCAACTTTCAACTATGTATATTGATACTATCCCATCCCCATGTTACGTCCTTTATGAGGATAGATTAAGGCGTAACTTGGAGTTTATTAAAAGTGTAAAGGATAGGGCAGGGGTTGAGATTATCCTTGCCTTTAAGGCTTTTGCACTGTGGAAGGTATTTCCTATAATTAAGGAATACATAAAATATTCTACAGCAAGTTCTCTTAATGAGGCTCTGCTGGCTGTGGAGGAGATGGGTACTAAGGCTCACACTTTTGCTCCTGTATATGATGACCGTGAGTTTGAGTACATTGCGGCGTGCAGCAGTCATATAACTTTTAATTCCATAGCCCAATATGAGAAGTTCCGTAGCCGTACAGCAGGTATATCGTGCGGGCTAAGGGTAAATCCTGAGTTTTCTGTGGTTGAGACTGACCTTTATAACCCATGTGTTGCAGGTTCTCGTTTAGGCATAAAGTCATCTGCATTGGGTAGTGTGTTACCCGATGGCATAGAGGGGTTGCACGTTCATTGCTTGTGCGAGTCATCAGCCTCTGATACAGCGGCATTGCTAAAAGCGGTGGAAGATAAATTCGGAAAGTTTTTGCCTCAACTGAAGTGGCTTAATTTAGGTGGAGGACACCTTATGACAAGGCAAGGCTACGATATAGACCTGTTGGTTGATTCTTTGCAGGCATTTAAGGAGCGTTACCCAAACCTCACAATCATTCTTGAGCCAGGCAGTGCATTTGCTTGGCAGACAGGAGACTTGGTTGCAACAGTTCAAGATATTGTTGAAAATGATGGTATTTCCACTGCAATGCTCAATGTCTCTTTTGCGTGTCACATGCCTGATTGCCTTGAAATGCCTTACAAACCATCAATAGTAGGAGCCACAGACCCTGTAGAGGGCAAGCCTACATACCGTATGGGTGGTAATAGTTGCCTAAGCGGTGATTATGTAGGCTCGTGGTCATTTGACAAACCTTTGCAAGTGGGGGATAGAGTGATTCTGGAGGATATGATTCATTACACTACCGTAAAAACCACAATGTTTAACGGTGTAACCCACCCCTCAATAGGCATTGTACGCCCTGACGGTCGCTTTGACCTTATAAAAACATTCAACTATCAGGACTACAAAAAACGGATGAGCTAAATATTGAATAATAATGACACATGTAATTAAATAAAAATGGATATTTATTTGTTCTTCGTAATAACTTTTCTGGTGATATCAATACCCCTTGCTTTGCTCATCAGAGCGGAATACAAAATAACTCCGTGGGTTTTGAAGAGAAACAGAAAGACTTTTGTTAGATCTCTCAAGAGAATAGGATTGCCAGTTTCAATGGAATGTGACAATGTGCTACTTGTTGAATTCAAAAATGAAAAGTGGAAGTGCCGCATCAATCCTACAGAAACTAATTCATTAAGATTCACTTGGGAGAAACACGGAAGTCTGGAGAAATTTAAAAAAATAGTGTCCAGCGACGGAATCAGACAGGCGGCTATGTATGCTGCAAATAGAGTTGGCACGTTGACTTTTATATTGGATGATGATGAGTGTAAAACGTACACAGCAGAATCCTATAGAGATATGCGTGATATCGAAGCTGGCAATGCTTATGTGGTTCAATCAATTATTGATTTTGAAGAACATCTTTCCATATTTTTTGCACACATGAATGATGCTATTCAAACTTTACGACTCACATACCCAGCTAAAGAGAAGAGCAAAATAGGGTTTATTAATACGGATAAATAGGAATAAGCTACATTGTTATGGACGAAATTACAACAATTTGCTTCTCTGTTATGTTTTTAACAGGATTGAGCATCCCTCTTTTACTCTCTTTGCTAACAGGAGCTAATCAATGGAGAATAAACAGAATGCTCAAAGACTTGAGGAAAAAATGTAAAAAACTTAACCTTGAGATGACGGAGAATACTGGACATCCTATTATCAAATATAATGATGACGATATACATCTCTATCTTCGAATAACCGATTATAAGAGAATATCAGTAGGATTTCTTATTCGTAAAACAACGGGAGAAATTGTTGATGAAGTAAATTCAGACGGGTTGATATATGCTTCATACTGCGTACTACGGCAAAAAAAAGAGATGGTTTTTACTTTCGATAATTATCAATGTACGTCATATTGTATGTATTGCCATTTTGACACAATGTCAAGCAAATACATCTTGCAGGAATTATATGCATTTAGTGACTCTGCAAAATCATTTATGAAAGAATTATATGAAATTGCACGAGTCTCAAAACATATCTATCCAGTAAAAGTAAATAATAGCAAAAGAAAAGTAGGTTTTGTTAATTAATAGAACCTACCTTTATGTATTGCAAAAAACAAAAAGCGTTCCACGTTTTAATTTTTTTTACTATCTTTGTGGCACACAAAGATAGTAAAAAACTATGGGCTTATACTTGAATCCGGGAAATGAGCAGTTAAGGCAGGACTTAAGGTCAAAGATTTACATAGATAAATCTATGTTAATATCAAAACTTAATGAGTTGATAGGTACATCAGATAAGTATGTCTGTGTATCACGTCCACGCCGTTTTGGAAAGAGTATGGCTGGCAATATGATAGCGGCATACTACAGCAAGGGTTGTGATTCGCGTGAACTTTTCAAAGACCTTAAAATAGCGGGGGACCCAAGTTTTGAGAGTAACCTTAACAATACTAATGTAATTAAGATAGACCTTAATGCAATGTACAACAAGGCAACAGATAAAAGTAACCTTGTTAAATTCTTTACAGGTCTGGTTAGAGATGAGTTTGTGGAGACATTCCCAGATGTTGGAATTAAGGACGATGACACTATGCCATTGGTGCTTGAGAGGGTATATGCAAAGAAAGGAGAGAAGTTTGTAGTCATAATAGATGAGTATGACGTATTGGTGCGTGAAAGAGCAGATAAGGAGTTATTTGAAGAGTATCTCCGTTTTCTTAACGGAATGTTCAAGAACGCTGACCTTGCCCCAGCCATCCAACTTGCATACCTTACAGGTATTCTTCCAATAGTCAGAGATAAAATACAGTCAAAACTTAATCTGTTTGCAGAGTACTCAATGTTGGAACCAAGGAATCTTGCTGAATTTGTAGGCTTTACGGCGGAAGAGACAGAAGGTTTGTGCAAAAAGTACGGAATGGACTACGATGAGTGCAGAAGATGGTATGACGGATATAGTTTTGATGATATAAAAGAGGTGTTTAACCCAAAGTCAGTGGTGGAGGCTATGACAATACGCAAGTTCAGCAGTTATTGGACCCAGACAGGCTCTTTTGACGCATTGCGTTTGTACATACTTATGAACCTGAATGGCATAAAGGATGATGTAATTACAATGATAGGAGGCGGAAAGGTTGAGGTTAAGACAACCAAATACCTTAACACAATGACAGACTTCAACTCAAAAGATGCTGTGTTTACATACCTCATACACCTTGGCTACCTTGCATATCAGGCACCTGATTACAGAACAGAAGTGGCAGGGAAATGCTACATACCAAACCGAGAAATCCGAGAACAATGGATTGAGTGTCTGGAAGATGAGATAGGTTACAAAGAGATAATAGAGCAGGTGCAAGCCTCCAGACAACTTATAGAGGAAACCATAGCGTGCAATGAGAAGGCAGTTGCGGCGGCATTGGACAAGGCACACCAGAGAGCCACAAATCCGCTTACCTACAATAATGAGGCATCGTTCCAGAGTGCCATAGGCTTGGCATATTTCTATGCAAACCTAAAATACACAGTGATAAAGGAGTTGCCTACAGGTAAGGGTTATGCTGATTTGGCACTGATACCGTATGTTCCTAACATACCTGCACTAATAATAGAATTAAAATGCAGCGATAGTGCAGACAGTGCCATAAACCAAATAAAGAATAAAGAGTACGATGACCTGCTGCAGCACTACCGTGGCGATATGCTGTTTGTAGGTGTTAGTTATAATAAGAAGAGCAAGAAGCACACTTGCAAGATTGAGAGGATTATGTATTATGTATGATGTATAATGTATGATGTATGAGCGAAGCGAGTAGCGGAACGCAGTGTAGCGAAAAATCTCACGATGATTATGAGATCCTTCGATAACGCTCAGAATGACGAAGAGAGGTGCTCAGGAGTTGTGGCTGTAAATATTGAAAAAATTAACTATTGAAATAATATTAACCAAAAATATTAAGTTATGAGAAAGTGTACATTTAAATTCTTATCAGTTTTATTTCTACTTGTTTGTGGCTTTAATGTTTCTGCATTTGCTTATTATCAAGTAGAGGGTAGTACAAGTATAACACTTCCAGCCGACCAACTGGATGGCGTAAAGACTGTTATGACAGATGCTGCAACACAACGATGGGTGCTGGGTTGTTTCACTGCTTATGATGGACAGGGTGTGGAGGCACTTCGTATTTATAATTGGGGTGGATTGAGCCCATACTGCTATGTCAAGTTTTTTTATGTTAAAAACGATGAAAGCGGGAATCCGTTGTATCATCTAAAGATGGTGAATGAAGAAGATGTCGTATATGTACCAAGAGGCACTTGGCATGATAAATCAGGTTGTTTGAATGTAACAAATAAAAGTGAATTGTTTGTTGGTGGTCTTACTGATAAGGAGGGACAAGATATCAAAAATGGAGCCCTCTGGCGTGTTACTTTAATTAGTGGCAATGAATACGAAGTGGCTAATGTAGGAAATGGAGCCAAACTTTGTCCTGCTAATATCAGAAATGGCGATCAGTGTAAGGGAGGCAACGTAAAATTGTACAGTAAATTAGCAGAAGAGGAGACGCCGGGAGAAGAATTGGATCTTATTACAAATAAGGGATTTGAAAATGGAGGTATTTCTGGTTGGACTAATAATATAGGCTGGAATGCACAAAACAATAGAGAATGTGCTCAGGTTGGCAATTACTACGCTGAAATTTGGAAACAAAACGGCATATCAAAAGGTATGAAATTGTACCAAACGTTGGCACAACTTGGTAAAGGTTGGTATCAATTACGTGCATACGCTTTAAGAACCAAGATGAATGCAGATAGCAATCCAGAGGTTTATGTTTATGCAAATGAAAATAAAACACTGGTTGATAATGACTATTCAGATATAGTAAACGTTAATTTTTATGTTTCAGAACCGGAAGATGTTGAGATTGGTATAAAGGTTGAATCAAACTATCAGGCTAAATGGGTGGCATGGGATGAAGTTAGGTTGTTTAAAATAGGAGGCTCTGATTTTGAGTTTAAGGCAGAGCCCGCCACTTTGGAGTTCACCAGAAAAAATGAGACAAAGACACTCACTATAACAGGAAATGGAATGACAGAGGGAGATGTGGTTACAATAGACTACATTCCTTCTTGTTATGAGCTAAATAAAGAGTCTTTTACCGTTGGAGCCGATGGAAAAATAAACGAAACGGTTACAGTGAAGTGCATTGCGGATGAATCTTGTGATCATTTGATAAGTATTCTTTATTCAGATAAATGCAAAATTGATGTTAATGCATCATACGAAAGATTTGCACCTATAAAAAACATAACCACAGGTAAACTGTACGATACATTTGCAGAGGCTTATTCAGCCACTACCGCAGGTGATGAATTGCAACTTTTTGAAAACATTTCTGATAATGCCACCATAGGCAAGTTAATAAAACTTAACGGAGACGGATACAGGATGGGTGATTTAACTATAAGTGAATCAGGAAATCTGGTACTTACAGGTAAAACGATATTTGGCACTGTTGTGTTGAAGAGTGCTCCTGGCATAGGTGCAGGACAGATATTCTCCGATGGTGGGGATGAATCCACCGCTACCGCTGTATATGCCGAGCGCAAAATAAGAGATGCGGAGAGTGATTTGTGGTATCCTATAGCGTTGCCGTTTAGTGTGGATGCGGCAAACGGTATCTATAACACATTAAACAACAAAATAAGTGGCGGAATTTGGTTTATGGAATACAGTGGAGCAAATAGGGCGGTCTATGGTAGCGAAGTTGAGGGCGGTCATAAAAACAACTGGAGTTTCACCACGTCTTTAACCGCAGGAAAGGCATATATGATTTATATGAATCCTGATGTTCCAAACACACTACGCTTTAAAGCAGGCAGTCTAAGTGATCTGCTGGTTTCAGAGGCATCTGTTGACTATTATAACTACACTGGAGACGCTGAAGCGAAAGACTACGGATGGAACTTTATAAGCCAGCCTATGTCTGTAAATGCCAAAACGGATTTGACCGTTGCGTCTTACATACAAATATGTTCAGGTGGCAGTAAAAATGATAGTGGTAACTATTATTCAACAATTGAAGTTACTGATGAGACTATATTGGCACCTTACACAGCGTTTATGTATCAGGCAGAAGAGAACGGCTCGTTTAATTATAGCCGTGCAGAAGGCGACGCTGATGTTAAAAGTGCAATAGATAGAATGCCTTCGTATTTTGAGTTGACACTTTCTGATGCAAAGGGGAATAAGGATGTTACGTATGTGGGAGCATCTGCCGATGCGGCAGATAGTTACGAGATAGGCAAAGACCTTTTGAAAGCGGGAAGTACCAATTCAAGAGTCCAGATAACCACTTTTGATTTTGGGCTTGAACTTACTGTTAATGATGCTAAGATGAAAAACGGAAAGGCTGAGATTCCTCTTAACCTTGTTTGCCCTGAACCAGGAAGATATACTCTGTCGGTCACATCTGTTGTGGATGGTGTAAAAATGCTGTTGATGTACAAAGGCACAGAGGTTTGTAAACTTACATCAGAAGACTATGCGTTTAAAACAGATAATAGTACTGTTTTAACCGACTATTCCGTACTTCTTGAATTTGAAGAGGGCATCTTAACATCAACACCAAACGGTGCGGATGCAAGTGTATATGCTATAGACAGAGTGATATATGTAGGTGCAGAGACAGCGAAGAATGTAAGCAATCTTGCTGGTGTGTCAGTAAACAATCCTGTTGCAGAATCAGGTGTATATTTGATAAAAACAGATGACGAGATATACAAACTTAATGTTAAATAATTTAATAGGATTTAATATGAAAAATTATCAAAAACCAGTTGCCGTAAAAATTAAATTTGAAGCGGAACAGAACATAATGACTACATCAGGTACGATTGTTCCTCCAACAAGACCTGGAGAAGCATTATGAGTATAGAGACAAGAACCCCGAAGGTTAGACAAAAATCTTTCGGGGTTTATGGTATTTGCCGTTCCCTTTTCACTTGCCACTTGACTCTTTAAAGCGAAAAATCTTTTAAAAATTTTTGCAGAACAAAAAATAATATATAACTTTGTCCCCGATAGAAAGAAAAAATGACAAGACATAGAAGCCGTTTGCGGCTTACATATAAATGTAGGTAGAAATTACCCTCCCAATGAAAATCGGGGGGGGTAATTTGCTTATTATCAATAACTTACGGCGTAGCCGTAATCACCGTATCACCGAAAAAGAATGAGTTTAACAAACATAATTATTAACCCTTAAAAACATTATTTAAACAATGAAGAAAAACAATTATTCCGCTCCAGCATTGGAGCAAGTGAGAATGGAGGCAGAGATGCCCGTAATGGCTGGCTCAGCGGCTCCTGTAAGTCCTGCGGTAACCGCTCAAGGATGGAGCAGAGACTAAACACAGTGTTTAACAATTAAAACCATTAAGAAAATGAAAAAGAGTACATTTATTTTAGCGGCGGCTGCAGTGTCATTTGCACTTGCAGGCTGTAAGAAAAATAATCCTGCAGCAGAGGAGCAACAGGCTTCAGGAGAACTTATAGAAAAGACATTCTACGCCACACAGGGCGGAAAGGAGAAGACAACTCTAAATCCATCAACATTGGCAACACTGTGGTCAGGAGGAGACGCCATTAAGGTGTATCCTGAAGCAGGAGGGGCAGGCACACCTTTTACACTTGAAGAAGGAGCAGGCACAAGTTCAGCTACATTCACAGGTCTCACAACCCTGAGTGATGTTTATGTGGCGTTCTACCCTGCGGCAAACGCCCAGTCAATAAGCGGTTCCACAGTTACATTTGGCATACCTGCCACACAGACAGTAACAAATGCAGGCTCATTTGACACCAACACAGTTCCAATGGTAGGCTACACCACAGATGAGTCACTTGCAATGAAGAACGTGGGCTCACTCTTTGAGCTTGGGCTTAAAGCCAAAGAGGGTACACCAACAGTTGTAAAAATAGAGCTTGTTGGCAATAACGGAGAGAATCTTGCAGGAGACTTTACCGTGGATGCAAGCGTAAGCGGACAACCTACAGCCACATTCTCAGCAAACGGAGCCGCCACGCTGACAATCAACTGCGGAGAATATAGCGACAGCAAATACCAAGGTATAGCACTTAGTGCCACTGACTACACCTACTTCTATATCTCAATACCTGCTGGTGTATTTACAAATGGCTTTACCGCCATACTTACAAATCAAGAGGGATTGACAGCAGAGGTTACTACAACTAATGATTTGTACAAGGATGCAGCCAAAATTACAACATTTGAGGCAGAGAATATTGAGTTTAAATACTGTAGGCGTTGCAAATATACAAAAACAGTAAAAGACATTTGCAATAACACATACAATCTTGTTACAATAGGTGAGCAGACTTGGATGGCAGAGAATATGCGCTGCGACAAGTATGACACTGACAGTGAGAAAAAAGAAACGACACTTAACACCCAAACAAACCGTGTAATTGACCCATACTACACGCCAACACGTAGCGGAGACCCTAAAGCATACGGATATTATTACAACTGGGCTGCCGCTATGGGCTTCACAAAGACAGAATCAAGAAATCAAAAAGGAGCATACAGCGGAACTCGTCAGGGCATCTGTCCAAACGGCTTCCATATACCAAGCCGTACGGAGTTCAGTACATTGGAGACAGCCGCCAAAGTAGGAGGTGACAATGTGCCGGGCAAGCACCTTAAAGTCTGCGATGGTTGGAAAAGTAATGGAAACGGAGATAACGCCACCTGCTTTGCGGCTCTGCCAGCAGGCGACGCTAGCGGAATTTCTATAAACTATGTTGGTGATTACGCCTACTATTGGTCATCAGATGCCTACGGTCAAAATGATGCCTATGTGTACTACCTCTTTTGCCGTGGCGACTACTTTAGCGATAGTTTCAAAGAGAAGAGCTACGCATATAACGTGCGTTGCATAAGAAATTAAGGAGCAAGCCGAATGCAGACAAACAAGTTTGTATGCTGAGGCGAAGCCCTTAATCACAACGAAGTTGTAACTAATGCTCCTGCGGAGTTATGTATGATGTATAATGTATAATGTATGATGTATGAGGGTCAAGGGAGACTAAACGCTCCTTTGACCTTTGTTTTTATTGTGATTTTGTGTTTTATAAAAAAAAAATCGTATTTTTGCAAAGTGAAGGTATTTGGTGATGTGTTCAGTAGGCAGTTGAATTATGGATACAAAACTAAAGAATTACCCGTTAGGGATTTACACTTTCAGTGAGATAATTGAAAGAAATCTATTCTATATAGACAAGACTGGTTATGTATATGACATAACCAACAAGTACAAGTATGTGTTCCTTAGCCGTCCACGCAGGTTTGGAAAGTCTCTGCTTGTAGATACCATTCAGTGCTATTTTGAGGGCAAAAAAGAGTTGTTTGCTGGTCTGAAAGCGGATGAACTTGAAAAGGATTGGGTTAAGTACCATGTGCTTAGGTTTGATATGAGTTCTATTAAATCCTACGATATAGAAGGTGTTAAGAACAAACTTAACACAATGCTTATAGAGTACGAGAAAATATACGGGAAAGAGGAGAGCGAGGTGGAGTTCAGTGACAGAATGATTGGAATTATGAAGCGTGCCTACACGGCAACAGGTAAAAAGGTGGTTCTGCTTATTGCGTAGTTTTTACAGCCCGATTATGACGGATTGTGCGGCATAACCAAAGATGAGTTGCTTACCCAGTGCAAGCCAGACATACAAGCACTTGCCGATGACATAGACACGGCACTTACAGAGATAAAGGCATATTTTAATTTTTTTTTTTGTAAAAAAATTTTGTAGTTTGCAAAAAAGGCTGTAAATTTGCAGTCGCAAATGAGGATGGCGATTGCGTTTGGCATTTGTAGGTTAGTTTGACATTATGCGAAAATAGCTCAGTTGGTAGAGCACAACCTTGCCAAGGTTGGGGTCGCGGGTTCGAGTCCCGTTTTTCGCTCTTGAAATAATGAGCATCCTTTTATCGGATGCTTTTTTTGTGGAACACCTTTTATAATGCCCGAATGGCGGAATTGGTAGACGCGCTAGTTTCAGGGACTAGTGGCCGTAAGGCTGTGCAAGTTCGAGCCTTGTTTCGGGCACCACAAAAATCCTCATGCATAGGTGGTGAAATTGGTATACACGCTACTTTGAGGGGGTAGTGCCGGTTACGGCGTGTGAGTTCGAGTCTCATCCTATGCACAAAAAAAGGGTTCCCAAAGAACCTTTTTTTTGTGCATAGGATGGACAAAGTCCTTGTCTACTGGGGCATATCCCCAGACCCCTACGCTACGCGGAGGCTTCTTTGAAGCCCTTTTTGTGCATAGGATGAGACAAGTCCTTGTTTACTGGGGCATATTTTCTGCTTCGCAGAACATGTTTGTCGTGACTCGGCATAGCTCGCAAGCGGCTCTGCTCTCGCTACTCCAAACAGTCCCAGACTCCCACGCTTTGCGTTTGGGTTAAATTTTCAATTTTCAACTTTCAACTGATGAAGTTTTGTAGTTTTTCCAGCGGAAGTGACGGTAATTGTTACTATATAGGCACTGACACTTGTGGCATTCTTGTAGATGCAGGTATCAGCGTTAAGACAATTAAGAAATCTCTGGAGAAAATAGGCACCTCAATACAGAAAATATACGCTATTTTTGTAACTCATGACCACTATGACCACATAGCATCGGTGGGTACTCTTGGAGAGATATATCATATACCTGTATATTCCACACAGGAGATTCTTAACGGAGTTAACCGTTGTTATAAGGTAACGGAGAAACTATACGGATGCCGTCACTATCAGAGTAAGGGGGAGACCATAGAGATAGGCGATATGCTTATCACCTCTTTTCAGGTTTATCATGACTCAACAGACAGTGTGGGCTACTACATTGAGCAGAAAGGTTCACCGGAGAATAACATTGTAATAGCCACAGATTTGGGATACATAAACAATGAGGCTATACCTTTTATTATAAAGGCAAATAACATTGTTATAGAATCCAACTACGATGAGGAGATGTTGCTTAACGGTCCGTATCCGCTGTTCCTGAAGCAAAGAATTCTGAGCCAAAGCGGGCACCTTGCAAATCATGTTACAGCCACATTTTTGGCAGAAAACTGTCAAGAGCATTGGCGTAATGTTTTCCTATGCCATCTTAGTAATAAGAACAACGCCCCTGATTGTGTTGCCGCTATGCTTCAACGCAAATTTGATGAGTGCCAAATACCCGATGGGCAGCGTCCAAACTTTATAATTCTTCCAAGAACAAAAGCCATAGATCCGGTAGATTTATAAAAACTGCATATTTATACATTAAATTTGCATAATATATACCTTTTTTTACTAAATTTTAATAAAAAAGGTGGATTATATGCAAAAAAAGTAGTAAATTTGCACTCTCGTAATAATTTAGGAATATGAGTGAAAAAGTAAAGATGTTAAGTCAGGTTGCCGTAAGGTTTTCAGGCGATTCTGGCGATGGTATGCAGCTTGCTGGAAATATTTTTTCTACAATTTCTGCAACTGTAGGTAATGATATTTGTACATTCCCCGATTACCCTGCCGATATCCGTGCCCCGCAGGGTTCGCTTACCGGTGTATCGGGTTTCCAAGTACACATAGGTGCAGATAGGGTGCTTACTCCGGGCGATAAGTGTGATGTGCTTGTTGCAATGAACCCTGCCGCACTTAAAACACAATATAAATACTGTACGTCACAGACTGTAATCATTATAGACTTAGATAGTTTCTCAGAGAATGACCTAAAGAAGGCAATGTTCACCACAATGAATCCTTTTGAGGAGATGAACATTAAGAATGAGGTTATTTCAGCACCTATTTCAAGCATGTGCAAAGAGTCTCTTAAAGATTCAGGACTTGACTTTAAGGCTGCCATGAGATGCAAGAACATGTTTGCACTTGGTCTTGTATGCTGGTTGTTTGACCGCAAACTATCACTTGCAGAGGATATGCTTAAAGAGAAGTTTGCCAAGAAACCGGAGATAGCGGCAGCCAATATTAAGGTTCTTAATGACGGATATAATTACGGACACAATACCCACTCCAGCGTTACTACAACCTACAGGGTTGAGAGTACAGGTAAAAAGGAGAAGGGTCTGTATATGGATATTAACGGTAATAAAGCCACATCTTACGGTCTTATTGCAGCCGCAGAAAAGGCTGGCTTGAAACTTTACCTTGGCTCTTATCCCATCACCCCTGCAACAGACGTTCTGCATGAACTTGCAAAACACAAGTCACTTGGAGTTGTTACGGTTCAGGCTGAAGATGAGATTGCAGGTTGTGCATCAGCAGTTGGTGCCGCATTTGCCGGAGCACTTGCTGTTACATCAACATCGGGTCCTGGCGTATGTCTCAAAAGTGAGGCTATGAACCTTGCAGTTATTACTGAGCTTCCGCTTGTAATACTTGATGTTCAGCGTGGCGGTCCTTCTACAGGTCTTCCTACAAAAACAGAGCAAGGCGATTTACTTCAGGCTCTTTATGGCAGAAGTGGTGAAAGCCCGATGCCGGTTGTTGCAGCCAAGTCTCCAACACACTGCTTTGATGCCGCTTTTGACGCTTGTAAGATAGCAGTAGAGCACATGACTCCTGTAGTGCTTCTTACAGATGCCTTTATTGCTAACGGTTCAGCCGCTTGGAAACTACCTGATTTGGATAAGTACCCTGCAATAGTTCCACCATACGTAACACCCGATATGGCAGGTAAGTGGACACCGTTCCAGCGTAATCCAAAGACAGGCGTAAGATATTGGGCATTGCCTGGTACAGAGGGCTTTATGCACCGCATTGGTGGTCTTGAAAAGAGCAATGAGACAGGTGCCATATCCACAGAACCGGAGAACCATAACCTAATGACAAAACTACGTGCAGAGAAGGTTGCAAAAATTGTTGACTACATTCCACTACAGGAGGTTGAAGGCGATAAAGACGCAGACTTGCTTGTAGTTGGCTTTGGTGGCACTTACGGACATCTTAGTGATGCAGTAAGCATGATGCGTTCTAACGGAAAGAAAGTGGCACACGCACACTTTGAATTTATAAACCCACTTCCAAAAAACACAGAGGAGATACTCAGAAAATACAAGAAGGTGGTTGTGGCTGAGCAGAATCTTGGTCAGTTTGCATCTTACTTACGTTCTAAGTTTGATGGATTAAAACTATATCAGTTTAACGAGGTTAAAGGACAGCCGTTTAATACAAGCAGTTTGGTTGATGCCTTTACTAAAATTATGGAGGATTAAAAGATGGCAGATAAAGTATATACAGCGCAAGATTATAAATCAGGACAACCACGTTGGTGTCCTGGATGTGGAGACCACGCTTTTCTTGCCTCACTTCATAAGGCAATGGCAGAACTTGGTGTTGCTCCCCATAATATAGCGGTTATTTCAGGTATAGGTTGCTCAAGCCGTTTGCCATACTATATGAACACATACGGTATGCACACAATCCACGGACGTGCCGCAGCCATATCCACAGGTGCAAAAGTTGTAAATCCAGACCTTACAATATGGCAGATTTCAGGTGATGGTGACGGACTTGCAATAGGTGGTAACCACTTCATTCACGCGGTACGCCGTAACATAGATTTGAATATGATTCTTTTGAATAACCGTATCTACGGACTTACAAAAGGTCAGTATTCACCTACAAGTGCTCGTGGATTTGTAAGTAAATCATCTCCATACGGAACAGTGGAAGACCCGTTCCGTCCTGCAGAACTTTGTTTTGGTGCAAGAGGAAGATTTTTTGCGCGTTGTGCCGCTGTTGATGCTTTAGGCTCAGTTCCTGTACTTGTGGCGGCTGCAAAACACAAAGGTGCCAGCGTGGTTGAGGTTCTTCAAAACTGCGTTATATTCAATAACGGTACCCACGATGCCATAGCCACAGCAGAGGGTAGGGCTAAAAATGCCATCTACCTTGAGCATGGCAAGCCAATGCTTTTTGGTGCAAACAAGGAGTTTGGACTGATGCAAGAGGGCTTTGGACTTAAAGTGGTTAAACTTGGTGAGAACGGCATTACAGAGAAGGATATTCTTGTTCACGATGCACATTGCCAGGATAACACCCTGCAACTTAAACTTGCCCTTATGGAAGGACCTGATTTCCCTATAGCACTTGGTGTTATACGTGATGTTGAGGCTCCAACCTACAACGATGCAGTCAATGAGCAGATAGAGGAAGTTTCAAACAAGAAACAATATCACTCACTGAAAGAGTTACTCTTAACTAATGATACTTGGGAAGTAAAATAAAGTAAAGGAGTTTAGGAGTAAAGGAGTTTTCATACATCATACATCATACATTATACATTTTACTCCTTGTTCCCTGACCCTTGACTCTTTTTTAGCTCTTTCTGTTGCTTAACATATTCTTTATGGCGGCGTTTACGGTCCTCTTTCAGAGCCTTTTTCGCCGCTTTCCTTTCAGCCTTTTTAATTTTTTCTTTCTCTTTGGCCTTTTTGGCGGCGGCTTTCTCTTCAGGAGTTTTCTTGCGGGTCAGTTCCTTGTATGTTTTGCCCAAATTCTTCCAAGTGTCAAAAGTCTCCTTATACATAATGCCTAATCCCTGCGTATATAGTGCAGTGGAGTAGAGCATGTCATTAGTCTTATTGTAGGCCTTCAGACGGAAACGTCCGGATTTAGTAAGTTTATACTCTAAATCAAAATCGCCTACAAAGTTTGTAGAGCCATATTGGTTGCGATATCCCACATTACCATATAATATAAGCCTGTTATTAAACAAATTGGTAGTGACATTCATTTCAAATGAATTGTTCCTATAAACATCGCCGTTATTTGCATCTTGATAATTCATACCCAAATTCACATTGTTGCTAATTTGAGACATCCAATAATTCAATTGGCTTGATATGGTTGATGTGGCAAAAGATGTTGCCATAGATGATGTTGTGTTAACTGTTTGAGATGATGCCAACTGAGGGTTGTAGAATTTACCAAATACAAGTAGGAACACCATTTGCTGCAACATCATATCGTCTGTGTTTACAGTTGCTTTTACACGGCGTATAACCTCATCGTCTGCTCCGGGTAGGTCTAAATCAAATTTAATTATAGGTGCTAACAAATTACCCGATATATGTGCCAGACAGTTTACTTTTACAGAGGTGTTCTTAATGTCTTTTGTCAAACTCTCTTCAAGCAGGTCTGTAAGAGATGCGGTGGTCTGATATTTTGCGTTTATGTCAAGAATACCATTCATAGGGTCTCCGTCAAAAGTAACGCTGCTGTTCTCCGCCACCTCAAATTTCTTTCTAATGGCTCCGCTTAAAGAGAAATTATACTCACCTTCTTGAATGTCATATTTGCCAAACAATTTTACATTGGCGTTCTGGTCCACATTTATCTTAATGTTTCCTGTACCCCTGCCTTTAATTATATCGCCCGAATGGCTGTCCATAATAATTTGGGCTTCTACATCTGGTGTGGCCTCTACAGAAATATCCACATTAACCTTGGTGGTAGGGGCAATCTCTTTAAACCGTTTTCTACGCCTCTCTTGGGCGGTGGTGCTGGTGTCAATAGTGTCTTTCTTTACAAATGTTATAAACTCATTGTTTGTAGCGGATCTATAGTTGTCAAGAGGAACTGCAAAATAACTGCCTGCTTCCGGTTTTGCCGCTATTGCAATATCAACTTTGTTCTCATCACCCATAATCAATGCATTACCCGATGCAAACACAGTGCCGTAGAAATCGGGTGAGGTGGTGGGTGTTGTGTTAAATACCATAGTGTTGTTTATTGAGAAATCTATCTGATATTTGAATTTCTCAAATAATTTATGCGTTACAAGACCATTGATTAAGCCTTCATTGCCTTGTTTATCCTTTATATGAATGTTAGGAAATACAAAACGGTCACGCCCTATATGCACAGAATCAGCAAAATAGAAAGTGGAGCCTAAGAAATCAATACCTAATTTGGCATCGTGGACGTATGCGTCACCCCACAACTCTATGGCATCAAACTTGCCACCTACAGAAAGATTACCGCTTGCAATGCCGTCCATCTCGTGCGAGAATGATTCAAGATATGGCTCAATAAAGCCTAAATGTAATTCGTTAATATCTATATCCAATTGCATCTCTTTATCAAAAATTGCCACGTAACCATTTAAGAACGTGGTGTCCATTTTCTCATTCATAGCCTCTGCATACATCTCTATGCGGTTGTTGTCGTGATTGAATTTGGCTTTGGCATTTACATCTGCTATGGGGTAGCCGTTTAGTCCGAATTGCAGTACTGATACATCGGCATCAAGCACAGGCCTGCCTCCAAAAACCTCACCTATTACAACTTTACCGGTAGCAATGCCAAGTAGCGAGATTTCTGCAATCTCAGGTAGAGATACAGCGTCACTTATATATGATAAATCAACTCCCTTCATATCAACCTTAATAATACCGGCATTCTTGTCTTTACTTGACCATCCACTTATACGCAGATATTGGTCGGTGCTCTCAAAAGCAAGATTTTTTACCACAAGATTATGCTCGTCAAAAAATATGGTTCCCTCGTTTACATGCCATATAGAGTCACTTATCACAAGTTCTGAATTGTGAATGGTGCATAAGGTTTCTATGACGGCATCTTTGTGCTTGGGTTTAAAAAATTCTGCCGATATTCTAAGGTCGCCACTAAAGTCTTTCTCTACAGTATTCCAAAAATTAAAATCAAAATTAACAATATTGTTGTTTGCAGTTGTGGCAACATACAGATGAGTGGTATCACGAGGTGTTTCAAACAGAGCGTTGGCATCTATAATTATTCTTTCGTCATCTTGTGTCTTTATATGTACAAGCAGAGAGTCTATGGTGTTTTTCTTCCCCAAAGATATAAGTTCTGTCTCAATATTAACATTAAGATAATCTGTGTAGTCGCTAAAATTACCCGATATATAAGTGGTATCATCTATAGATACAGGCAGTTCAAATATGTAAGCCAAATTTGACAGAGGACCTATGGTGGCGTTTATATAAAAATCGTTAGACGGCTCTTTCTTTTTTACTTGTAAAGGAGAAAAAGAAGAGAACTGTTGGGCAATAATATATTGTAAATTATATGGTAAGGTGGAAAGAGTGTATTTGCCGTCTATATTTGCTGAAATAAGCGGTGATTTGATTCTGATGTGTTGTGCGTCAAGATTGTCTTTCTCTATATAAATGGCAAGATTATCAACAAGATAGGTCAATCCGTTGTTTGACACTGATGTGGAGTCCATTACAAGTTCCCCTACAATATCATCAATACTTGTAAAGTGCGATGATAATTGTAAATCGGTGGAGAATTTGAGAGTGGGCATATTAGGAGTCAGACCCATTGCACCTAAAGAAATAGAGTCTGCCTGTAACTCAAGTGCGACAAACTTACTTTTCTCTATGTTGTCAAAAAAGGCATCTATATTGAGTGTTCCGTTTCCGTTATTATCAATGTATTTGATGTTTGCTATTGACTTGTCGGGATTGACAATAGCGTCCAAAGTAATGCCGTTAAAGTTATAACCGTTATATTGGATTTGGTTCACAGCACCTTTGATAGCCGCCGCTATTCTCTTGCTTTTTATATTATATGTACCGTTTGCATTGATGTTAAAGTTTAAATCTCCTATTTTAAGCTCTTTCCCGAATATTTTTTCAAAATCAAAGTCTGTAGTGCCTACATTGCCGTTAATAGAAACAGTCTTTGATGATGAATTGAATCCGCCTGTGGCATCTGTGGTTATGTTTCCTGCATTGGTGGTTATTCTGCCCACATATTTTGCATATCCAATCTTACCCGATATGTTGCCGTTGTAACGGATAAAACTGAAACCATTTATACTTTTGGGTAATTTAAAAGGCTTTTTTGTCAAATCAGAAACGGTGTTTTCTATATCCGCCCTGTTTGTGCCAAGTTGGCTGATATTGGCGTATAGTCTCACATCTTTGAAATCATCAATGGTAACTGAATCTTTGAGTGATTTAACTAAATTGGCAAGACTTGCCTGTGCGTTAAGGACCGTGCCTGTACCGTAATTTAAACTTAACTTTTCCAAGGCAAGAGTGTCTTTCTTAAAATAAAGGTGAGTGCTTAATTTAAGATTATCCCGTAAATTACCCAATTGTGGTACAAAACAAGCCAAGTCTTTGCCACTTAGATACGATTTTGACATTTCAAAATTCACAGATGTGTTTTTTATGTCCAAGGTGTCAAAATCAGCACTTAAATCGGGGAATGACAATCGGCTGTAAGGCATTCTAATATCAAGGTCAGCCACTATAAGTTTATTGTCGATAAACGAAACTTCGGTTCCTATATGCGTAAGTTTGAACCCGCACCTTTCTTTACACGCAAAATGTTCCAACTCCGCTATTACAGAGTCTTTAGAGGCGTGGATTAAAGAAGCATCTAAATCAATGCCGTCTATAAGTATGTGATTTGGGTCAAATTTTCCGTTTGCTGTGGGTGGAATATCGATATTGTCAAACCCGAATATGCAACCTTTAATGTGTATGTCAGGTGCCGAAAAGGTAAACTCAACAGGACCTAACGATGTATCTTTAAATTTATCGATGATAAAATCAAGGTTTGTGCCGCCCAATGTGTCTGTTTTAAGATAAAATCCGGCACTGTCAATGTCAACACCTGTTATTGTAATGCTCTTTTTAAACAGTTTTGCTATGCTTACACTGGCAGAAATGCTCTTGATATATGCCAAAGTGTCTTTGCTCCGGTCTTCAATATAAACGTTATTAAGTGCTATTGATGCAGGTATTTTGTACTCAATGTAGCCAATCCGTACTTTAGTGTCAAGATACTCTGTAAGATAATCGGTTGCTTTGCCTACAAGCATATTCTGAATATGTCTGTTGCTGAGCAGCAGAGTGACGGAAAGTGGTATTGCTATAATAATTACCACTAAAACAATTACTATGGTAAAGAATTTTTTTATAACTTTGCACTTTAATTGGATGATACAAAACGCATCACCCTAAAATCTTACAAAAATAGTAATAATTACACAAATCACCGCTTAGATGAGCGAAAAAAATGATAATATTGTTATTTTAGGTGTGGAATCATCGTGTGATGACACTTCAGCGGCAATAATCAGGGATGGTTATCTGCTCTCAAATGTAATTTCATCACAAGCGGTACACAGTGCATACGGAGGGGTTGTGCCTGAGCTTGCTTCAAGGGCACATCAGCAGAATATAATACCTACTATACATCAGGCAATCAAGGTAGCGGGTATAGACAAGCACGACATCAGTGCCATAGCCTATACAAGAGGTCCCGGGCTTATAGGCTCTCTGCTGGTTGGAACGTCTTTTGCAAAAGGTTTTTCGCTGGCATTGAATGTACCTCTTATAGAGGTGAATCACCTGCAAGGTCATGTTTTAGCTCATTTTATCAAGGAGAAGGGAGTGGAGCCTCATGTTCCTGAATTTCCGTTCCTGTGCCTTTTAGTATCGGGTGGAAACTCTCAAATAATACTTGTAAAATCACCATACGATATGGAAATCATAGGGCAGACCATTGATGATGCTGCCGGAGAGGCATTTGATAAGTGTGCCAAGGTGATAGGAGGTCCTTATCCTGGAGGTCCGTACGTAGATAAACTTGCAAAGGAGGGAAATGCCAAGGCTTTTGATTTTGCAAAGCCTCACATCCCTGGTTATGACTATAGTTTTAGTGGGTTAAAGACATCATTTCTATATCAGGTAAGGGATTTTGTAAAGGAAGACCCCGATTTTATAGAAAAGAACAGGGCTGATTTGTGTGCCTCTTTTCAGCGTGCTGTTGTTGAGACCTTGATGAACAAATTATGGCATGCTGCCAAAGACCTTAAAATAAATAGGGTGGCGGTAGCAGGTGGAGTCTCTGCCAACAGTGGTGTAAGAGGGGCTTTCCAAGATTACTCAAATAAATATGGATGGGAGATATTCCTGCCTAAATTCTCATATACTACAGATAATGCCGCAATGATTGCCACTGCCGGCATGTTCAAGTATATGAAAGGGGAGTTTGATGGGATAGATTCTGTTCCATACTCAAGAGTGTGATGTATGATGTATGATGTATGATGTATGAATAATTTTCAATTTTATTTTCAATCAGTTTCACAGTCAACTTTCAACTATGAAAACATATATACAACCATTAAAATCCACCATCTACTTTATAGTAGTGCTATTGGTGGTTCATTTAGTTTGGAAATTAGGATTCCAAGAGGAGATAGACCTTAGTGGAAACAAGATTCTGACTTTTTACGGACTTAATGTTTCCGCTTGTTTCTATGCTATGACTAATTGGCTTTTGAATGCTGTGTATGCCATTTTAAGTAAGATGACATCTTTGCAGATAGAGTTAAGGTCTTCATCTATATTTTATGTGGAGCAGAACTCCTCTATAGATATAGTGTGGAGTTGTACAGGCGTAAAACAGATGATGTTTTTCTTTTTGGTGATGCTTTGTTATCCGCAAAACTCAATTCATAAATTGTGGTATATCCCTGTAGGCCTTGTATTTATATTTTTACTTAATGTATTGAGAATCACACTTATAGTGTATTGGTGCGGAGAGGATATGAACCGTTTTCAGATGCTTCATGAGGGTTCCAAATATGTGTTTTACGCCATAATATACCTGATGTGGATATTGTGGGATTGGAAATTGGTTAATCTTAAGAAATGAATCTTACCTTAGATATAGGGAACAGTAGAACCAAGGTTTGTGTGTTTGATGGTGATGAAATTGCGTTTTCCGAGTGCTACACCACTCTTAAAACAGAAATTTTGGAGTCGCTTGCAAATCAATTTCAAATAGAAAACGCAATTATATGTGCGGTTGCTTTTTATAACGATGACTTGCTGCAATGGCTTAACAGTCACATAAACAGGGTTGTTGTGTTAGGCTCTGATACACCGTTGCCTATAAAAAATGAGTATGCCACACCTGAGACATTGGGTTTGGACCGTATTGCGTCAGTGATTGGGGCATACAAACAGAAGCATGGCTACCCGTTGCTTGTAATAGATGCAGGCACAGCAATCACCTACGATTTCTTATCTGCTGATGGTGTGTATAGGGGTGGAAACATTGCTCCAGGGGCGGTTACGAGATTCCGATCGCTTAACGCATATACGGATAAACTGCCTCTTGTAAGTCTGAATGAAAAAAGACGTAATTCTTTGTTGGGAACGGATACTCGTTCCGCCATTTTAGATGGCGTTATTTATGGGATAATTTTTGAAATAGAAGGGTATATTGCCTCTTTAAAAGAAAAAAATCCCGATTTACAAGTTTTTTTTACAGGTGGAGACGCAATTTTTTTTGAAAATTACATAAAAAATAGCATCTTTGTAGTTTCAAATCTGAATGCCATCGGTCTAAACGAAATTTTAACCTATAATTTATAACTATAAATCCATAACTTTCAACTTTTAACTTTCAACTTTCAACTTTTAACTTTTAACTAACATTGACCATCAAAAAACTAAATATTATACTGTCCCTGTTTCTTGTGAGTACTCTTGCATACAGTCAGAATGCCTTGATAGCCTCTCCTTATTCACGTTATGGGTATGGTGAGTTGCAATCTGCAAGTATGGGCTCAACTAAAAGTATGGGTGGAATAGGGTATGGAGTGTATAATCGTCGGGTAATAAACCCTATGAACCCCGCTTCCTACTCATCTGTTGACTCCCTTACATTTATGTTGAACTTTGCAGGTTCAGGTACGGTCAATGGTGTAAGTAGCGGAAAAGAGACGTTAAACAAGTGCAAGGGGCAGGTTGAATATGTAGCAATTCAATTACCTCTTTGTAAGTTTGTAGGTGTAAGCGTGGGTTTGGTGCCATATACTCTTGTAGGCTATGACTATTCCAAAACAGATACATCTATGCGTAATTATATTACAGAAAACGGTAAGACTACTGTAAAACAGGATTTTACAGGTTATGGCGGCTTAACACAGGTTTATTTGGGTATTGCTTTTGATATTTTAGACCGTGTGTCTGTGGGTGTTAACGGAAAGTATATGTTTGGCAATGTTACTCATACCAGAACAGTTTCATACCCCGATGCCTCGTTATATGTAGGTACTTATCAACAGAAGGTGTTGCATTGTACAACATTCCTTTGTGATGTTGGTGTCTTGTATCATCAACCCATAAAAAATGATGAATTGACAATAGGAGCCACATATTCTATTAAACTTCCTATGACTATAGACAGTCAAATAAAAACAGTAACGCAGCACATAACGGAAGACAACACAAAATATAAGTTTGATTTTCCGCATACGATAGGGTTTGGAGCCACATACAGATTTGGCGATAAGGTTTGGTTCGGTGCTGATTTTCAGTGGTGTGATTTTTCAAGTGCAAGGTATTACAGCGTAAAAGATACTTTAAAATCTAATTTCAGGATTGCGGCTGGAGTTGAATATATTCCAAAATTAGGCTCCAAGAAATATGGCGAAAACATGAGATTCAGGATAGGAGCCAATTATGGTAAGTCGTATGCTCAAATAAACGGATATTATTACGACGAGTTTGCCATTACCGCAGGATTGGGTTTCCCGTTGTTTAATGCAATGACAACCATAAATCTGTTCTTGGAATATGGTCATCGTGGAGGAGTCAAAACCATAGGGTTGGTAGAGGATTATTTTAAATTTGGAATAGATATATCGTTAAATGAGAGATGGTTTGTAAAACGTAGGTTAAATTAATATTATAAACTTTATTAAATACGTTATGAAAAACTTAAGATTAATTTTTGTTGCAGGTGTTTTAGTGTTGACATCTACATCTGTTTATGCTGTCAAGGCAATTGACGATGGCAGTAAGTTTGGTACAGGAGAAGACAGTATCCGTTGCCTGGAGCAGGTCAGCCTTCTTAGTAGTTACTACAAAATCAAGGCATACGATGATGCTTACAATAGTTTTAAAATCATTTATGACGAGTGCCCGCAAGCGGCAGGCAGGAACCTTTATAGCAATGGTGCATTCCTTATAAAATATAAAATGTCTCAAGAACGGGATAATGCTAAAAAACAGGAATTGTTTAAACTGCTTATGGAGAGTTATGAGAAGAGAATACA
Organism: Paludibacteraceae bacterium; assembly: GCA_024399495.1. Lineage (GTDB taxonomy): Bacteria > Bacteroidota > Bacteroidia > Bacteroidales > Paludibacteraceae > Enterocola. Next base: position 30,497 of record JAKSNY010000002.1, read on the forward strand.
ATATTTTGGAAATGATAAAAAATATCCGGAGTCATATATCAGGGGTCGTCAGGCTATTGATTATATAGAGTGTTCAGGAGATCCTAATATGCTTTCTGTAGTGCTTCCATGGTTAGAATTCTCTGTGGAGGATAGAGGCTCTGCATCTGAGGCAGGTGTGGTTGACTACTACTTTAGAATGTTGGAAAAACAGTATCAGACAGATACAGAAAAATATAAAGAAAGTTTCATAAACAAGTTCATAAAAATAGAGAGGTTGCTTGAAGGCAGTATAGTTCTTGGCGGTGAAAAGACAAGAGACGCATACATAACAACCAGAAACAATATACATTCCATTTTTATAAAATCAGGTGCTGCAGATTGCAAGACACTTGATGGTGTGTTTGCTTCTAAAGTAGATGAATCTGCCGATAACGTAGTGGATTTAACATCGATAATCAGATTGTATAAGAGAGCTAACTGTACAGAGAGCGATGTATATTTCAAGGCATCTGCTATGGCACACAAACTTAATCCTACATCTGAGACTGCGGCTGGTTGCGGTTATCAGGCAGTAAAGAAAGAGGAGTATGCACAGGCATTGGATTTCTTTAACGAGGCTTTGAACTTATTGGAGCCAGGTACTGAAAATGATACAATAAGATATGATTATCAGTATGTTATTGCAGGTATTTTAATGACACAAGGCAAGTATGCTGATGCTAAGGCGGCTGCACTCAAGGCTATTCAGTACAATCCTAATGAGGGTGCTCCATATATAGCTTTGGCTCAAATGTATGTAGATCCTAAGCATAATCCTTATCCGGATGATAAGATTCTTTCAAAAACAGTCTATTGGGCTGCGGTAGATAAGTTGGAGAAGGCAAAATCAGTAGATCCTGATTGTGTAGAAAGAGCACAGGCATTGATAAACCAATTTGTAAAGTATTATCCAACTAAGGAAGACGTGTTCTTCAAGCCTGAATTAAAGGTTGGAGAGACATTCCACATTGGCGGTTGGATTAACGAGTCAGTCCGTTGTCGTGACTAAAAAAATATTGGTTGTCAGTGTAACTATCCTGCTTTGTCTTGTATCTTGCGGTAGAAAAGTCAAGGCAAACAAAGGACTTGTGGCGGTGCGTGATTCCGTGCCGTCACTTCACGTTTGGGATGTATCTACAGTGGTTTCAGATTCGGGAATCACCCAGTATAGAATTGTGTCTCCGGAGTGGCTTGTTTGGGATAAGGCGGTAGAGCCTAATTGGCTTTTCCCAAAGGGTATTCATTTTGAAAAATTTGACGAGAATTTGGACGTGTTTGCAAAAGTGGATGCTGACTCCGCCATATACTATACAAAATTAGATGATTGGGTGCTTGTAGGCAATGTCAAGGCTATGAATCTTGATGGGGAGACTTTTGAAACAGAAATTCTTTTCGTCAAGCAAAAGGAGGATAGAATATACACAGATAAAGACATAAAGGTGACGCAATCGGACAAGATTATAAATGGTGTGGGTTTTGAATCAAACACACGTCTTTCAAAATACACAATTCTTAATCCTACAGGCATTATCCCTATAGACGGAGATGAAAAACAGGATTCTACAACGGTATCTGAAAATAATTATAAACAATATGACTAAAAATTAGGGTGCATATTGAATTTTTTTGTATCTTCGCACTTTCAAAATGCAAATTTAAATTTATAGAATATGGCAACATTAGAGAAAATCAGACAAAAAGGTGTGCTACTGTCAATTGTGATAGGTGTGGCTATGCTTTTGTTTATTATCGGTATGGTTGATTTCAACTCAATATTCGGAAACTCACGTCAGAATGTGGCGGATGTCAACGGTACAGAGATAAACATCATGGATTACGAAAAGCGTATAGATGAAATGACTTCATTCTATAAGGTTGAGATGGGGCAGAGTAGCTTGTCTGACCAATACAACGAGCAGATAAGGACAGCGGTTTGGAACAATTGTGTAAAAGAGATAATCCTTGGTAAGAATTGCGAGAAATTAGGGATTGTGGTATCAGATGAGGAAATGGCACAGAACCTTACAGGAGATACTCCTCATCCAATGTTAAGCCAATTGAGAGTATTCTATAATCAAGAGAAGGGCGGTTTTGACAAAGCTATCTTATATCAGCTGTTAAACGCAGTTGATGATGACCCTAATGGCGATATTGCCAAATATTGGTCTTTTGTACAGCGTACAGTAAGAACCCAGATACTTGAAGATAAGTATAACGCCCTTTTGGGTGCCTCTATAAACATAAACAATTTAGATGCCAAATATAGTTTTGAAGGCGGTAAAAGTGCAGAGATAGCATATACTATTACTCCGTATTCATCTATAGCGGACTCTACTGTGACAGCAGAGGCAAAAGAGATTAAGGCGTATTATAAAGAAAATAAGAATAAATATTATAATGATGCTGAGAGCCGTACGGTCAAGATACTTACATTTGATGTTGTGCCTTCAGAGTCGGATTTTGCAGATGTAAGCGAATGGATGGATGGTCTTAAAAAAGAGTTTTTTACAAGTGAGGATTATATAGCGGTATGTAATCAAAATTCTGATGAAAGATATACAGGCATAGCACAAAGCAAGGCGGGTACAGATGCTGATTTGGCAGATTTTGCATTTAGCGGAAAAGCTGGAGACACTTTTGGACCTCAACTTTTTGGTGACACTTATAAAATGGCTCGCATAGTGGAGACAGGCATATATGCTTCTGATTCCGCCAAAGTGCGTCACATGCTTATTCAGCAAAGAACTGGAAAGAGAACCAAAGCACTTGCAGACAGTATTCTTAATTTGCTTGCCAGTGGTGCAGAGTTTGCTCCTCTTGCAAAGCAATTCTCTTTGGCAAGTACAAATGCCAACGGTGGTGAGCTTGGTTGGTTGAAAGATGGTGACTATGACGCTGATTTTTCATCTGCTTGCATAAAAGCCACTGTAGGTAAGGCGTTTGAGTTACCTTTGGGGAATTCAATACAAATAGTTGAGGTTACAGAGAAGACCAAGCCGGTGGCAAAAGTAAAAATGTGCGTGCTTCAACGTACTGTAGAGGCAAGTTCTCAAACTGTAGGTCAGATTTTTAATGATGCCAGCCAATATATGACACAAAACGGAGACCTTGAAAAGTTTGAGACAAATGCAGATGCTTCCAAAGGTCAGTTTGTACGTACATATACTGTAGGTGCCGCAGATAACAGAATTGCCGATATTAAAGATTCAAGGCAAATAATCCGTTGGGCATTTGAAGGAGAAGAGGGTGATGTAGCGGAAAAAGTATTTGAATGTGGAGATAAATTTGTGGTTGCGGCATTGTCTAATATAGATAAAGAGGGCTATCGGACTCAAAATTCTGTTGAAGAGCAGATAGTTTCAGAGGTTAAAAAAGAGAAGAAAGGTGAAATAATAGCAAATGACCTTCAGTCAAAACTATCTGGCGGAGATTTGTCTGCTACAGGTTCTGTTATGAACGCATCAAATGTTTCTTGTAACTCACAATATGTAAGTGGTATTGGAATGGAGCCAAAGTTGGTTGCGGTAGTGTCTTGTATGACACCTGAAAGTGCCCCACAAATTATAAAAGGTAACAATGGTGTATATGCAGTAAAAGTTGTGTCTCAAAGTGAGGCAGGAGAGTTTAACGAGGCATCGGAGATAAGCCAACTTGCGTTACGTAAACCATATAGATATATGATTTACAGTAGTTTGGAAAAAGCAGCTAAAATAAATGACAATAGAATCACATTCTATTAACGGATAGTTATGCACGTACATAAAAGGCGATGCTTTTTTTAGTGTCGCCTTTTTTGGTGAAAATAATATGGAATCGTTAAACAGCAGTCAAAAACAGGCAGTAATGTACAATGAGGGACCGTCTCTTGTAATTGCGGGGGCTGGTTCAGGTAAAACCAAGGTGCTTACCTACAAGGTGACATACCTGATTGATGTTGTTGGGGTGAAACCATATAATATACTAGCACTTACTTTCACTAACAAGGCTGCGGGGGAGATGAAAGAGAGAATAGCGGCTATGGTTGATGAAAAATCAGCAAGGCAACTTAATATGGGTACTTTTCACTCCATATTTGCAAAAATCCTTAGAACAGAGGCGGAATCTGTAGGCTTGGCTAAGGATTACACAATAATGGACGCCGATGATTCCAAAAAACTTGTCAAGGATATAATCAAAGAGATGAAACTTGATGAGAAACTCTACAAATACGGAACCGTATCGGGTAAGATATCTATGGCTAAAAATGCCTTGATTACATACGATAAGTACAAGGCAGATTATCCGTTGGTAAGGGTGAATGATATTTACAAGGAGTATGAGACTAGAAAAAAAGTGTCAAATGCCATAGATTTTGACGATATGCTTCTTCTTACAGAGCAATTGTTTGCAAATCATCCCGATATTCTTGAAAAATACCAAAATAAGTTTCAGTTTATACTTGTAGATGAGTATCAGGATACAAATTTTGCCCAATATTGCATAATAAGACAATTGGCTGAGAAACATCACAAGGTTTGCGTTGTAGGCGATGACGCTCAGAGTATTTACTCTTTTAGAGGTGCCAATATAGATAATATTCTCAAATTTACAGCCAATTACCCTGAAGCTAAAACATTTAAATTAGAGAGAAATTACCGTTCCACGCAAAATATAGTAGCTGCCGCAAATTCAATAATAAGGCATAACGCACGCCAAATTTCAAAGGATGTGTATTCTGAAAATGAGGCTGGGGAAAAACTATGTGCAGTTGAGACTTCATCAGACCGTAGTGAGGCGGAATTTTTGACATCAGACATAAAGAGGGTAAGCAGGATTACAGGTGATTCTTATTCTAAGTTTGCAGTGCTTTACCGCACTAATTCACAATCTCGTGTGTTGGAAGAATATATGCACACGGCAAATATACCGTATGTGGTATATGGCGGGCACTCTTTTTATCAGCGTGCCGAGATAAAAGATGTGTTGGCATATCTTAAACTTATAGTAAACACATCAGATGAGATATCTCTTACAAGAATAATAAACAAGCCTGCACGAGGAATAGGTGCCTCAACTATTGCTAAAGTAGCAGAAGTGGCTCATACACAGAATGTAAGTATGTTCTCGGTGGTAGAGAATCCGTTAAAATACGCTCTTGATGTAAATGGCGGTACTGCTAAAAAACTTACAACATTTGCATCGCTTATACGCTCTTATCAAGATAAGCGTACCACTATGGACGCATATAATTTGGCACAAGAGGTAGTATTTGGCACAGGCATTATGGACTCTATTGATGCAGATAATAAGGCAGAATTGGAGAGTAAGCGTGATAATGTCAAGGAACTTTTAAGTTCCATAAAGCAGTTTGTGGAAGAGGGTGTGCGTAATGAGGATAATGCTATAGATATATACGATTATATAAACAGCGTTGTGTTGCTTACAGATGCCGATGAAGACGCTGGTGATATGCCTAAAGTAACCTTGATGACAATTCATGCCGCCAAGGGTCTGGAATTTAATCACATATATATAGTTGGTGCTGAAGAGGGGTTGTTTCCTTGTCAATCAGCAATGTTAGATAATAGAGAACTTGAAGAGGAACGCCGTCTTATGTATGTTGCCATCACAAGAGCGAAAAAGAGGTGTACCATCAGTTATGCAGATGCACGTTTCCGTAATGGTAAAATGGAATATCCCACACGTAGCAGGTTTATTAAAGAGATAGAAACACGTTACATAGATGAAAAAAACTTAGGCGGTGGTTCAAAATTTGATTTTTCAAGACAAGATGAGTCATTCTTTTCAAGAATGAGCAGACCTGTTGAGAATACATTCGTTCAGTCTAACCCTAAAACATATATTCATAGAAATCTTAAAAAGGTTGATCCGGTGTGTGCAAATGAGCCTGTTAAGGCTGATAATAACATTACATCGGGTCTGAAAGTGGGGACAAGGATAAACCATCAGAGATTTGGCAACGGAGTAGTGATGGCGGTAGAGGGCTTGGGCAATGAGAGCAGGATTACAGTAAATTTTGACAGTGAGGGCAAAAAGGTGTTGCTTCTTAAGTATGCCAAATTCACAATATTATAAACCATAATTCGTTGTAAATAAGTGAGACTTAGGTGTTTTATATTGTTTCTTGTTTTTACGACCGTATTCCCCATAATGTTGGAAGCGGCACAAAAACGCACAGACCACACCATTTGGGGATTTGTAAGAGACGATAACGGGAATTTACTGCCTCATGCCGATGTCTATACTTTAGATAAAATCCATCATGTGTTTACCGATGAGCAGGGTAGATATGAAATTATAGTCCAGAGAGATTCATTGACTTTGGTCTATTCATACGTGGGGTATATACCTCAAACTATGCAATTTAATCGTAAAAAAAATGTAAAGACCTCTCACAGACAAGATATAAGATTAGAGATTGACAATACAGAATTAGAAGATGTGGAGATTAGGGGCGATGCACTGCAACTTACTACGGCAGAGAAAGTTGATATAAGTGTTATAAGTACAACTCCGTCTGTTGCCGGCGGTATTGAGGGGTTGCTTAAGACATTTCAAGGTGTAAGCTCAACCAATGAGTTGTCGTCACAATATAGCGTAAGGGGTGGCAGCTACGATGAGAACTCTGTTTATGTAAACGGAGTGGAGGTATATAGACCATATTTAGTGCGTACAGGAGAGCAAGAGGGGCTTAGTTTTGTAAACCCCGATTTAGTTGGGGAGGTGAATTTTTCGGCAGGCGGGTTTGATTCAAGATATGGTGACAAACTATCTTCTGTACTTGATATAAAATACCGTAAACCAAGTAAGTTTGAAGCAGGTGTAGGTGGAAATCTATATGGTGCTACGGGCTATATTGGAAGTAGTGGAAAGAACTATTCGCAAATACATGGCGTAAGGTACAAGAATAACGCCCTTATGCTTAAAACCAAACCTGAACGTGCAGAGTATAATCCTAATTTTATTGATTATCAAACATATATAACTTATAAGCCACGTGAAGATGTGGAGTTGTCGTTGCTTGGAAACTTCTCTCAAAACATATATAATTTTGTGCCTCAGTCCAGAAATACCACATTTGGACCTATAGGTATGATGCAGAATTTTAAGGTCTATTTTTCAGGTAAGGAAAAGGATTTGTTCAGAACTATTTTTGCTGACATCGGGGTAAAACACACACCAAATAAAAATTGTGAATTAAATTGGAATGTCTCTGTATTTAACACCGATGAACAAGTTAATTATGATATTGAGGGTGAGTATTGGTTGAGCAATGTGGTAGATGACAGCGGAAATTCGGGTGAAAGCACAGGTGTGGGAAATTATTATGAGCATGCCCGTAACAAGATGCAGTCCATAGTTGTAAAGGCACAGCATGACGGACTTTACCGTCTAACTAAAGAGAACACCTTGATGTGGGGTGTAAGCGGGGCATACGAAATGGCAAAGGAGACCGTAGGAGAGTGGGAAATGCGTGATTCAAGCGGTTATTCCATTCCATACAATCCATACGAGGTGGATTTGTATTATAGTTTAGCCTCTCAATCCACACTTAATGCCGTCAGAATTCAAGGCTATATCCAAGATGAGCAGAAATGGCATTTTGAGAAAGGTGGCATTTTGGCTATGACAGCAGGCGTAAGAGCAAACTATTGGACTTTTAATAATGAGTTCACCATAGGTCCTCGTGTAAATTTTGCCTATTTCCCCGATATAAAACCCGATTTGAGATTCCGTCTTGCAGGTGGATTGTATTATCAGCAGCCATCTTTTAAGGAGATTAAAGACACGATGACTGTAAATGGCAATCTTACAAACTACCTGAACAAGGATATAAAATCACAACGTTCCGTGCAGGTGGTTTTGGGTATGGATTACTATTATCATTTTTTAAGGCATCCGTTCAAATTATCTGTAGAGGCATACTACAAGAACCTTTCAAATATAATTACTTATAATCTTGATAATGTAAGTGTCAGATATACAGGTAAAAACAATGCTAATGGTTATGTGGCTGGATTTGATGTAAAATTGTTTGGTGAGTTTGTAAAAGGTGCAGACTCTTGGTTATCTTTCTCACTTATGCGAGCCATGGAAGATGTAGATAATGACGGACATGGCTATATCCCACGCCCAACAGACCAACTTTTTAATATTTCCTTGTTTTTTCAGGATTATATTCCTAACTTACAGCAGTATCGTTTCAGTCTTTTGCTTAACTTTGCACAGGGATTTCCTGTAGGTCCGCCAAGGTCTGAACGTTATATGTCATCTACACTGCGTGCACCTACATATAGACGTGTGGATGTGGGCTTTTGCCGTGTGTGTGAAAAAGGTAAGGATGCTTGGATGGGTCGTGGATTCTTTAAACCTTTTAAGAAGATAATTATAGGGGTGGAGGTTCTTAACCTGTTTGATTTTAAGAACGTTAACTCATATTATTGGGTGACAGACATATATAATCAGCAGTATGCCGTACCTAATTATCTTACAGGCAGACAATTTAATTTCAAGTTGCAGTTGTACTTTTAGTAGTGGACAATTGACAGTGGACAGTGAACATACATCATACATTATACATTATACATTATACATCATACATTACTATGAATATCATTCTACTATTTATTATTCTGTTCATCATTCTGGATTTTACTCTGGAACGGATATTGTGTGCCCTTAATGCCAAGGATTTTGGCAAGCCGTTGCCACCTGAACTTAACGGCATTTACGATGATGAGAAATACCGCAAACAGCAGGATTATTCACTTGCAAAATACAAATTAGGCATAGTATCGGCGGTGGTATCGCTTGTAGTGGAGTTGCTTGCATTCAGTTTAGGCTGGTTTGGCTGGTTAGACAGAGTGCTTAGAGAGTGGCTCTCCCCATCACTCGCCACATCGCTGGTAGGGTTTCCAATAGTTATGTGCGTACTGTTTTTTGCGGTAATCATTGTAGCCAATGAAATTCTGGATATTCCCATATCATATTACAGCACTTTTACCATAGAAGAGCGTTTTGGGTTTAACAAATGCACCAGGAAACTGTTTTGGACAGACCAAGTTAAGAGCTTGTGTGTCAGTATTATAGTGGCATCACTTATTTTTGCTTTGGTTACATGGGTATATACAGCCATTGCGGATTGGTTTTGGTTGCTTGCGTGGAGTGTGCTTACTCTGTTCCAGATATTTATACTTATGTTTTACAGTAATCTGATAGTGCCTCTGTTTAACAAGCAAACTCCGCTTGAAGAGGGTGAGTTGAGAACCAAAATAGAGCAGTTTGCATCAAAAGTGGGTTTTACGCTCAATAATATCTATGTAATGGACTCATCTAAGCGTTCCACTCATGCCAATGCCTATTTTACAGGTTTAGGTGCAAAAAAACGCATAGTATTATATGATACACTTATTAAGCAACTAACTACTGATGAGATAGTTGCGGTACTTGCACACGAGATTGGACATTACAAGAAAAAACACACTATGCGTATGTTGTTTGTTTCTATGCTCTCAAGCCTTATTATGTTTATTATTTTGGGTTGGGCTATCAAGTCGCCTGAATTATCTGTAGCATTGGGTGGTCCTAATGAGAGTGTGTTCCATTTGGGAGTATTGGCGTTTGCCATTCTCTATACCCCGATTTCAACGCTGCTTGGAATACTTACAAACAAACTTTCACGCAGGCATGAATATCAGGCAGACGCATTTGCAAAACAGAACGGTATGGCAGAAGAGTTGATTTCCGCTCTAAAAAAACTATCATCAGAGTCTTTAAGCAATCTTCAGCCCCATAAGGCATACGTGTTTGTGCATTTCTCACATCCAACGCTATTACGCAGAATACAAAAATTAAATGAATAAAATAACCATTTCTACCGCAGAAAGTTGCACCGGTGGCAATATAGCACACCTTATTACATCTGTTGCCGGCAGTTCCGCCTACTATAAGGGTGGAGTGGTTAGTTATTGTAATGAGGTTAAAATAAATGTCTTGGGTGTCAAGGCTTCTGATATTGAGAAGTATGGAGTTGTAAGCAAGCAGGTGGCTGAGGCTATGGCTATGGGTGTACGTAAATTGCTTGATACAGATTATGCAGTTGCCACTACAGGTGTAGCAGGTCCTGGGGCATCAGAGGGTATTCCTGCCGGTACAGTATGGGTTGGAATCTGTAGTCGCACAGAGGTTAAAAGTAAATGCCTGCATCTTGGCACAGAGCGTATAAAAAATATAGATGAGGCTTCACGCCTTGCACTTGATTTTTTAAATAATGAATTTGGACTTAATTTGACATATAAATAATACTTGTATTATGACTGTTTTTGATTTTGATTATTTTTGGTTGGTTGTGGGCTTTATAATAGTAGTTGCACTTTGCCCCATAATGCTTTATATCGGCAAGAAATACGTCAGACCATTTGTTGACAGGCACAATGGTATTTGGTATGAGGTGCTGGACTCCCTGTTTAAGACTCCGTTTATTGTGGCAGTATTTGTGGTTGCGTCATTCGTAGTCCTTAAAAAGTTGAATATTCAGGCAGAGTGGATGATTCATGTTTTTAGGGCTTACGGTGTGTTGTTTGCATTAAACGTTGTCTGGTTCCTTGTAGATTTAATAAACGATATTTTAGATAAGGTTTATGAACGCTCCACTAAAAACAAGGATAAAAAGATAGACATAAACATTATTAAGACCGCTAAAAAGGCGGTGTCTGTATTTCTGTGGTTCATAGGTATTATATGGGCATTGGATGCATTGGGGGTTGATGTTAAGGCATTGATAGCAACATTAGGTATTGGTGGTGTAGCCATTGCGTTTGCGGCACAGGAAACGGTAAAGAATGTTATTGGCGGTATAACCATCATAGTGGACCGCACACTCAGAATAGGCGATACTGTGAATGTTAGCGGAGTGGAGGGAACAGTAGAGGATATAGGATTGCGTTCAACAAAGGTCAGAGCCTATTCTGGCAGAATAGTTACAATACCTAACAGCAAATTGGTGGATACAAACGTAGAGAACATAACCACAGAACCTACACGTAAGGTGGTTTGCCAATTAGGCTTAACCTACGATACCACACCAGAGAAAATGGAGGAGGCTCTTAGTATATTAAGCAATCTGCCAACCAAGATAACATCAATAGATGAAAAGACTGTGCCTTATTTCAGCAGTTACGGAGACAGTTCCCTGAATATTACTTTTACATACTACATTAAGCATCCACGTAAGGTTAATATATTCAGTGTTCAGTCAGATGTAAACATGGAGATTCTCCGTAGCTTTAACAAGGCTGGTCTTAACTTTGCATTCCCAACACAAACACTTTACATAGAGAAAGAACCCTAAAAGGTCTCAGGATTACTAACCTTAAAGCTGCATGTTGTGGCGTTGAATTCAAATGCCTTGGATTTGAACACCGATGCTATCTTCCCACTCTTAATAAGGTCTTCCGGTTTTCCCGAAAGTATATCGCCGTTATTCATAAGCCACACGCAGTCAGTGGTTTGAAGTGCTATCTCTACATCGTGGGTTGAAAGTAGAATGGTCTTATCCTCATTGTGGGCTATAGTGTGCAACAGAACCATAATCTCTATCTTGTTACGCATATCAAGGAACGATGTAGGCTCATCAAGGAACATAATAGGGGTGTCTTGTGCCAACGCTTTGGCTATAAGGGTGCGTTGGCGTTCCCCATCGGAGAGTTCATAGAAAAAGTGGTTGCTTTTATGCTGTATATCCACTTTCTGCATAGCCTGCTCCACAATCTCCAAATCCTTTGCACTCAGATTCCCCATAAAGTCAGTGTATGGCATTCTGCCCATAGCCACCATATCCTTAACTTTAATGGAGCGTATATAATCACTATCAGTCAGCACATGGCTTATAAGTTTTGCACGATGACTGCCCGATATGGCATTCAGATTATCTCCGTTTATCTGTATAGAGCCGTCTATGGGTTTCTGTAATCCGCTTAGAGTGCGTATCAGGGTGGATTTTCCGCATCCGTTAACTCCTATGAGTGCCGTAAGCGTCCCCTTATCCAAACCTAAGTTCAGATTCTCAGCCACAATATTACCCTTGTAGCCAACGGAAAGATTATGTGAAACTAGAATACTCATGCTTTATTATTACGGATTTATATATGTACCCATAGAGGGCTCTGCCCCTCTGTGAATGGGCAGAGTCCCTCCCATTCGGGTTTTGTAAACCCTTTGGGTCCTTCCCGCGCACGTGTCGCGGGTAACACGCCTCTTAGGGTACATATATAAATCCTATATTATTCGCTTGCGTTTAATAATAACTATCAAAATTATCGGTGCCCCAACAACGGCACACACAGAATTTATTGGTAATGTGTATATTGTACCTGGTAATTGAGATACAATATCACACAAAATCAGCAATGTTGAGCCAGCCAAAACAGATGCCGGCATAATGTGTCTGTGGTCAGAGGTCTTTAATATGCCTCTTACAATGTGCGGTACCGCCACACCAATAAAGGCAATAGGACCTGTAAAGGCGGTGCTTGCACCTGCTAACAGACAAGTAAGAATAATTATCAGTGTTCTTGTGGCTTGAACGTTTACACCCAAACCTTTGGCATAGTTTTCTCCAAGCAGTAGGGCGTTCAGTTTTTTAGGCAGGAGCAATGCCACCGCAACAGCGGCAATTATTATAGGTGCCATAACCTTCATGTAACTCCAAGTAACGGCACTTAGGCTACCCATAGTCCACACTACATACACTTTTAGGGCATCGGGGTTACTGATACTCTGTAGAATATTGACCACCGCACCTGCAATTCCGCCAAACATCATACCCACAATAAGCAGACTTACAGTATCGCTGACTTTAGTGGCGGTAAGCAATACAAGAAACATTACAAACGCTGCACCGGCAATGGCGGCTATAATTTGAGCCCAACCACTCAGTGCAAGCCAGGCAGGAAGGGTTACATAGCCTGCAGTAAGCACTAATACGGCAACTCCAAGCCCTGCACCTGAACTGATACCAAGTACATACGGACCTGCAAGCGGATTGCGGAAAAGGGTTTGCATAAGCAGTCCCGATACTGCAAGTGCGGCACCGCAGAGTAGGGCGGTAAGGGCTTTTGGAAGCCTGTAGTTTAGTATTATATGCTTTACAGATATGCTTGCATTATCCGATAATGCACCTTTTATCTGCTCAAACGGTATGTTTACATCACCCAAAACCACATCTAATGCAAATGCCACAATCAGCAGCACACCTAAAATTATGTATGTAACAAACGCTTTTCTCATTTATTTTGCAAAGTTACAATAATTTTTGCAGTGATTACTTGCTTTCTAACCAAATATTACCGTAGCGGTTGCAAAAATGTGGTGCTGTCCGCTGGCATAAGAGTGGGGTGGAAGATGGTGATTAGGTCTTGTAGAAGTAGGTCAGGGTGAACCACGCCGTTCTCCCAAAAATCATTGCCACCTGTGGGGGTGCGGCGTTTGTTTTGGTTCCATGCGTTCATGTTTTTGAATGCCTTGAAAACAGACAGACGGCTGTCTCGCTCAAGCAGTTCTGCATAACTGTCAATGTCAAGTCCAACCCAAACATCGCAGTCATTGAAATTCTTTACCACATACTCAAATCCAAGTGGCAGACTGCCTGAAGTGCTGTCAGAGGCAAATTTGTAATCTCCCCCTGCATCGGTGAACAGTTGGCTCATAAAACTGTTACCTGCCGGCATATACCAAGTGCCTTTGAATGTAAGCCCTGGCAGTACAGATGGCTTGTCTGTAGCCTGTGATGCCAAATCCTTTAGCCGTAGATATTCAGATTCCACACTACTGAAAACAGAATCGGCACAGGCCTCCTTATTATAAAAGGTGGCAAAAAACTTAATCCACTCCGCACGTCCAAGCACATCGGGCTCTATCCATTCCATTGTGCCTATTACAGGTAGTCCTGATTCCTTTAGCCTAAGTGTATGAGCATCTGTCTGGTTATAGGCTGTAACAAACACCACATCGGGGTTAATTAGGAGTGTACGCTCATAATCTATTGAAAAACTGTCGCCCAAATCCTTGCAAGTGCCGTCAGCCACATTCTGCCTTATAGTGAGGCAGTAGATAAGGTTGGGTGAACATACGCCCTTTATGGTTTCCGCCTCACCTATATTGTCTATAAATGCCACTTGCGTGCAACTGCCCACCGCCACGTTCCCGATGGGGATTTGTATGGCAGAGTTATCTGAGTATGATATATTACTTAAAGCGTAAGATGTAAGCGTCTTACCATCGTTCCAAGGGTCAAGCACCACAGCCTTCTTGTAGCCATTGTAATACTCTATACGGAACCATTGGGCGTATTTAGGGGTAAAAATGGAGTCTGGCTCAGCATCGGGGGCTGAATTACCTCCTGAATTTGAGTTTCCGCCACCGCAACTGCACAAAAACACAGTGGCAATCAGAAAGAATATGTAAAAATTGTTACGCAATCAGTAAAAATAATTAACTTTGCAAAGTTACTAAATTTTATGTAACGGACAATATGAAAATTACACTATTAGGACCGGCGTACCCATACAGAGGCGGAATTGCGGCATTTAATGACCGTCTTGCCATAGAGTTTATGGCAGAGGGGCACGATGTAAATGTGGAGAATTTCTCACTGCAATACCCTGAGTTCCTGTTTCCGGGCAAGACCCAATACAATCCATCTTCCGCTCCGTCTGATGTTAAGATGGTACGCAGTGTAAACTCTGTAAATCCATTTAATTGGGTTAAAATAGGCAGACGTATAAGGCTTTATGCCCCCGATGTGCTGATTGTACGCTATTGGATGCCGTTTATGGCTCCATGTCTTGGCACCATTATGCGTGAGGTTAAAAAGAACGGCAAGACACAGATAGTGGCACTTGTGGATAATATAATCCCTCATGAGAGGCATTTCTATGACTCCATACTCTCACGCTATTTTGTTAATGCGGCAGATAGGTTTGTGGTAATGAGTGCATCGGTTAGAGATGAACTTAAACAGTTTACAGACAAGCCTTGTGCCGTCAATCCCCATCCGCTCTATGATATTTATGGTGAGAAGGTTACACGTGCTGAGGCTTGCAAGACGTTAAGTCTTGACCCTGCACTGAAATATATAATGTTCTTTGGCTTTATACGTGATTATAAGGGGCTTGACCTGCTTTTGGAGGCATACTCAAAAGGCGATTTCCACTCAAAGGGTATAAAACTTATAGTGGCAGGAGAGTTTTACGGCAACAGAGATAAGTATATGGAGTTGGCGTCGGGTCTTGGTGTTAAAGATAAAGTACTGTGGCACAATGATTTTATACCCGATGATGAGGTTAAATATTGGTTTTCTGCCGCCGATGTGGTGGTGCAGCCATACAAAACGGCAACTCAGAGCGGAATAACCCAAATCTGCTATCAGATGGAGAAACCTATGATAGTTACCGCCGTAGGCGGATTGGCAGAGATGGTGCCTGACGGTAAAGTGGGATACGTGGTTAATGTAAATGCAGATGAAATATGCAATGCCATAGCGGAATTTTATGCTAAAGGAGACATTGATAGGTTTTTAAAGGATATAAAAGAACAAAAAAACAGGTACTCTTGGCACTCTATGGCACAAGTTTTATTAAATTCTTAAAATTTATTATAATTTTATTTGCGAGTTTACAAAATAAGTGCTAATTTTGCAGTCGCTTTTTGAGGTATGCCCCTCAAACGGTAAGTAAGAATTAAAACAAAAACAGATACAGCGATGTCAAAAATTTGTCAAATCACCGGAAAGAAAGCCGTTATAGGCAATAACGTCTCTCACTCAAAACGCAGAACAAAGCGTAAATTTGATATTAATTTGTTCACTAGAAAATTCTATTGGGTAGAGCAGGATCAGTGGATTAGTTTGAATGTATCCGCTAACGGATTACGTATTATTAACAAGATGGGTCTTGATGCAGCCATTAAGCGTGCTGCAGAAAAGGGCTACCTATAATATATAGGAGGATAAGGCTATGGCAAAGAAAGCAAAAGGCAATAGGGTTCAAGTTATTCTTGAGTGCACAGAGCATAAGGATAGCGGTATGCCGGGTACATCACGCTATATTACCACTAAGAACCGTAAAAACACACCGGAGCGTTTGGAGTTGATGAAGTACAACCCAATACTTAAGAAAATGACACTTCATAAAGAAATTAAATAATACCCCTAAGATATGGCAAAGAAAACAGTTGCAACATTGCAGAAAGGCGAAGGCCGTGCTTACGCCAAGGTTATTAAGATGGTAAAGTCACCTAAGACAGGTGCCTATATATTTGAAGAGGAAATGGTACTTAACGAGAAAGTTAAGGATTTTCTTGCAAAGTAACATAACCTATTACATGAGAATAAGAAGAGTTTGATGTTTTTTCAGACTCTTTTTTTGTTTTTTTATAAAAATATTTGATTAAAGAAAAAAAATATGCTATCTTTGTGGTGTGAATGAGAGGTTGCGGTTGTATTGTTAATACCTTAAAATTATATAAACCTATTTATTAACTCTTAAAAATTTTTTATTATGAGAAAACTTTTACTTTTTGTTGCTGCTCTTTTGACAGCAATGGCTGTAAATGCAGCTACTTTTAGTGTAACTGTTCCTAGTGGAACAAAGGCAGTTTACCTGTGCGGTGACGGTAGCAGTTGGGGTCATGTAGAGATGGTTTTAAACGGAACTACAGCGACTTATTCTGATGCTGCCACTTGGACTGAGTATAAATATTGCTCAGGTCCGGATTGGAAGTATGTTGAAAAAGATGAATTTGGTGAAGAAATGAGCAATCGTTCATATACCGATGGAATTGATGTTGTTGCTACGTGGGCTGCTATTTATGATCCAGGTGCGTCTCATACATATTCTACAGTAGAGGTGCTAATTCAATTATCAGGTGAGAATGAGGTTCTTATTTGGGATTGGGCTGGCGGTTCTAAACGTACTCCTGGTAGCAATGATTCAGAGGGTCAAACATGGCCTGGTACAAGAGCAATGAATCTTACAAAAGCAAGTGGTTGGGCATATTTCAAGTATGATGAAGTTGAAGATGGTGAGTTGAGTTTCAAGCTTATAGCTGATGGTTCTGAAAGTGCTCAGTTTGATACAGACGGAAGTGCTAAATACTGCCGTTCATTATCGGATCCTGCTACTCCTGTTACTTGCCCTGAAATTACTCCAGCTGACGAGATTGGTGCTGAATCAGTTACAGGTGTACAAAAAATAATTGACGCTGTTACAGGTGAGAGATATATTCTTAAGGCTAATGGTGAGAAAGTAAATTTCTAATTTAATTCTAAAATAGTAAAGAGCAACCATCCCAACTGGGGTGGTTGTTTTTTTATTTTGCAGTTGTTAAAAAAAATTGTACTTTTGTAGTGTGTTAGTCAAATCACCGCATAACCGAATTAACGTGCAAGCCGAACACAGACAAACTTGTTTGTATGTTGAGGCGAAGCCGTTAATCACGGCGTAGCCGTAATAACCGATACACTATGGGATTTTTTAGTTTTTTTAAGAAAGAGAGTACTGCAGAACAGAAGCAGGAGGAACAGAAACAGGAAAAGCAGACACTTGAGAGTGGGGTTGCCAAGACTAAGGAGAGTGTTTTTTCTAAAATATCAAGAGCGGTAGTAGGCAAAAGCAAGGTGGATGATGAGGTTCTTGATAACTTGGAGGAAGCACTTGTAACATCTGATGTAGGTGTGGAGACCACGCTACGCATTATAGAGCGTATAGAGGCAAGGGTTGCAAGAGATAAGTATGTAAACACAGCAGAACTGAACTCCATACTCTGCGATGAGATAGTTTCACTATTAAAGGAGAATGACACCCCTGATTATGCAAATATAGACATAGATACCACAGAAAATCCGTATGTTATTATGGTTGTGGGGGTTAACGGAGTAGGAAAGACCACCACCATAGGAAAACTTGCATATCAGTTTAAGAAAAGCGGTAAAAAGGTTATTCTTGGTGCCGCCGATACATTCCGTGCTGCCGCCATAGAGCAACTTGATGAGTGGGGCAGCCGTGTAGGGTGTACTGTAATAAAGCAGAAGATGGGTGCAGACCCTGCATCGGTGGCTTTTGACACACTGCAAAGTGCCAAGGCTCAGAAAGCCGATGTGGTTATTATAGACACGGCAGGCAGGCTTCATAACAAGATAGGTCTTATGAATGAGCTTACCAAGATTAAGAATGTTATGAAAAAGGTTTGCCCCGATGCTCCAAATGAAATCCTGCTTGTGCTTGACGGCTCCACAGGGCAGAACGCATTTGAGCAGGCAAAGCAGTTCCAAGCCGCTACGCAGATTAACGCCCTTGCCATCACCAAACTTGACGGTACGGCAAAAGGTGGTGTGGTTATAGGAATTTCAGACCAATTTAAGATACCTGTAAAATACATAGGACTCGGAGAGAAGATAAGTGATTTGCAACTATTTGATAGAGAAGCGTTTGTAAAGACGCTACTTAATGTATGATGTATCAAACTCCTACGGAGTTATGTATAATGTATGATGTATTAAACTCCTACGGAGTTATGTATAATGTATGATGTATGATGTATGATGTATGAATTGTTCACTGTCAACTGTCCACTGTCCACTATCAACTGAATTATGGTAATAGATTTCATAACATTGGGTTGTTCTAAGAATCTTGTTGATAGCGAGAAACTTACACGTCAGCTTGTAGAGGCTGGGCATACCGTGTTCCACGATAGAGCCAAGCTTACAGGAGAGGTTGTGATTATAAACACCTGTGGCTTTATAGGCGATGCCAAGGAGCAGAGCATTAACACCATTTTGGCTGCCGCAGACCGCAAGACCAAAGGTTGGGTTAAGAGGGTGTATGTTATGGGTTGCCTGTCACAGAGGTACAAAAGGGAACTGAAAAAGGAGATACCTGAGGTTGATAAGTTTTACGGTAAGTTTGATATAGCCAAAATAGTTAAGGATTTGGGGGGCAGGTATAAACGCTCCATATCTCATGAGCGTTGCCTTACAACACCTAAATACTATGCCTATCTTAAAATAGCGGAAGGTTGTAACAGAACATGCTCATACTGTGCCATACCCCTTATTACAGGCAGTTATAAGAGCCGTACCATAGAGGATATAAAGCGTGAGACGGAGTATTTGGTCAGCATCGGGGTAAGAGAGTTTCAGGTATTGGCACAAGACTTAACATATTATGGCAGAGATATTTACGGAGAGTCTAAAATAGCGGAGTTGATAAACACATTGGCAAAGGTTAAAGGAGTAAAGTGGCTTAGGCTGCACTATGCATACCCTACGCAGTTCCCATACGATTTGCTTGATGCCATACGTGATAACAGTAATGTGTGCAAGTATCTTGATATTGCATTGCAGCATATATCAGATAATATGCTCAGTAAAATGAGGCGTGGAATAGACAGGGCAGGCACATACAAACTTATAAATGAGATTAGAAGCCGTGTTCCGGGTATATGCATACGCACCACTTTTATGGTGGGGCATCCAGGTGAGACGGAAGAGGATTTCAGAGAGTTGTGTGATTTTGTGCGTGAGACTAAATTTGAGCGTATGGGTGCGTTCAAGTATAGTGAGGAGGACGGTACATACGCCGCTCTTAATTATACAGACAATATACCCGATGACGTAAAGCAGCACCGTCTTGACACCCTTATGCAGATACAGCAGGAAGTTCAGCTTGAGCTTAACGCCGCTATGGTGGGTAAGGTGTATAAGGTTATAATAGACCGTTTGGAGGGTGATTATTATGTGGGCAGAACAGAGTATGACTCACCCGATGTGGACCTTGAGGTGCTTATCCCTACATCGGGAGGCAAACTTAAATGCGGTTGCTTCTACAATGTGGAAATTACAGATTATGAGGAGTTTGACCTTTACGGCATAGCCGTAATTTAATGTATGATGTATGATGTATGAAAAAACGATAAATGAATAATAAGGAACTTATAACAGAATTGTCTAAGCGTTTGGGTGTAACGCAGAAGCAGGTGACGGAGATGCTTGAGGTGTCAACGTCTGCATTGGTGAGTAGTGTGACAGAGACTCAGAGTGTGGTGTTTCAAGGGTTTGGGGCGTTTGAATTACGTAAAAAGAATGAGAAAACCCTGCTTAATCCAGCCACAGGAGAGAAAATGTTTATCCCAGCCAAGCAGACATTGGTTTTCAAACCCAGTGATACGTACAAATGTAGAGTTAAGGAACTTTAATGTATGATGTATGATGTATGATGTATGTGGGCAGCCCCTTTCCGTCATCTCGAGCGAAGCGAGAGATCTTTAGTTGATTATGAATTATTAATTTTACACTATAATGAATAAAATATCAATACAAGAAATAACTGAAATAGTCGCTAATGAGGCTAAACAGACTAAAAAGTTCTCTGAACAGTTTTTAAGGGAACTTGTGTCTGTAATAGCGGAGTACCTGCAAAAAGACGGCATAGTTAAGGTTAAGGGGCTTGGCACATTTAAGGTGGTGGCAGTAGAGGAGCGTAAAAGTGTAGATGTGGCATCGGGTAAGGAAATTATACTGCCTGCTCATAATAAGATTCAGTTTACGGCAGAGAATAGTGTAAAACAAACTATTAAGGGTCAAGACTCAAATCACCAAATCACCGAATCACCGCATCACCAAGAAAAGGGTCAAGA
This sequence comes from Paludibacteraceae bacterium, assembly GCA_024399495.1. Taxonomy (GTDB): domain Bacteria; phylum Bacteroidota; class Bacteroidia; order Bacteroidales; family Paludibacteraceae; genus Enterocola. The sequence goes on from JAKSNY010000002.1 coordinate 51,212, forward strand.
ATTAGTGGACAAGGGTCAAGAATTAGTGGACAAGGGTCAAGACTCAAATCACCAAATCACCGAATCACCGCATCACCATAGTTACTGGATATGGCTTATTCTTATTATCGTCATTGTGGATTTGGCTGCTCTTGCGTATGTTTCTGTTCCGTATTGGAAACCATACTTTGATAGTTTGATGGAGAATGATGAGTTTGCTGAAGAGATTGAGTATCACTATACAGTTCCTGTAGATAAAGAGCGTGCTCGTGAGGCTGAGGCTGTGGTTGAGGAATCAGGTGATACAGTTAAAACAGAAAATACAGAGGTTTATCAGGGTAAAGAGACACAAGAACCTGCACAAGCCCCTGTAATTACGTTAGAGAATTACACCTATAAGACTGCAATGGAAGTGCCTGTAAGAGAAACTGTTACAGTAATAGACGGAAGTAGGCTTACTATGATAGCCTATAGGGCATACGGAAGCAAGGATTTTTGGGTATATGTGTATGACGCTAACCGTGATGTATTGCGTCGTCCTAAAGACATAGCAAAGGGCATGACAATCAAGATAGCAGATTTGCCTCTATCAATCGTTGACCCAAATAATCCCGCTTGCATTGAAAAAGCAAGAGAACTTGCAGGAATTTATTAAAAAGTATGCCTTTGGCACAATTTTTGCAGACTAAAATAGTTAAATAGTTAAATGATTAAATAACTTTCAACTTTACTTTCAGTCAGCTAACGCAGTCAACTTTCAATTTTCAACTTTCAATTTTCAATTGATATGCAGACAGTAGATATTAGAGAACTTAACTCACTTATAGAGAAGAAAAGTGAGTTTGTAGATGTCCTTACCATGGGTATGGACAAGGTTATAGTAGGTCAGAAGCACCTTGTAGAGTCGCTGCTTATAGGTTTGCTTTCTGACGGACATATTTTGCTTGAGGGTGTTCCAGGTTTGGCTAAGACACTTGCCATAAAGACACTTGCTCAGCTTGTTGACAGTAAGTACAGCCGTATTCAGTTTACCCCAGACTTACTGCCTGCCGATGTGCTTGGAACACTGATTTACAGTCAGAAAACAGAGGAGTTTGTAGTAAAGAAAGGTCCTATTTTTGCTAACTTTATATTGGCTGATGAGATTAACCGTGCTCCAGCCAAGGTGCAGAGTGCACTGCTTGAGGCTATGCAGGAGCGTCAGGTAACACTGTCGGATACCACATATAAGTTAGATGACCCGTTCCTTGTGCTTGCCACACAGAACCCTATAGAGCAGGAGGGTACATATCCGCTGCCAGAGGCACAGGTTGACCGTTTTATGATGAAGGTCATAGTGGGCTATCCTAAACAGGAGGAAGAGCGTCTGATTATACGTCAGAATATAGGTCCTAAACCTGCACCTGTTAAACCAGTAATAAAGCCAAGCGAGATTATAGATGCTCGTGAGGTTGTACGTATGATATATCTTGATGAGAAGATAGAGAAATACATTCTTGATATAGTGTTTGCCACACGTGAGCCTAAGAACTTTGGACTTGATGATTTGGAGGGTATGATTTCGTTCGGTTGCTCACCACGTGCTTCTATAGCACTTGCAACGGCAGCCCGTTCATACGCATTCATCAAGCACAGAGGCTATGTAATTCCTGAAGATGTGCGTGCCGTATGCCACGATGTGCTGCGTCACCGTATTGGAATCAGCTATGAGGCAGAGGCAAACAATATGACATCAGAGGAGATTGTAAGTGAGATACTTAATAAAGTTGAAGTACCATAATTAATTGAAAATTGAAAATGGAAAGTGCAAAGTGCCCTCCTAATCTTCCTAAAGGGAGGAACTTTCAACTTTCAACTTTCAACTTTCAACTTTTAATTGATAATTGTGCAGACCAGTGAAATTCTAAAGAAAGTCCGTCAGGTTGAGATAAAGACCAGAGGATTGTCCCAAAACATATTTGCGGGACAGTACCATACTGCCTTTAAGGGGCGTGGTATGGCATTCTCAGAGGTGCGTGAGTATCAGCCTGGTGACGATGTGCGTAGCATAGATTGGAATGTTACAGCCCGCTTTAATCGTCCTTACATAAAGGTGTTTGAAGAGGAACGTGAACTTACGGTAATGCTGCTTATTGACGTATCGGGTAGTGGAGTGTTTGGAACAGAGTGCAATACAAAGCGTCAGGTTATTACAGAGATAGCCGCCACACTTGCATTCTCTGCCATTCAGAATAACGATAAGATAGGTGTTATTTTCTTCTCAGACAAGATAGAGAAATTTATAGCACCGCAAAAGGGTAAAAAACACATACTCTATATAATACGTGAACTTTTGGAGTTTAAGCCTGAGAGCCGCAAGACGGATATATCGTGTGTGCTACAGTACTTCACAAACGTTATTAAGAAACGTTGCACAGCGTTCCTTGTATCAGACTTCATATCGCCTGATTTTGAGAAATCACTGCTTATAGCCTCCAAGAAACATGATTTGGTGGCGTTGCAGGTTTATGATGTAAAAGATACAGAATTACCCGATGTGGGATTGCTAAAGGTTATTGATTCAGAGACAGATAAGGTAATGTATGTAGATACCTCTGATGAAAAGGTGCGTAAGATTTATAAAGACAAGTGGGATAAGCGTCAGGAGATTGTTACCCGTAATTTTTCAAAGACAGGCGTTGATATGGTAAGTATCTCCACCTCTGAGGATTACGTAAAGGCGTTGATAACGTTGTTTAAGTTTAGGAGTTAACACGTCATCTCGAACGAAGTGAGAGATCTTTACTTAATGTATGATGTATGATGTATGAGAGGCGAAGTTAAAAAGTTTAGTAATGAAGATTGATAAATTTATATTGGTTTTGGTTTTGTCAGCGATAGCGTTGGCATCGTACGCTAATATAAGCGTGTATGGAAAGTTGGAGCCATCAAAGATAGTGATGGGAGACCAAGCCACCCTTAAATTTGAACTTGCACAGGATAAGAACGATAGGGTAAGTTGCCCCGTATTTAAGGATACGCTTACAGCAGGCGTTGAACTTGTGGAGGCACTGAAACCCGACACGGTTGATTTGGGCGATGGCAGAATCCAAGTGAATCTGAATTATCTTATCACTGCATTTGACAGCGGGTTCTATTTTATACCATCGTATAAGTTTGTATCGGCGTACGACAGTGCATCATCAAAACCGCTTGGACTTATGGTGGATACTGTTGATACAGAGGCAGATGCAGACATTAACCCCATTAAGGATATAATGAACGCTCCGTTCCTTTGGTCGGAGTTCTTCTATTGGGTAGGTATAGTTGTAGCCATACTTGCGTTCATAGCACTTGTGGTATATCTGCTTATGAAATATGTGTTTAAGAAAGAGGTTAAGATAATACCTCAGAAAGAGGAACCTAAAATACCTGCACATATTATAGCATTGCAGAAATTGGAGCAGATAAAGAGTGAGAAGAGTTGGCAGAGTGGAGACATTAAGTTGTTCTATACCCAAGTTACAGATGTAATTAGGGAGTATATGGATAACCAGTTCTCCATTAACGCGATGGAGCTTACCACCGATGAGATACTCTCACTTGCTAAAAAGAGTCCTGAGTTTGAGCAGGTTAGGCAAATACTTAAAGAGATGCTTGAGCTGTCTGATTTGGTTAAGTTTGCCAAGTTTGTGCCTATGGAGGACGATAATAACCGCTCCATGCTAAATGCCTTTGCATTTGTAGAGAAAACAATGCCGCAACCAGAGCCTGAAAGCGAGTCTGATGCAGGTGATGATAGTGCGAATAATGAAGAAAAGGAGGGTAAAGTATGACATTCGCAAATCCGCTTTGGTTCTTGATGCTTATTCTCCTTGTACCTGTAATTGTTTGGTACATATTAAAGGAGAACACCTTTAAGGCAAACCTTACCATATCATCTATAGAGGCATTTGATAAGATACCCAAGCAGGCTGCCGTATATCTGCGTCATCTGCCGTTCATATTGGCGGCACTTGCATATACCGCCGTTGCGTTTGCACTTGCACGTCCGCAGACCAGCGACAGTTGGAGTAACAAGACTACAGAGGGTATAGATATAGTGATGTCGCTTGATATATCGTCAAGTATGCTTGCGGAGGATTTGAAACCTAACCGTTTGGAGGCAGCCAAAAAGGTGGCAGTCCACTTTATAGGTGAGAGACCAAATGACAATATAGGTGTGGTGCTGTTCTCTGGTGAGAGTTTTACCCAATGTCCGCTTACCACTAATCATGCCCAACTTATAAACCTTATAAGTGGTGTAAAGAGCGGTATGATAGAGGACGGAACAGCCATCGGGTCAGGGCTTGCTACTGCCATTAACCGTCTGCGTGACAGCCAAGCCAAGTCAAAGGTTATAATTCTGCTTACTGATGGTTCAAACAACAGAGGAGAGATAGCCCCTGTAACAGCAGGCGAGATAGCAAAGACATTCGGCATAAGGATATATACTATAGGTGTAGGCAAACAAGGTATGGCTCCGTATCCTGTGCAAACCCCATACGGAATACAGTATCAAGATATAGAGGTTGATATAGATGAGCCTACGCTTCAGCAGATTGCACAGGTTACAGGAGGCAAGTATTTCCGTGCCACAGACAATAAGTCATTGGAGCAGATTTATGACGATATAGACAAATTGGAGAAATCCATTATAAATGTAAGTGAATACAGCCAAAAAGAGGAGTTGTTCCATTGGTTCGCCCTGCTTGCAGTGCTGTGTATAATAGGAGAAGTGATACTAAAGAATACTGTTTTACGGTCAATACCATAAATAATTGAAAGTGGAAAGTTAAAAGTTAAAAGTGCCCTTCTAACCTCCCTAAAGGGAGGAACTATTAACTTTCAATTTTTAACTTTCAACTTTTAACTAAAAAAATGTTTAGATTTGCACATAGTGAGTTTTTATACCTTTTGTTCTTAATCCCGCTACTGATGGGGTTGTTCTACTACGGACTTATAATAAAGAGCAAAAGACTTAAGAGAATGGGAGAGAAAAGACTTCTTAGCAATCTTATGCCAGAGGTTTCCCATATACGTCCAAGGGTTAAGTTCTATCTTAGTTTGGTAGCCCTTACGTTGCTTATATATGTGGCTGCAGGACCTCAGTATGGCTCTAAGAAAGAGAAAGTAAAGCATCAGGGCATAGAGATGATGGTCTGCATAGACGTATCTAACTCAATGCTCTCTGACGATGTCAAGCCAGACCGTATGTCAAGGGCTAAGCAGGTGCTTGGCAGACTTATAGATAAACTTGAGAACGATAAGGTGGGGCTTATAGTTTTTGCCGGCGATGCATACGTACAGATGCCTATGACCACTGATGTGGGCAGTGCCAAGATGTTCCTTAATTCCATAAATCCTGGAATGGTATCGCTACAGGGTACCGATATAGCGTCTGCCATACGTATGAGCATGGGAATGTTCTCTGAAAAAGAGGGCGTAAGCCACTCAATAGTTATAATAACCGATGGTGAAGACCACGAGGCTGCCGCTGTTGATGCCGCCAAGATGGCTTTGCAAAGTGGTGTAAGCGTTAATGTTATGGGGCTTGGCACTCCTCAGGGCGGTCCTATTCCAATTAAGGGAACTAACAGTTTCCGTAAGGATAGAGAAGGTAATGTCATTATTACCCGCCTCAATGAGCAGATGTGTGCCGATATTGCCGCCGCAGGCGGTGGCGTTTATGTAAGGGCTGATAACGCCAATAATGCTGTGCGTGCCCTTAGCAAGGAACTTGACAAGTTGGCTAAGACAGATATGGAGACAGAGGTGTATTCCAATTTTAATGAGCAGTACGCATCGTTTGCTGTGGTGGCATTGTTGCTTATACTATTGGAGTTATGCCTGATGGATAAACAAAATCCGTTACTGAAGAATGTAAAATTGTTCTGATATGAAAAAGATATTGGGAATATTGATATTGACTCTTGTTTTCCCCATCGGGTTATGGGCAGAGAATGCCAACCCCGATATAAGAAAGGGAAACAGACTATATAAAAAGGAGAAGTTTACGGAGAGTGAGACTGAGTATCGCAAGGGCTTGCTGAAGGATAACAAGAGTGTGGAGAGTGCATACAATTTGGGTAACGCTCTGTATAATCAAGGCAAATACAAAGAGGCTGCCGATGCTTTTAAGGGGGCTGCCGCTATGACTCAAGATAAGTCAAAACTATCGTCCATATATCATAATATGGGTAATGCCTACTATAAGGCTCAGGATTTTGGGCAGAGTGTTGATGCCTATAAAAAGTCTCTGAAAAACAATCCTAAAGATGATGAGACCCGATACAATTTAGCATTGGCTCAGAAAAAGATGCAGGAGCAACAGCAGAACCAGCAGAATCAGAACCAGCAGAATCAGGAGCAACAACAGGAGCAGCAACAACAGCAAGAACAACAGCAAGAACAACAACAAGATAAACAAGACCAGCAGCAACAACAGCAACAGCAGAACCAAGACCAAATGGACAAGGAGACTGCGGAGCAGATTCTTAACGCATTTCAGCAAGAGGAAGACGATACGCAAGATAAGTTGCAACAGAAGCCGGCACAGCGTAGTCTTGAAAAAGACTGGTAGAATTCTATGTATAAATGTATAATGTATGATGTATGATGTATGATGTATGATGTATGAAAGAGTAGAGGAGTTGGTAAACTAAAAAATAAAGTATGTACAAAAACTTAATAATATTATTAATTTTTCTTTCCGCACCTCTCGCCTTGTTTGGTGAGAGTGTGGAGTTTATAGCCGAGGCTCCGTCATCGGTGGTGGTGGGCAACAGATTCGGACTTACATATACGGTAAATCAGGATTGTAAGGATTTTCGTGCGGCTGATATGAGTGATTTCAGTGTGCTTATGGGTCCGTCAACATCGCACAGTTCAAGCGTGCAGATTATAAACGGAAGCGTAAATAAATCAACCACAATAACTTACACCTATATTTTGGTTGGTGAGAATCCTGGTACATACACCATTCCTGGTGCTACAGTGGTGGTTAAGGGCGATAAATACACATCAAACGCACTGACCATTAAGGTGCTTCCTGCCGATGAGGCGGGGCAGTCTTCGCAGCAAGGCTCCAGCCAAGGAGGTCAGCAGCAGGGTCAGACTCTTAACAATAAGGATTCCAAGACCTCACAGAGTGGTAATAACCAGATGTTTATACGTCAGGTTATATCTAAGACCAAGGTTTATGAGCAGGAGGCGTTTCTTGTTACATATAAACTTTATACAAGATACAATTTAAGAGACCTTACAAATGTAAAATTCCCTGAGTATAAAGGCTTTTATGTGCAGGATATAGAACTTGACCCTAACAGGCAAATGACCACAGAGCATTATAATGGTCTTAATTACAGCACTTTTGTGCTAAAACAGGCTCTGCTGTATCCGCAGCATTCAGGTACGCAAGAGATTGAAAGCGGCTCTCTTGATGCCGTCATAGTGGAGCGTGTGCAGAATCACTCTAACAGTATATTTGACGGTTTCTTTGACTCTTATCAGGATGTGAGGAAGTCCATTAAAATACCGTCTGCCAAGATAGAGGTTATGCCTCTGCCTAAGGGAGCCCCTAAAAGTTTTAAGGGTGCGGTTGGTAAATTTGACGTTAAAAGCAGTATCAGTGCGGAAAATCTTAAGGCAAATGACGCTCTTACTGTAAAACTTAACATATCAGGTACAGGTAATCTCAAGCTTATCAAGAATCCTGAATTGGAGTTCCCTGCCGATTTTGATGTCTATGACCCAAAGGTTGATAACAGCATAAAGATTACAGCGGCCGGCACATCGGGTAGTAAGAGTATTGAGTATCTTGCAATTCCAAGATTTGGCGGTGATTTTGAGATAAACGGGGTGGAGTTCTCTTGGTTTGACCCGTCAGTGGGGCAGTATAAGACTGTTAATACCCCTAATTATAAGGTTAAGGTGGAGGGTAGTGCAGACCAAACACAGGTCATATCATCGGGTACTGTATCCAATAAGGAGAGTGTAAGGAATTTAGGTAGTGATATAAGGCATATCCACACCGATGTCAAACTAAAGAGCAAATCAGCAGGATTTTATGGAACAGGAGGTTTTGTAGCGGGATATGCCGTTCCGTTTGCTGTGTTTGTATTATTGCTTATATTGCTACAGAAACAGGCTCGTGAGAACGCAAATATTGCACTTAAACGTACAAAACGTGCAAGTAAGGTTGCTGTTAAACGTCTGAAATCGGCAGCCAAGTTTATGAAGGCAGGTGACCGCAACCATTTCTATGAGGAGACTATGAAGGCTTTGTGGGGGTATCTCAGCGATAAACTTTCTATTCCGCAATCAGACCTTACAAAAGATAATGTAAGAGATAAACTTAGTGCTAAAGGCGTTAATGATGAGGTGGTTACAGAGTTTCTTAATACGTTGCAGGATTGTGAGTTCGCACGCTTCTCTTCTGCCAACGATGAGAATCTGTCAATGCAGGCAATTTACGGCAGAGCCACAAAATTGATTGAAGCACTTGAAAATGCTTAATATTAGTTAAAAGTTGAAAGTTGAAAGTTAAAAGTTTAATAATTTGTGCTGTCTGTTCCTCCCTTTAGGGAGGTTAGGAGGGAACTTTACCTTCGGTCAGTTTCACAGTCCACTTTCAACTTTCCACTTTCAACTTTCCACTAAATAATAATGTATATGAATAAATTAATAATACTATTAACTTTTTTTGCACCACTCGCATTGTTTGGTGCAAGTATGGAGAATGCCGCCGCATTATATACATCGGGTGATTACGACGGGTGTGTAAAAGAGTACAATGAGATTCTTGACGGCGGTATGGAGAGTGCCACACTATATTATAATTTAGGCAATGCCCATTTTCGTTTAGGGCAGATGGCACAAGCCATTCTTAATTATGAGCGTGCCTTAAAACTTGACCCTGCCAATGCAGACATAAAACATAATTTAGAGTTTGCCAAAGAGAAGACTATAGACAAGATAGATGCACCTGAAACCATATTCTTGGAGCGTTGGTGGAACGATATTGTTAATTTGGCTACGGCAGATGTGTGGGCTTATTGGTCTGTAGGTTTGTTTGCACTCTTTATTGCCGCACTGTTGTGCTATATTTTTTCACGCACTCTATGGCTCAGAAAATCGGGGTTTGCCATTGCGGTTACATCATTGTTTTTTACAATAATCACCTTTGTTTTTGCATATCAGCAGAATGCGGTTAAAGAGAATAGCTCTTATGCTATAATATTCGCCCCTACAGTTACTATAAAAAGTACACCCGATGTAAGTGGCACAGACTTGTTTATATTACATGAGGGTACTAAGGTGCAGGTGATAGAGGCGGCAGGTTCTTGGGTTGAAATTATTACAGAAGATGGTAGTAAAGGGTGGCTTAACGCAGAAGCGATAGAGATAATCTAATACAGATATGGATGCATTTATTCAATTGATATATTCTATTATAGATTGGTTTGACCAATTGGACAAATCCATTATATTGGAAATAAACTCACATTATAATGACTATTTTGATGTGTTTATGATGTGGGTCTCTGATAAGTGGATATGGGTGCCTATGTACTGCTCCATATTGTATGTGATAGCCAGAACCAAAAAGATAGAGGTAGTGATGATAGCATTAGGTGTAGTGCTTACGGTTGTTCTTTGTGACCAAGTCTCTGCAAGTATATTTAAACCTCTGTTTCATAGATTCCGTCCTGCACAGGACCCGGATATAGGGCAACTATGCCACGTAGTATGTGGTTACGGAGATAGTCTGTATGGTTTTGTGTCATCTCATGCCGCCAATACTTTTGGGGTGGCTGTGTTTTTGACACTTGTTTTCAGAAACAAACTTTTTGAGGTCTTTATTTTATTGTGGGCCCTTATAAACTGCTACTCCAGAATGTATCTTGCCGCCCACTACTTAGGTGATATAGTGTGTGGTGCCATATTGGGGGCATTGCTTGGTTGGTTCAGCTATTGGGTATATAAAAAGATGGTGATTTTACTGCCTCGGTTCCATTATATCCAGCACAAAAACAACAGTAGGGCGAATGTTGATTTTCCCACCGTAGAGATTCTTCCGTTCTTTTGGACATATATTGTTACTTTTGCATTTATAGCCTTGTGCTCTACAAAACATATTATTTTCTGCTAAAAATTAAAAAATGTTGCTGTTTTTTTTGTTGAAATTATTTTTTTTGCTAACTTTATAGCACTAAAATAAATAATTTTAACCAATTAAACATAAAAGTTATGGTAAAGCAACTAACATTTAATCAGTTAAGAAAAATTAAGGACTATTTGCCTGATGGTAGTATGAAACTAATTGCAGATGAATTGGGAATAACCCCCGATACTGTAAGAAATTATTTTGGAGGGCAGAATTTTAAGGACGGAATGTCTTGTGGTGTTCATATTGAAGCAGGTCCCGATGGAGGTGTGGTGACACTTGATGATACTAGGATTTTAGACCTTGCCCTTGAAATCCTCTATTTTGACGGTACCCTTAAATTCTAAACTATTCTACAAATAAGCAAAGGGTGGCTACAGCCACCCTTTGCTTATTCCATCCATTTCTTAAATCTTCGCATTGCTTCTTCTGTGTTTTCCCTGCTGTTGAAACCTGTAAGGCGGAAGAATCCGGCACCTTTCTTGCCAAAACCGTCACCTGGAATGCAAACTACATTAGCATCGTAGAGCAGTTCTTGGAAAAAACGCCACGAATCCATTTTGTAGGGGGTGGTAACCCATACATTAGGTGAATTAACGCCACCATAAACTTTTAGACCAAGTTTTTGAAGAGACTCTCTAATAATGTCTGCATTGGTCATATAGTAGTCAATAATCTCTTTGTACTGCTTTTGTCCCTCTTTGGAGTATATGGCTTCGGCACCTCGCTGTACCACATACGACGTGCCATTGTAATAGGTAGTTATACGCCTGTTCCATAATTGGTTCACTCTCAGACACTCGCCATACATTGTGTAGCCTATAATGTCTTTAGGTACAACACTGTATGAGCATCTAAGACCAGTAAAGCCGGCTGTCTTGGAGAAACTGCGAATCTCTATGGCACATTTTTTAGCCCCTTTTATTTCATATATGGAGTGGGGTATGTTATCTTCTCTGATATATGTGGCATACGCTCCATCGTAGATTATAATAGCCTTATTCTCAAGGGCATAATCAACCCATTGTTTTAGTTGCTCTTTAGTCAGTGCTATGCCTGTAGGGTTGTTGGGATAGCAAAGATATATAATGTCAACCTTCTCTTTTGGTAGTTTGGGAACCCAACCGTTCTCCTCTGTGCATGGTATATAGACTATATTGCTCCAGATTGCATCTTCTGTAATGTAACCTGAACGTCCACCCATAATGGCGGCATTCTCATACACAGGATATACAGGGTCTGTTATGGCTATTATATTGTCTCTACCGAATATATGTCCTATATTACCCACATCGCTCTTTGAGCCGTCGCCTATAAACACCTCATCGGGGTCAAGAGACACGCCTCTTGATGCGTAGTCAAACTTTATTATTTTGTCTATAAGGAATCTGTAGCCCACCTCAGGGCCATAGCCACGGAAAGTCTTTACATTAGAAAGTTCATTAACGGCATCTTGCATAGCCTTAATTACGGCATCGGGTAGAGGACGTGAAACATCACCCTGCCCAAGACGTATAATATTGGCATTAGGGTGTATAACCTTGTGAGCGTTAATCTTTTGCTCTATCTCATAGAACACGTAACACTCAGGCAGTTTAAGATAATTCTCATTGACAAGTGCCATAATTTGCAAAAATACTTAATTTTTAATAAATTTGCAAAAATTTACTTTTAATAAGATTTTATGAAAGCGTATGTATTTCCAGGGCAAGGTGCCCAATTCCCAGGTATGGGTAAAGAGTTGTATAACTCATCTTCAGTGGCTAAGTCTCTGTTTGACAAGGCTAATGATATATTAGGTTTCTCTATTACTGATATAATGTTTGACGGTACTGATGAAGATTTGCGTCAGACTAAAGTTACTCAGCCGGCCGTTTTTCTGCATTCTGTAATCTATGCCAAGACTATAGAGAATTTCCAACCCGATATGACAGCAGGACACTCTCTTGGAGAGTTCTCTGCTCTTGTTGCCGCAGGTGCACTCAGTTTTGAAGATGGTCTTAAACTTGTAAGCAAGCGTGCGATGGCTATGCAGAAGGCTTGTGAGAAACAACCTTCAACTATGGCTGCCGTTCTTGGTCTTGAAGATTCTGTGGTGGAGAATATATGCAAGAAGGTGGATGGTGTAATAGTTCCTGCAAACTATAATTGTCCAGGTCAGCTTGTTGTATCAGGCAGTGTAGAGGCTATTGATGCCGCTATTCCTATGTTTGAAGAGGCAGGTGCCAAGCGTGCCTTGAAACTTGCCGTTGGCGGAGCATTCCACTCACCGCTTATGGAGCCTGCCAAGATAGAGCTTGCCGCCGCCATAGAGGCTACTCCGTTTAATAAGCCTATATGCCCTATATATCAGAATGTTACTGCTAAGGCTGAAACAGATGCCGCCACCATTAAGAACAATCTTGTAAAGCAACTTACATCGCCTGTCCGCTGGACTCAATGTACGCAGGCTATGATAGCCGATGGTGCCACATCGTTTACAGAAGTTGGTCCGGGTACCGTCCTAAAAGGCATGGTAAAGAAAATAGCCAAAGCCCAAGCCGCAGAGGTTGAACTCTTCAGCGTTGGAGAGGTAAAACCGGAATAAGTATGGAGCGAAGCGACAAAGAACGCCAGTTCTTCGCGAAGCGCAAAGGTTTGGGAATGTGTCCCAATAAATAAGGGAGAGAGCAACTACTTGCCTGATGGAATAAAAGACAAGGTCTTTATTCCATCAGGCAAGTATTGTTGTTTAACCCAATGATTTGGGTAGTCGTGGGGGTACTTGTAGCCTTTGGCATACTCCATATCACGCATAAGGGCTGTGGGGGCATTGCGTAAGTGTAGTGGAACAGGAAGGTTGCCGCTGCGTTTAACCTCTTCTTGTGCGTTGTTTATAGCCATGTATGCGGAGTTGTCTTTTGCACACTTGGTAAGGTATATGGTTGTTTCTGAGAGTATTATACGGCTCTCTGGCCAGCCGATTTTGTTTACTGCATCAAAGCAGGTGTTTGCAAGCAGTAGGGCATTGGGGTTTGCAAGTCCTATATCCTCACTTGCAAGAATCAGCAGGCGGCGTGCTATGAATTTGGGGTCTTCGCCACCCTCTATCATGCGTGCAAGCCAATATACTGCCGCATCGGGGTCACTGCCACGGACAGATTTTATAAAGGCGGAAATAATGTCGTAGTGCATTTCTCCGTTCTTGTCATATATGGCAGGGTTCTCTTGCAAGCGTTCAGCCACCATATCGTTGGTAATGATAATTTGCTCCGATGAGCCTACACCTACTATAAGTTCAAGTGCATTAAGCAGTTTGCGTGCATCACCACCTGAATATTGCAGTAATGCTTCTGTCTCCTTAAACTCTATTCTCTTGCCTTCAAAAGCCTTATCCGTGGTGATAGCACGCTGTGCAAGTTCCATAAGGTCAGCCTTTTCCAAAGGCTTTAGGGTATAGACTGCACATCGGGATAGGAGTGGAGTGATAACCTCAAACGACGGATTCTCTGTGGTGGCACCTATAAGCACCACAGTGCCTTTTTCTACGGCTGCCAGCAGTGAGTCCTGTTGCGATTTGCTGAAACGGTGAATCTCATCTATAAATAATATGGGTGACGGAGAGTCAAAAAATCTGCTTTTTTCTGCTCTCTCTATAACATCGCGTACATCTTTTACGCTTGAAGATACGGCACTAAGGCTGTAGAAACCTCTGCCAGCGGTATCCGCCACTATTTTGGCAAGTGTTGTCTTGCCAACGCCTGGAGGTCCCCATAATATAAAAGAGTGAATGGAGCCGCTGTCTATCATTTTTTTTATTACAGCACCTTCTCCCACCAAATGTTTCTGACCTATATAGTTTTGTAGGGTTGTAGGTCTCAACCTCTCTGCAAGCGGACTCATATTATTTGCAAAATTATGGAAAAATTACTGTATGTGCAAAAAAAAACGTATCTTTGTGGTGTTTTATCAATGACAATTAAAATGAGAAAGTCAATAATTATTGCTATAATAGTAGCGGCACTTGTAAGTTTGGTAAGTTGCAAGTCCGGCTGTGATTGCGGATATGCTCAAGCGGCACCTCAACAGTCACAAATGGAAGTTAATTTGTAATATTTTGTAATATTTTGTAACAATCTGTGTATTGTTAATATTTTTTGACGTAAATTGTTGCACAATTTTTTTAAAAAGTGTAATTTTGCACTGCAAAGTGAAATTCAATTAATTTTTAACCATTTATAAATTTTTTAGAACTATGATTAAAGTTGGTATTAACGGTTTTGGCCGTATCGGTCGTTTCGTTTTCCGCGCTGCTCAAAACAGAAATGACATTCAAATTGTAGGTATCAATGACCTTTGTCCAGTTGATTACTTGGCTTATATGCTTAAGTATGACACAATGCACGGTGCATTTGATGGAACTATTGAGGCTGATGTAGAGAATAGCAAACTTATCGTTAACGGTAAAGCTATCCGCGTTACAGCGTGCAAAGACCCTAACGAACTTGCTTGGGATAAGGTAGGTGCTGAGTATGTTGTTGAGTCAACAGGTCTTTTCCTTACAAAAGAGAAAGCACAGGCTCACATCAACGCTGGTGCTAAGTATGTTGTTATGTCAGCTCCTTCTAAGGACGATACCCCAATGTTTGTATGCGGTGTAAACTTTGATAAATATGTAAAAGGCACACAGTTTGTTTCTAACGCTTCTTGCACAACAAACTGTTTGGCTCCTATCGCTAAAGTATTGAACGATAAGTTTGGTATAACAGAAGGTCTTATGACAACTGTTCACTCTACAACTGCTACACAAAAGACTGTTGACGGTCCATCTCTAAAGGATTGGCGTGGTGGTCGTGCCGCTTCTGGTAATATTATCCCATCTTCAACAGGTGCTGCTAAGGCTGTAGGTAAAGTTATTCCTGAACTTAACGGTAAACTTACAGGTATGTCAATGCGTGTTCCTACTCTTGACGTATCAGTTGTTGACCTTACATGTAACCTTGCCAAGTCTGCTACATACGAGGAGATATGTGCTGCTATGAAGGCTGCTTCAGAAGGTGAACTTAAGGGTGTTCTTGGTTATACAGAAGATGCAGTTGTATCATCTGACTTCCTTGGTTGCACACTTACATCTATCTTTGATGCTAAGGCTGGTATCGCTTTGACAGACAAGTTTGTTAAGGTAATCTCTTGGTATGACAATGAGATAGGTTACTCTAACAAGGTTCTTGAGCTTATTGCTCACATGGCAAAAGTTAATGGCTAAATAAATTGAAAGTTGAAAATTGAAAATTGAAAATGAAAGTTTACTTTTTATAACTTTTAACTTTTAACTTTTAACTTTCAACTTCTTTTGCCCTTTGGTGTAATGGTAGCACATCGGATTCTGGTTCCGCTTGTGAGGGTTCGAATCCTTCAGGGGCAACAATGCGTTAACTTTTTAAGTAACGCATTTTTTTTGGAAAGATATAATATAATAGGTATATGAAAGACAAATGTAAAAAGGTTCTGCTTCTTGGTTCCGGAGCATTGAAGATTGGACAGGCAGGTGAGTTTGACTATTCGGGTTCCCAAGCGTTAAAGGCAATGAGGGAAGAGGGTATTGAGACAGTGTTGATAAATCCCAATATTGCCACTATTCAAACTTCTAAAGGCGTTGCGGATAGAGTTTATTTTCTTCCGGTAACGCCTTATTTTGTAGAAAGAGTTATTGAGAAGGAGCGTCCGGACGGAATTCTTCTTGCTTTTGGTGGTCAGACGGCTCTTAATTGCGGTACTGCATTGTATCAGAACGGTGTGTTGAAAAAATATGGGGTGCAGGTTCTTGGTACATCTGTAGAGGCTATTATGATTACAGAGGATAGGGATTTGTTTGTGAAGAGCCTTAAAGAGATTGATGCTAAAACCCCTGTCTCACAGGCGGTAGAGAATATGGAAGATGCCTTGAAAGAGGCCCGTGCATTGGGTTATCCCGTTATGGTGCGTTCAGCATACGCTCTTGGCGGTCTTGGCTCAGGTGTGTGTGCTAATGAGAGTGAGTTTAAGAAACTATGTGAGAGTGCTCTTGCTTATTCAAAGCAGATACTTGTAGAGGAAAGCCTTAAAGGTTGGAAAGAAATTGAGTTTGAGGTGATTCGTGATGCTAACGACCATTGCTTTACTGTGGTTCCTATGGAGAATGTGGATCCACTTGGTATTCATACAGGTGAGAGTATAGTGGTGGCACCTATCATATCTCTTTCAAAAGAGCAGATTCACTTGCTTGAAGAGATAGCAAAGAAAGTTGTACGCCATATAGGTATAGTTGGAGAGTGTAACATTCAATACGCATTTAATGCTGAGACCAACGACTACCGTATTATAGAGATAAATGCACGTCTAAGCCGCTCATCGGCGTTGGCTTCTAAGGCATCGGGTTATCCACTTGCATTTGTTGCCGCTAAACTTGCATTGGGTTATACTCTTGACCAAATAGGTGAGATGGGTACTCCTAACTCTGCATACGTAGCACCTTCTGTAGATTATATAATAGC
This sequence comes from Paludibacteraceae bacterium, assembly GCA_024399495.1. Taxonomy (GTDB): domain Bacteria; phylum Bacteroidota; class Bacteroidia; order Bacteroidales; family Paludibacteraceae; genus Enterocola. The sequence goes on from JAKSNY010000002.1 coordinate 67,889, forward strand.
CAAGATTCCACGTTGGGATTTGACTAAGTTTACAGGTGTTAGCCGTGAGATTGGCTCTTCTATGAAATCAGTAGGTGAGATTATGGCTATAGGCAAGTCTTTTGAGGAGATTATGCAGAAAGGTTTGCGTATGATAGGGCAGGGCATGCACGGTTTTGTGGGTAATAATGATATTAAGTTTGATAACCTTGATGAGGCTCTGTCTCATCCTACAGACTTGCGTATATTTGCTGTGGCTGCCGCTCTTGAAAAGGGTTATTCGGTAGAGAAAATAGAGTCTCTTACAAAAATAGACCCTTGGTTCCTTGGCAAACTTGAGAATATAGTTAAGTTCACTAAGGTTCTTGGTGGGTTTAAGAAAATAGAGGATATTACCCCCGATGTTATGACTGAGGCAAAACGTCTTGGTTTCTCAGATTTTCAGATTGCCCGCTATGTGGAGAATCCTGATGGCAATATGGAGGCGGAGATGCTGCGTGTGCGTAAACTAAGAGAGTCTCAAAATGTTAAGCCTGTAGTACGCAGAATTAACACTGTGGCTTCAGAACATCCTGAAAAGACCAACTACCTATACATGACTTACGGCTCCAATGATAATTATGTGCCTAAAAAACAAGATGGAGAGAGTGTTGTGGTACTTGGTTCCGGTGCTTACCGTATAGGTTCATCAGTAGAGTTTGACTGGTGTAGCGTTAATGCTGTTCAAACAGCCCGTAAGCTTGGATATCAGTCTGTTATGATTAACTATAATCCAGAGACAGTATCTACAGACTACGATATGTGCGACCGTCTGTATTTTGATGAGCTTTCATTTGAGCGTGTGCTTGATGTGCTTGAGATAGAGAATCCAAAAGGTGTAATAGTTTCTGTAGGTGGTCAGATTCCAAATAACCTTGCTATGAAACTGCACAGGCAAGGTGCTCCTATTCTTGGAACATCTGCACTCAATATAGATAGGGCGGAAGACCGTCATAAGTTCTCCGCTATGCTTGATACGCTTGGCATTGACCAGCCACGCTGGCGTGAACTTACAAGTTTTGAGGATATTGATGAATTTATAGATGAGGTGGGCTTCCCTGTACTTATACGTCCTTCATACGTGCTATCTGGTGCGGCTATGAACGTATGCTACAATAGAGACCAAGTTCAACAATTCCTTACACTTGCAGCCAAGGTTTCAAAAGACCACCCTGTAGTGGTGTCATCTTTCTTGCAGAATGCCAAGGAGATAGAGTTTGATGCTGTTGCTAAAGAAGGTGAGATAGTTGAATATGCCATATCAGAGCATGTTGAGTTTGCTGGAGTTCATTCCGGTGATGCCACCCTTGTGTTCCCTGCACAGAAACTCTATTTTGAGACAATGCGTCGTATTAAGAAGGTGTCTAAGAAAATAGCGAAGGAACTTAACATTACGGGTCCGTTCAATATTCAATATCTTGCCAAGAATAACGATATTAAGGTTATAGAGTGTAACTTACGTGCTTCACGCTCATTCCCGTTTGTATCTAAGGTAATTAACCGTAACTTTATAGAGACGGCAACAAGGATAATGCTTGGTGCGGATTATAACAAGCCTGATTCATCAATATTTGATATAGAACATATAGGAGTCAAGGCTTCTCAATTCTCGTTTGCCCGTTTGCATAAGGCAGACCCGATTCTTGGTGTAGATATGGCATCTACGGGTGAGGTTGGCTGCATTGGCGATGATTTTAATGAGGCTCTGCTTAAATCACTTATATCTGTAGGCTTCAGTATTCCTAAAAAGAGCGTAATGGTATCATCTGGTGAGGCTAAATCTAAAGTTGAATTGTTGGAACCATGTAAAATGCTTGCCGCACACGGCTACGATATCTATGCTACAGACGGTACCTGCAAATTCCTTGAGGAGAACGGCGTTAAGGCTACTGCCGTAGGTTGGCCTGATGAGCCGTCAGAGCTGCAAATTATGGATTTGATGGCAGAGAAGAAATTTGAGCTTGTAATTAACATTCCTAAAAACCATACAAGACGTGAACTTACAAATGGTTATAAGATACGTCGTGGTGCTATAGACCACAATATTCCGCTGATGACCAACGCACGCCTGGCAAGTGCCTTTATCCACGCATTCTGCTCACTAAAGCAAGATGATATCCAAATAAAGGATTGGGCTGCATATTTTAAAAATTAAATATCATCACGTCATCTTGAGCGTAGCGAGAGATTTTTACTTAATGTATGATGTATAATGTATGATGTATGAGGGTCAAGGTTAAAGGGTCAAATCCTTGTCCCTTGTTCCTTGACCCTTGACCCTAAAAAAAATAATAGAAAAAGTTTTTTTTCTATTATTTTTTTATTATCTTTGTAAATGATAAGTTGTATTAAACTTAAAATGTTTAATGTAGTCTAATACTTAAAAACCATAAAAATCAAATACTATGAAAAAACTAATTACTACATTATTTGCGTTATCGTTACTACCTTTATACGCAGTTGCCGCTCCTGGAGATTTAGTTTCTGTTCCAGCAAAACCCACAGCAGACAAACCTTTAAAGTTGGTCTATACACCTGCATCTACTGACTCGTGGATGAAAAGCCAAGAGGTGTATATATATGTTTGTCTTGAGATGAACAACAATGGTGAGTGGGATAAGGAGAAGACTCCTTGGGCTCAAACTAATATGACTGAATATAAATGGAAAAAAGAGTCTGACGGTACTGTTTCATACTCTTTCTCTAATATTAAGTCTTATTTTAAACTTACAGAAGCAGAATTGCAACAGGTTACAGGTATGTTTGTTATTTTAAAGAACGATAAGTTTCAAACAAGTGATAAATATATTAAGTTTTATAAGAATTCCGCCAATGCACCTAAATTTAACGGTACTGTAAAATTCTCTGTTAATGTACCTGCAGGTACTAAAGCGGTATATGTAACAGGTACATTTGGCAAGGAGGGTACAGAAGATTATTGGAAGCATGCAGACCCTAAACGCCAGCTTAAGAAAGTAAGTGAAACCAAATTTGAAGGCACTCTTACGGGTGTTCCCGCTAATTTGGAGTACCTTTATGTCTGGGGTCCTAGAAAAGACCAGTGTGAGTTCCGTATGGGACATCGTCCACTTGGTGGTAGAGTTTCAGTTTCAGACAAGGTTGATTATTGGGGCGATATGACATTATCTGTAACCGCTCCAAGCGGCACAAAGGAAATGTATGTTTCCGGCACATTTAATAATTGGGGATTTGGACGTATGATGGATTCGGGTAACAACACTTGGACATATCATGTTGCTCCTGGCTCACTTAATGGTTCCGATGTAATAGAGTATAAATACTATAGCAAGGATAGCACTAATGCTGGTGAGAAGCGTGGAAACCGTAAGATTAAGTTTGAGGGTTTTGCCACACAGTATGACGAGATACGTTCATGGAAATAAATTCAGCATCTTTATAGCAACAAAAAACCGTTCCAAAAAATTGGGGCGGTTTTAATTTTTTTTGTATATTTGTAAAATGAATATGCAGGATTCGTACTTTAATATTGCTGAATTTATTGTAAGACTGAATGTTACGTATGGTGCATTGGGTTCTATGGAAAATCTGTATCCGTTTATTGCAGAAAATGCTAAAAAAGCGGATTTTCAGCTGCTGTTAGGGTGTGATGTAAAATTATCAGGCAGTGAGATTTACAAGTCTGATGAGTATGATTTTACAATTTTTGAAAGTGAAAGTGTATTTTGCATAAAATTCACTGATATAGCATCGGGGAACAACTATTTGCTTGAATTTGACAAGGATTTCAAGGAGTACAGAACAAATATGAGTGCAGAGCATATCTGTAGAGATGTGCTTAACAATATGCTGATGTTAGCGTTCACATTTGCCACCATTGACAAGAAATCACTTATGATACACGCATCGGTGGCGGTATTGGATGGCAAGGCTTATCTGTTTTTAGGTAAGAGCGGTACAGGCAAGAGCACCCACTGCCGTCTGTGGCTTAAGAACTTTAAGAATGCCGATATTCTGAACGATGACAATCCTGTACTTAAATTTGAGAATGGTGAGACCGTTGTTTATGGCTCTCCGTGGAGTGGTAAAGGTGCCGTATATAAAAACGAGTGCTATAAGGTGGGCGGTATAGCACGCCTATCACAGGCTCCATATAATAAAATAGAGTGTAGGACAGGGGCTAAGGCATTTGCATTGCTTTACTCATCTTGTTCCAAATTACCTTGGAGTGAGTCTTGTATGAGTGCTCTGTGTGCTACATTATCTGATATAGTGGGTACTACACCTGTATATTATTTAGAGTGCCTGCCCGATGATGCCGCCGCACAATTATCGCACAGTACAATGACATCGCATTACCGCATCACCACATCACCGCATCACCAATGATAATCCGTAATGACATATTATTTGCCAGCGTAAAGGAGATGCTGAAAGAAAAACCTGAAGTAAAGGTTGTGGTTAAGGGAGACAGCATGCTTCCGTTCCTACGTACAGGAGATATGGTTGCACTACGCAAGCCACACAGTTTGCGTATAGGAATGATAGCACTGGTGGAGCCGTCAGATGGTGTCTATATTCTGCATAGGATTGTAAAATTGAATGATGAGGATATGGTGCTTTACGGCGATGGGAACATTGGTGTTAAGGAGAAAGTTCCATATTCTGCTGTTGTGGCAGTGGTACAAAGGGTGTATCGGGGTAAAAGAGTTATAAATTACGGCTCTTTTATGTGGAAATTACAGAATAAGTTATGGCCAGGCAATAAAATAGTACGCAAATACGTTCTTAAGTTATATAAAAAAAGTGTTAATCAACTAAATAAAAACAACCAATTTTAAATTTTAAGTATTATGGAAAAACCTTATGTTGTGGGCATCGATATAGGTGGCCAAACAGCAAAAATCGGGCTTGTAGATGCCCGTGGTAATGTTCTTACCCAAACAGCAATTGTGAGCAATGACACTGATGACTACAAAGTGTTCATTAAAAATTTGAGTGATGCAGTAAAAAAACTTGTCAACAAAGAGTATTCAATGAAACAAGTAAGGGGTATAGGTGTAGGTGCTCCAAATGCAAATTTCTATAAAGGTACAATAGAAGGTGCTGTAAATCTGACATTTGGAGGTCAGCAAGTTATTCCTTTTGCTGAAGAAATGAGCAAACTTATTGGATTGCCTGTTAAACTTACAAACGATGCAAATGCTGCCGCTCTTGGAGAGATGACATACGGCGTGGCACGCGGTATGAAGGATTTTATAATGATTACACTTGGAACAGGTGTTGGTTCAGGTATTATTGTAAACGGTAATTTGTTGTATGGCTACGATGCAAACGCAGGTGAGTTAGGTCACGTTACTATGGTGCGTCAGAACGGCAGACTTTGCGGTTGTGGAAAGACTGGCTGTCTGGAGGCTTATTGCTCTGCCACTGGTGTTGCCCGTACTGCAAGAGAGATGCTTGAAACATCTGATCGTAAGAGTATCCTAAGGAATATTCCTGCAGAGAATATTACATCTAAAGATGTGTTTGATGCAGCTCAACAAGGAGATGATTTGGCAAAGGAGATATTTGAGTTCACAGGCAATATGCTTGGTGCCGCTCTTGCTGATTTTGTTGCATTTTCATCACCTGAGGCAATTGTACTCTTTGGCGGTCTTACACGTAGTGGTGACTTTATTATGAAACCTGTGGTAGAGAGCCTGAACAAGAATGTTATGCCACGTTGGCGTAATAAAATTAAGGTTCTGTTCTCTCAACTGAAGGAGTCTGATGCAGCCATTCTTGGTGCAAGCGCCCTTGCTTGGGAGGTATAATCGCCACCGCATATAAAAAAACCGCCCCAATTTTTTGGAGCGGTTTTTTTACAGTCTTATGAGGGACACGCCAAGCCTCCTCTTCATTTTTTTGTAGTCCTATGGGGAGTCGAACCCCAATCAAAAGAACCGGAATCTCTTATTCTATCCATTGAACTATAGGACCAAACTATAATAACGGCATTCCTGCCTCCTTGCACTTAAGCCTCATCTCATCGGGCCAAATGCTGGACTGAATCTCACCTACGTGGGCTTTGTGCAACAGGAACATACATAGCCTTGACTGTCCTATGCCGCCACCTATTGTAAGCGGAAGTCTGCCGTTTACAAGTTGCTGGTGATACATATATTTAAGGCGTTCCTCTTTATTGGATATTGAAAGTTGCTTTAGCATAGACTCTTTATCAACCCTAATGCCCATGCTTGACAGTTCAAGAGCCTGACCCAGTACAGGATTCCAAACAAGCATATCGCCGTTAAGAGCCCAATCATCATAGTCAGGGGCACGTCCGTCATGCTTTTCACCGTTAGAAAGTTCACCTCCTATACACATAATGAATACCGCTCCATATTTCTTAGAGATTAGGTTCTCACGCTCTTTTGCTGTCTTATCGGGATACAAATCAAGCAACTCCTGTGATGTTATGAAATGAATTTCTGGCGGCAGTTGCGGCTTTATCTCAGGGAAACGCTCGCTGACAGCATATTCCGCTTTGATGATGGTTGAATATATGCGTGTAACAATGTTTTTCAGAAAATCAATGGTGCGGTCTTCTTTCTCTATTACCAATTCCCAATCCCATTGGTCCACATACAGCGAGTGAATGTTGTCCAACTCCTCATCTGCACGTATGGCGTTCATATCTGTGTATATGCCAAAGTGTGGCTTGGTGCCATAATCTGCAAGCATTATGCGTTTCCACTTGGCAAGTGAGTGTACCACCTCTGCCTCCGCCTCATTCATATCCTTGATTTTGAATGTTACAGGGCGTTCAACGCCGTTAAGGTCATCGTTTATGCCTGTGCCTTTTAGCACAAAGAGTGGGGCAGTCACTCTGCGTAATCTTAACTCCGATGCAAAATTGCGTTCAAAAAAGTCTTTCAGAAACTTTATGGCAATCTCTGTCTGCTCTACATCAAGCGGGGAGTGATAGTTTTTTGGAATTATTAGGTTCATAATTAATTTTATTAATAGTTTATATATACCATTTCCAGTGGCTCATACCTTCTGTGAAGGTATTCGGCCCTCCCGTTTGCTTCACCATTCTTGGCTTCGCTCGGCAGTATCCAAGTGAACTTGGCTTCTGCTCTCACTCGCACAAGAAGTCGGCTCTGTGAGCCTACGGGTCCCTCCCACTTTGGTTTCACCCATTCGTGGCTACGCTCGGCATAACCCACAAGTGATTCTGCCCTCGCTTGCACACGAAGTCTCGTCCGCGTGGGTGCGGACGCACTGTCAACGGTATATATAAACTATCGGTAATTATAATGATATTTATATTAAATTTTGAATTTGTTTTGCAATCTCGTTCGCTTTCTCCATTGTTGACGCTTCTGAGTAGATGCGGATAATGGGTTCTGTGTTTGACTTACGCAGATGCACCCAACTGTCTGCAAAATCTATTTTAACACCATCAATGTCGTTAATCTGCTCGTTTTTATATGCTTCCTTTATTTTTGCAAGTATGGCATCTACATCCGTAGATGGCTCTAAGTCTATACGGTTCTTGGCTATAAAGTACTGAGGATAGGTTGCCCTAAGTTCAGATACTTTCATCTTTTTATGTGCCAAGTGGCTTAAGAATAGGGCAATGCCAACAAGTGCATCACGTCCGTAATGGCTCTCAGGGTAGATGACGCCTCCGTTACCCTCACCGCCAATAACAGCATTGGTCTCTTTCATTTTGGTAACAACATTAACCTCACCAACTGCCGCTGCGTTATATTTGCCACCATAAATGTTAGTAACATCACGTAAAGCCCTTGTTGAACTAAGGTTTGACACTGTATTACCTGGTGTGTGGCTTAAAACGTAATCGGCAACAGTTACAAGTGTGTATTCCTCTCCGTACATCTTGCCGTCCTCACATATAAATGCAAGACGGTCAACATCGGGGTCAACAACAAAGGCAACATCATAGCCGCCACCTTTCATAAGGTTCATAATGTCTCCCAAATTCTTTTCAAGAGGTTCAGGATTATGCTGAAAGTCTCCTGTAGGCTCTCCGTAAAGGGTTTTGACTGTCTTTACACCAAGACGTTCAAGTAATTTTGGAAGTATAATTCCACCCACAGAGTTTACTGTGTCAAGTGCCACCTTAAAGTTTGCTTTCTTGATGGCTTCAACATCAACAAGTTTAAGATTAAGTACATTATCTATATGTTTGTCTGTATAGTCTTTCTCTGTAACCTTTCCAAGTTCTGTTACTTCTGCAAATGCGAAGTTATCTTTCTCTGCTATTTTTAACACCTCTTCGCCCTCTGCTTTATTAAGGAACTCTCCATTCTGATTAAGTAGTTTAAGTGCGTTCCATTGTTTTGGATTATGGCTTGCTGTAAGTATGATACCGCCAGCAGCACCTTCCATGGTTACTGCAAGTTCTGTGGTAGGGGTGGAAGCCAAACCTATATCTGTAACATCAAATCCCATAGACTGCAATGTGCCTACTACAAGTTTCTGCACCATTGAGCCTGACATACGGGCATCTCTGCCTACAACTATGGTGTTTGAACCATTGGTTGAAATCTTACGTATTAGGGTGGAGTAGGCGGCTGTAAACTTTACTATGTCCACAGGGCTTAAACCGTCACCTACAGAACCTCCAATGGTTCCTCTAATTCCTGAAATTGATTTAATTAGTGACATATATTAAAATTTTAATCGTTTCTTACTGTAAAATCTGTAATTTCTATTCTCAATGTTACTACTTGTTGCATTTGCTCATCTTGTCCTAAAGTGGAGTCTATTAGAAATACCGCACGGCTGTTATGGTGCATACACGCCACACAATCATTCCAGCCTATACATGGAACGGTGCCTTGTGGGGTATATATAAATTCATAACCTTCCCAACTTTCGGCAGGATTTGTATTGTCACCAACAAGACGTCCGTCTAAATCATAACTTTTAAAACGAATAATAATACCATTTCCTGCAGCTGGTTTTCGCTGAGTTTTGTCATCATCTACCAATCTTATATAGGCACCTCGGTTTGTTTTATAGTATAGGTTTTTAGGCCAAGGTACAGGTTGTGAAAAACAATAGGCGGAGTCAGTTGATAAAATTAGGTTGTTTCTGCTTACGTATGATGAAAATTTGTTTTTTTCATCTTTACGTTTTTGAGCGTATGTATTTTTTTTGCACCCTGCAAATAACGCAACCAAAAGAATAATGGCAATTATCGCTGTTATATTGAGGCGGGTTCTATTTGTCAGTGTTTTCATATTTCTTTATTTTTTCATTCTACTGATATTATTTTTATTCTGTACAGTACAGGTGTCATTGGAGTTATGCACTCTCTGTCACCTGCAATTCCGTATGCCATATTGTATGGAAAAATAAATTCAATCTCATCACCGATGCAATGTCCTACTATGGCGATGTCTAATCCCTTGATAACCTGCCTTTTGCCTACTGTAAATGTAAGTGCCTTCCCGTCTGTACTTTGATAGCAGATAGTTCCGTCAAGCAGTTCAATGCTGTATGCCACAGCCACCAAATCACCATCTTTAATAGTTGACAGTTGAGAGTTGACAGTTGACAGTGATTCCCTATTAGTGTATCCATTGTCCACTGTCCACTGTCCACTGTCCACTTTATAATAGAAGCCTTCCTCACTTTTAGTGAACCCCCCAATGCTGTCTGCGTATGCCTCTATCTCACGCCTTTCATCTTCCATACATAACTTATTGTACTCCAACAGATTTGTCTTTACTGTATCCACCTCAGGTGTGTTGGACGGAATTTGAGGATTCTGATTACACGATGTCAATATCATACATAATACAATAGAGCAAATTGATAATATATTATGTATATACTTTATCATTTTTACAATTATCGTATTGTTAATAATATTTTGATTTGCAAAAATAAATTCAAAATAAACTATCTGATGTTGGCTATACTCATTATATCCCCAAAAACACCTGCTGCTGTTACGCTGGCACCTGCTCCGTATCCCTTTATTATCATCGGGTCATTAAAGTAGCGTTCTGTCTGAATCATAACAATATTGTTGCTGCCCTCCAAATCATAGAACGGATGGGTGGAGTCAACTGCCTGAAGCCCTACAGAGCATTCTCCCTCTTTCATAGTGGCTACAAATCTGTATTTCTTGTTCTCTTTTTCAAGTGCCTGACGCTTGCTCTCAAACTCTGCATCAAGTTCATGGATATTCTTCCAGAAATCTTCAAGTGAGCCTTCAAAATATTTATCGGGTACAAAAAGGTTCTTCTTAACGTCTGTTTGCTCTACTTTATAACCACTCTCACGTGCAAGAATAACAAGTTTACGTATTACATCTGTTCCGCTAAGGTCAATTCTTGGGTCAGGCTCAGAAAAACGTGCCTCTTTAGCCATAATAATGGATTTGGAGAAAGAGACATCCTTGCTTATGGTGTTAAATATAAAGTTCAGAGTGCCTGATAGTACTGCCTCTATCTTTAGAATGCGGTCTCCGCTGTTTATTAGACTGTTCATAGTGTTTATGATAGGCAGACCTGCACCTACATTGGTCTCAAACAGATATTTAATTCCCTTGCGGCGTGCAGTGTTCTTGAGATTCTCATAAACATCGTATGGACCCGATGCCGCAATCTTATTGGCTGCCACCACAGATATATTGTGATTAATAAGGTCTGTATAGAGAGAGGCGATGGCACCGCTTGCCGTACAATCCACAAATACTGAGTTAAACAGATTCATATCTATTATGGTCTGCTTAATCTGCTCAGGGGTGGTAGGCTTGCCGTTACGCTTAACCTCCTCTTTGTATGTCTTCAGATCTATGCCGTTAGGGTTGAATATAGAGCCGTTGATATCTGTAATGCCAACTACATTCAGTTTTACACTGTTCTGTTTAAGAATTTTCTCTTGCTGGTGCTCTATCTGCTCAAGCAGACTGCCACCTACTGTTCCCGTTCCTACTTGGAATATGTTTAATACCTGGTAATCTGCCAGGAAAAATGAATCATGTAACACGTTTAATGCTTTTTGTAAATGGTTTTGAGTAATTACGAATGAAATATTGGTCTCTGATGCACCCTGGGCACACGCTATTATGTTTATACCGCTACGTCCCATAGTGTCAAACAGTTTGCCTGCAAGACCTGTATTGAACCTCATGTTCTCTCCCACGATGGCAACTGTGGCAAGGTTCTTTTGTGGGGTGATAGACCAAATCTCACCTCGCTCAAGTTCTGCCTTAAACTCATTGGAGAGTGCATTTACTGCGTCATCTGCCTCTGAATTCATTACAGCAAATGTGGTGGAGTTCTCTGATGATGCCTGTGAAATAAGGAACACGCTGATTCCCTCATCGGCAAGGGCCTTGAAAGTTCTGGAACTTATGCCAAGAACACCAACCATACCCATACCCTGTAGTGTTATAAGACAGGTGTCGCTTATAGATGAGATTCCTTTAACTGCCTTGCCCTCATGGTTCTGTATATTTGATATACGGGTTCCCTTACACATCGGGTTGTTTGTGTTCTTAATATAGATAGGTATATTACGCTCATAAACAGGGTAGATGGTAGGAGGGTAGAGTACTTTGGCTCCAAAATTGGATAACTCCATAGCCTCTATGTAAGACAACTCCTCTATGGCGTATGCGTTAGGCACCAGTCGTGGGTCTGCCGTCATAAAGCCGTCAACATCTGTCCAAATCTCAAGCGATGAAGCGTCCAATGCACCTGCTACGATGGCTGCAGTATAGTCTGAGCCACCTCTGCCAAGGTTTGTAACTTCTCCTGTGCGGCTGTCAGATGATATAAAGCCACCCATAATGCTAACCTGCGGCAATGTGCTGAATGCCTCTGTCATATTCTTGTATGTGGCAGACTTATCCAAAATATTTTTCTTATGGTAAGGCTTTGTCTTGATTATATCTAAAGAGTTAAAATGCTTGGCCCCCAATACGCAAGATAGTAAATAGGAACTCATCTTCTCTCCATAACTTACTATGGAGTTTAATATGGTGGTTGTAAGTGATTTAGTGTCAAATACTTGCTTATATAGTCCGCTTAACTCTTCAAAATACTGCTCAAGACCATTCCTAACGGCATCAAAATCTTTTTCAGCCACTGTGGCTTTAGCGGTGCTAAGATGACGCTCTGTTATGGTGGTGAATGTAGTGGTGTAAGTTTGGTCACCTGCCTCTGCTGTTTTGGCAGTGGCGATAAGCATATCTGTTACGCCGCCCATAGCGGACACTACTACAATCTCCTTATCATTGGCACCCGATACAATGCCTTTGACTTTAAGGATGTTCTCTACGGAACCTACTGATGTTCCACCAAATTTTAGTACTTTCATTTTATTGTTCCTCTATTATTGTATTGCACAATTCTATATCTTTTGTCCTAAGAACCACTTTTGCCTCATCATTGTCTTGATAGGCATACATATATTCCACTGATACGTTTCTATCTGCCAATTTATTGAGCAAATATGCCAGCGAGCCGGTCTTGTTTGCACATTTTGCCGCTACAACTTTATTGCAGAAAGCACTGAATCCACCCGCTTTCAAAACGGATTCCGCTTTTTCAGGGTCTGTTACAAGCATTCTTAATATGCCAAAATCAGAACCGTCTTCTGTACAGAAGGTGCGTATTCCTATGCCTGCATTTGCCAGTGTCATAGTTACTTTTTCAATGCTGCCTGCCTTGTTCTCAACAAAAACAGAAATTTGTTCAACTATCATAATCTTAATTATTTATTGTTTTCTTCAAAAATTGCCAGTCTCTTGTCAAGTTCTTCATATTGATGGTCTTCTATAAATGAAGTACATGCTCTTAATCCCTCTTGGTTACTGCCTGTGGTGGATAGAGAGATTGCAGAGACACCATAATACATCAACTCCTTTATAAGTTCACCCGATGTCATACTCTTATATCCTATTGTAAAATAGAATCCGTCCGCCACTTTTGTATCCATATCCATGTCATACACAATATGGAAGCCGTGTTTTAAGAAAATCTCCTTTAGTTTTCTTGCTCTCTCTCCATATACCTTAACCTCGTTAAGAAAATTATATTTGCCGTCGTTTGCCGCTTTCAGCATTGCGGCAAGGGCATACTGTGCAGAGTGGCTTGTGCCGCTTGATAGGGCATATAACACTCTATGTACAAATACGGTGCCGAATGTACCGCCTCCGTAACGCTTTGTAAGACCTGAATATTGGCGGTGGTAAAGTTTATCGGTCATACAGACAACGCCTATACGCTCTCCTGCATAACTAAATGCTTTAGAGCCACTTATAAGCATAGCACAGTTTTCTGTATATTTAGATACTGACGGTTGGAACGGTGCCTTGCCCGGAACGCTCAGGTCTTTTCTGAAATCCATTGCAAAGTAGGCAAGGTCCTCAAACACTATTACATCGTATGTGTTTGCAAGTTCACCTATAATCTGTAGTTCCTCGTCTTTTAGACATACCCATGACGGATTGTTGGGATTACTATAGACTATGGCTGCAATGTCACCACCTTTCAGAAATTCCTCTAATTTGCCTTTGAGCCTGTTTCCACGATAAGAATATACGTCAAATGTCTTGTATTTGGCACCCATTACCTCTATCTGCATTTTCTGCACAGGGAAACCTGGGTCTATAAACAGTATGGTGTCTTTGCCCTCAACACATTGTGATGCGGTAAGAAATGATGCAAAAGTTCCTTGCATTGAGCCTGTTACAGGTACGCAACTCTCAGGACTTACATCAGTGTCAATAAACATCTTTACAAAACGGGCAGCCTCCTGTTTAAGTTCCGCTATTCCGTTAATATCGGGGTAAAGTCTGGCAATTCCTTTGCTTAACGCACTGATTTGAGCATCAACGCCCACTTTAGAAGGCGGTAGTCCGGGAACCCCCATCTCCATCTTTATAAATTCAACACCCGATTTCTGCTCTGCCAATGCCGCTATCGCCTTTACTTCACGAATTGTGGCTTTAGAGAAATCCTTTATGCCAAATTCCTCAATTGTTTTATCTATCAGTTCTCTACTTATAGGTGTATTCATAATAATTAACTTTATTTTCAATCAGATTCACAGTCAATTTTCAATTTTACTTTCAGTCAGCTTCGCAGTCAACTTTCAACTTTCAACTTTCAACTTTCAATTTTCAATTTTCAATTATTTATTGTAGCATTTAAATATTTGGGACAGGGTTTCTGAATCCTGCTTTTTTGTGAATGAACTTACTATAGGTACTATTATAAATCCGGAAATCATGGCAAATACACCGCAGTTGATTGGTGATTGCAGAATTTCAGGAAAATACGGACGTGCCGTCATATTAAGAATCATAAGGACGGTGCTGAATATAAAGCAGACCCAACATGAGGCACATGTTATTTTTTTGCTGTATAGCGAGAACATAAACGGAGCAAGAAATGCACCTGCCATTGCACCCCAGCTTATACCCATAAGTTGTGCAATAAAGGTTACTGAACTGTTATATTGAATAAGAGCAATTACAGCACTTATAACTATAAATACCACTATAAAAACCCTGATACATCTCACTTGTTTAGCCTGACTCATGTCTTTAATGAAATTGTCTTTTAAAAAGTCAATGGTTAAAGTTGATGACGATGTAAATACTAATGCTGACAGTGTACTCATACTGGCGGATAATACAAGAATTACAACTAATGCTATAAGTGCAGGAGATAATGTGGATAGCATTTCAGGAACTATGGCATCATATATCACCTTGCCTTCTGCACTGTAGATGTTTGGATTATCTGCAAACAATCTGCCAAAACCACCCAGAAAATAGCATCCGCCTGCAACAATAAGGGCAAATACGGTTGATATTACAGTACCTTTGAAAATGGCTTTCTCATCGGTTATGGCATAAAATTTCTGTACCATTTGAGGTAATCCCCAGGTGCCTAATGATGTTAGCAATACAACAAACAGCAACCCTATGACATCGGGACCGAATACAGATGCGAACTCACCGTTTGTAACTCCGGCTGAAGCATCTTGGACCGCTTTCATATCTTCAAATGCCTGAAAAATTCCACCTTGGGTCTTTAGAACTGCAACTATTATTATTACAATGCCGAATAGCATTATAAGACCCTGAATAAAATCGTTTATTGCAGTTGCCATATATCCTCCTGCGGTAACATAGATTGCTGTAAGCACAGTCATAAGTATTATGCATACTGAATAATCTATGTTAAATGCCATTCCAAACAGCCTTGACAATCCGTTATACAGCGATGCCGTATAGGGTATCATAAACACAAATATTATGACAGATGCACATATTTTAAGGGCACTGCTACTGAATCTGTTGCCAAAAAACTCAGGCATAGTGGATGAGTTAAGGTGCTGGCTCATGGTTCTGGTGCGTTTGCCAAGTATGACCCAGGCAAGCAGAGACCCGATAATGGCATTGCCTATGCCAATCCAGGTTGAAGATAATCCGAATTTCCACCCGAACTGACCTGCATACCCCACAAATATGACAGCAGAGAAATATGAAGTGCCGTACGAGAATGCGGTAAGCCAAGGACCTACATTTCTGCCACCCAACACAAAACTGTTTACATCAGTTGACTTTTTCCTGCAATAGAATCCTATTCCAATCAGGATTGCAAAATATAATATGAGAACCGCTAGTTTCAAAACGTAATCTTTTTAGAATAATTTTCTTAAATCCTTAACTCTGACTGCTTTTCCTCCCTCTGCAGAAGGTAATGAACCTTTAGGCACAAGTTTTACTTTAGGTGTGATGAGTATCTCATCTTTAAGTTTACGGGTAATGTCCCTAACCAAATCTTTAAGGTCTCCTACATTGTCTGTGGCAAGTTCGCCAAGTTCAACCTCCACCGTCATTTCATCATTATTGCTGATTGTCTCCAATGTTATAAGGAAGTTGCTGCCTAACTCTTTATATCCCATAAGTATCTTCTCTATTTGGATAGGGAATATGTTTACACCTTTTAATATCATCATGTCATCACTACGCCCTTGGAAACGTGCCAAACGGCGATGTGTACGTCCGCAAGGGCAATCACCTGGGATTATGCGTGTAAGGTCACGTGTGCGGTAGCGGATTAACGGCATTGCCTCACGGTTAAGGGTAGTGAGTACAAGTTCTCCAATCTCTCCATCGGGTACAGGCTGAAGCGTTACTGGGTTTACAATCTCAACTATTACATTATCCTCCCATATATGCAGCCCGTTCTGCTCCTTACATTCAAATGCCACACCAGGCCCGCACATCTCGCTCATACCAAATGAGTTATATGCCTTAACGCCAAGCAGTTCCTCTATACGTTTGCGTTGCTCCTCTGTATGAGGCTCCGCTCCTATGGCAAGAATCCTTATTTTAAGGTCTTTTTTAGGGTCAACTCCCTCTTCTGCCATAACTTCTGCCAATCTGGTGGCGTACGATGGTATTATATGGACAACGGTTGTGCCAAAATCCCTCATGAACTTTATTTGGCGTTTGCTGTTGCCGGCTGCGGCAGGTACTGTAAGGCAACCTAATTTTTCCGCTCCGTATTGGAATCCAAGGCCACCTGTAAACATTCCGTAACCCGATGTGTTCTGGAACACGTCTGTATCACGAACTCCAACCATATATAGGTTCCTTGCCACAAGTTCCGCCCAAGCGTCCAAATCATTCTTGCTGTGAAGCACTACTGTAGGATTGCCTGTGGTGCCACTTGAAGAATGGACTCTTACGCAATCTTTTAGAGGAATGGCAGCCATACCAAAAGGGTAATTATTACGTAAATCGTCCTTGGTGGTGAATGGCAGCCTTGTTAGGTCATCCAAACTTCTGATGTCTGATGCTGACAAGCCAAGTGATTTAAATGCCTTTTGATAAAAAGGTACGTTTAATGCACTGGCCATTGTTCTCTGCAATCTGGTATATTGCAGTTTTTTTAATTCATCTCTGCTGATACCTTCAACGGGGTTGTAAAAATCTTTGTTCATAGTAACATTCATATAAAGTTCATTACTTTTTACACAAATTTGTCTGCATGTGCATAATAACTTGCAAAGTTAATAAAAAATGTGATACGATGGTCTAAAAATACCCATCATTTGGTATCAATGTAAAAAAATATATGGAATTGTTTAGTAATCAGTAATTTTTACTATCTTTGCAGTTTATAATCGCAGGGTTCTGCATTTGAAAAAGAGTTATGGATACTACAAATGAAAATGAAATGTCTCTTGCCGATATTGTGGCGGCACTTAAAGAGGCTGTGGAGAGTGAAACCGCAAGAGAGCAGGTGGCACAATTAAAGTCAAATTTTTACAAGCGTCAGACAGCGTTGCTGGATCAGATGAAAAAGGATTGGGTGGCAGAAGGCAAAGAGTTAAGTGAGTTTGCACACACTTTTGCAGAAGAGGCTGAATTCAGGGAGATTTTGCAAGCGTATAAGAATAAGCGTGCAGAGGAGATTAAACAGGTAGAAGCTCTTCAGGAACGTGCCTACGATATTAAAAAGGGGATTGTTGAAAAAATAAGCGAGCTTGTTAATGGCAATGATGATGTTGATAGGATTTTTGCCGAGGTTCGTAAATTGCAGAATGAGTGGAAAAACGCTGGTGAGGTTGCTCAAAGCAAGTATAATGAGATAGTTAAGCGCTATCAGACACTTATGACACAGTTCTACGATGATGTTAGAATCAGCAACGAGTTGCGTGATTATGATTTTAAGAAGAATCTTGAGGCTAAAACTGCATTGTGCGAGGCGGCTGAGGCTTTGGTCGCATCGGCAGAGAAATCATCGGGGAGACTTAATGAGGCATTCCAAAAACTGCAGAAACTCCATGCTGAATGGCGTGAACTTGGACCTGTGGCTAAAGAGTACAGAGAAGATTTATGGAATAGGTTTAAAGCAGCCAGCGATACTATTAATCATAAACATGCCGATTTCTTCCAATCTAAAAAGATAGAGGAAGAGGCTAATCTTGTCGCCAAAACTGCATTGTGTGAGGCGGTTGAGGCTATTGATTATGCAAAAGCCTCATCTTACAAGGCTTGGGAGGAGATAGCGGAAAAGGTTATAGCCCTGCAGGAAGATTGGAAAAAGACAGGTTTTGCACCTAAAAAGGCGAACACTAAAATATATGAGCGTTTCCGTGCAGCCTGCGATGCCATTTTTAAGGCTAAATCAGAATTTTATAAGAGCACAAAAGAGACTCTTGCTTCAAACTTGGAGCGTAAAAAGGCGTTGTGCGATGCCGCAGAGGCTTTGAAAGATAGCAAGGAGTGGAAAGAGGCTGCAGAGAAATTTGTTCAGATGCAAAAGGAGTGGAAAAAGATAGGTCCTGTATCAAAACGTGCCAGTGAGCAGGTTTGGAATAGGTTCAAGACTGCATGTGATTATTTCTTTGACCAAAAGAAATCTGCTACAGAGGGCACTTTCTCATTTGTTAAGGAGAGAGAAAAACTTATACGTGCATACGATAAGATAGTTTCTGACATCACTACACGTGAGAACAATATGGAGTTTCTTAATTTTGACAGCAAAAAGAAGAATCCTCTTATGAAACAGATGCAGGATAGCATTGATAAACTAAAGAAGGATAGAGATGAGCTGAAGGCTAAAATCAAGCAGTTAGAAAAGAAAATAAGGGATGGAGAATAACAGAAGAAAGGATAACAGACCTAAAGCCGGAGGTAAGCCGTCTGTAAAACATACAGATGACGGTAGCATCAGACTTAACAGGTTTCTTGCAAATGCTGGTATTTGCTCACGTAGGGAGGCTGACACTCTTATCCAAGCCGGAGTGGTACGCATAAATGATAAGGTTGTTACTGAGTTAGGCACTAAGGTTATGCCTGATGATACGGTACGTTTTCATGACCAACTTATAAAGTCACAGAAAAAGATATACATACTGCTTAATAAACCTAAAAACTGTGTAACTACGGTAGTTGACCCTCATGGGCGAGTTACTGTTATGGATATTATTGCAGGAGCGTGCAAGGAGAGGGTTTATCCTGTGGGCAGGCTTGACCGTAACACTATGGGTGTTCTTCTGCTGACCAACGATGGGGAACTCACCACTAAACTCACCCATCCTAAATACGCAAAAAAGAAGATTTATGAGGTTACTCTTGACAAACCATTGTCAGATGAGGACTATAATAAGATATTGGGTGGCATAACCCTTGATGACGGTCCTATTAACGCAGATGCCCTTGAGTATTTACCCGATACGCACCGTATGAGCGTAGGTATAGAGATTCACTCAGGCAGAAACCGTATTGTGCGTAGGATTTTTGAGCATTTGGGATACAGCGTGGAGAAATTGGACAGGGTATATTTTGCAGGCCTTACAAAGTACAAATTGCCTCGTGGACGCTGGCGCTTTCTGACGGAAGATGAGGTCTCAATGTTGAAAATGGGGAGCTATGAGTAAGATGTATGATGTATAATGTATAATGTATGATGTATGAGGAGCCGTAGGCGACAGAGAACGATAGTTCTCCGCGAAGCGTAGGGGACTGTTTGGAGTAGCGAGGGCAGAGCCGCTTGCGGGCTATGCCGAGTCACGACAAACATGTTCTGCGAAGCAGAAAATGGGGATATGCCCCAATAAAAAAGGGTTTTTATTTTAACGAGCCGTAGGCGAGATTAAAATGATGTATGAGGAGCCGTAGGCGACAAGCGTACAAAGTACGCCGTGCGGAGCACGCAGGGTTTTAGGGGTGTCCCCTAATAAAAAAGGAATTATATTTTAAAGAGCCGTAGGCGAGATTAAAATGATGTATGAAAAAGGCATTGGTGATATTTAGCGGTGGACAGGACTCTACAACGTGTCTGTTTTGGGCGTTGGAGAAGTTTGATTATGTGGAGGCTGTAACTTTTGATTACGGGCAACGTCATAAGGCAGAGATAGAGTGTGCCGTAGCCATTGCCAAGGATTTGGGCGTAAAGCACCATATATTGGATATGAGTCTGCTATCACAGCTTGCTCCTAACTCACTTACACGTAATGATATAGCAGTAGATGAGAAAATACCTGACGGGGCATCGGTGCCAAACTCATACGTGGAGGGCAGAAACATGCTGTTTCTTACTTTTGCCGCAGTTCTTGCAAAAGTCAATGGTATAAATAACTTGGTTACAGGTGTTTGTGAGACAGATTTCAGCGGCTATCCTGATTGTAGGGATATGTTTATAAAGTCTCTTAATGTAACCCTTAATCTTGCTATGGACTATAATTTTGTTATCCACACTCCGTTAATGTGGCTTACTAAGGCTCAGACTTGGGAGATGGCTGACAAGATGGGCAAATTGGAGTACGTCAGAGAGAATACATTGACCTGCTATAACGGCATTAAAGGTGACGGGTGTGGACATTGCCCGGCATGCACATTAAGACGCAATGGTCTGAAAGAATACTTGGGTTCTTGATGTATGATGTATGATGTATGATGTATGAGGAGCCGTAGGCGAGGTTAAAATGATGTATGATGGATAACTTTCAACTTTTAACTTTACTTTCAGTCAGCTAACGCAGTCAACTTTTAACTTTCAACTATTTATGATACTGGGAAAATCTATAGAGTACCCAAAAGAATACGCACCACAGGTGTTGGAGGCGTTTGAGAATAAGCATCGGGATAATGATTATTTCATTAAATTCAACTGCCCGGAGTTTACATCGCTGTGCCCTATAACATCACAGCCCGATTTTGCCACCATCTACATCAGTTATATACCCGATGAAAAGATAGTGGAGAGCAAATCTCTTAAGCTTTACCTGTTCAGTTACCGTAATAAGGGCGATTTTCATGAGAATTGTGTAAATACCATTATGAAAGACCTTATTGCCTTGCTTGACCCTAAATACATAGAAGTGTGGGGTAAGTTTATGCCAAGGGGCGGACTTAGTATAGACCCATATTGCAATTACGGTAAGCCTGGCACTAAATTTGAACAAATGGCTTTCTATCGCCTTCAGAACCACGATATGAATCCTGAAAAGGTTGATAACAGATAAATACAGAATAGATTATGAAAAAGATATTACTTACATTTTTGTTTGCAAGTCTAATGTTTGTACTAAATGCACAAACATCTTTATTGGGAATAGATTTTGGTTGTGACTATGAGACCGCATATTCAAAACTTACAGAGAAATTCGGCTCATCGGCAGTAAGCACTACCGATGGAGAAAAAATAAATGTAACAGATGTGGTGTTCTCTTTAGAGGGTGTGGATATAAAAATCATAACTTTATCGTTCTCAAATATAAATGGTAAGTATTACCTGTATTCAGTGGCTTTTAATACAGACGCAATGGTTCTGGTTTATGAAACCGATGCACAAAAAATAAGTGAATTTAACAAGTTTGCTGTTCAGAAATGTAACGCTTACGCTATTAAAATGAATGAGAAATATAAGGTTTCCACTCTATCTAAAAAAATTATAACCACGCAACCTTGGACTAAATTCTATGTCTTTAATGTAGATGAAAATGTTAAATGTGAAATTTCTGCATACTTCAAAGCAGAAAGAAAATTAGTGGCACAGAGCGGCACCACATTCGCCCGCATAACATACACAGATTCAAGATATATAGAATAGGAGAGTCTGGTGAAAGTTAGGAAACGTCAGGCTTGATATATTCTGAAATTATTTTATGTAGCGTTTCATTTTGAACAAGGATGTTTGGCTTAAAGCGTGAGGCGTCTTGATGTGTCTCATTTACAACGGTTGCTTTGAATTTTTCAAAAGAGTGACTCTCAAGACGGAATACCGCAGGGTCTTTCAACCGGAAACTGTTTCTCTTGGATTCATACTCCATATTTGTTTTTTTAAGGTTATTATCCACCTCTGCCGCAAATTTTTCCGCTTGTTTTTGACTTACGCTTTCATCGGCAAACTCAAAATACCAGTCGTAACGGCTCTCGGGCAAATTGGCGTAGCCTGTAAAGTAATTGAGTTTCAAATCAGTGGATTCCTGTGCTGCATTGACGGCATTAATAAATTGCCCCTCATATAGTTTCTCTCCGGTGATGGTGACAATGCCGTTCACTTTCTGAATCATGTGTACACGCGGTGTGTTTATAAAAGGCGATGATGCTTGGACTATATCGTTCATATTGTAGCGATATAGACCAGAGAACGTTGTTACAAACGGGCAATACTGTTCACCCTCTACAAGCTCATCAAGTTGGTGGAAAGGTGCATCGGGGTTATCAAACTCAGACGCTTTCTTAAACTCATAGTAGTGCATGTGAGGGAAAAGGGTAGTCTCTATGCTGTCATCAAGGACAAGACCGGCACGGCACTCTGACGCAAAATATGCAAACTCCTGATGTAGCATTTCCTCAGGGAAACAGTCATGTAACTTGTCAAGATAAATCTGGGTGTTGCCACATTTCCATGTGGTGAGCAACTGTAGATTTGGCCAAAAATGTTTTGGTAGCACTTGCCCGTATTTCTCCTTCAATTCACGTAGCTCAGCGGCACGTTCAGGATTAGGCTTCAGATAGGGCTCAACTGCCTTGCGTATATCATCAGATATGCTCACTTTGCTGCTCATAGTGCCGTTTTCTATATCTGTTATATACTCATCCCACCATTTGTTCACATTACTCTGAAGTTCCACCATAGTTGATGGATTTGCTGTAACTACAAGTGTTATGTTGCGTTCTATACCCATACGCATAATTGCATAGTTACGTGCTGTGTAGTCATCAATGGCAAATATCTCTGATGGTGATGCGTAAAGTTTTTTCACAAACCCTGGACAGCGTGCTTGGGTGAACCCTGAAACAGAGCCGAAGATGGTGCCGTCAGGAGTGTATCCCTCTATCTGTTTGCCTACAATGGAAACTATATAGCCCGTATATACTTTTGGTCTGTTCTTAAGAAAATTAAACAGCCATACCTTGTTCATCTTTCCATAAATATTATTCAGGTATGCTTTGGATATAGGAATCCATTTTGGCTCACCTGTAGCACCCGATGTTGTGGCATACAGTAAAGGACGTCCTTGGAAAAGAACATCTGATTCACCGGCTTTCATACGGTTTATGTATGGCCTGAAATCCTCGTATTCAGACGGATTTACATATTTTTGGTATAACTTGAACAGTTCTGTTCCGTCTTTAGCCTTAAGTATTTCTGAAAACTTGTGTTCCTTGCCATATACGGTCTCTTTGCCATATTCAAGAATGGCACGCAGTGTCTTCTCTTGTGATTTGCGAGGGTTGACGCTTGCACATTTCAGCCTTAAATATTGCAATCCTCCAGCCATTCCAAGAAGTAGGTTGGGAATTAGAGGGGAATGCTTGTCCTGATTGACTTTCATTGTATTAGAGTTTATTTTTTGATTATTTTATAATGCATATTTGCCGCTTTAGCGCCTAAACCATCTGTATCTTCCCTGTCGCCTATGACGAGTGCCTCTTTAGGACTGACACCTAATAGTTTGGTCACTGTTTCTAAAGATTCCCTGCATGGTTTGAATCCTCCGGCACTTGGAGCGTCTATAATAAGGTCAAACTTTTCAGGAGGTATGCCTATAGCCATAAGTTTCTCACTTATGAATCCATAATCAGAGTAACATGCCAAAAGCACTCCCTTATGTCTTAATTTATCCAATGTGGGTAAAACCCAATCATACGCTTTAAAATGCTTCTGAAGTAATTTTACCTGAAGCGGCAGGTAGTTCTCTGAATACCATTTACTTACCGATTCCTTGGATTTTCCGGATTTAACGGCTATACGTTTAAAAAATTCATTGTAGGTTTTCTCCTTGTCGCCAAAATAAATTCCAGCCATATCCCTTCTAACGCTTCTCTCGCACATAAGCATACGTATATGCCCAAGGCTGTGAACCGCTATCTTATATGGCAATCCTGAATTATTATATAATGTGCCGTCAAGGTCAAATATAACCGCTTTTATCTTCATCAGAGTTCTTTATCTTTGTTCCAAAATGGAGGCCATGGATTTTCCTCAATTCCTGCCATTTCACACATTGCTGCATGGGATTCCCGTAATAGTCTGTCCACTTCATCCTTGTGGGGGCGTGTTATGTCAGGAAATATTGGTTCCCCTATGGTAAGTGTGAGCAGTGGTGTCTCTTTTTTGCCGAACAGACGGTATATTCCTGTACGCTTGCGATAACTAATATTGATGGGCAGTATAGGTATGTTATATTTGTATGCCATTGAGAACGCTCCTTTCTTAAATGGCTTTATAGGCTTGTAGAAATACCAATTACGTGCTTCAGGAAAGACCAATATCCACTGCTTACGGCGATGTAGTTCATCAAATGCCTGATTGAATTTACGCATTCCCCCTAAATCATCGGGTACAGGTATGCCTCCAAAATATTTTAGAAGCCAGGCATCGTTTCCGGCAAGGTGATCCTTTAGCATAGGTATCCAAATATGACGGCGGAAGGCTTGTGCAATGGCGGCTCCATCATATCTGTAACAATGGTTACAAATGCTTACAACCCCATTTGAGAACTCCTTGCGGTATTTTTTTAGAATCTCTCTTCCCCTATAGTGCATTCCATAAACAATCTTATTTACAATGTATAAGTGGACAAATGCGATAAAATCGTTCAGAAAATGCTGGATTTTGAATGACAGAGAATCGTCCAAGTAGGTGTAATTGGCATCAAATGCAATATCCTTAACCTTTTTGACAGGCACAAGCCTTTTGTAAGGGTCATCTGTAGGATATTCAATCCCCACGTCAGGCAGGTATATACCTTTTTTTAGTTTCAGCATTTTTTTGATGGTTGCTATTCTTTCTGTCGGCACAAAGGTACAAAAGTTTTGAAATTGTTACAATTAAAATCAGCGATATTTTCGGCGTTGCCTCATCACTGATTTTGTTTACTCTCCAAGGGAGGGATTGTGCTCCGCATTGCTACGCACATCCCTAACCTCTGCCACGGGCATCCTTGCAAGAAAAAGGTCGGGATTACTCGCAACCTGTGGTTGCTTCGTGATCCCATGTCCTGCTGGAGGCGTCCAAACAACACAAAAAAGTGATTCGGCTAGCCTCATCACATATTTTGTTTACACTCCAAGTGCGTGATAGTAAACTATCCCTCCCTTGGAGCATAAACAAAAAGAGTTCGCTATTGCGAACTCTTTTTTGTGTTGCGGAAAGGGAGGGATTCGAACCCCCGGTGCCTCTCAGCACGGCGGTTTTCAAGACCGCTGTAATCGACCACTCTACCACCTTTCCTCAAATTGCGGTGCAAAGATAATACATTTTTGACAAATCAAAAAATTTTTTGTAATTTTGTAAAAGAAATGCGACAAATTTTTGATTACATATTGTCTTTTCTGCTTGATACCCGTTTAGAGGCAGGCTGGGTGGGTTATACGTCTGATAGGACTGAGTGGAAAAATTTTAAGGTTGTTATAATTCCATCAGATTTTTTTAAGGATTTTATGTATGGAACGGAGAATTCTTATCCTATATTGCCTCTTAAAAGCATAGAAGGGGTTCCGTTTTTATATGGTGAGCCATCTGTAAGTCGTACAAAGAACCAGATTTTTGTTAAGGCTGACATTGTGGCAAGTACATATTTCCTGATATCAAGGTATGAGGAGTTGATTGTTACGGAGCGTGATGAACATAAGCGTTTTGCCGCAAAATCATCGTTGCTTTATAAGGCAGGGTTGTTGCAGAAACCTATTGTGGATATGTATGGCAGACTATTGCGTGGTTGGCTTGGCGAGTGTGGTGTTAAAGTGCCTGCTCAGAACTCTAAATACAGTTTTGTAATGACCCACGATGTAGATCATCTGGCACAATACCGCTCTTTGCGTGGATTTGCAGGCGGTATATTAAGAGGAAATTTTAAGGCCGCCATAAGTTCGTTTGTAGGTGGAGTGGAGTATGACCCTCTTTTCTCTTTTGACTGGATGCGTAAACTTGAGAACAATGCCCATAATGTTAAGTCTAAGGTGTTTATTAAGGTATCGGGTAATAAACTGCCACAAGATATTCCTTTTTATAACCCCGATGGGCAAGATATACGCAAATTATTGGAAAGATATAACAATGATGTAGGAGTGCATATAAGTTATGAGGCTGCACTTAACCCTAAACTAATAAAGAGTGAGGTGGATAAGTTGACTAAAATTGCAGGCAAACCCATTACAATATCACGTAACCACTATTTGGCGACACTCAGACCATCTGATATGCGTTATCTTATAGAAGCCGGCATTACAGATGACTATACGCTTGGGTATGCCGATATGGCTGGTTTCCGCTTGGGTACAGCACGTCCTGTAAAGTGGATAGACCCTGAACGTAAGGTGCTTACAAACCTTACCTTGCATCCCCTTATAATTATGGATTGCACTCTTAATGAGAGCATGTATATGTGTTTAAGCGTGGCAGATGCCTTTGCTACATATAAGAATCTTAAACTTGAGGTTCAGAAATATGGTGGTGAGTTTGTGCTGCTATGGCATAATGATTCTGTATCTACATTGAGTAAAACCTACCATAGAGAGTTGTTTGAAAAAATACTGCACAATGAAGAATTTGCTGATTATATGTGATGCCTTTCCTCCTGCTTTTGCCCCCAGAATGGGTGGGCTGTGCAAATACATACAGGAGTTTGGTTGGAATGTGTATGTGCTTGCAGAAAATCAGCAGAGCATAGGAAATATCTCCGATGTAAATCCCAAAAGAGTGGTACTGCTTGATTATTACAAAACCGGCACAAAATTAGAATGGTTAGTAAAGTTTCCGTTAGATTTTCTGTTCCACTGTAAGGATAAGAGCCTGATTAAATTGTTCAGGCATTCATATCCCGATGTTACCTTTGATGCAATACTATGCAGTACCTATATGCTATTCCCAATGTATGCCGCCTATAAAATTGCAGAAAAGTTAAAGGTTCCTCTGATATATGATATTCGTGATTTGTTGGAACAATTTGTGGGATATGAATACGCAAAGCATAGATTGTTTAAAAATAATTTTTTAAATAATTTTGTACATAAAATAAGAAGTAAAAAAATACAGAGAGAGCGTAATTGTTTCCTAAAAAAATGCAGTGCGGTAACTATAGTTTCACCTTGGCATGTAAATCTGTTGGAGTCTATTGGGGTACGCAATGTTAATTTAATATACAATGGATATGACCCACAAGTGTTTAATCCACAGGTGATTAAAACGGATAAATTTATAATTCAATACACAGGCAGAGTGCTTGATTTGAAACTATACGATGCCAGCCTGCTATGTGAGGCATTGCGGAATTTAGATAATAAAGGTGTTATTTCTGAAAATAAATTTTCTGTAAAGTTTAACACAGAAGAAAACTCTGCAATAAGAATAAAAAAACTTTTTTCACAATTTGGTGTGGAAAAATATCTTAATATTTGTAACTTTGTTCCACAAACAGAAGTTCCGTCTTTACTAAATGAGAGCAGTATTGTCCTTGTGCTTACAAACAAAATGGACAAAAACGGACCAAAAGGGATTATGACAACAAAGTTTTTTGAAGCACTTGCGGTAAAGAAACCCATATTGTGTGTAAGAAGTGATGAGGCATATTTGGAAAATCTTATAGTTAAAACCCAAAGTGGAATAGCAGCAAGGAGAGTTGAGGAGGTGGAGGATTTTATACTTAAACAATACAAAATTTGGGAGAGGGAGCATTACGTTACAGTAAATTCTGACGATGTTCTTATCAAACAATTTTCAAGAAAATATCAGGCATCACAATTTAATGATTTGTTAAACTCCATTATACAATGAAAACTTTTGAAAACTACAGCCTTTTAAATAACAACACTTTTGGTGTTGATGTAAAAGCGAATTATTTTATAGAGTATGACTCAGTTGATGAGTTGCAGTCTCTGCTTAGAAGCGATTTGCTACAGGAATCTAAATTTATGCATATAGGCGGCGGTAGTAATTTATTGTTTATCAATGATTATCAAGGTGTTATACTACACTCGCAAATTAAGGGCATAGATGCTGTAGAGGGTACACGCTCTAAAGTTGTATTAAGGGCAGGAGCAGGGGAGAGATGGGACGATTTTGTGGAGTATTGTGTGTCTAAGAACTATGGAGGAGTTGAGAATTTATCAGGTATTCCAGGCGAGGTGGGGGCTACACCGGTCCAAAACATCGGGGCATACGGTGCCGAGGTAAGAAATTCAATAGTGGCGGTTGAGTGTGTAAACACTAAAACAGGTGAAGAACGCATATTTACGGCAAAGGAGTGCCAATTCGGGTATCGAGACAGCATATTTAAGAGGGAATTAAAAGGCAAATATATAGTAACATACGTTCACTATCAATTATGTAAGACAGGGTGGACACCTAATGTGGATTATGGCTCATTAAAGACTGAAATTCACGATGCGGAGCATGCCACACTTAAAGATGTACGTAATGCAGTATTAACTATTAGGAGCAGAAAACTCCCTGAGCCTAAAGTACTTGGCAATGCCGGCAGTTTCTTTATGAATCCTGTGGTATCTACCGCCAAGTATGGTGAAATTAAACTTAAATTCCCCGATATACCATGTTACATTGTTTCTGATACAGAGGTTAAAGTTCCAGCGGGGTGGCTAATAGAGCAGTGCGGTTGGAAAGGGAAGAGTGTAGGTAAGGTTGCCGTTCATGGTTCTCAGGCATTAGTACTTATAAACAAGGGTGGAGCCAACGGACTTGATATTATAAACCTCTCTGATTCTATCCGAGCCTCAGTGCGAGATAAGTTTGGCATAGACCTGACACCAGAGGTGAACATCATCTTTGGCTAAAACACGCAAGCCTTGTATCTATCCTATTTGGAATTAATGTAATGCAATATTACCCAATGACCTTGTTTTCTTCCACCTTCTCGTTTAATAACTCCCATTTGTTGAAGAGCAGACAATTCAGTCTTAATGGTTCTTTGTGCAACTGGAATCTTTTGGGCAACCTTTTGGGCAATCTTTTGGGAAGTTATGGTATTGTCTTCTTCTATCACTGAGAGTATAATCTTCTGTCTTTCAGTCAGTTCTTTTGGGCAATCTTTTGGGCAATCTTTTGGGCAATTCCCATTACGCCAGAATGTAATTGTTACATCAAAATTTGTTACAAACCATTCAGGTTCCGCTATGCCGTAATCTTTACAAATTTGCACAATTCGCTGAACTCCAGTACCCCAACGCTCAAGATATGCTGTCTGATACAACACTTGAGCAATTGATTTGTTGCGTGGGTATGACTTGTGTGGTTCCTTTATCTTTTCTACAGGGATTTCAGGAGGCAAACAACCAGGATTGCTAATTTCTACTCTGTCATCAAAAATAGCAAGGGTTACATTACCAATGGTCTGTTCAATCTGACGATGACATAATGCGTTAATTAGTGCCTCTCGCATGGCTTCTATAGGTAACTCAAGTCTCTCTTCCCTCAACAAACCAACAACCTCACCACTTATCTTTAAGTTATTCATTAGAAAAGTGATGCCGGCATCAAGCATTTTGAAAAAATTACCTGCTTCAAACTTACTGTCAACAAAGATGTTCTTTGTCTTACCTCTAAAGCAAGCCATAGCAAGTTCAATTTGGGGGTAATCCTTAATCTTTTTGGCAAAAAGTGCTACAGCCGCATTCGTAAGATTCCCATCTTTAAGCAAATCCAACCTATCAAGTAGTTGTTCAAGATTGTCCTCCTTTGCAGAGGCATGTATTCGCCCATTAATGATTCCGTTTCCTACAACTCTACGAATAAGAGACTCATCAATATCTTCTAATGTGTATGAGTTTGCTATCTGAGCATCCCAACGATATTTTTCCGGATTACGCTGACGGAGACGTTCCTCATACATTGATTGTGGCATTTGCATTGTTGTGCTCTCTAACTTATAGAACGGCTTACCATCATAAACGTATGGAGCATTTCCATATTTTGTTTTATCAGCGTGCAGAATAATGAGTTGATTGTCATTTGTACCATTTATTTCAACATACTCTACTGGCACATCAACACAAGGCTCCAATTTTCTAATGGCACGTGCAATTTCCTGACGTGTACCGTCATTTACTTGTTGCCCTACTATTTTCATTGATGTTGGTGTAATACCTATTATCACATAACCACCATCACTATTAAGCATTGCACAAAAGGAGTGCATGGCATCATTTAACTCAGCAGTGGATTTTTTCAACTCCAGTGTGCGCGTCTCATTACTTGATATAAGTATTTTGATTTCTTCCAATGTCATACACACTAATTTTTTAACATACAAATTTAAGATATTTACATCAGTTTTGCAAATATATAAAATACATTTTTGCGTATGTCAAAAAAAAAGTGTATCTTCGCAACTAATGTTCGTAGTACGCTCGCTTTCCAACAAAAATGCCTGCAACCAGACTTGCCACATTACGTTACCAAGCATTAGATGCTTGTTTTAGTGACCGTTCCCGATATTATTATATCGAGGACTTAATCAGTGCTGTCAATCATCTATTAAGCAACAATGACCAAACTCCTGTTTCACGTAGAACCATTTACAATGACATTCGTGATATGGAGAGCAACCACGACTGGCAAGTTCTGCTTGATGAGCCAGGAAAAATAAATGGAAGACGATATTACAGATATTTAGACCCGCATTACTCTATTTGGCGTAATGACTTGGATGAAACTCAATTAGCTCAGTTAAAATCTATGCTCCTTATGCTGCAACAATTTCGTGGATTGCCACAGTATGAGCGTATGAGTGAGATGATTGAGCAACTTCAAGACAAATACAACTTTACACTTGGAGACACATCTCAAATAATAGATTTTGACACAAATTTATACGTACAAGGCCTGGATTACCTAAGTCCATTGTTTAATGCTATCCTACACCAACAAGTTTTACAAATAGAGTACCAGCCATTTAATAAGCCTATTAAATCAATAATCATACACCCCTACTATATCAAACAATATAATGGGCGTTGGTTTCTAATATGTAAAGACAACTCTTATTTAAGCATAGTTAACTTAGCCCTAGACCGTATAAAGAGCATACAAGTCATTTCGTGTCCGTTCATACCTAACAGAGAAACTGATTTTGAAGAGCATTTTTCAGATGTTATAGGAGTTTCTATTCCTAAAAATGCAAAAATTGAGACTATTGTCCTCAGATTCAGTGACCAGCAACTTCCTTATGTCCTTTCAAAACCGATACACGAGAGTCAAAGCAACAGCAGGAAAGAAGAAAACATCATTACTATAAAAGTTTACCCTAATTATGAACTCATACAAAAAATTCTTTCTTTTGGCAGTGCCGTTGAAGTGCTTGAACCCAAAAACGTACGAAAAAAATTGCAAGAGGAAATAAAAAAGATGCAAAATACATACAATTTATAGAGTTCGTGCAAAACCTTTGCACAACTATACCATATATTTGCACTGTCAAAACAAAACAATGTAATCAATGCTACAAACAGAAGCCCAATTAGAACAACAGTTTATTGATTGTCTCAAAGAACTCAAGTACACATACAGGAATGATATTCGTGACCGAGATGCCCTTGAGAGAAACTTCCGAAAGAAGTTTGAACGTCTTAATTATGTTACATTGACAGACAATGAATTTCAAAAACTCTTGAACGAGAACATATCATCAGATGTTTTTGCGGTATCCAAGCGTCTTCGTGAGAAACAAACTTTTACACGTGATGACGGCACCACATTTGATTATAGTCTTGTTAATCTACGGGATTGGTGCAAAAATGACTATGAAGTGGTAAACCAACTTAAAATAAACACCACTAATAGCAACCAACGCTATGATGTTATCATTCTTATTAACGGATTGCCACTTGTGCAGATAGAACTCAAAAGCCATTCTGTTTCTCCACTTAAGGCTGTTGAACAAATTGTAAGTTACAAACAGGAGCGAGGGAACGGTTACACTAATTCCTTAATGTGTTTTATGCAACTCTTCATTGTAAGCAATGGTGGTTCAGACACAATGTATTTCGCCAACAACAATGATGAGTTCTTTAAGTTTGACACATCTAACAATTACCTTCCCGTATATCACGCAGCATTAGAAGACAATCACAAAGTTGTACAACTATTTGATTTTGCAAACCTAATGCTTCCCAAATGCACACTCGGCAAACTTATAAGCCGTTATATGGTGCTTGTTGAGACAGAGAAGAAAATACTTGTAATGCGTCCGTATCAAATTTATGCAGTAGAAAGAATAGTGGGTTGTGTTGAACAAAAAAGCCAAAATGGCTATATATGGCACACTACGGGTTCAGGCAAGACTTTAACATCATTCAAAGCATCAACACTCCTAAAAGACAATCAATCTATAGAGAAGTGCGTGTTTGTAGTGGACAGAATAGACCTTGACAAACAGACCCGCGATGAGTTTAACAAGTTCCAAGAGGGATGCGTTGAGCAAAATGCCAACACATCTGCATTAGTCAGCCGTCTTGAAAGTGATGATTACGCAGATAAAGTTATTGTAACCACGATACAAAAACTTGGCATTGCACTAGACCCGTCCCCATCCAATAAATATTATCAACGTCTGCAACACCTGCGAGACAAGCACATAGTCTTTATATTTGACGAGTGCCACCGTTCACAATTCGGAGACAACCACAAGGCTATAACAGACTACTTTCCTAAAGCACAACTGTTTGGATTTACGGGCACACCTATATTTGAAGAGAATAGCCATATAGTTCGTATTGATGGAACACGTGCTGAAAATGTCACCACAAAAGATGTTTTCCAAGAGTGTCTTCACCAATACACCATTACCCACGCAATAGAAGACAACAATGTACTACGCTTCCACGTGGACTATTACAACTCAATGAAACCCGATGGCACAATTACTTCTCCTACAAAGAAGCAGATAGTTGAGCATATTCTGCAAAACCACCGTCAGCTTACCGCATCACAGAGATTTAACGCTCTGCTTGCCACGCCATCTATTCCAGATGCCATAGAATTCTACAATCTACTTAAGGAAGAACAAGAACGTTTACACACAGAAAATCCCGAATATGAGCCACTTAACATAACCGCCGTATTCACACCACCCTCATATAAATATCACGGAGATGATTTAGAGCAAGAACAATCAGACAACCGCCAGAATGGAAAACAGAATGAGTCTGAATTGACTAAGATAATATCAAACTACAACAAACAGTTTGGCACAAACTTCTCTACTGCACTATTTACAGAGTACTACCGTGACGTACAACAGCGCATCAAGTTTCAGCGTTATCCCAACAAGGATTATCCACATAAAGACAAACTTGACATTGTTATTGTAGTGGAAATGATGTTAACCGGTTTTGACAGTAAGTTTCTCAATACTCTTTATGTTGCTAAAGACCTGAAACACCATAATTTGATTCAAGCATTCAGCCGTACCAACCGTATTCTTGACGGAACCAAGCCATACGGGAATATAGTATGCTATCGGAACCTTGAAAAAGCAATGGAACAGGCAATGGTACTATTTAGTGGCTATGATGATGAGCGTGGAAAAGAGTATTGGCTGGTTGCCCCTGTAGAAACCGTTGTCAAACAGTATAAAGAGGCTGTAAGCAACTTACAAACAGCAATGAATAGTATGGGGCTTGAATGCAGCCCATCAGAGGTTATCAACATACCACAAGGCGAGAATACCGCTAATTTTATTGATGCATTCAAAGAGGTACAGAGGCTCTCTCTCAAACTTGACCAATATGTAGAGAAACCAGAAGCAATCCAGGATACCATAGAAGAGATTATGCCTATTGACACCCTGCAACAGTTCCGTACGGCATACCTTGACCTTGCAAGACGGACAAACTCAAACGGAGGCTCATCTCAAAACACACCAGAAGATGACAACGAGCCTGACTTTGAGTTAAATCTATTTGCCTCTACTCTTATTGACTATGACTATATAATGCACCTGATAGCCAAATATACTCAAACAAAATTTGAGAAAGTCAAGATAACAAAAGAGCAACTACTTGAAGTACTTGCTTCAAGTGTTGACTTAATGAGTGAACGCGAATATCTGCGTGCATTTATTGAAGAATTGAAAAACGACACACCTCTCAATGAAATTGAGATACGTCGTCTATACAAAGAGTATAAAGACAAACGTTTCAATGAGCAAATACAACAAATAGCAGCAAATTTTCAAATTGATGCCAAAATGTTGGAATCCTTTGTGGATGAGACAACCAAACTAAGACGCATTGATGAAGAATCTATGCAACCGCTACTTGCACACTTTGCCAACTGGAAAGAACGTAAAAATGCCAAACAAACCCTTCTTACTCGTCTTGCACCATTGTTTGACCTGCTCACTCAATCGGCTACTATTGAAGGACTTAATGCGTATGTGAATAAGAAATAGTACAACAAATTAAAACTACATAATATGAGAGAAATTTTTGAAAGTGGTTCATTTAGCCATTACAGGATTGCGAACCTTAATGAATCCAGACGACAAACCAAATTGTTTTCTGAAGGAGGAACTATTACAGCCAAAACAACCGTTTTTATATCGCATAAACATGATGATTTGACAGAGTTGCAGGATATTATAGGTTTTCTACAGAATGAGTATAACGTACAAGTCTATATTGATAGCCGAGACCCAAATATGCCAGTTACAACGTCAGGAGAAACCGCAAAAAAAATCAAGGATATAATCAAAAGAAGTAATAGGTTTATCTTGTTAGCAACAGAAGGAGCTATTGAATCTAAATGGTGTAACTGGGAATTGGGATATGGCGATGCTCTAAAATATAAAGACAAAATTGCTATTTTCCCAATAAAACCAAAAAATTCCTGTGACTGGAACTATAAAGGTAATGAATATATGCAAATCTACCCATATATTGCTTATTGTGATGACTATGATATATATAAGGATGGCAGTAAAATACAAGAAGGATACTATGTTGTTACTATGCAACCTAATGGAGAAAAGACAATAACATCATTATCACAATGGTTAAAAAAAAATATTTTTAAATAAAATGTGTAACAATAGTTATGGAAGAAAAGATTAAACATTTAGAGTTTATTCAGAACGTGATTACACGTATGAACACTAATTCATTTCAACTAAAAGGTTGGATGATTACAATCGTATCAGCATTGTTGGCTTTATACGCAAACAGTGAAAACGTACTTTACATTTTTGTTGCTATAGCACCTGTTATTATTTTTTGGTGCTTAGATGCATTTTATCTCAAACAAGAAAAACTTTATCGCAAACTTTACCAAGAGATTGTTAATAATAACAATGTTACTCTTTTTGATATGAATGCAAGCAAATACGAAGTATGCTATTGCAAGGTTTTTTGGTCTAAAACAATTGCTGGTCTGTACTGTACAATTGCAGTCTTGCTCATTTTGTTGGGATTGTTTTTGAAATATCAAGGTTGTTGTATTATATGTAATTGTTAAATATTATGGCAAAAAGACAAGTATTTTTTAGTTTTGAATACGCAAAAGATTGCTGGCGGGCAAGTCAGGTGCGTAATATGGGAAAAGTGGATAATAATTCTACATTTTCTGATAATGATTGGGAGGAAGTAAGAAAGAAAAGCGATTGGGCAATTAGAAATTGGATTGATGATCAACTTAAAATGAGATCATGTCTTGTTGTATTGATAGGCTCTACAACATCAACACGTTCTTGGGTAAAATATGAAATAGAACAGGCGTATAAAATGCATAAAGGGATTGTGGGCGTTTACATTCATAAACTCAAGAATGCATCTGGAGAACAAACGACCAAAGGATGTAATCCGTTTTACAACATTTTAACGAGTGATGGGTCTCGTTTATCTAATCATGTAACCTGCTTTGATTCAGATTATTCAACAAGTCAGTATGTTTATGATGATATCAAGGATAATATTGAAACCTTAATTGAAGACGCTATTAATAATTCTAGAACATATTAATTATGGCACATAAAACATTTATTTCATACAAACATAGCGAAGCACAAAGACTTCGTGATGACATTATTGATGCATTAGGTGATGATGCTACCTACTATAATGGAGAAACGAGTGATTCTCCTGATTTAACAGATACCTCTACTGAAAACATCAAACGTGTGTTGCGAGATATGATGTATGACACATCTGTTACAATAGTAATCATTTCTCCACATATGAAAGAAAGTAAATGGATTGACTGGGAAATTGAATATTGCCTAAAAAATGAGACACGCAAAGATAGGACATCACATACAAATGGTGTTGTTGGCGTAATCATGAAATATAATGGTGGATATGATTGGTTTAAGCAAAACACCATAAATTCTGATGGTTGTTATTCTTCGTCCTACGATGATAGTTTTTTGTATGATATCATTAAAAATAATAGATACAATCAAAATCCAAAACAATATAGTTGCCCTATTTGCAAAACAGTTAATTCTTTGACTGGCTCATACATTTCATTCGTAGAAGAGGAAGATTTTCTTGAAAACCCACAACTTTATATT
This sequence comes from Paludibacteraceae bacterium, assembly GCA_024399495.1. Taxonomy (GTDB): domain Bacteria; phylum Bacteroidota; class Bacteroidia; order Bacteroidales; family Paludibacteraceae; genus Enterocola. The sequence goes on from JAKSNY010000002.1 coordinate 104,426, forward strand.
AACAACGCATATAATAAGAGTGAGAATGATGCTTTGGGTTATGATTTGACCAAACAACGATAATGAATACTCATCAACATTTAACAATATTCTTCAACATAAAATTGTAAAGCAACTAATCAATGGCAGACAAAAATAATCATAGGATACCTAAACTTCGTTTCCCAGAATTTACAAGAGAGTGGGAAGAAAAGAAATTGGAAGAGATATATGAAAAACATAATGAGAAAAACGATCTTTCTTTCGGTGTTGATAAGGTTATCTCTGTTGCCAATATGTACTATAAACAAGATGCAAATGTTGGTAATGATGATTACTTAAGGACATATAACATTTTTCGTTTAGGAGATATTGCATATGAAGGGAATAAAAGTAGTAACTTTACTTATGGAAGATTTGTTGAAAACACAATAGGAGATGGCATTGTTTCTCACGTCTTTGACGTTTATAGACCTATTATAGCTGATTATTGTATTGATTATTGGAAATATGCTATCAATTACGAAACGATAATGAGACCTGTTTTAGAAAAAGCAACTATTAAATCAACTATGATGAACAATTTAATAGCAAAAGATTTTCTAAAACAATCTATTCTAATTCCTCCCACTCTTGCTGAGCAGCAAAAGATTGCTGATTGTTTGTTGGCATTGGATGATATGATAAGTGCGGAGGGGAAAAAGACAGAGGCTCTTAGAGAATACAAACGCGGACTGATGCAGCAACTATTCCCAACCAATGGTGCCACCACCCCAAAACTCCGCTTCCCAGGATTTACAGGAGAGTGGGAGTTTGTGAATGGGAACAAATTATTTGCTTCTATAACTAATAAAGTACATAATTCCGATTTGCCAATTCTTGCCTTAACACAAGAACAGGGTGCTATACCAAGAGACTTAATAAACTATAATGTTATTGTATCAGAAAAAAGTGTTGCTGGATATAAAGTTGTTGAGAATGATGATTTCATAATCAGTCTTAGATCTTTTCAAGGTGGAATCGAGTATTCTCGCTATAAAGGTTTATGCAGTCCTGCATATATTGTTCTACGAAAAAAAGATAAACACTTAGTTTCTGATTTCTATCGTGTATATTTTAAGTCCTACAATTATATTCAAGCGTTAAATAAAAATCTTGAGGGAATAAGAGATGGCAAAATGATAAGCTATCAGCAATTTTCAGAGATAAAACTGCCTCTTCCATCTCCTGCTGAACAGCAGAAAATAGCAGATTGTATATCGGCATTGGATGAAATAATTAATGCCCAAGCACAAAAGACGGAGGCTCTCAGAGAATACAAACGCGGACTGATGCAACAACTATTTCCACAAACCACTACAAAATAACATATTATGGCATATAATGACAACATAATTAGGGCTCTGCACCGTTGTTTCATACCAGTGAGTGATAAAAATGGGAAAATGGATGTAAACAATCCATTCACCAACTGTGCTCTTATATTTGCGTACAACGGAACTGGAAAAACACGTCTATCATACGACTTTGCACACTATGGTCGAAATGAGGAATCTCCATCACATACACTTTATTACAATGCCTATACAGAGGACCTATTCACTTGGGATAATGACCTTGATAGTAATACAGAGCATCACTTGCTTATCAATACCAATTCAGCATTGATTCAAGGTTTGGCAGGTTATAACTTTTCTGACAAATTACGTAAATACCTTCATATCTTCACAAATATAGACTTTGATTTTCACTACGATGAAAACAATCCCGAAATTCCAGATTATGTGACATTCAGTAAAACAATTACTTTTACAGAGAGACTAAATGGAGAGAAGCAAACTTTTGAAGACACCATTGAAAATATTAAGATTTCGAGAGGTGAAGAACGAATATTCGTTTGGTGCTTCTTCCGTTGCATTATTGACCAAGTAATAAATGGGAATGATGCTTATAAAAACATTGAATACATCTATATTGATGACCCAATGTCATCGTTAGATGATAATAATGTAATAGCCTTTGCAGAGCAACTATACGCAGTAATTCGCAAACAGAGGGAACAAGAAGTAAAGGATTTCAAGGATGAAAAGAATGATTTGCGCCGCATTAAATTTATAGTTTCTTCCCACCACGCACTCTTCTTCCATACTATGCTACATGGCCTTAGTGGAGACAAACAACTTGGGCGTTATTATCTTAGTTGTAACAGGCAGCGAGATAATTTAGTACTGAAAAGTATGAGCAATGAGACACCATTCTACTATAATGTGGCTATGATGAGTGAAATAAAAAAAGCTATTGATAACGACAAATTGTATGTATACCATTTTACTATTCTTCGCAGTATTATGGAGAGAATTAAAGAATTCTTTGGACATCATGACCTTACCATTATTTTAAAAGGAATAACCTATAAAGATCAAAGATTTGACGAGACAGCATTCACAGAGGAAGAATTGACCGACTTCTACGCTCGTGTAGTGAATGTTCTTACCCACCAAGTGGCTATGTTTGCCCCGAAACTTATGGTAGAAGACAATAAGGATTTGGCTATAGCTATATTCAATCATCTTATGGATAAATACCAATTTTGTTTACCGAATTTAGATGACTACCATTGTGAGAAAAAGTCCAAATAACTAAACCTATAAACAACAAACTATATGAACAAACAAGAAAAAGAACAACTCTTCCGTGCCCTTTGGAATACAGCAGATTTGCTTAGAGGTGCTATGACAGCAGATAATTTTCGTGATTATATGCTATCAATACTATTCTATCGCTACATAAGTGCACGCTATGAAGAGACTGCACGCAGAGAACTTGGAGAAGACCTTGCAGATGATATGACATTGGCACAATGGTATGCCAATAATGCTGACGATATTGCAGAATTTGAGAATATGATGCTATCATCAACGCACTATATAATTAAACCACAATATCTGTGGAGCAACACTCTAAGTCTTGCCAAAACACAAGACCACGACCTTCTTTCTCATCTCAAGGAGTGTTTCAGCCATTTGGAAAACGAGTCATTCAAAGGTGCTTTCCGTGGACTGTTTTCTGAAATAAACCTTGATAGTGAGAAATTAGGAAAAGATTATGCCACACGCAATAAAATGATGTGTAGTGTAATATCTGTTCTGGAAGAAAAACTTATTTCATTTGATGAGGAGGCTGATATACTTGGTGATGCGTACGAGTACCTCATTGGACAATTTGCCGCCGGTAGCGGTAAGAAAGCAGGTGAATTTTATACACCGCAACAAGTAAGCACAATTCTTTCACGTATAGTAACATTAGACTGCCAAGACCCAGCCACAGGAACTAAAAAAGAGTTGGTTAATGTACTTGATTTTGCGTGTGGTTCTGGCTCTCTGTTGTTAAATGTCAATCATCAAATGCAATTGAATGGTGGCAAGATTGGCAAAATATGTGGACAAGAGAAAGAGGTCACCACATTCAACCTTGCACGTATGAATATGCTTCTACACGGTTTAGGCGATACTCAATTTGAGATATTCCACGGAGATACTCTTACAAACGATTGGGCATACCTAAAAGATAGTAATCAAGTTCATCCTGTTACATTTGATGCAGTGGTTGCAAATCCGCCTTTCAGTCTGAAATGGGAACCAGATGACGCAACATCTCAAGACCCACGTTTTGTTAACTACGGTGTATCTCCAAAGTCTGCGGCAGATTTTGCGTTCCTTCTCCACGGATTTCATTACTTAAGTGGTAACGGTACTATGGCAATAATTCTTCCTCACGGAGTTTTATTCCGTAGCGGAGCAGAAGCAAATATCAGAAAAAAACTACTACAAGATGATAATATTGATTGTATAATAGGACTGCCTGCCAATCTATTCTATTCTACAGGAATACCCGTCTGCATAATAGTTCTAAAAAAGTGTCGCAAGAGTGATGATGTTCTCTTTATCAACGCTGCCGAGTGTTATAATAAAGACAAAAAACAGAATGTTCTTAGCCAAGAACATATTGACCGCATTATTGACACTTACAAAAACCGTACAGAGCAAGAGAGATTTAGCAGGCGTGTAAGTTTGAGCGAGATTCGTGACAATGATTACAATCTAAACATTACACGTTATGTAAGCCTTGCTAAAGAAGAAACTATAATAGACCTATCATCAGTACAAGAGCAGTTAGCAACACTCAATGCTTCTTCTAAAGAGTCACAAACACGGTTGAACTCTTTTCTCAAAGAATTGGGGCTAAATAGCATTTGATTTTACAAATACCATAAAAAAAGTTACGGCTGTGCAAAACTCTTGCACAACCGTTTTTTATTTTTGCAGTGTAAAGAGAAATAATATAAACCTATAAAATTGTTTGACCTATGGAGAAAACCATTAAGTGTCCAAGTTGCGGAGCAGAAATCCGTATGGATGAGGCAGAGTACAATCAAATTCTCAGCCAAGTTAGGAACCAAGAATTTGCAGAAGCAGTTGCACAACGCGAAAAAGAACTGCATACGCAAATGGAGGCACAAATTCGTGCTGATAAGGTTGAATCAGCCGCGAAAGTTAAAGAATTGGAGCTGCAACTTCAAACTTTGAAACAAACGCAAAAAGCGGAGCTAAATTCGGCTATCGCTGAAAAAAATGTAGAATTGGCAGATCTGAAAAAACAAGCCAATGATGCAGTAGTAAAAGAGCATCAAAAAGTGGCTCAAGAGATTGCTGACTTGAAAGCCGAAGTAGCAAACCTCAAATTAGAGGCACAGAAGGATGCTAATGCTGCTGAGAAACGATTGGCAGAACAAAAAGAGTCATTTGAGAAGCAGATACAGATGAAAGAAGAGCAAGTACAACAGTACAAGGACTACAAGGCTAAACTTGGGACAAAATTGCTTGGCGAAGATTTGGAGCAACACTGTCTCAACAGCTATGAAATGAATGTACGTCCATATCTGCCAAATGCCGAATTTGGGAAAGACAATGATTGTGCAGAAGGCAGTAAGGGTGACTTTATCTTCAGAGAAACGGAAGAAGGTACAGAGGTGACAAGCATTATGTTTGAGATGAAAAATGAAGCAGACGAGAGCAAAACAAAGCATAAGAATGCTGATTTTTTCAAAAAATTGGATGAAGACCGCAAAAAGAAAAACTGCGAGTTTGCTGTCCTTGTCTCAATGTTGGAAAAAGACAGCGAACTATACAACAGCGGAATAGTGTTGGCTCCAGGCTATGAAAAGATGTATGTCATAAGACCGCAATTTTTCCTGTCAATATTGGCTGTCCTAAGGCAAACGGGTAGAAATACCATAGATTGTAAGAAACAGTTGGAAAAGATTCAACAGCAAAATGTTGATGTCACCAACTTTGAAACAAAAATGTTTGAATTTGCCAATTTGTTTGGCAAACACTGTAAAAATGCTCTTAAGCAGAGAGAAGAGGCGATCAAACAGTTGGACAATATCATTACAGCATGCAACAACGCTAAAGAAGCGTTAAGGCTGGAAGGCGTTCACTACGATAATGCCGAAAAGAACATACAAGAGAAGTTCACCATTCGTGCTCTCACTGTGGGCAATCCTACAATGCTTAAAAAATTTGAGGACGCACGAACCACAGCAGGAAGTTCACCTGTAGAATAAGCACACTCCAACTGTTGTGCTATTCATTCCTGCATGTTAGCGTACGGGCGAAGCCAAGCACGCGACAGCGTGCCGCGAAGCGTAGGGTTAGGGACTGTTTGGAGTAGCGAGGGCAGAAGCCAAGTTCACTTGGGTTATGCCGAGTCACGACAAACATGTTCTGCGGAGCAGAAATATGCCCCACACAAGGAAAAAAGCTCCACAAAACAAATAAGGGTTTCCATTTGGAAACCCTTTGTTTTGTGGAGCTGGTGGGGTTTGAACCCACGTCCAAACGAGGAAACAATATGCTTTCTACACGCTTATTCCGGCCTACGGTTTTTGTGTTGCTCCAAGACCCGGACCACTAAAGAACAACCTTAGCCTATTGAATTTAACTCTTTCTAAAAGGCGTAAAAAGAGCGAGTCCCGATATTCCTGCACCTCCTTGTTCAAACATCCTCGTGACTACGGCGTTTGGGAGATGTCTTGATCCATCACCTTGTGACGGAATAAAGCTAATCTACTATTATTCGATTAAGCGGCAAGAGCATAAGATGTTTCGCCAGATATTGTTTGAAAGTTCAGATTATAGAGCCTGCTTACAACGCTCTGCGTGCTTACATACCGGTTCTGCCCGCTGTCAAAGCCAGTCAGCCCCTTATTTATTAATAAAGTCGATGATTTTCTTTCGATAATCAACACAAAGCATAACAATCACACCTAAGCACAAGAAACATATAGAAAACGGAATAATCGTTTTTACGAAATGGTTAATAGGTTTGTCAATAAATCTTGCAGGACCTGCAGTTTTTACAATCTCAGAATTATATTTCCATCCTTCTTCAGACTGTTGTACCATTCTTTTTAAATTGATAATCTGTTGTGTGTACTCTATTGGATTGGTGGTTGTTGTAGCTATAAGAGAACCTTCCTTGTTTATTTCAAAAGACTTTTTGATACCTTTATTGTTTTTGTAATTATACTCAAGATATCGCAACGAATCCAGTGCGTTAATCTCTTCAGTAGCAAATTCAATAATTGTCTTGTATTGCTCAAAACGTTGCTCATTAGCTCTTAACAATTGTTTGTGATCACTAAAAAGATTCACAATTGAGGTTTCCAATTCATGAATTGTTTGTAAATCTTTGACTACAAACTCAACACAAAAAGATGACATATTTAAGTCATAATGTCCTACTTTAACGGTATCCTTATAATCTGTAAAACAATATGTATGAGTTGAATCCGCAAAATAAATGGCATGTGGTTTTATCATTTTTATGTTTTTTACTGTCTCAATGGGTAAACGCATATCTCTTGCGACAGATTTATCAGATCCTTTTGCAACCAACTTGATATCATTGATATAATCCATACTGACACCAATACAATTAGTATAATTAACAAGAACAGAGTACTTGGGCAATATTAACCAATAACATATAGAAGCCATAATGCCAACTAATATGAACAACCCGCACTGCCACCATTTTTTTAGGCAGTACCTGATTATAAATATTATCGGATTCCATATAAAAGAGACAAACCACCCCCAGATGCATTTGATTATATCTATTAAATCCATCTCTTCCTTTTGTTCGTTTTGCTGATTCTTTTGTTCCATATTACACTATAATTTTTTTGCAAAGTTAAATAAAAAAAGTGATATAATACTAATCAAACTTAATAATTTGCCCAACAGACGGAATAGAATCATACGACATTTTGTTTATATCGTACAACTTAATAAGTTTAACCCCGTATTTTTGTGATATTATATACATAGATTCCCCCTTTTCCACTATATGTGGTTTGCATTTTTCACACTTGTTTTTCTTTGGTTTCAGGTAAACAATATCCCCTTCAGACGGCTGTTTTGAGTCTTTATCCACATCGTTGTAAACATATATGAGATCAAACGGAACACGGTGTTTGACAGACAAAGTATAATACGTCTCGTTTCTTTGAGCAAACACATGCTTTATGCCGTTAATAGGGTTTTTTACCACCTTTTGTTTGGCTGGCGTTACAGTCTGCATCAAGTCATATTGATGTAAATTATGTTCTTCTATCAAGTTTATAAGTCTTGTAGGATATTTTGGATCTGTGGCGTAACCTGCTTCTTTCAACCCTTTTGCCCAACCTTTATAGTCTGTTCTGTCTAACTCAAAAAGGAAAGAGTAGCGTGCACGATTTTTCAGAAATTGTGAATGGTCTATAAAAGACTGCTCCGGGTTGTCATATTTGCGGAAACACTCCTGATTTGCGTCATCATCGTGCCGTAAGGTTGCACCGCTCCAATCATTATGACACTTAATGCCAAAATGGTTGTTGCCTTCAACTGCAACGTAACTTTTTCCAAGACCCGATTCCAAAATACCTTGAGCCAAAGTGATACTTGCAGGTATTCCGTAATCCATCATCTCTCTTATGGCAATATCTTTGTACAATGATACATAATCGTCATATTCATCTGCCATAACGGCAAAAAACGAGAGAAAAGAGACTATAAGAGTGAATAATCTTTTCATTTATCAGAATTTTGACACAAAGATAATAAAAAAATTTGTATATTTGTAGTTTATAAGTTGTAATAGGCATTTTTATGATACACAATTACCCGAATGTTCCCGAAAAGCACAAAGAATTGGTTGAATTAGCCAAATCAATGACTAATCAATCGTATGCCCCCTATTCAAAGTTCAATGTAGGTGCGGCTGTCTTGTTATCTGACGGAACCATAGTCACAGGTTCTAATCAAGAAAATGCGGCATACGGAGAATGTGTTTGTGCAGAGCGGGTTGCATTGCTATATGCAGCGGCAAACCACCCCGATAAAAAGCCTGTGGCGTTGGCAGTCGCCGCCTGTTCAGACGGAAAGTTTACAGAGAACTGCGTAACCCCGTGCGGCTCTTGCAGACAGGTGCTGTTAGAGATGGAGAAAAGATTTGATGATAAAATAACCATAGTAATGTATGGCTCAACCCAAGTCTTAACAGCGGACAGTGCAAAAGATTTATTGCCTTTGGAATTCACTGACACACAGATAAAGAGTGTATGATAATTGATAAAACCCTGCACAGGTACATATTAAGGAACTTTTTACGTACTTTCTCCACTACGTTTTTTGTAAGTTTATTTGTGCTTCTTATGCAGTTTATGTTCCGTTACGCCGATGACTTTATAGGCAAAGGTGTGGGGTTCGTTACTATGGCTCAATTTTTTGGCTATTCCGCACTTTCACTTATACCGCTGTCGCTTCCACTATCCATATTATTAGGTTCACTAATGACATTCGGTAATTTTGGTGAACGGCTTGAACTGTTGTCAATGAAGGCGGCTGGTATATCGCTTTTCAGAATAATGAGTTCATTGATAATATTCATCGGGTTATTGTCTATAGGCAGCTTTTATTTTGCAGACAATATTTTGCCTAAAACTCAAGTTGATATGTGGACTCTGATATTCTCTATCAGAGAGAAATCGCCGGAATTGCAAATTCCCGAAGGCTCGTTTTGTAGTGATATAGATGGAATGAACATATATGTTAAAGACAAGCACCGAAACGGAAAACTGAACGATGTTATAATCTACGACTATTCCAACGGTTTTGCAAACACAGGTATTATACTTGCAAAAGAAGGCTCTTTAGAGATGTCTAAAGATAAAAAATACCTTATGCTTACCCTCTACAACGGAGAATCTTTTGAGAATCTGAACCAAGGGTCAAAGCCAAGGACTTCAAGCGATATAATCCCTTATCGTAGAGAGTCTTTTTCAAAAAAAGAGATAATCATAGATTACGATGCCAATTTCAATGAAATAAACGGATCTTTCCTAAACGATGACTATGTAAGCAAGAATACAACAGAACTGCAACACACAATAGACTCTGTATCGCTAAAGGTTGATTCCATGAAAAACGCAAATGCTGAAAAAAGGGTGAGTTTAACTTATTTTGAACATACAAACGTAGAGCAAGCCACGCTGGCAAAACCTGAATTTATAAAAAAATATGAGTCTGAGTCTTCAAAATCAATCTACGCAAAATTAGATTCCGTACATAAGACAATGGTAATTGACAATGCAACAAACAGATGCAATAATCTTTCAAATGATATTGATTATGAAACATCTACAACAGATTGGTTAGAAGGTGAGATACGCCGCCACGCCATTGAGTGGCATAAAAGATACACGCTTGCTTTTGCATGCTTCATATTCCTGTTTATAGGAGCCCCTCTTGGTGCCATCATCAGAAAAGGCGGTATGGGAATGCCTATTGTATTGGCGACAGCAATATTCATAATATATTATATTATTGACAACGCAGGCTATAAGATGGCTCGTGAGGGTATCTGGCCTGTTTGGCAAGGAATGTGGCTGAGTGCAGAGATTCTATTGCCATTCGGTATTCTGCTGACATATCTTGCCGCCACAGACAATACCATCATGAATGCAGAATCAACACTTATTACTATAAAAGAATTTTTTAAAACCATAAAGACAAAATGTTCAAACTTAACACTATTGAAGAAGCGATAGAAGATTTCAAACAAGGAAAATTCCTGATTGTGGTTGATGACGAAGACCGTGAAAATGAGGGCGATTTCATTACTGCGGCAGAGATGATTACCCCAGAGAAAGTGAATTTTATGCTTAAAAACGGTAGAGGTGTACTGTGTGCCCCTATAACAGAGCAACGTTGTGAGGAGTTGGAACTTAACAAGCAGGTTGATAACAACACCTCAATGTTGGGAACCCCGTTTACTGTTACCGTTGATAAGATAGAAGGATGCACCACAGGTGTTTCAGCAGCAGACCGTGCAGCCACCATAAAGGCTTTGGCTGACCCCAAATCCACACCTGCCACATTTGGCAGACCTGGTCATATAAATCCTTTATATGCTAAAGAAAAAGGTGTGCTACGTCGTCCTGGACATACAGAGGCATCTATAGATTTGGCTAGGCTTGCAGGTTTGTACCCTGCAGCGGCACTGATAGAGATTATGAACGATGACGGCACTATGGCACGTATGCCTCAGTTGGAGTTGGTTGCAGAAAAATTTGGGATTAAAATCATCACTATCAAAGATTTAATTGCGTACAGACTTAAAGAGGAATCATTGGTTGAGAAAGGAGATGAAGTTCATTTGCCAACCAAATACGGTGATTTCCAACTTATTCCATTCCTTCAGAAATCAAACGGATTGGAGCATATAGTGCTAAAGAAAGGCACTTGGAACGATGATGAGCCTATTCTTGTGCGTGTGCATTCTTCATGTGCCACAGGAGATATATTCGGCTCACTCAGATGTGAGTGTGGAGAGCAACTGCATAAGGCAATGGAAATGGTGGAGAAGGCTGGTAAAGGTGTGATTCTGTATCTGAACCAAGAGGGTAGGGGCATAGGCTTAATGAATAAGATTAAGGCTTATAAACTGCAGGAGGAGGGTTTGGATACAGTAGATGCCAATATCCATCTTGGTTTTGACCCCGATGAGCGTGATTACGGTGTAGGTGCCAATATACTGCACGAGATAGGTGTAAAGAAAATGCGTCTTATAACAAATAACCCTGTAAAGCGTGCAGGGCTTGAGGGCTACGGACTGACAATAGTTGAAAACGTACCTATTGAGGTGGGAATCAATAAATATAATGAGCGTTACATGCGCACCAAAAAAGAGAGAATGGGACACATACTAAACCTAAAGGGTTAGTTGTGTCCCACACACCTTTCTTATATAGAAATACTATTTTGCTACGGCAACGGAGCGTACCTCGCGTATAACGGTAATCTTAACTTGTCCAGGGTAAGTCATCTCATCCTGGATTTTCTTTGCTATCTCACCGCTAAGACGTTCTGTGTCAGCATCGCTGACCTTATCTGCACCTACTATTACACGTAACTCACGCCCAGCCTGTATTGCGTATGTCTTTTCTACGCCAGGATAACTCATTGCAAGGTTCTCCAAGTCATTAAGACGCTTGATGTAAGCCTCTACAATTTCACGTCTTGCACCAGGACGTGCACCTGAAATGGCATCGCAAGCCAAAACAATAGGGGAGATAAGAGATGTCATTTCGGTCTCCTCGTGGTGAGCACCTATGGCATTGCAAATATCAGGTTTCTCACCGCAACGTTGAGCAATCTTCATACCAAGCAGTGCGTGTGGCAGCTCCTGGTCCTCGTCTTCTGCAACCTTGCCTATATCATGAAGCAGACCTGCACGGCGTGCTTTCTTAGGGTTAAGACCAAGTTCGGATGCCATTATTGCACATAGATTGGCTGTCTCTCTAGCATGTTGCAACAGATTCTGACCGTATGATGAACGGTATTTCATCTTACCAATCAGACGTACAAGTTCAGGGTGAAGACCATGTATGCCAAGGTCTATAGTAGTGCGTTTGCCTATCTCTACAATCTCATCCTCTATCTGTTTTGTAACGTTGGCTACAATCTCCTCTATTCTGGCAGGGTGGATACGTCCGTCTTGTACCAATTGGTGGAGCGAAAGCCTTGCAATTTCACGTCTGATAGGGTCAAATGCAGAAAGTACAATGGATTCAGGAGTGTCATCTACAACTATCTCCACACCTGTAGCAGCCTCAAGAGCCCTTATATTTCTACCTTCACGACCTATGATACGGCCCTTTATCTCATCGTTCTCAATGTGGAACACCGTAACGGCATTTTCTATAGCAGTCTCACTTGCAACACGCTGTATTGATTGTATTATTATCTTCTTTGCCTCTTTATTGCCGTTCATACGGGCCTCTTCCATAATTTCATTAGTGTATGCAAGGGCGGCTGTCTGAGCCTCTGCTTTAAGGGCTTCAATCATTGAGTCTTTGGCTTGCTGTGCAGACATACCTGCAACAGATTCCAATTTCTCTATGGCTTGCTGATGCAGACGGTCAAGTTCCTGGTCTTTTTTCTCGGCAATGTCAAGCTGTGTCTCGTACGCGGTTTTAAGTTGGTCAACTTCTGTATTTTTCTTTGACAGTGCCTCCTCTTGTGATTGAAGTTGTTTCTCTTTTTGAGTGATTCTTGCCTCTGCTTGCTGGATTTTTGCATTGCGTGCAGTAACTTGTTTCTCGTACTCGTTCTTAAGTTGGAGATATTTCTCCTTAACCTCAAGTAATTTAGCCTTCTTTATGGCTTCCCCCTCAATGCGGGCTGTCTCGATAATACCTTTTGATTTCTTGCCTTGTATAAGGAATAATAGCCCTACGGCTATGGCACAACCTACTATAAAGGCAATTACAATAAGGATTATAATTGTAGTGGTACTCATAATGTTAAATATTTAAAATTATACAAATAAAATGCAATTCAAACATTTCCAATTTGACTTGGAATGTGTTGAATTGCATTAAATCCTTATACTTGTGATATGACAATTACAAGCTACTCATCTATGTCAGATAGGGTGTTGTCCAAACAACCGCTGATTTTCTCACACTCAGCCGCATCCAACAATTTATCCAGCATAAGCTGATACGCGGCACAACAGAGTATGGTCTCACGTCCTTTCCCTACAAATGTGTTTGCAAAGTTATTAAGAAGGCCTTTTAATTCCATCTCTGCCTTTCTGTACATCTCCTCCTCATCGGGGTTAATGAGCATAGGTATCTTATTCTCATAGATAGTAATGGTTATTAACCTCTTCTGACCTTCATCCATCTTTTTATAGCAATTATCAGTTGCTTAGCTTAGCAATGCAAACATCTATTTGAGCCATAATGTCTGTAAGCCTCTTTCTTGCCTGACTTACATCTCCTTTTGACAGAGATACAACACCTTTGGCTATTTTAAGATTATTGTATTTTTTCTGCAATTCAACATTTTCTGCATTGGCTTTCTTCAGCTCTTCTTTAAGAAACTCCAACTCGTTAGTAATCTGTGTAATATGCTTGTCTCTGTTATTCAGACGCTGTAACAGCATATTAACTTTGTCTGTCAGATTCTTAATGGAACTGGAAGCCGATTCAGTCATAATTGAAAATTCTTTGCAAATTTAGCAATAATATTTTGGAAAAAAAAGACCGATTGAGTTTTTTTTCAATCGGTCTCTTGATTTTTCTGTTAAATAGTGATTATTGAATGCCTTTCTCTTTAATACGGGCTTTCTTACCTGTAAGGTTACGTAGGTAGTAAAGTTTTGCACGGCGTACTTTACCTATCTTGTTAACCTCAACCTTCTCTATAAATGGAGAGTTGAATGGGAATATACGCTCAACGCCTACACCTTCTGATATTTTACGTACCGTGAAACGTTTGGTGTCGCCGTGTCCTGTTATTTTGATTACAACACCACGATATTGCTGAATACGCTCTTTGTTACCCTCTACAATCTTGTATGATACGGTAACTGTGTCACCACTCTTAAATTGTGGTAGTGAACCCTCTTTGCCTGTGGCAAATGCCTCTTGGGCTACTTTAATTAAATCCATCTTAATTAACTTTTTTGGTTTGACATATATGCGCAATTTAACGGATTCCAAACGCTCCGACAGAGATTGCGTCAAAACAGGGTGCAAAGATAGTGAAAATTAGGAACAGAACAAAAAAAAACTAAGTTTTTTTGCAAAAAAGAAGGGTGTGTGGACTGGAAACTTGTTTACAAGTACACACAACGCTTCTTTTTCAAAAATGGAACATTTTTGGTTCTGTCCTAATGCATCCTATCTTCACGAGTAAAACAAACATAGTGAGTTTTAGGAGTAAAGGTTGTAGTTTATTTATTTTTATTTTTCAAAAATATTTGGCATTTCAATGGTTTAGCATTAAATTTGTACTCTCTATGCTTTTGAACAGACTATCCATAATAAACTATAAGAACATCGCAGAGGCTTCGCTGAATTTTTGCGATGGCATAAACTGTTTTGTGGGTAACAATGGTGTGGGTAAGACAAATCTGCTTGATTCTGTCTATTATTTGGCATGCACCAAGAGCCGTTCAGGGCTTATGGACAGCCTTAATGTAAGGCATGGAGAGCAGTTCTTTATGATTCAGGGTGAGTTCACTGATGAACCCTCCGGTAGTGCCCCGATGCTGATACAGGCAGGCTATAAGGTTGGAGGCAGAAAGAATTTTAAGAATTGCGGTAAGGATTATCAGCGTATGGCAGACCACATCGGGTTAATTCCTGTGGTCATAGTATCACCGTCGGACAGCAATCTGATAGAGGATTGGAGCGATAACCGCCGTAAGTTCATAGATGGCGTTATTTCTCAGTATAGCAAGGAGTATCTGTATCACCTTATTAAATATAACACATTGCTATCTGACCGTAACTCTTATCTGAAACAGCAGTCGGACGATGAGGTGCTTTATGAGGCGTGTGAGGCTCAGATGGCTGAATCAGGTAAATATATTTTTGAGGCAAGGAGTAAATTTATAGAGGAGTTTGCAAAGGTTTTTAATGAGTATTATGCCAAGATTTCTATGGATAAGGAGCAGGTGTCACTTGAATATAAGTCTCATCTTGCCACTGGCGATTTAAGGCAGATGCTGGAGTACTCACGTAAGTTGGATTTGATAGTGGGGCATACCACCAAGGGCATTCATAAAGATGATTTGGATATGCTTCTGGGCGGTTATTCCATTAAAAAGGTGGGCTCTCAGGGGCAGAACAAGTCTTTTCTGCTGGCTCTTAAATTTGCTCAGTTTAACTATCTTAAGCGTATTACAGGGCGTACCCCGATACTGCTTTTGGACGATATTTTTGACAAACTTGATGCGGAGCGTATGGAGCAGATAATCAAGATTGTATCTGATGATGAGTTCGGGCAGATTTTTATAACTGACACAAACCGTGATAACCTTGATGCCCTGATTAAGAGGACATCGGGTGGGGAGTACCGTATATTTAATGTATCAGAGGGGGCTGTAAGTGATGAAACGTGTTAGCGTAACCCCTATAGGAAAGGTTATTGACGCATACTTTAAGGAGAATGGTATGCAGGATAAGATATTGGAGCAGAGACTGTTGGAGAATCTTAAGGATATTCTTGGACAGTTCATATACAATTATGTAACCTCTGTCTATATAAAGGATAGGGTGTTATATATTAAGGTGTCAAACAGTATTTTACGTGGTGAGATTGCTATGACCAAACAGTCTCTTATAGAGCGTCTTAATGCATCTGTATCACCTGATAAGATGGTGATAAGAGATATAAATGTATGATGTATGATGTATGATGTATGATGTATGAGGAGCCGTAGGCGACAAGCGTACAAAGTACGCCGTGCGGAGCACGCAAAGGTTTGGAAATGTGTTCCAATAGAAAAGGATATATATTTTAACGAGCGTAGGCGAGGTTAAAATGATGTATGATTAGTGAAAACATAAAACATATTACAGAATCGTTGCCAGCAGGGGTGCGGTTGGTGGCAGTG
Organism: Paludibacteraceae bacterium; assembly: GCA_024399495.1. Classification (GTDB taxonomy): domain Bacteria; phylum Bacteroidota; class Bacteroidia; order Bacteroidales; family Paludibacteraceae; genus Enterocola. The sequence goes on from JAKSNY010000002.1 coordinate 120,422, forward strand.
TCTAAGTTTAACCCTAATGAAAGTATTGTAGAGGCGTATAATGCAGGGCAACGGCTGTTTGGCGAAAGCCATGCACAGGAGTTGGTGCCTAAGGCGGAGTCTCTGCCAAAGGATATAAAGTGGCACTTTATAGGGCATCTACAAACCAACAAGGTTAAGTATATTGCACCGTATGTGTCTTGTATAGAGTCAGTTGACTCTCTGCATCTGCTAAAGGAGATAGACAAGCAGGCGGCAAAGTGCGGTAGGGTGATAGACTGTCTGCTTCAGTTCCATGTGGCACAGGAGGAGACAAAGTTTGGTTTCTCAATTGACGAGTGCCGGCAGATGTTGTCATCGGAGGAGTATAAAACACTACTAAACATCAATATAACGGGTGTTATGGGAATGGCATCCATCAGTGATGACCCTGCTCAGATAGCGGGTGAGTTCACTCATGTAAAAGAGATTTTTAATACCCTAAAGGTTGAATTTTTTGCTGATAAACCTTCTTTCTGTGAAATATCAATGGGTATGACCCATGATTATCCCATAGCCATCAGGTGCGGAGCCACACTTATCCGTGTAGGTAGCGGAATTTTTGGTGAAAGAATGTATATAAAGCATTAAGTTTTTTTAAAAATGCTACGCATTCTTTGGTTTTGTGCTCTATTTTCACTATCTTTGTCGCCCAATTAAAAATAAAGGTATATTATGGATTCTAAAAAACGTGTTTACACCTTTGGTAACGGAAAGGCTGAAGGTAACGCTAAAATGCGTGAGCAACTTGGTGGAAAGGGAGCAAACTGTGCTGAAATGAACTTGATTGGTGTTCCTGTTCCTCCTGGTTTCACTATCACAACAGATGTTTGTAATGAGTATTATGAGGTAGGTCAAGAGAAAATCGTAAAGATTTTGGAGAATGACGTACTTGCTGCAGTAAAGCACATCGAGGGGCTGATGAACAGCAAATTCGGTGATGCCGCCAACCCACTTCTTGTATCAGTGCGTTCAGGTGCTCGTGCGTCAATGCCTGGTATGATGGATACAATTCTTAACCTTGGTCTTAATGATACGGTTGCCGCAGGTATGGTTAAGAAGACAAACAATCCACACTTTGTATATGACTCTTATCGTAGGTTTGTACAAATGTACGGCGATGTTGTACTTGGTATGAAACCTGTAAATAAGACAGACATTGACCCGTTTGAGGCTATAATTGAGAAGGTTAAGAAAGAGCAGGGAGTTGTTCTTGATAAAGACCTTTCAGTAGAGTCTCTACAGAAACTTGTAAAATTATTTAAGGAGGCTATAAAGGCTCAGACAGGCTCTGATTTTCCAGAAGACCCAATTGAGCAACTTTGGGGTGCCATCTGTGCCGTATTCCGCAGCTGGATGAATGAGCGTGCCATACTTTACAGAAAGATGGAGGGTATTCCTGATGAGTGGGGTACAGCAGTGTCTGTTATGGCAATGGTATTTGGTAATATGGGTGACACATCTGCTACAGGTGTATGTTTCAGCCGTAACGCCGCAACAGGTGAGAATCTCTTTAACGGTGAGTATCTTGTAAACGCACAAGGCGAGGACGTGGTTGCAGGTATCCGTACACCACAACAAATCACACTTGAAGGCAGCCGCCGTTGGGCTAAATTGGCTGGTATCAGTGAGGAAGACCGTAAAACCAAATATCCTTCAATGGAAGAGTCAATGCCTGAGATTTACAAGCAATTGAACGACATTCAAAATAAACTTGAGAACCACTATCGTGATATGCAGGATATGGAGTTTACCGTACAAGAGGGTAAACTTTGGTTCTTGCAGACACGTAACGGTAAGCGTACCGGTGCCGCTATGGTTAAAATCGCTATGGATTTGGTACGTGAGGGTCTTATTGATGAGAAGACAGCAGTTCTACGCTGTGAGCCTCAGAAACTTGATGAACTTCTTCACCCTGTATTTGATAAGGATGCACTTAAGAATGCAAAAGTGCTTACACAAGGACTTCCTGCTTCTCCAGGTGCCGCTTGCGGTCAGATAGTGTTCCACGCTGATGATGCTCAGGCTTGGCATAAAGATGGCAAGAAGGTTATTATGGTACGTATAGAGACATCACCAGAGGACCTTGCAGGTATGAACGCCGCAGAGGGCATCTTAACGGCACGTGGCGGTATGACATCGCATGCTGCAGTAGTTGCACGTGGTATGGGTAAGTGCTGCGTTTCAGGTGCAGGAGCATTACAAATAGATTACGCTAAAGAGACAGTTACTGTAGGTGATACAATTCTTCGTCAAGGCGATTATATTTCACTTAACGGTTCTACAGGTCAAGTGTTTGCAGGTAAGATTGCAACTAAAGAGGCTGAACTTAGCGGTGATTTCAAGGCTCTTATGGATTTGTGTGACAAATATACAAAAATGCAGGTAAGAACTAACGCCGATACACCGCACGATGCACAAGTTGCACGTCAGTTTGGTGCTAAGGGTATAGGTCTTACACGTACAGAGCACATGTTCTTTGAGGGAACCAAGATTAAGGCTATCCGTGAGATGATTCTTTCTGAGACTCCTGAAGGACGTGAGAAGGCTCTTGCCAAACTGCTTCCATATCAGAAGGCTGACTTTAAGGGCATTCTTGATGCTATGGACGGATTGCAGGTTAATATCCGTCTGCTTGACCCACCTCTACATGAGTTTGTTCCTCACGATGAGAAAGGTCAGGAGGAGATGGCTAAGGAGATGGGCGTAAGCGTTGAGGCTATCCAAGCCCGTGTTGCTTCTCTTGCAGAGAATAACCCGATGTTAGGTCACCGTGGCTGCCGTCTTGGTATAACATTCCCTGAAATTACAGCAATGCAGACACGTGCTATCATCAGTGCCGCTTGTGAGCTTAAGAAAGAGGGTAAGAACCCAAGACCAGAGATTATGGTTCCACTTGTAGGTATTCTTTATGAGTTCAAACAGCAGAAGGAGATTATAGAGAAGGTAGCCGCTCAAGTATTTGAAGAGTACGGCGTTAAGGTTGATATTGAGATAGGTACAATGATTGAGATTCCACGTGCCGCCCTTACAGCAGACCGTATTGCTACAGAGGCTCAGTACTTCTCATTTGGTACCAATGACCTTACACAGATGACATTCGGTTACAGCCGTGACGATATTGCTTCATTCCTTCCTGTATATCTTGACAAGAAGATTCTTAAGGTTGACCCATTCCAAGTTCTTGACCAGCACGGAGTAGGACAACTTATTAAGATGGCTTGTGAGAAGGGTAAGGCTATACGTCCTAACCTACGTACAGGTATCTGCGGTGAGCATGGTGGTGAGCCATCATCAGTTAAGTTCTGTGCAAGCATAGGTATGGATTATGCAAGTTGCTCTCCATTCCGCGTGCCAATTGCAAGACTTGCCGCAGCACAAGCCGCTCTTGAATAATTTGATTTGTCAAATTCCATAAATAAAAATCCTGACTTCTTTTGAGGTCAGGATTTTTTTTGTATATGTTTGGAGTTTATTTCTTTTTAGGCACGGGCAGGAAGAATGTGTCATTTCTGTCCGCCATACGCATCTTTCCATTGTTTTTACCAGGATTATCAATATAATCTTTTCTGCAATAATATAGTGACGTGGGGGATGTGAAAGGCAATCCGCAATATCCTTTCTTAAAATATGCTATTACCACATCATAATCTGTGTCACGACCTGCTGTTTTGGAATCAAAAAACCAAAATGCATCAGACGCTGTAGAGGCAGACCATACACCCGCCTTAATACAAAACTGACCTTGTTTTTTTTGATTGTTGGCGTATGTAATATCCTTGCGCCTATCTGAATCTCTAGTTATCCATTTACTATTAAAAATACCTCTTGTAAAGAAATGTTTTTCTTTAGGAAGTTTAGGGTTTGGACCTGAAAACAAATTAGATAACTTATCTGAACTTACGTCGCCAAAATTAATACCCTCATTGTCTCTCAAGTTATCGGTGAGCCATTGCTCTATACCTGTTACGGCTCCTGCTGTATAAAGATTATAGACAATGGAATATTCTGTACCATTGGGTGTGTATTTATGAACATACTCTACCAATTGCTTAAAATATTTTTCTGTTTTAACATCAATCCACAAAAGGCAGAATCTTGGGTCATTCAACGACTCTTGTGCAAGATATTTTTTTAGTGTCATCACATTGCCTGTGCAGTCCTGTTCTTTATAATATTTATCGTGCCCCACACACCAGTGAGAGCCTTTCACGTCATCTTTGGTTTTTACATCAATTTCCACACCATTGGCTCCATCGTTAAGAGCGGCTGCAAGAGAGTATGGCCAATTGGCTCCGTGACCGATAAGCCAAATCGGACGCTGAGCACTGACACTGATAGCTACAGTAATACCTATAATCGCTAAATAAATTTTTAATGTTTTCATTTTTTTAAATTTTATTTTTTTATTTTTTTTATTGCCTTGTAAATTCCCACGTATCCGACTCATCATCATCGTAAATGAATGTCAGCTTGTTTCCTGATACCGTATGCTTTACGCAATCATAATCTGATTCATCCTCCTTACCATCACCGTCTTCGTCATAGTATTTAAAACAGAATGAATCTCCGTTTGTTTTCCAAAGCAGATCTATTATAATTTTAGTTGGTTCATCACTTGAATAGAAACTGTATTTCATAGTTCCATTTTCATTGATAATGATATCAGTTGTAACGGTTACATCTAAACCTGCTATGGTTTCGTTGTGCCATGAACCTACTATATCTGATGGTGAATCGTTGTTTGAACTTTTTTTACAGCCGACACAAATAGTAGTCAGACAAATTGTTGCAATTAACACCACTGATAAAAATTTAACCTTTTTCATTGTATAATAATGTTATAAAAATAATATATGTTGTTATTTTTTATTCTGTACGCAACGTACATTCTGTCCGTAGTATTTAATAAAATCTAATTCGTAGTCGTTTAACGAATTATAATTATAACTGATACTGCGACCATACGCAACATCGTCAATGCTCTCGTTAGCAGTTGCAGTCCAGAATGCGGCAGTGACACCTATATTAAGAATGTTTTTCCCATTGGAATAACCACCAGGCAAAGCGGAAAAAGCAAATCCGTTAGAACCATTTCCATTATTATACCAACCTGATTTTGTTTTCAAGAGTTTCCCTGCCATATTGACGATTATGGATATCTTTGGTTCTATGTATTTTTTTAGTGTCTGCCATTCGTTTACAGTTGGAATATGCCATCCGTCAGGACAAATGCCTTGTCGGTCGCCAGTAAATTCTGAAGTTTGATTTTTCCCATTTTCCAAACCTACTGCCGCCGCCCAATTGTAAAGATAGCCAAGTGATTTGATTTGTGTGCTTGTCAAGTTGGAACCATGTTGTGTACTATACATATCCCAGTTGGCTTTATTAGTTGCATCTGTGTAGTACGGTGTAAAAACCGCATTCTCTGATGTTGGAATGGTGTTGTCTTCAAGCCAAGACGCACTGTAAGCCTCAGAACCCTGAGCATATTTGTTACATCTCATATTTTCTGCCATCCAGTTCTGTTCTCCTATTTTTACCACAGGATATGTGTTTCCACATACATCCACAATTTCTTTTGTTCCATACCTTATGATGGAGACAGTTGCAGTGTTGCCGTTCTTGTTATTGAATGTGATTGTTGCAGTAGTTACTGTATCTAATGTGGACGCCTGAACCTTGACAATAAGTGTGGCATCTTTATTTCCGCTCTCCATTGACAGTGTACACCACTCGGCATCTGCTATGGCAGTCCACGAGTTGTTTGATTCTACTGTCAGAGTGTTTTCTCCACCGTCATTGTCAAAGATAAGCTCTTCAGGTGTGACGGCGAACTCAACAGGTGGTTCAGGAGTAGGCTCATTACTTTTTTTACACGCACTAAGAATCAGTAATATTATGGCCAATGTAGTAGAAATAAATTTTGATGTTTTCATTTTGTTTATATTTTTAATGTATTTATATGTTATCCTCCACTGTTTCTGATGGTTTGGGAAGTGGTTTTATGTGCAGTGCGTTATTCTCTATATGAATCTCATTTGCAGGAAACTCTTGCAACAGTCCTAAATTGTGGGTTGCCATAATTACTGTGGTTCCCTCTTTGCAAATCTTTTGCAATAACTCCATAAGTCCTTTGCCTGTTTCGGGGTCAAGGTTTCCTGTAGGCTCATCGGCAAGAATCAGTTTTGGTTTGTTGAGTAGGGCACGGGCAATTACAATACGCTGCTGCTCACCGCCAGATAGCTCATTTGGCATCTTATAGCCTTTCTTTTGCATGCCAACTTCTTCCAAAACCTCTTTTATTCTATCTTCCATAGCATCTGTTCCGTGCCAATCGGTAGCCTTTAGAACAAACATAAGGTTATCCTTTACAGTACGGTCTGTAAGCAGTTGGAAATCTTGGAATATAATACCTATCTTACGTCTTAGATATGGTATTTCACTCTCGCGAATAAGATTCATACTATAGTCAAATACATCTCCTTCGCCACGGTCAATAGGTAATTCTGCATAGATGGTCTTTAGAAAACTACTTTTACCTGCACCTACCTTACCTGTAAGGTACCAAAACTCGCTTTCACCTATCTCAAGATTTATGTTTTTTAACACAAGCTGGTCTTTTTGCCAGATATCTACGTTTTTATAATTTATGAGGGTACTCATCTTTTGTAACTTTATGACGTTTTTTTAAATCTATTGCTATGTCTTCTATGCTTAAACCTTTTGATGTAAGCAATACTATAAGGTGATACATTAGGTCAGATGCCTCGTATATTAGCCTGTCGTTTGTGCCGTTTGTAGCCTCAATGACGGTCTCCACTGCCTCTTCTCCAACTTTTTGTGCCATCTTATTTACTCCGGCTTTAAATAAAGAGGTGGTGTAAGAGCCTTCAGGCATCTCCTGATGGCGTTTTTCAATGAATTTTTGCAGAGTCTTGATAAACATAATGCTGTCTGCCTCATTAACCTCATCAAAGCAGGTGTCTGAACCTGTGTGGCATACCGGTCCATCGGGGTGGACTTTTATAAGAAGTGTATCGTTATCACAATCCTCTTTAAGAGAGACTACATGCAGAAAATTACCGCTGGTCTCACCTTTGGTCCATAAACATTGGCGTGAGCGGCTCCAAAATGTTACCTTGCCTGTCTCTTGTGTCTTTTTTAGTGATTCCTCATTCATATATCCAAGCATCAGCACTTTGAGAGTGTTGGCATCCTGAATAATGGCTGGAATCAAACCTCCTTGTTTCTTAAAATCTAAAGTCATAAATTTTTATATATAATTTTTAGTATTCCGCAACTTGAAAGGAAAAATTTATGATTTTCTCCTTTTTTACGGGGAGAACCCCCTCGCCAAGCGTTCGGGCTATCGCCCTCTGTCGCTTCGCTCCTCATACATCATACATCATACATCATACATCATACATTACGAGATTCTTCGTTTCACTCAGAATGACGTGAAGAGATGTGATGTGACGTGATGATATTATCGTACTGTAATCCCATTATCTTTTAGGTAACTTTTCAGCTCCTTGATATTGATTTCTCCAAAGTGGAAAACGCTGGCGGCAAGAGCCGCGTCTGCCTGTCCAATAAGGAATGCATCTTTAAAATCTTCCATCTTGCCTGCACCGCCCGATGCTATTACAGGAATGTTAAGCTCATTATGTAGGCGTAAAAGGGCATCGTTAGGGTAGCCTTGCTTAACGCCATCGTGGCTCATACTTGTAAACAGAATCTCACCTGCACCACGTTCTTGAGCCTCACGTGCCCAATCAAACAGTTTTTTATCTGTAGGCTTGTGACCGCCGTTTATGTAACAAGTCCAATCTCCAGGGGCATCTTCCTTGCCATCTATGGCAACCACACACACTTGAGAGCCAAAGTTTTTAGCTATATCTGTAATAAGTTGCGGGTTACGTAGTGCGGCAGAATTTATAGATACCTTGTCTGCACCTGCGTTAAGCAGTTTATCCACATCGGAGAGTTCATTTATACCACCACCTACTGTAAATGGAATGCTTACATTTGCCGCTACACGCTTTACTACATCTACAAAGGTTTTTCTGCCCTCATACGATGCTGTAATGTCAAGAAACACAAGCTCATCCGCTCCTGCCTCACTATACTGCTTTCCCATCTCCACAGGGTCTCCTGCATCACGGAAATTTACAAAATTAACACCCTTGACGGTTTTTCCGTCTTTTACGTCCAAACATGGAATAATACGCTTCGCTAACATACGGCAATCATATTTATTTTGTGATTTGTTTATTCGAGTTCATACATCATACATTATACATCATACATTACGAGATCCTTCGTTTCACTCAGGATGACGAAATTAGAATTGTCTTAATTCCTTAACTTTTATCTTCCCTTCATATATCGCTTTGCCAAAAATTACGGCAGGAACGCCGGCTGCATCAAGTGCCTTTATGTCTGCCATTGAGCTTACACCGCCGCTTGCAATAAGGTGCAGGGTAGGGTGCTTAGCCAAAATATCCTTGTAAAGTTCTATAGACGGACCTTTTAACATACCGTCCTTTGCTATATCGGTGCAGATAACCTTGCTTACACCTTTTTGTATATAGTCTTTCAAAAAATCAAATAAATCTACCGTTGTGTTCTCTATCCAACCCGATACTGCAATTTTCCGCTCCTTAACATCTGCTCCTAATATAATTCTGCCACTGCCGTAGCGTTTTAGCCAGCCTTCAAAAACATCGGGGTTCTTAACTGCGATACTGCCACCTGTAATCATAGAGGCTCCGCTCTCAAACGCAATACGCAAGTCATCATCTGTTTTAAGACCGCCGCCAAAATCAATAGTAAGATTAGTGGCAGAGGCTATACTCTCAAGAGCCTTGTAATTTACAATGTGAGACGCTTTGGCACCGTCCAAATCAACTACGTGCAGACGCTTAATCCCCACATCTTCAAAGCGTTTAGCCATATCGGCAGGGTTTTCTCCGTACACCTTTTTAGTGTTGTAATCACCCTGTGAAAGCCTTACGCATTTTCCGTCAATAATATCTATGGCAGGAATAAGCTCAATCATAAACTACAAAGTTAAGAAATTTTTTAGAATTTTACTGCCTATTTCACCGCTTTTTTCGGGGTGGAACTGTGTGGCGTAAAAATTATCCTTGTTAAGCGATGCACTAAAAGTATCTATATAGTCTGTCTGTGCTATTGTACCGGCACATAAAGGCACATAATAACTATGCACAAAATATACAAACTTGTTATCCTCAATTCCTCTCATCAAACCCGATTTAAGACCATATATCTGATTCCAACCCATGTGCGGAATTTTCTCCCTCTCTTTAGGCTCAAATTTTTTAACATCAATATCAAATATGCCAAGACAGTCTGCATTACCCTCATCAGAGTGGCGGCACATAAGCTGCATTCCAAGGCAAATTCCAAGTACAGGCTGTTTTAAACCCTTTATGGTGGCATCAAGTCCGCTTTTACGCAGATAATCCATAGTGGTGGATGCCTCGCCTACGCCAGGAAATATAACTTTATCTGCCTTGGTAATCAGTTCTTTATCATCTGTCACCAAAGGCTCAACCCCCTCACGGCGTAGTGCATGCACCACACTGTAAATGTTTCCTGCGTTATATTTTATCACAACAACCATCATACATCATACATCATACATCATACATCACCCGAATACTATCGTTTTATTCTTATACACTAATATTTTTCGTTCTATGTGTTTCTCAACTGCACGTGAGAGTACCACCTTTTCAAGGTCTTGCCCCTTGCTTATAAGGTTCTCTATTGTATCTTTATGAGATATGCGTGCCACGTCCTGCTTTATAATAGGACCTGCATCAAGTTCCTCTGTTACATAGTGGCTTGTAGCCCCAATTATTTTGACACCTCTCTCAAATGCGGCATGATAAGGTTTTGCACCCACAAATGCAGGCAGGAAAGAGTGGTGTATGTTAATTATTTTATTAGGGTAACGCTTAATCATCTCCGGCGATATGATTTGCATATAACGTGCAAGCACACAGAATGTTATACCATTATCTGCCAATAATTGCATCTCTTTGGCTTCCATCTCCGCCTTGTTATCCTTAGTTATTGGGAAACAATAGAAAGGTATGCCGAATTTCTTGGCTATATGCTCCAAATCGGGGTGATTGCTTATAACAAGAGGAATCTCCACATTCCAATCGCCAGCCTCATAGTGTGCCAAAAGGTCGTACATACAGTGGGCGGATTTAGATACAAACAGAGCCATTCTTGGTTTCTGGGAATGGAAATAGATTTGAAAATCCATACTGTATTTTTGGGCTATAAGGGTGGAGAAATACTCTATAATCTTATCTCTTGGAATTAAAAAGCCCTCCAATTCCCACTCAATTCGCATAAAAAACACCTTTTGAACGGTATCTGTATGCTGGTCAAGGTAGATAATGTTACCCTTGTTTACATTTATAAACTCTGTAACTGTGGCTATAATACCTTGTTTATCAGGGCAATGCAGTAGCAGTACAGCAGTATCTTTACTTTGTTTTATCATAACACAAAACTTCTCAAAAAACAAACTACAAAAATACTAAAAAAAATCATTAAATATTGCATATTTACCTAAATAGCATAAAAATTACGCCAAGGGAACAGTTTACAACTGCGTGCAGAACATTGGTTGATAGGTTATTACAGCCAATGGAAGACTAAGATTAGCCAAGTGCAAAAAAATAACCGTGTATGTAATGTTACATGTGTGTAATGATAAATATTGTGAGTAGCGTTCTTTGAAATTTTGGAATTATCGGGGTGGGTACGCAGATGGGGATTTGCGTATCTAATAAATATGTGCTATATTTGCACCATTGTGTCACTTAGTTGACAGCCACAATATTTGGTGACGCATAAATCATGACTAGCCTTACATGATTGAGTGGTAGAATCCGTTTGGGTTCTATGGTTTTAGTTATGAATATGCGTATATGGACAAAAATCTTAAATTTTACGAAATCCGTAGGCATCGGGTTCTGTTAGACAGAGACCTGGCTGCGGTGTTTGGAGTGGAGACCAAACGTATGAACGAGCAAGTCAAAAGGAACAAAGAGAAGTTTCCTTTAGATTCAGTGTTTCAATTATCAAAAGAGGAGTGGAAAAATTTATTAAATTTTAGTTTGATGCCGAAAATTGCGACATCAAGCAACACTGGAAGGGGAGGTGTACGGAAACTTCCTTTTGCCTTCACAGAGTCTGGCGTTCAGGTACTGAAAACTCTTATTAAAAGCAACGTGGATATTGACTTTTCTGATGAGCCGCCACTGCCTGTTATTTATGAAAAATCGTGGAATGAGGGTGTTGTGGTGCTGTATCAGCCAGACGAGACATTGAACTTGGAAGTGAGAGTTGATAGTGAAACAGTGTGGCTTACGCAAGAGCAAATTGCATTTCTTTTTGACAGTAGCAAGTCAAATATCAGTGAGCATTTGAGCAATATTTATGATTGTAACGAACTCTCAGAAAGGGCAACTGTTCGGAAATTCCGAACAGTTCAAATTGAGGGTGGTCGGTCAATCAGCCGAGATATAAATTACTATAATCTTGATGCAATAATATCGGTTGGTTTTAGGGTTAATACTACTCGTGGTATCAAATTCCGTCAGTGGGCAAATGCTGTCATTAAGCAGCAAATATTATTACATTGCAATGCAGATTTTGAAACTAGGGCACTGCATAGTGAGATGAATCATCGTTTGTCTGAACATGAGGTAAGATTACGTAATGTAGAAAAACAGTTGGATTGTTTTTCAAATAAATCTCTCCCATCAGTGGAACGTATTTTTATGAGTGGGGAGCTATATGATGCGTATGCACTGATAACGGATATAATAGCATCTGCACAGAAACGCTTGGTGTTGATAGATAATTATATGGATTCAAGCGTGCTTAAGATGCTTACAAAACGTAATGCTAATGTCTCTGTAACATTATATACCAGTGGCAGAAGTTATAACAATGATGAGTTTAGACTTGCGGTAGAAAAGTTTAAGACACAATACGGAACGGTAGATGTGGAGCAAATGAGTATGGTTCACGATAGATACTTGATAGCGGACTCTGACGTGTACTCATTAGGAGCATCATTTAAGGATGCAGGTAAAAAACTTTTTGGAATGTTCAAGATAGAGTTTACTCCAGACGAGGTGCTTGCAAAAATAAGGGTATCATAGAGGACTGCATGATAAAAATTTATTTCCGGTAATTCCAAAATTTTAGGTGGAGTTACTATTCCGTAAAATAGACTCTCTTGACCCGTTTTGAGACGCTGGTAAGGATTTCGTATGGGATAGTGCCTGTCTTGGCGGCAAGTTCTGATATGGTTAACTCATTGTTAAAGATTATGACTTCATCACCTTCTTTAACGCCCTCTATATCAGTTATATCTATCATGCATACATCCATACATATATTGCCTATGAATGGGGCACGCTTGCCTTTTACAAGGGCGTAGCCGTTTCCACGTCCAAAGGCACGGTTCAGCCCATCGGCGTACCCTATAGGAATGGCGGCAATGCGTGACTTGCGGTTAAGTACGCCACGGCGGTTGTAGCCTACGGTCTCATCGGCTGGAATATCCTTTATTTGCAGGATTATGGTTTTAAGTGTGGCTACATTCTGTATGTCAGACTTCTCATTAAGTCCCACTCCGTACAGTCCTATACCCATTCTTACCATCTCAAACTGATAATCACTTAATCTTTGTACTCCCGATGTGTTAAGTATATGCCTGATTATGTTTGGGTTAAGATTTTGCTTTAAATAGTCTGTGGAGCGTGCGAATATATTTATTTGTGATATTGTAAATGTATCTTCGCAAGGGTCTTCGGCAGCGGCAAGGTGTGAGAATGCCGATACTGCCTTAACTCCTGTAGCCGCCTTTAGTTTCTCTACAAGCAGTGGCATATCGCTCTCAAGAAAGCCCAAACGGTGCATACCTGTATCTATCTTAATGTGTATAGGGTGGCTCTTTACACCCGATGAAGCGGTGTATTCAGCAAACTTGTCAAGCATTCTGAAACTGTAAATCTCAGGTTCTAAGTTGTATTTTATCAGCAGGTCAAAAGTGCCTGGCTCAGGGTCCATTACAATAATGTTTGTGTTTATGCCTGCATTCCTAAGCTCCACACCCTCATCTGCCACTGCCACACCAAAATAGTCACAGTGGTGGTGGCTTAGCGTTTGTGCAACCTGCAACGCTCCGCAACCGTAGGCATCTGCCTTAATCATTGCCATGGCTTTGGTATCGGGTTTTATATATGAGCGTAACTTCTTGAAATTGTGAACCAATGCAGTTAGATTAACCTCCATTACCGTTTGGTGGCGTTTCTGCTCTAAATGTTTAGAAATCTGCTCAAATTGGAACTTGCGGGCACCTTTAATAAGTATTATTTCATTTGCAAAGGTTACATCGGCGTTAAGAAAATCATCTGTGGTGTCAAAAAACAGAGTCTCTTTAGGGAACAGGCCCTTATGCTTGGAAATCTCTGTACCTATGGCAATTATTCTGTTAATGTGTTTCTGCTTAATCTGCGATGCCACATTGCTGTAAAGGGTATCTCCGTCCATATCGCTGCCAGCCACATCTGATATTATGGCACTCTTTTTCTCAAATTTAAGTTTGGAGAAAGCGTCCATAAAGTTAAGAGCCTCGTTAAGTGAGCTTAAATCGTTGCTATAGGCATCATCAATAAGTTGACAGCCGTTTATACCTGTTTTTACCTCAAGCCTCATCTCTATAGGCTCCAAATTGTCAAGTTTAATGTTCTTACCTAAGTAGATACCGCATACAAGGCACTGTATGGCGTTCTGTAGCGATATATCATCAGTAAAGTTTACATTGCATTTACCCTCTGCACCTTTACACAGATATGTGAGGTGGGTTATACCATCAGATTTCTGCACTTTTGTAATGTTAACGGTGGCAGAAGTGTCGTTAAATCCCCAACTTATTACGTTTATCAGCGGATTTATCTTTTTAATGGCATTGCAAACCTTTTTGCTGTTCTTACAAATCAGCACCTCTGACTCCTTGAAAAGCTGGAGTTTCTCATTTAGTTTCTCATCGTTAGAGGCAAAGCCTTCACTATGGGCTGCCCCGATATTGGTCAGTATGCCTATGGTTGGCTTAATTACGGCTTGCAGATTACTCATTTCTCCTTTTTCTGATATTCCAGCCTCAAATATGCCAAGGGTGGTATAGTCTTCAAGTTCCCATACAGAGAGGGGAACGCCTATCTGGGAGTTGTAGCTTTTAGGGGAGCGTGTTATACGGAACGCATTGCCCAATGCGGCATACAGCCACTCCTTTACTATGGTTTTTCCGTTGCTTCCTGTTATACCTATAACGGGAATATTGAATTTATCCCGATGAAATGCCGCTATCTTTTGCAGTGCCTTTACAGGGTTGCTCACTATATAAAAGTTGGCATCTTTTAGTGCCTTGAACTCATCTGTAAAACTGCTTGTCACAAAATTCTTTACACCGGCGTTGTAGGCTTGGTTTACAAACTTATGTCCGTCAGCCGTTGGTGTGGTTATTGCAAAAAACAGAGTCTCGGCAGGGTAGAGAATTGTTCTGGTATCGGTGCTAAGATAAGATATTATTGCCTCAGGTGCTGATATTACAGCGTTGCAATCTAAAATTTCTTTAATTTTATTTGGTGCGTATATCATAATAGTTGAAAGTTGAAAGTTGAAAGTTGAAAGTTGACTGTTACTAGGAACGAGAGCAGAATTAAGTTTACTTAAGTTATGCCGAGTGACGAAGTAACATGGTTAAAACTTGTTTTAACAAAGTTAAGTATTCTTCATTTTTTGTCCCTGAATTTCTCTGCCATAAGTTCTTCAAACGGTAGCCCTGTGAGTTTTGTCATTTTTTTGAACAAATACCATAGGGCTATTACCATAACTATGGTTGATGGCAATGCTATTACAGGGTAACTAAGTGCGGTAAGTTTGCCAAGTTCCTGATTAAAAGCCTCTGTGCCGGCAGGGCTTGTTACAATAATTTTAGTTAGCGTAAAATTAAGTATTGCCGATAGCAGGAACGACGCACCCACCATATAGGTGGAGTTACGCAAAATCCTTTCAAATTCAGGCTCGCAATTTTTCTCTTTTAGAATGGAATCTATTTTATCTACATCCATTAACTCTTTGTTATAGAATAGTTTTTTAATAAGCGGGTAGGGTGTCTTTAGTGAAATAACTATGGCGGCTCCTATAAGTAGTGGTACTGCCGCCTCCTTATAGGCAAGCCACTCTGTAGGTAACTCCAATACCCCGATAATGCCTGTGCAGAATATGCTCACCAAACCTACGATGGCAATAAAGCCAACTTTCTTTTGTACTATAAGCTCATATAGACTCTGACAGATAGGGAATGCAAGTGCTATTAGAAAACCTGGTAACACTCCAAGGTGTGCCTCGTCAGAGAATTTGGAGAGTATTATAGCAGGGATTACGATGCTTACAAGAATGCTTAGTATTGGGTTTGATTTGTTCATAATTGATAATTGAAAATTGAAAATTGAAAGTTGAAAGTTAATGGTTATTCGGTGATTCGGTGATGCGATTTGTTTTCGTCATATCGAACGTAGTGAGATATCTTTTTTAACTTTCAACTAAATTATGGGATTTGTGGCTTTCTGATTTTCTAATTTCATCAAATTCTTTGCATTTAAGTTTTGTTTCTTCTGTAAAATATGTGTCAGCAAACTTTTCCCATATATAGTCTATGGCTACAGTTGATGGGTGAATCATATCTGCGGCATAAAAACGGTAGTCACGAAGCTCGTCATCCATAATCTCGTAACTTGGAAAATAAGAGCAGTTTGCATTCTGTGAGCAGATTCTGTCTATGGCAATAAGCAGGGCGGCTTTGCTAAGTTTACTTTGGTGGTAGCCGTCTTTGCGATACCTGATTGGACTAACCGTAAATATGAATTGTTTATTTGGGAATTGTTTTACAAAATCAGTGTAATTGTCAGTAATCCAATCTATTGACAGATTCTCTCTAATAAACTCCTTTTGGTCTGTATGATGGCAGTTTGCAACCACCATTCCGCTACTCTTTAATCTGTATATGCCTGTGGTTCCAAAGGTGATGATAATGTAATCCGCCTCATTAAAAAAACTGTTCCCTGTGCAGACCGCATCGTTCATTTTTTTAACCGCTTCCGCTTTATCCGTATCAGAGTATTTGCTGTGAAAGTCATAGTGGCTGAACAGGTGCCTATCGGGTATTAAGTCTGTTTCTGACACTAATGTGCGGTTTTTCAGTATATTAAGGCATTTAAGCACCGATGCAGGGTTATATATCGCTCCAAACGGATGGCAAACATCAAAACCATAATAGACAGCCTTGTCTGATATGTTCTGTGCAAAACAAGAGCCTAAGAACAAACATTTGCTGTTATGGTCTATCCTTAGGTCTGACTCTGTCTTTACTACAGTGCTTAAAATCATTACCTGGTCAGTGTTGTTTGTGGTGTTGATATCTATTGTTAAATATTGCACAAATATACAATTATTTATCGGTATATTTTACTATATTTGCACAATTTTATCAACTATATGTTACCCGATAATGGAGAAAACGTACCCATTGCTTAATTCTGTTGATTTTCCTGCCGATTTACGGAAGTTGGAAAAATCTCAGTTGCCACGATTCTGTGATGAGTTGCGGGGCTTTATAATTGATGAACTTTCTACAAATCCGGGGCATTTGGCATCGAGTCTTGGAGTGGTGGAACTTACTGTGGCTCTGCATTATGTGTTTAATACACCCGATGATAAGGTAGTGTGGGACGTTGGTCATCAGGCGTATGCACATAAGATACTTACGGGGCGTAGGGCAGTGTTCTGCACTAACCGTAAATTCCATGGCATAAGCGGATTCCCTAACCCTAAGGAGAGTGAGTATGACGCTTTTGTATCGGGTCACGCCTCCAATTCCATATCTGCCGCACTTGGCATTTCTGTGGCTCATCAGATGGAGCATAACGACGGTAAGGTGATTGCAGTAATAGGTGACGGAGCTCTTACAGGCGGTCTTGCATTTGAGGGGCTTAACAATGTTTGTGTAAATCCTAATAATCTGCTCATTATACTTAATGATAACAACATGTCTATAGATATGCCTGTTGGCGGTATGAGCAGATACCTTACAGAAATAACCACTTCCAAGTTCTATAATAACATAAGATTCAAGACCTACCACTTGCTAAAGCAGATTGGCTTGATGAATGACAATAAAAGGAACAGATTGGTGCGAATGGGCAACTCTATTAAGAATGTGGCATCGGGTTCGCATAATATCTTTGAGGGTTTGAATATAAGATACTTCGGGCAGGTTAACGGACACGATGTAAGCCAACTTGTAAAGGTTCTTAATGATATCAAGGATTTTGAGGGTCCTAAGGTTCTACATATAAAGACCATAAAAGGTAAGGGTTACGGACCTGCGGAGCATGATGCCACCGTATGGCATGCTCCAGGCTTGTTTGTAAGGGAGACAGGTGAGCGCATTAAGTCTGACAAATCAGGCATAGCCAGGTATCAGGATGTGTTTGGACACACTCTTGTAGAGTTGGCGGAGAGTAATGAGAAGATTATAGGTATTACGCCTGCCATGCCTACAGGCTGCTCTATGAACATAATGATGGAGAAAATGCCACATCGGGTATTTGATGTGGGAATAGCGGAGGGGCATGCCGTTACATTCTCTGCCGGGCTTGCTAAAGAGGGAATGATGCCTTTCTGCAATATCTATTCATCTTTTATGCAACGTGCATACGATAATATAATCCACGATGTGGCGTTACAGAACCTTAATATGGTGCTGTGTCTTGACCGTGCCGGACTTGTGGGGCAGGACGGCCCTACACACCATGGAGCATTTGATATTGCATATTTAAGACCCATTCCAAATCTTATAATTTCATCTCCAATAAATGAGATAGAGTTGCGTAATCTTATGTACACAGCCCAGTTACCTGATAAGGGTTCTTTTGTAATAAGATACCCAAGAGGTAAGGGCATAGGAGTTGATTGGAAGAACGCTCCGCTTGTGGAGATACCTGTGGGCAAGGGCGAGTGCCTCAAAGAGGGCGGTAAAATAGCGGTGCTTACGTTCGGACCTGTGGGTAATGCCGCCAAAAAAGCCATAGATTCCCTGTCAGAGCCGGAAAAAGCGAAGGTGGGACTGTATAACATGCGTTTTGTAAAGCCATTGGACGGAGGGCTTCTTAAAGAGATTGCGGCAAAATACAAAACAGTCATTACAATAGAGGACGGAGTGCTTAACGGTGGTTTTGGCAGTGCTGTACTGGAGTTTTTTGCCGATAATAATTTGGCAGTGAAAGTTAAAAGATTAGGGCTTCCTGACTCATTTGTGGAGCATGGTTTGCCAGACCAACTGTATGGTCTTGTAGGTATAGATACAGAGGGCATATTAAAGGTTATTAAAGAGTTTATTTGATGTTTGGCTCCGATAAATTATATTACTCTATAGGCGAGGTTTCCAAAATGCTGGACGTTAATGCGTCACAACTGCGTTTTTGGGAGCATGAGTTTCCTAATATAAAACCAAAAGTAAATACAAGAGGCCATAGAATATATACGGTTGATGATATTCAGCAGTTGCGTATAGTGCAATATCTGCTTAAAGAGAAGCGAATGACCATAGAGGGGGCAAAATTGCATTTGAAAGATAAAAAACACACTTATCTTGAGAATATATCGGGAATTAATGTGGTTGATGAACTGCTTAAAATTAAGAATCAGATAGCGGAAATACGCAAGGAACTTAATCTGTTTGCAGATGAATGAGATAACATTTGATATTGCAAAATCACTATACAGACCCCGCCCCAGTGATGCTCATAAAGGTACATTCGGACGGGCGTTATTGTATGCAGGCAGTAAAGGCATGATGGGTGCGGCTGTGCTTAGTACGGAGGCTTGCTTAAGAAGTGGAGTGGGGCTTTGCTATCTGCTTGGTCCTGAGTGCGGAATGGATATTATGCAAATTGCCGTACCAGAGGCTATATATAAGACAGAAGTTCCTGACCCTAACCTGTATAGTGCCGTAGGTTGCGGTCCGGGATTGGGGAAAAATGAGGAAACCAGGCATTATCTACGTTTCCTGTTAAAACATACGCTTGTGCCGCTACTGTTGGATGCCGATGCCCTTAATATAATATCTGAGCAGAAATGGCAGTCTCTTATTCCTGAAGGTGCAGTACTGACGCCTCACCCTATGGAGTTTACCCGATTGACAGGCAAGACAGGCACTAGGGCTGAAATGATAAATGAGGCTTGCCGTTTTGCTGTGGAACATAAGGTTGTTATTGTATTAAAAGGAGCGGGAACTGCTGTAATAGACACAGATGGCACCGTATTTATAAACACAACCGGCAATAGCGGAATGGCTACAGCCGGTAGTGGAGATGTTTTATCGGGTATTATTACGGGGCTTCTTGCACAAGGATACAAACCCTACGATGCTGCTATGTTTGGTGTCTTTTTACATGGGCTTGCCGGGGATATGGCTTCTAAAAATATGTGTGAAGAATCCGTCTTAGCACGTGATATTGCCGCAAATATAGGTGAGGCATACAAATCAATCAAACATTTTCCCGTTGTTGTTTGATATCACAATCATATCGTCATACTGTTCAGGCGATAAATCCAAATAATAGTAATTTAACGGATTTTGAACTTTGCCATTTGCATATACCTCATAATGAAGGTGAGGACCTGTGGATTTTCCTGTATTGCCCACAAAAGCGATGACATCGCCACGGTTTACCACACTGCCACGCCTTAAACCTTTCTTAAATTTGCTTATGTGACCGTAAAGCGTCTTATAATCGTAGCCATGGTCTATTATAATGCAGTTTCCATAGCCTTGTTTCCAACCTATATAATTTATTTTTCCTGCACCTGTGGCATAAATTTCTGTGCCTACAGGAGCGGAGAAATCCATTCCCTTATGAAATCTTAAGGTTCTGTAAATAGGGTCAATTCTCATTCCGTAACCCGATGCGGTGCGTTTCAAATCCTTGTTCTTTACAGGCTGAATGGCAGGGATATGCTGCAATCGTTCCTCGTTCTCACCTGCAAGCCTTACAAGTTCATCAAAAGAATTGCTCTGTACATACAACATTCTGTTAAGAATATCCATCTTTTTTGTAGTCTCCTTAACTATAGACGAGGTTCTCATATCCTTCCATTTATCGTATCGGGCAGTGAAGTCATAATTACCTGTTCTTAAAGAAGTTGGAATTGAATCCGCATCAAGTATCACTCTGTAGAAATTATCGTCACGCTCCTTTATGATGCCCATTATCTCAATGGCATTGTCAAGTTGCAACGAAAGCAGTTTGTATTGAGTGCTTATTTTATTGTTCTCGTTTATAAGGTCTTTTTCAGCCTGCGACTTAATAGTTGAAATAAATATAAAGAAGAACCCGATACCTAATATTACACTAAGCCCAAGCACACCTAATGTACGCTTAAAATAGTATAGCCAATTCCGCTCCACCTTTTCGTATTTGAGCGTATGACGGTTAAAACGGTAGTGTGTCCTATCTGTTTTCACACTGCAAATTTAATAAAAATGCTTTAAGGTGGGTTCTATTTATTAGTTTTTTATGATTTTTTTTGTTTTTAAGATAAACTTGGTTAGTTTTTTTATTGTTCCGGTCTGTTTTGGCTTTGTTTTTGTATATTACTTATATTCATTCGGTTACATAGCCCGCTATGCTCCCTCATTCATATCAGTAATCTTCTAAAAACAAACCTTAAACCAGCCTCGGACTAATAAATAGAACCCACCTTAATTTTGAAAATATTTTAAAAATGAGTAACTTTGCACACCTAATATAAAAAAGCAGAAATGATGACATCTAAAGAGATTCGTAAGTCCTTTTTGGACTTTTTTGCGTCAAAGGGGCATAAAATAGTGCCTTCCGCACCAATGGTGGTTAAAGATGACCCTACACTTATGTTCACTAACGCAGGTATGAACCAGTTTAAGAACGTGATTTTGGGTAATGACCCCATTCAATACTCAAGAGTGGCAGATTCACAGAAATGTTTGCGTGTAAGCGGCAAGCATAATGATTTGGAGGAGGTTGGACACGATACCTACCACCACACCATGTTTGAGATGCTTGGCAACTGGAGTTTTGGCGATTATTTTAAAGAGGAAGCCATAGCGTGGGCTTGGGAGTATCTTACAGATGTGCTCAAACTTGA
This sequence comes from Paludibacteraceae bacterium, assembly GCA_024399495.1. Lineage (GTDB taxonomy): Bacteria > Bacteroidota > Bacteroidia > Bacteroidales > Paludibacteraceae > Enterocola. The sequence continues at coordinate 141,752 of JAKSNY010000002.1, forward strand.
TAAAGACCGTCTTTACGCCACAGTATTTGAAGGTGCAAGGGCAGAAGGTCTTAGACGTGACGATGAGGCTGCCGAGATTTGGGCTAAATATCTACCCGAAGACCGCATAATAAACGGCAATAAGCACGATAACTTTTGGGAAATGGGTGATACAGGACCATGCGGACCTTGCTCTGAGATTCATATAGACCTGCGTAGCGATGAGGAGAGAGCCAAAATAGCCGGAAGAGACCTTGTAAACAAGGATAATCCACAGGTTATAGAGATTTGGAATAATGTTTTTATGCAGTATAACCGTATGGCAGACGGACATTTGGAAGCATTGCCTAAAAAGGTTATAGATACTGGTATGGGATTTGAACGTTTGTGCGTTGCTGTTCAAGGTAAAAAATCAAATTACGATACAGATGTTTTTCAACCGTTGCTTAAAGCAGTAGGAGAGGTTTGTTGCTGTGAATATGGAAAAGACAACAAAACAGATGTGGCTATGCGTGTTATTGCAGACCATATTCGTACCATTGCGTTTGCCATTACAGACGGTCAGTTGCCTTCAAATGCAAAAGCAGGTTATGTAATCCGCAGAATTTTAAGACGTGCCGTGCGTTACGGATACACATTCTTGGGTCAGAAAGATGCCTTTATGTATAAGTTGATTCCTGCCTTGATAGAGAATATGGGTGAGGCTTATCCGGAATTAGCCGCTCAAAAAGATTTGATTGTCAAAGTTATAACTGATGAGGAAAATGCGTTTTTGCGTACTCTTGACACAGGTATCCGTTTGCTTGATAAAATTATGGCTGACACTAGGAAGAACGGCAACAATCAGATAACAGGCGTTGATGCCTTTACACTATACGATACATTCGGGTTCCCAATAGACTTAACACAGCTTATCCTTAAAGAGAATGGTCTTACCGTAAGCCTTGATGATTTTAATGCAGAGATGCAGAAGCAAAAAGACCGTGCAAGAAATGCCGCCGCCACAGAAACTGGCGATTGGGTTACACTTGATGAGGGTGAGACCAAATTTGTAGGCTATGACCAAACAGAGGCGGAAACTAAGATATTAAGGTATAGAAAAGTATCTCAAAAGGGTAAAAGTTACTATCAAATAGTGCTTTCTGTCACGCCTTTCTACGCTGAAATGGGTGGTCAGATTGGTGATACGGGATATTTGGAGAGTGCTAATGAGAAAATTGAAGTGGTGGATACCAAAAGAGAGAATAATCTGCCTGTTCATATAGTAAACAGGATGCCAGAGAATCCGTCTTCATCTTTTGTGGCTAAAATTGATACAGGCCGACGTGCTGCAATTGAAGCCAACCATAGTGCCACACACTTGCTTCAAGAGGCTTTGCGTTCAATTCTTGGTAATCATGTGGAACAAAGAGGCTCGCTAGTAACATCTTCTTGTTTAAGATTTGATTTCTCTCATTTCGAGAAACTTACAAAAGAGCAGATTAGGGCAGTGGAGTTTGCTGTCAATAAGAAAATACGTGAGAATATTCCTCTTGACGAACATCGGGACGTTCCTATTGCTGAGGCTAAGAAACTTGGTGCCATGGCTTTGTTTGGAGAGAAGTACGGCGATAGGGTAAGAGTTATACAATATGGTTCCTCGGTAGAGTTATGCGGTGGCACTCATGTGAAGAGTACAGGCAGAATTGGGTTGTTTAAAATCACAACAGAGACATCTATTGCCGCAGGAATACGTAGGATAGAGGCTACTACAGGTCGTCAGACGGAACTTGTTGTAAATGATATGCAAGATGTTCTTGACATATTGTCTGAAATGATGAACAATGCTCCCGATATAAAGAATGCCGCTAAGAGAATTATTGACGATAATGCAGATTTGCACAGACAATTGGAAGAGTTCAAAAACAAACGTATAGAACAATTAGGAGAAAAATTGCTCTCTATGTCGGAAGATGTGCGAGGCATCAAGGTTATGTCTTTTGTAACAGAAGAGAATCCTGAAATGTATAGAGGTGTAATTTCTAAAATGAGAGACAAGTTCTCTAACGATAAAGTGCTTGTTGCCATTGGCACTAAGTTCCAGGAAAAGCCGACACTGATTGTATTTCTTTCAAAACCTCTGATAGACGCAGGATTAAATGCAGGCAATATAGTAAGAGATGCCGCTAAATATATTCAGGGTGGTGGTGGTGGTCAGCCTCACTTTGCTATGGCTGGCGGTAAATATGCTAATGGCTTGGATGAGGCTGTGGAGGCTGTGGTCAATGCTGTGGTCAAATAATGAAAATAATAGAACTATTATCACCGGCAAAGACAGCGGATATAGGCATAGAGGCAATTTTGCATGGTGCTGATGCTGTTTATATAGGTGCATCTGATTTTGGTGCAAGAAAAGCGGCGGGTAATAGTTTGGAAGATATATCAAGACTTGTAAATTTTGCACACATTTACAATGCCAAGGTTTATGTAACAGTAAACACTATTGTAAAGGAAAAAGAAATAGCAGATGTGCAAAAACTTATATCAGACCTGTACAATATAGGCGTAGATGCCCTTATTGTGCAGGATTTTGGTATATTAAAGATGGATATTCCACCCATTGCGTTACATGCAAGCACTCAAATGCACAACACTACACTGGAAAAAGTAAAGTTTTTGGAAGATATCGGTTTTTCTCAGGTTGTGCTTGCAAGAGAATGTACTAAAACTGATATAGAGAATATTAGTAAAAACACAAATGTTAAATTAGAGACGTTTGTTCATGGTGCGTTATGTGTAAGTTATAGTGGAAGGTGCTATGCCAGCGAGGCTCTTTGTGGCAGAAGTGCTAATAGGGGTGAGTGTGCTCAAATATGCAGACTGCCTTTTCAATTACAAGATGCCCACGGTCATAATCTTGGAACCAAACATTGGTTGTCATTAAAAGATATGGATCATAGTGACGATATAGAGGAGATGATTTCTATAGGCGTTACCTCATTTAAGATAGAAGGCAGATTAAAAGATGCGGATTATGTAAAAAATGTAACCGCTTACTACAATAATTTAATAAATAAGGCTATATTAAAACATTCTGATTGGAGACGTGAGTCTGACGGAAAGAGCGTCATAACTTTTACTCCTAATAAGTATAAAACTTTTTTTCGTGGAGGTACTAATTATTTTTATAATGGCAGAAATAATTCAATATATTCTCCTTATACACCAAAATCAATAGGCGAGTACATTGGAAATGTAACTACAATTAAAGGGAAAACTATAGAAATAATTACAGAAACAGAACTGCATAATGGTGACGGCCTTTGTTTTTTTGACCAAAATAATCAATTTTACGGCTTTAGAATAAATACTGCGACAAATAAAGTTTCTAAAAATGGAAAACTTATAAGTTGTGTTTGTGAAACTTTTGAGCCGGTGAATGTAACAATAGGGTGTGATATTTATAGAAATTATGATATTAAGTTTTCTGCCTTGCTTGATAAACCTACCGCCACACGCAAGATAGACATATCTCTTAAATTTGAATACTCAACTCTTATTGTTTCTGATGGGAATATAGAGATTAGGCAAACTATTGACATAGAAAAACAGATTGCACAAAAAAATCAGAACGACAATATTAAAGCCCAACTTCTTAAACTTGGAGATACTCCTTACTCCGCAGTTTCTGTTATAGTTGATACTCCTTTGTTTTTTCCGATGAATGTTATTGCGGTGGCAAGAAGGGCGGCATTGTCTAATTTAACGGAAAGGCGTGTTGCAAGTGCTCTTGAGAATCGCAAATTATTTAAGTTATCGGGTAAGGATAAGAAATTTCCGATAGACAGGGCAGATTATACAGAGAATATTGCAAATCATCTTGCACGTGAATTTTATAATGAGCACGGTGTAAGCAATGTTGCAGAGGCGTTTGAGGTGTCTAAACCATTGGATGCCGTGCCTATAATGTATTGCCGTCATTGCATACGATATATGACAGGTGCTTGCAAAAAAAACAGCGGCACTCAAAATTTTGATGAGCCGCTATACCTTATTCATAAAAATTATTACCTGAGGCTTGAGTTTGACTGCAAAAACTGTATTATGAAAGTATATCAAGGATAATTAAGGTTAATAATATTATTTTATTGATTCAATATTATATGGTGTCTCTTGATATACAAAGTAGTTAAGCCAATTTGTAAACAACAGGTTAGCATGGCTTCGCCAGCGGACAATGGGCTCCAAATCAGGATTATCATCCTTATAGTAGTGTTTAGGCATATCTATAGGCAGTCCTTTTGCCAAATCACGCTTATACTCTGCGTCAAGTGTAAGAGGTGAGTACTCTGAATGACCTGTAAGATACAGTTCTCGTCCGTTTCTGCCCATAACCATATATACACCTGACTCTTCTGACTCTGATAGTATCTTAAGACCTTTGACCGTCTCTATATCCTTACGCCTTATTTCTGTATGACGGCTATGGGGAACGTAAAATTCATCGTCAAAGCCACGGAATATGTGGTTTTTCTTATCAAGTGCAGTATGCTTGAACACGCCAAACATTTTCTTGTCAAGTTCATATTTAGGTATCTTGTAGTAGTGGTAAAGCCCTGCCTGTGCCGCCCAGCATATATATAGCGTAGATGTAACATTATGGCGTGCCCAATCAAAGATTTCTGTTATCTCGTCCCAATAGGTTACATCAGTGTAATTAAGTTGCTCCACAGGGGCACCGGTAATAATCATTCCGTCATATTTCTGAGTCTTAATGCTCTCAAATGTCTTATAAAACATCTGCATGTGCTTTATAGGGGTGTTTTTGGATGTGTGGCTCTTTAACTTTATAAAATCAATTTCAAGCTGCAACGGAGAGTTGGAGAGCAAACGTATAAGGTCTGTCTCTGTGGTTATTTTAAGAGGCATAAGATTTACAATGGCTATCTTAAGAGGACGGATATCCTGTCCGCTGGCTCTCTCGTTATCCATTACAAATATGTTCTCTTTTTTAAGAGTCTCTATTGCTGGTAATCCTTTTGGAATGTTTACTGGCATGACTGTAAGGTTTGTTGTAGTGCTTGCTCTATGTCGGCAATAATATCTTCTGCGTCTTCTATTCCTACAGAGAAACGGATTAAATCAGGTTGGATTCCTGCGGCAATCAACTGCTCATCTGATAACTGACGATGTGTATGGCTTGCAGGGTGAAGCACACATGTTCTGGCATCTGCCACGTGTGTTACTATACAGCATAGTTTAAGACTGTCCATAAACTTAATAGCCACATCTCTGCCTCCTTTAAGCCCAAAGGTTACAACACCGCATGACTGTCCGTTCTTAAACTGCTTTTGTGCCAATTTATGGTATGGACTGCTTGGCAGACCGCAGTAGTTAACCCAAGCCACTTGTGGCTGTTTCTCCAAATACTCTGCAACTTTCTGTGCATTCTCACAGTGGCGAGGCATTCTCAGGTGCAGTGTCTCCAATCCAACATTAAGCAAAAATGCGTTCTGTGGTGCCTGAATGGAGCCTAAATCCCTCATAAGTTGGCTAGTGGCTTTAGTTATAAACGCCAACTTGCCAAATTTCTGAGTATATGCAAGTCCGTGGTAAGATGGGTCTGGCTCTGTAAGACCAGGATACTTATCGTGATGTTTTTCCCAATCAAAATTACCGCTGTCAACTATGGCACCTCCCACTGTCATGGCATGTCCGTCCATATATTTGGTGGTGGAGTGGGTCACTATATCCGCTCCAAACTCAAACGGACGACAGTTTATAGGGGTGGGGAATGTGTTATCCACAATAAGAGGTACGCCATGCTTGTGGGCAATGCGTGCAAATTTCTCTATGTCAAGAACACTAAGCACAGGGTTTGCAATAGTCTCTCCAAACAGTGCCTTAGTGTTAGGGCGGAACGCCTTTTCTATCTCCTCATCGCTGGCATCGGCGTCAACAAAAGTAACCTCAATGCCTAATTTCTTCATTGTAACGCCAAACAGGTTATATGTACCTCCATAAATGGAAGCGGCACTTACAAAATGGTCTCCAGCCTCACAGATATTAAAAATGGCATAGAAGTTGGCTGCCTGCCCCGATGAGGTAAGCATAGCCGCCACACCGCCTTCCAATTTTGCGATTTTCTCCGCTACCAAATCATTAGTAGGGTTTTGTAGCCTTGTATAAAAATAGCCTGGCTTTTTTAGGTCAAAAAGGTCTGCCATCTCTTGTGATGACTCATACTTGAATGTAGTGCTCTGAACTATAGGCATTACTCTTGGCTCTCCGTTTTTAGGTTGCCAACCACCTTGTACACAAATTGTGCTTGTTTTCTGTGACATAATGTTAATGTTTTGAAACAGTCTGCGAAATTACGAATAAATGGGGTAAAAACAAAATAAAATGCCAATGAATTTTATTTGCGAAATACACTGTTATGTTATATCTTTGCAAAAATATGCGATTCTTAAAATCACTTCTTATATTATTGTGTGTGCTGGTTAGTGTCTCTGCCAACGCACAATTGAAGAAAAGCCGTATAGGAAATAACTCAAAACAGCAAGTGAGTCTTACTGTGGGTGTTAATCATCCTGTTATGGAACTGAAAACCAAGCATGGAGCCAATGTCCAGGCTTCTTACACCTATTTCTTTCTGCCACGTTTAGGATTAAGGGGTTTTGCTGATTATAATTTTTTCTGGGGAGATAAGGATTATAAGGCTCATTTGGCATCGCTGGGTGCGGAGGTGGTGTTTAACGCCTATATCTGTAAATCGGGTAGGAAAGAGAGCTCCACAAGTTCCATAATCCCCGATAGAATTTATCTTTTTGGCGGAGTGGGGGTGTCGGGCTTTTTCTGTAATCCTAAACCGCAATTTACAGATGGTGTTACAGCCCTGTTTCCTGTTGGTTTTGGCATAGCCTGGCCTGTGGCTGATAATTGGAACTTAGGTTTTGAGGCTGCATATAATTTTACTGTCACAGATAAACTTGATAACATTGTAAGTGGCAAGATGACAGATTCTTATCCCACGCTTGGAATAACTCTTACATATAAGATACCCGATGCTAGACCTGGTAGCACCGGTTTTGGCTACAAGTCTAAAAAGCGTAAAGTTTGCGACCCCCGTAAAGGCTGTGCCATCACGTTTGAATAAAGATTAGTTTACGTTTATGTGTGATTGAGTAGGTTTTTATTGAACTGATTTTTAGGTGTACCCATACGTAGGGCTCAGCCCTCTGTGATGGGCTGAGTCCCTCCCATACGGGTTTTGTAAACCCTATGGGTCCCTCCCGCGCACGTGTCGCGGGTAACACGCCTACTTTAGTGTACACCTAAAAATCAGTTGTGTTCAAAAAAACATAACTTGTCCCACGTTATGAGACAAGTTGCTTTTATCTTTGTCAGGTAATATTGTATTTCTTGTTATTATTGTTTAACTTTGTAACGCATATAAAAAGAAACTATGATTAACACCAAACAAAAAGAAGCGGCAAAAGCCTTTGCTACCAGGTGGGCAGGGAAAGGTTATGAAAAAGGTGAAAGCCAGACCTTCTGGATAGAACTACTGCAACAAGTGCTGGGCGTTGAAAGACCTTTTGACATAATATCATTTGAAAATCAGGTTAAACTTGCCAACACAAGTTTTATAGATGCCTATATTGAGCCCACAAAAGTTCTTATAGAGCAAAAATCAATAGATAAGGATTTGCGAGCCCCCATTAAACAGAGTGACGGCTCAATGCTTAATCCTTTTCAACAGGCAAAACGCTATGTCTCAGAACTGCCCGTAAGCCGACACCCAAAATATATTGTCACCTGCAATTTCAAGAGTTTCCTAATCTACGATATGAACAATCCGCAGGGAGAGCCGTTTGAGATACTTCTTGAGAATCTTGAAAAGGAGTATCACCTGCTTAACTTTCTTGTTGATGACGGTAAGGCGGAACTCAAGCATGAAATAGAGGTTAGCGTAAAGGCAGGCAGTATAGTAGGAGAAATCTACGATGCCCTGCTTGCACAGTATGGAGACAATATATCAAAAGAGGATATGCACGCCCTTAATGTGCTGTGCGTAAGGCTTGTATTCTGCCTCTATGCAGAAGATGCCGGCATTTTTGCCAAAGACCAATTCTACAACTATCTTAAAGCATTTCAATCTAATCAAATAAGAAATGCCTTAAAAGAGTTGTTTACCGTACTCGATACCCCTGTAGAGAGCAGAGACCGTTTTCTTGAAGATACACTCAAGGCATTCCCGTATGTAAACGGCTCACTTTTTAAGCAGACAGAAGCAGACCAGGTGCCTCCGTTTACCAAAGAGACCACAGACCTACTGCTTAGGCAAGCGTCAATAGACTTTGATTGGAGCGAGATTTCACCTACCATATTCGGAGCGGTTTTTGAGAGTACACTAAACCCCGATACCCGCCGTAGCGGAGGTATGCACTACACATCTATTGAGAACATACATAAGGTAATAGACCCTCTGTTTCTCAATGACCTGAAAGATGAGTTCATGAGTATAAAGAACTCACCTGCTGGCAAAAAGCGTACAGCACAGCTGCAGGAGTTTCAAAACAAACTTGCGTCACTAAAATTCTTAGACCCCGCTTGCGGAAGCGGTAACTTCCTGACAGAGACTTATCTAAGCCTACGCCGATTAGAGAATCAAGTTATATTGGAGCAGACCAAAGGACAGGGATTGTTAGGTTTTGAAGAGGTGAACCCTATAAAAGTAAGCATACACCAGTTCTACGGCATAGAGATAAATGATTTTGCAGTAACCGTAGCCACCACTGCCCTATGGATAGCAGAGGCACAGATGATGGCTGAGACTGAGCAAATAATTCAAATGGATTTGGATTATCTGCCACTTAAAAGCAACACCAACATTGTACGTGCTAACGCACTACGGACTGACTGGGAATCAGTCCTAATGGGTCAAGGGTCAGGGGACAAGGGTCAAGGAGAACAGCAACACGTCATTTCGAGCGATAGCGAGAAATCTCTTTCCAATTCTCAACTTTACATTATGGGCAACCCACCGTTTGTGGGAGCTCGTTGGATGTCAAAAGAACAAAAACAAGATGTCATTGACATTTTTGGCAAAAACTGGATAGGTGTCGGAGACTTAGACTATGTATGTTGCTGGTATAAAAAAGCATCTGACCTTATGCATGGAACGAACATTAGGACAGCTCTTGTTTCTACAAATTCTATTACACAAGGTGGTTCTGTCTTTAATCTATGGAAGCCCCTATTTGAGGCTGGTGTAACTATTAATTTTGCATATAAAACATTCAGATGGGATAGTGAGGCATCTTTAAAAGCTCATGTTCATTGTGTTATCGTTGGCTTCTCGTACTGTGGACACGAAAGTAAAAAGTTGCTATTTTCAGAAACGGGTATTTGCAAGGAAGTTCAAACAATAAATGGATATTTGTTAGATGCCCCAAATGTTTTCATTGAAAAACGTATGAATCCAATTTCTAATGTCATCTCAATTAATTTGGGAGGGCAACCCATTGATGATGGAAATTTGATTCTTACAAAAGAGGAGAAAGAAGCATTGCTACAAAAAGAGCCTATAGCGAGTAAATATATTAAATACTTTATGATGGGTAAAGATTTTATAGATAGAAGCCCTCGTTATTGTTTATGGTTAAAAGGTGCTGACCCTTCAGATTTAAAGAAATGTCCGGAAATTCTTAAGAGAATAGAAAATGTCAAGCAATTTAGATTATCCAGTGGGCGAAATAGTACTTTGAAAGCCGCCGATAATCCATCATTATTTGGAGCACCCTTTAAATGTGAAAGTAATTATATTGCTATTCCTAAAGTCTCTTCTGAAAGAAGAAGGTACATTCCTATAGACTATCTTTCTAAAGACATTATTCCAGGAGATAAACTATTTGTTATGCAAGAGGCAACACTATATCATTTTGGAATATTAACATCAAATGTACATATGGCTTGGATGCGAGCGGTATGCGGAAGATTAAAGTCTGATTATAGTTATTCAAATACTATTGTCTATAACAATTTCCCCTGGCCACACAGTGTGCAATCAGAGAATAAAGATCTCTCCACTACGCTTCGCTCCGGTCGAGATGACGTAAAGGAGATAGAGCGTACCGCTCAAGCAATCCTTGATGCACGAGCCTTATATCCAGACTGTTCACTTGCAGACCTGTATGATGAGGTTACAATGCCGCCTGAACTGCGTCGTGCCCACCAGGATAATGACCGAGCAGTAATGGCAGCCTACGGCTTCCCCATCAAGGACTTCACAGAATCCGACTGCGTAGCCCGCCTGTTTGAACTTTACAGCAAACTGACAGAAAAATAAAATACTAATGAGAACAATTAAGGTTACTATTGAACGTGCAGACGCAAACTCCTTTTCCGCATATACAGATGCGGAGTTTGACGGTTTTGGACTTGCTGGTTATGGCTCTACTGCAGAAGAGGCTAAAAAAGATTTTATAGAGTCTTATAAAGAGGCTCGTGATATATTTGGTTGCCCAGAACTCGCTTTTGAATGGCAGTATGATTTGAAGAAGATTATGAATCAGGAAACGCCAAAACAGAAACTTAAAGATATTTTGTTGGATATAAACATTTCCAAGATTGCAAATCGCTACTTTAACCGTTCATCATCGTGGTTGTACCATAAGCTTGACAGGATAGATGGTAATGGTGGTGTTGATGATTTTTCGGCGGAAGAGTTGGAAAATCTGAAAAATGGATTGCTTGACCTTGCAGACCGTATAAAGTGTGCCGCAGACAAACTATAGGCTCAAGTAGCGTAAATAAGGTTGAGAAATGCGTTTGATAATAATAAAAAATAAATAGCATTATGTTGTTTTGCATCTGTAGTTCTTCCATTGTGCCATTAATTTTTTAATCAAATCAGCAAACTAACAGAAAAAATTCAACTTGTCCCAAGTTATGAGACAAGTTATTACTATCTTTGTCCAATTAAATTTTAATTAGCTCAAAAAATATGTTAAAAAAAGAATTATTAAAGGTAGAGAGTATGGTTGTAGATAATAATCCGGAATGGCAATCTGAGTTGGACAGAATTACCTCCAACTACACATCAACCGAAGACATCGCTATTATCAATGGTTTTATCAAAGATGTGATGTCAAGAGCCAAAAGAACTCTTGATAAAGTTGAGAAATGTGTTTGAAAGATTAGTATCTTTGCGTTTCTATGACCTTGCTAGCAAAATAACACAATGTGCAGACAAACTATAAAGGTAAAATTATGAAAGTTCAAGTTGTTATAGAGAAGAACATCGATGGTACTTATACGGCAGTCATTAAGAATCAGTTTAAGAATGTTGGTTTTTTTGGAAATGGCACCACAGTAGAGGAGGCAATGGATGACCTGTGTCAGTCTGAGAGTGAGGCCAGAAAGTTTGACCCTAATCTGCCTGTATTGGAGTATGAAAATTGTGATTGAACAAAAAAACCAATGAATTTTATTTGGAAAATCCAACGTTATATTTTATCTTTGCATAAACAACTAATAAGATATGGAAGAACTTGACATAAGATGGCATCAGCGTTTTAAGAACTATTCAGATGCTGTGGACCGCCTTAATGAGGCATCGGAGTTGCTGTGTCAGAAAGATATTGCACCACGGGAACGCACTCTTATGTCAGAAGGTCTTATTCAACGGTTTGAGTTTACCCAAGAACTGGCTTGGAAGGTGATGAAGGACTATGAGGAGTACCAAGGTTATACTGATATAGCTGGTTCAAGAGATGCCATACGGATTGCGTTGGAAATAGGTTTGATTGATAATAGGGCGTGGATGGAAACAATTCGTGACAGAAACAACTCATCGCATTCTTACGATGAAGATACTGCTATGGAACTTATTAAGAAAATTCAGCTTCTATATGCTCGGTTATTTACTGAGTTTAAGATTACTATGCAAACTAAGTTGTAATGTACGGATTGAATGACAGCGATATTGAGGCAATGCGTTCAGTTTTCAAAACTGAAAAACATTTGGAGCGTGTGGTTCTTTACGGGTCACGTGCAAAGGGCAACTACAAGCCTTTTTCAGATGTTGACATTACACTGATGGGGCATAATCTGACAAGCGATGATGTGTCCCGTTTGGCAATAGAGTTGGATGACCTACTACTTCCATATAATATGGATATATCTCATTATTCATCGTTGAGTAACCAACAACTTATAGACCATATCAATCGTCGTGGAGTGGCTCTATATGAAGTTTAAGTTACTTTAATTATTAACTTTTAAAAAAATTCAGCTATGAGAAAGATTACTGTTTTTATGTTGTTGGCATTGGTAACATTGCCGTGTTTATCACAAACATTGTCAGACTACAAAGGTAAGTCCTGTCAAGTCTATTCCACAAGGTTTTACAAATTTACAGGTACTTTTATTGGTGCTAATGAAAATACAGTCTCTGTCATTGTGGATAAGAATGTAACTGTTTTAAAGTCAAGGAGTGTATATAAGGAGAAAGGAGATACCATTGCAATCCCATTTAAGTATTTGGAAAAAATTAAATTTTTTGATGCTGTGTGGCTTGCATCTAATCCGGAAACAATAACGATAGATATGCCCAAACATTTTAAACAGGCTAATCCAATGTATTATGATGTGTCACAAGCCTTAAAGACATCTGGAGGTGTATGTCTTGGCATAGGTGTGCCATCGTTGGCGACTGGTGTTATTTTAGTGGCTATAGGGTATTCAAATAGTGGAGTTGGTGTTATAACTCAAGGAAATTGTGCAACCGCCGGAGGTATATTGACAGCGTTTGGAGGTGCCCTCACTGTTGCAGGAATACCCCTTTATGCCACAGGTGTAAAACTTGGCAAAAGGAATGGGGAACTGAGTTTTAACACTTACGGTACTGGAGCGGGTGTATCTTTGAGGTTCTAATAATTATCTTTGTCTGCAAAATTGCATTTCTTGCTATTATTGTTTAACTTTGTGGAGCAAACAAAAGAATTTTTTATATGACTTCATCAAATGATGTTAATGAAATAGATTCTAATTCCTCATACGGTGTTAGAGAGAGAAGCATTATGTTTGGTAAAGATGGTAAATACATTTTTACTGGCAGACCAGGCACAGGTATTTACGATAGACCAAATTTAACAAATGCAGATAAACAGTATAAAACGGAATACGCAAAGAAAAAGCAATCAGTTAACGGATTCCGTTTTATAAGTTTTATAGTAATTTGTTTGACTGTTTTTCTCATCTTAGATTTAATGTTCCGATGGCTACCATTTGACAATCCATTATTTATAGTTTCTATAGGATTTGATGTTATACTCATAATATTGTTGTTTGTTTTATCCTCTATGTTTAAATCCGACACAATGGAACCCATACAGCTTTATAGTCCTTTTAATTGTGAAAAAGAATTGACAAATCTAAATCAACTATTAGATAGTGTATTCCCCGAAAAATACCCAATAGAGTATAAGATTCTTAAGTCTTACAAAGAGTGTTTGCCAATAGCGATGCAGATTAATGAATGTGATCATAAAATAAACGCTCTTACAGATTCAATATCTGTAAATAATGTTTTTGCAGATGATATCAGCGATTATACAAATCAAAAACAAAAACTGATAGATAAATTACGGAAATTGCAGTTTGATGCTGATAAAAAGTTGAATGCTCAAACAAGACAAACCTATATGCAGTTCTGTGAAGTTTTTGAAAACTTTATAAGTGATAAAGAATATGGTGAAATTTTTGTAAGAACATCCTATACCACAAAGGCTGGAGCGAATTATCGCTATGATTATACTATTAAACCAAAAGTTGGTGTATATAAATTCATTAAGTCTGAGTTTGATGTGCCAATTTTTTCTTTGAGTTCAAACTGCTATTATTTCTACCCTAATTTTATTCTAAAAGTGGGAAAAGACTTTGATATTGAGGCGTTATCCTATAGTACGGCAATGACTTTGATTCCTGATTTGGAAACAATGAGGAATGAAGAAGTTAAACCGGTTGCAGATGTCTTGACAAAAAATGCAACTCAGAGTATTGTGAGATTAGGAAGCATAAAATTATTTGACGTCATTTCTGTAGGTGATGATTTAATGTTTGATAATGTAGAATCTGCAGTTCGCTTTTATAATGCCTTGCATAATCATGCCAATGCTTTATTGGGGCTTTCTGTCAACAGTTTGGAAGAAGATGCAAAAAAGGTAACATACCTTGATTCTTACTATAAACAGATGTGTGGCTTGTCATATAAACCACTAAAAAACATTGCGGTAACAAGAAAGCAAAGAAAAACAACTGCGGTAAAAGATAAAGATTCATTTACACAATTGGATTCTCTTATAGGATTGGGAACCGTTAAGGAAGATGTAAAATCTATGGCTAATTTTGTAAAATTAACAAAGGAAAAGCAAAACAGAGGGCTTCCTACTACAGAAATTAGTTGTCATTGTGTTTTTACAGGCAATCCAGGTACAGGTAAAACTACCGTAGCAAGAATATATGCAGAAATTCTAAAGAATTTGGGTGTTTTGAAAAGTGGACATCTTGTAGAAACAGATAGGTCCGGTTTGGTGGCTGAATATGTAGGACAAACAGCAGTCAAGACAAACGCTATTATAGATTCTGCTCTTGATGGTGTTTTGTTTATTGATGAGGCTTATACACTTTCTTCAAAAGGAGAAAGTGATTATGGACAAGAGGCTATAGCGACACTTCTTAAGAGAATGGAAGATGATAGAGATAGATTGGTGGTGATTGTAGCAGGCTATACTAAGGAAATGAAGGATTTTATTAACGCAAATCCTGGATTGGAATCAAGATTTACAAGGTATATAGAGTTTCCTGATTACACTGCTGATGAATTGTGCCTTATATTTGACAAATATCTACATGACGGAAAATATAAAATATCAGAAGTGGCTCATAATGCAGTAAAGGAATTGTTTGTTTTAGCGGAGACAAATAAGGATGACAATTTTGGCAACGGACGGTATGTGCGTAATGTTTTTGAAAAGACTCTCCAAAATCAGGCAAACAGATTGTCATCATTAACAGAATGGAGCAATGATGAAATGATGACAATAGAAGAATCCGATATTCCAAATTCGTGACTGCGTAGCCCGCCTATTATGAGGTTTAAGTTAAATTTCCTCAACCTGTCCCAAGTTATGAGACAAGTTACATATTAAAGCCCTCTGCTCTCCTTTATGACCCGATACGCTTCGCCTACAGCCTTGAATTTTTCTGTGGCAGACTGACGCACTTTTTCACCAAGGGTATTCACCTTATCGGGGTGGTATTTCATTGCCATACGGCGATATGCTTTCTTTACCTCATCATCTGTGGCACTGCTGTTTATCTCAAGTATGCTGTACGCTTTTGTCAAGGTTATGGAGTTATCTGTTGTACGTTTCTGCCTGCCAGATGAACCGCCATTTGCGTATGCACTGTATGCCGCCTTAATAGAGAAGTAGTCATTATCTGTTACACCCATAAGATAGCACATAGAGTGTATCACATTTATTTCGGACAGACTTATATCTTGGTCTGCCGATGCTATCTTGAATAGCAGATGTACAAGTTCAAGCCTGCCTGAGTAACTGAGTCGTAAACGTACCTGGGCACATACATCGCGGTAACTGTAATCGGTAGCAATAATCTTTTTTAGCATTTGAAGTGCCTCCTTGCCCTCTGCCTCAGTGAAATTGGCACGCAAAAACGCCTTTACCACATCTAACTCACTTTTAGAGGCGGTGCCGTCAGCCTTCATAACAGAGCCGGCAAGCACCATAAGAACCATAAGAAAATCTCCCTGTGTGGTTTTTCTTGATTTGGTGTTGTCACTCTCTTTTTCTCCGCCATCACCTATTGAGTTGGTGGTGACACCAGAGAATGCACCGGCTATTATTACACCTATTATGGCTCCTATCGGGCCTCCAAGGGTCCAACCTAAACCGCCTAATATAAGTTTACTCCAAAACCCCATTGCTTATATGTTAATTCTCTATGTGAATGTCTCTAAAACCAAGAAAATATAGTATTCCGTCAAGTCCTATTGTAGAAATAGACTGGCTTGCGTTTGCCTTTACCTTGGGCTTTGCATGGAATGCAATACCAAGACCTGCAAGGTTAATCATAGGTAGGTCGTTTGCACCATCTCCAACCGCTATAACCTGCTCAAGTTCAATATGTTCAACTTGTGCAATTAGTTTCAGTAATTCCGCTTTCCGTTTGCCGTCAACAATATCACCGATATATCGTCCTGTAAGTTTGCCGTCCTTAATTTCAAGATTATTGGCATATACATAGTCAACACCAAAACGGTTTTTTAGATATTCTCCAAAGTACGAGAACCCTCCGGATAGTATGGCAATCTTGAAACCGCTCTTTTTAAGGACCTTCATAAGCCTTTCCGCACCGTCCATTATAGGCAGGTTTTCTGCAATGTTTTTCATAACATTCTCGTCCAGACCCTTCAGTAAAGCCACACGACGTTTGAAACTCTCCTTGAAATCTATTTCACCACGCATTGCGCTTTCTGTGATTTTTCTAACCTTGTCACCCACACCGGCTCTGTCTGCAAGTTCATCAATAACTTCGGTCTTTATAAGGGTGGAGTCCATATCAAAGCATATCAAACGTCTGGTGCGGCGGTATATATCATCTTTTTGAAATGATATGTCTATGCCTTCGGTTGCACTTATATCAAGGAACGTGGCACTTAATTCCGTCTTGCTTTTTAGGTTGCCTCTTACTGAAAGCTCTACGCAAGAATTCAGGTTCTCTATATTTGTTCTGTCAACAGGAGGCCGTCCGGTAAGACGTTTTATAGAGTCTATATTTAGGTTTTGTTTTGCAATAGCAGATGATACCAATGATAACTGTTTGGCTGTGATAATCTTACCAAGTATAGTCACAACGTAGCGGGATTTGCCTTGTCTGTTTACCCATTGTTGATAACGCTCTAATGTTATCGGGGTGAACCTTACTTTTACGCCTATTTCGTAACCCTTAAAAAGCAAATCTTTAAGAATTGGGCTTTGCTCATCATTGTCAATTTTAAAAAGAATGCCTAATGCCAGAAAATGGTGTATGTCGGCTTGTCCGATATCCAGAATTTCAGCGTTGTACTTCCCCAAAATCCCAGTCATAGTGGCTGTTACACCAGGTTTGTCATCTCCAAAAACAGATAGAAGAATAATGTTACAAGATTCCATATATGTTATTATTTTCAGTACTCTCCCCACCACGATGGGGCAGGAGCCCACGCCCAACGGTTGGATGAGAATATGTTTATAGATGCGTTGTCTTTTTCAAAATCCTTATACATGGCACCAGATACCACAATCTCCGCCTGTCCGTCACCATCTACGTCAGCAACCACAGGGTACTCACTTTTAGTGGCACTGCTAACCATCATATAGGCAATGGTGTTTGGTTTTCTACCGCTACCATCTATTATGCGTAGAGATTTTTCGTCCCTATATACAATCTCACATTTGCCATCGGCATTAAAGTCAAACATGGTCATGGAGGTCTGGGCACTACGGTCAGAGTGGGTGATATTCCACAATTCCACAAGGCGCTTGTTTTTTGAGTTGTATTTATATGCCGCCATTCTGGAACCCGATATAAGCCCTACAATCTCTGGAATGGAATCTCCGTCAATATCGCCTATGGCTGGGTAGCCCGTCATAACGTAGGCATCGCAGAAAACCTCAATGCCATCCTTTACACTGTAAAGTGAAAGGTTGCCCATAGTGGAGCGTACTAATATCTCCGGGTAACCGTCTCCGTCTAAGTCCGCTACTTGCGAAGAGCCTTCGTGTTTATTGCCTATTGTGCGTAGTAGCGTAGTGTTAGACGCAGAAACAGAGAAAATCTGATTTCCGCATACTAATTCCAATCCAGGGTGCTCAGGCAGCACATCGGCGGCTGTACCCATCATAAACATAGCCCCATCGTGTTGGTAATGCTGACCTACATTATTATCACCGCCGCCTCCCATCGGGGTAAGGGATAGAGCATCAAAAACCTCATTGCCCACAAACACCTCATACTTGCCGTCACCATTAAAATCTGCAATGCGTGGATTGCCGTAGAAATTGTGCTTTAGAGGTGCTTCCGCCACTTGCTCTATATTATCTGGAGAATGATACCTGTAAGAGATTATGTTTTTCTGCTCAGCCGTGCCTGTAACTGCATAAATATAACCGTTACGGGAGATTGCAAGCGGACCGCACGCATAACCGAAAGAGACCCCTGGAGTGCCCTCTTTATTGCCGAATTTAACAATGGTATGTTTGCCTGTAGCCCCGTCTATAACCACAAATGAAGCTCCATTATTACGGTAGTCTGTAGCAACGGTAACAAGTTCCGCCTTGCCATCGGCGTTAAGGTCTCCAACCAAAACGGGAGAGTAGCCTGCGTATGCTCCAAAGTTATTGATAATCTTTTTAATACGTATATCTATAGGGCTTCCTTTACGCAGTACGGAGTAGTCATAAACCTCATCACCCGATGCAGCCACAGCCATAGCCGTCATAGCCACAGCAACCATCGTGTAACGCAATATTTTAGTAAACCGTATGTTCATATTATACACTGCAAATTTAATAAAAATTTTTAATTTTTTTTGAAGATTGGATAAATTCACTTATCTTTGTTTTTTAACGTGTACAATTATGAATAAAAAAATGCAACTTGCTCTCGCCATTTTGAGCATTATAGGTCTTGCCGCCTCCATCTATGTATGCACCATAGAAAAAGAGGTCAGTGACTACGTTTTGGGGGCTATATTCTTTATTGCAGCAGTGTTTTTTATAAACAGCTACAGACGGAACAAGGGTTGATGTATGATGTATGATGTATGATGTATGAATAGCATCACCAAATCACCGAATCACCAAATCACCAAATAAGACATTATGCGTAAATTTTTTATATTTTTATCACTGCTTATCAGTGCGGCATTATGCGCACAGGAGCAGGACATACCGTCAGACCCGGCGGTAAGGTATGGAAAATTGGATAACGGACTTACGTACTACATACGTAAGAACACGTTTGTGCCAGGCAGGGCAAACTTTTACATAGTGCAGAACGTAGGTTCCATTTTAGAGAAACCGGAGCAGCGCGGGCTTGCCCATTTCCTTGAACACATGGCGTTTAACGGCTCCAAACATTTCCCCGATAAGCAACTGATACACTATTTGGAGACTTTGGGAGTGAAGTTTGGTGCAAACCTTAATGCATATACATCTGTAGATAGAACAGTTTATCTCTTTATAGATGTGCCTGTACAGCGTGCATCTACAGTAGATTCATGCCTGCTTATACTGCGTGATTGGTCAGACGGCATACTACTTAAAGACGATGAGATAGAGAAGGAGCGTGGTGTAATAGAGGAGGAGTGGCGTACCACAGATTCATATATGATGCGTATGTATGAACAGATTATGCCAATAATATATGCCGGCACCAAGTATAGTGACTGTATGCCTATAGGTAGTATGGATGTGGTGCGTAACTTTAAGCCAGAGACATTGCGTGCTTACTATAAGGAGTGGTATCGCCCCGATTTGCAAGGTGTTATAGTGGTAGGTGATATTGATACTGACTATGTGCTTAATAAACTTGACAGCATATTTATGGATTGTAAGGTACCAGATAATGCATCTAAGCGTATTTGGTATCCTGTTATGGATAATAAGGAGCCTATAATAGTATCTACACGTGATAAGGAGAATCCTAATGCAGGTTTTATGCTTGCCTTTAAGCACGATGTGGTGCCTCGTGAGCAGAAAAACACACCGCAATACTTTGTTTATGAGTTTGCAAAAGTTGCTATAAACCAAATGCTTAATGCCAGATTTGAGGAGCTTATGCAGAAACCCGATGCTCCGTTTGTAGGTGTATCGATAGATGATGATGAATTTATGCTATCCGCCACCAAAGATGCCTTTACATATTACACGGCGTGCAGCGATGCCAATTTAAGGAAAGCACTTGTGCGTGTGCTTGAAGAGAATGAGCGTATGAGCAGATACGGATTTACGGCAGGGGAGTATGAGCGTGCCAAGGCAGATATAATAAAGTCATTGGAAACCAGATTCAATGAGAGGGAGAAAACACCAAACGCAAATTATGTACAAGAGTATATAGCAAATTTCACCAGTGGAGAGCCGTTCCCAGGCATTGAGGCAGAGTATATGATGTATCAGCAGATAGCGTCAATACTGCCGCTTGAACAGGTTAATGAGATGGCAAAAATGCCGTTGGACAGCGGTAATGTGGTTATTTGGCTGCGAGGAACAGAAAAGGATAGGGTGGAGTTTCCATCGGGTGATGAGATTAAAGCCATTATGGACAGTATAACCCATGCAGATATTAAGCCATACGAGGATACCTCTATAAATGAACCGCTTGTAGGTGATATTAATGAGGGCTCCATAGTAAGTGAGAATATCACTGATGACGGCGTATATCAATTAAAACTCAGCAATGGTGTGTGTGTAGAGGTTAAGCCTACCAAACTAAAAGAAGATGAGGTACTTATGAGTGCCATATCTGTAGGTGGCATATCAAGTTTTTATAAGGAGGGGGATAATGTACCTACCCTTAAACTGCTTAATGATATGGCAAGTGTGGGCGGTCTTGGCAAGTTTTCTGCCATAGATTTGCGTAAAGCCCTTGCAGGCAAGAATGCCTCTATGAACATAAATATAGGTGATTACGTAACATCGGTTGGCGGTAGTGCATCTGTAAGTGATGTGGAGACCATGATGCAGCTTATATATCTTGGATTTACTGCCGTAAGGGAGGACGATGAGGCGTTCCGCTCACTAATGAACCAATATGAGGCGTATTTAAAGAATATTGAGGTTAATCCAAAAACAACACTTACCGATAGCCTTATCAGTCTGCTGTTTAACGATAACCCATACAAGCTGAGGCTCAGGGCTGATGATATACAGAAAGTATCTTATACAGAAGGACTTAATATAATTGCAGACCAAATGAGCAATGCTTCCGCATTTAAGTTTGCCTTTACAGGTAATATAAGGATGAAGGAGTTCAGACCGCTTGTCTGCAAGTATATAGCATCTCTGCCATCGGGTAAAAAGAGTCCGAAAGTTAAGGATATAGGTATAGAAACGGTAAAAGGGGAGCGGAGTGTCACCTACAGAACCCCGATGGAGAACCCTAAGACTACTGTTATTAAGGCAATGTCAATGCCTATGGATTATAACCTTAAAAACCTGATACAGAGCGATGTGCTACGCTATATTTTAAGAGTGGTATATACAGAGAGCGTCAGAGAGGAGAATGGAGGTACATACGGAGTCGGAGTGAGAGTTACCCCCGATGCTCTGCCTTACAATCGTCTTTTCATTCAGTTTAATTTTGATACAGACAGTGCCAAATATAAGGCGTTAGAGCCTAAACTAATTGCAGAAATGGAGAAAATAGCCGCCGATGGTCCGCGTGCCACAGACTTGCAGAAGGCTAAAGAGTATCTGCTAAAGGTTTATACAGACTCACAAGTTCAGAATGGGTATTGGCTTGGCGTTAAAACAGAAGAATTTATAACAGGGCTTGACAAGCATACAGACTATGAGGATTTGGTTAAGTCATTGTCTGCCGATGATGTTAAGGAATATGTAAAGGATATTCTTAAGAAGGCGGAGATAAAGGAGCTGGTGCAGATTGGAACGAAATGATGATGTATGATGTATGATGTATGATGTATGATGTGTGACAGAGTATAAATCAATAAAGGGTATATACAAACATTTAAATAATAAAATTTATGAAATTAAAACAAGGATTTAAACTGCATAATTTAGGCAGTGAGTACATTGTAGTGGCAGAGGGCGATGCCTCTGTAGATTATTCCAGCATATTGTCACTTAACGAGAGTGGGGCGTATATCTGGAAAAACATTGTAGATAAAGAGTTTGATGCAGACACCATCACCAAACTTCTGCTTTCAGAGTATGAGGTGGATGAGGCTACGGCATCAGATGATGCGTTTGCATTTGTAGAGCGTCTGCTGTCAGCAGATTTGGTGACAGAGTAGGTTACGCTGCATTATTTTAGAGCGTAGTCTTTCCAAAAAATGGCATCGCCTACGTAAAGTACGGTGTAGCGGTTTTCTTCCAAAGCGTTAACCACAAGGTAATCCACATTGTTGTATCTTGTAAAGGTATTGTAGTGGCAATGCCCTGTAAGACACAACTCCACGTTATAGCGGCGGAACAGGTCACAAAGTTCGTAAGTCTCCTCCATAGCAAAATTTGATGTGTGGCTTTGTGAGTAGTCTCTCATAAAAAGATGAGTGTGTGTAAACACTATTATATGCCTGTATCCTTTACCCGATTTCTCTTTCAGCAAGTTTTCAAGCCAATTCGTTTGGTCTATTCCAAGAGTTCCGTTTGAAGAGTCAATCCCTATATACAAATCCAGTTTTCTGCCATCGGTGGCGGATACCGTCTCAAACCAATATGATGATGTGTGGTAATACTTTACAAACTCACTCCATTGGCTAAAATAGAGGTCATGGTTTCCTGCTACCGTAAACATTGTGTCTTTGCCCGGTACGTAATCATCGGGATATACATTAAGAGCCTCATTGTATTTAGGAAACATATTCTTGGAGTTAATAAGGTCACCCAAATTTATGGCAAACAGACAATCCTTGTCTGAACGGTATGCAAGCACAAACCTCTTTACATGCTCATTAGAATCAGTTACATGGCTATCTGTACATAGGTATGCTTTGTAGTCATCGGGTACTGCTATTGATAGGTATCCGTGGGTTTTATTCCACTCCATTGATTGAGAGAAACGGCTGTCTGACCCGGGACTTGAACTTGCAAACAGACCTCCTACGTCATATTTATCACACGATGTTAATGTTACTGCAAGTATTGTTAATATATATGCTGTCTTTTTCATTGTGTCAGAATTTTATTGCGTTAGAATTTATAAGTGAAACCTGCCCTTACCGTAGCACTGTAGAACGATGCAGTAAGGTGAAACATACCAGTGGGCTTGCATTGGGCTGTAAGCATTACACGCCAATTATTGTTTATGTCGTATCTGCCGCCAAGTGTGAATATTAGTTGGTGCATACGCTCTATTTGGAACTCATCAAAGTCTGACAGACAGGCAGATATGTTCCAGTTGCACGCTTGCGGACGGCAGAACACCTCTATGCGGTACAGAATGTTAAACGGCTCCACCATGTGAGTCTCCTGTGATTGCCAATCTATGTTAAACGGAGTCATCACTCTGCCGTGCCACCCAAATTGGAACGACAGATAGTCAAATCTGTATCCAAGGCTTATGGCTACGCTGGCATCGTGTTGTCTGTTGCGTATCACCGCCTTATAAAGAAACTCAGTATCTATAAAAATCTCACCCACCTTTAGCGGAAACTTTGGACGCATTGTGGCAGCCATTGTAAACACATTGGCAGATGAGTACTGCATTTGAGCCTGCACCTCAAAATTCTTGTTTATGGGTACTGTAGATAGCACATCTATGTTTCCCATAGAACGCCAAGTGTAGTTATAGGAGTACTCTGCCATAACAGACAGGTTATACCTGTTATCTCCAAACCCGCTTGCCAGGTTCCCAGCCACAGCATTCTGCAACCCTAACAATATAACAGAACCAAATAGAAGTAAACGTCTTTTCATTATAACAAAATTTGTGTGCAAAGGTATAATTTTATTTTGATATTTAATCACATTACCTATATTTAACTAATTGCAGGTTTTGTTTGGTTGTGTGGCTGAAATTCGTTTGGTTGTTTATGAATGTAACTCGGAAGCTTGATGAAGTGACTTTTACTACGCTAAAAAGGCGAAGAATTTGATTGCTACCTCAAAGTGACTATGAGAATATATTTATCCAAAAGAAACACGATTAGATAGAAATAGAGTTGCTGAAATTTTTTATTACTTTGTATAGCAATGTTCGTTTGATTAAACACAATGGTAATATTGAAAACTTCCTAAAAACCAAATAATACAACAGTTACAGGACCTATAACAATGATATTAAATAGACATGGAGTTTATTCAAAAATATAAGAGATACAAAATTAATTTATTTTAAACGCATTACTAAAAAATACATCATATTGTTAACTTGTTGTTTGTTGAAATAGTATTTATGCTTTAGTTGTCTAATAAATCCTCAAATATTAAAATCAGGTTTAATAGATTCAAAATCAAGATTGAGTTGTAACTGTTGAGCAATCGTTTTCTGCTTGAATTTATTTTTTAATTCTCTTTCTTTACTCTTTAAATTTTTAAGTTCCTCTTTTGATAAGGGCTTTAAATTTTTTGAATATTTGGGATAACAGTCCTCAATATAGCATTTTACTAAATATGCATGAGAAATAGGTTTGGTTATGTCTCTATAATCTGTGCAAACATTATAATCAAGTAAAACGATATTTTTATAAAAAGACATATCCCTAATTTTGCTAAGTATATTATGAACAGAAGGAATATTATCTAATACATATTTGTACGTTGGTATATAAATTAACATTCTGGCATCAAAATAATTAAGTATGACATTAGATCCGACTCCGTACCGATGACCTAAAATCTTACCAAATTTTTTTGTTGTCCTTTTAATATTGTGCATTGATACATTCTTAAATGTGTTGATATCTACATCAAAATTTTCAAAAACTTTCAATCCTTGCCAAATAGCTTCAACGCAAGATGCGGTTAAGCCTTTAGAATTTGGAATAGGAATATTCATATGCGGATAAAACGGACTTAATAGTTGTGTATATTTCAAATCGGAAGTTGATGTAATGTCCAAAATGTCAGCATCAGGATATTTTTTTCGGATTTTATCTATCCCTAACCTCTTATTAGCGATAAAAATCATATTTGAAAGGTGTTGGTGATTTAATATTTAGTATGTATTTTAAAGGGATGAAGGTCTTAACTAAAACCTCTGCTTGATGTTGTTTGAAGAAAATGGAATCAGCTGAAAGGTAATGTTTTTGAGTTGCTTCTAAGTCGATATTCTTTAAAAACTCATAGTCGTCACCTGTAATATGATTTGTATCAGTAGCGTTAATGTCAGAAAACAAAGTACTATTAAGAGTTGCAACAATAGGACTTATTTTTAACAATATAAGATTGCAGCCACCAGCTAATAAACGAAAAGCCATAGGATGGTCATCGCAAAAACTTAATCTGATATAGTCTGATAAACCGTATTTTTTATCTAAATCGTGAGATAGTTTATCTCCACCAGGTTTTTCTATAGTAATACTATTGCTGGAGCAAAATTGCCAAGAAAATAGACCACCATTTGAAATTATCGATGACAAATTTCGTTTATCAGTAAAATGATAAAAACAATTGATATTTTTGTTCTTTAAATATAATAGGATACGTTCGGCATCAGTTTTTTTGTAGTCATAAGTTCTCAAACAATATTCTATTCTGTTTTGGATACTTATAGAACGTTTTTTTTCGTTTATCAATAATTGCATCTCATCACGATCATATTCTTTGAATAATGATATATAAGTAAAAACTGAATGTTGATTTGTATGATTAAAAGTTGCTAATTTTTTGACAATCGCACGTAACGATTCATTTGAAGTTATGACATCAAGAATTATGATTTTTTTTAAAATAGTAGTCTGTATTGTAACCTCTCCAAAAGAATTAAATGAAAAATTTGTAAAACCCTCATTCTGCATTATTTCTAGCAAATGTTTAAAATGATATCTATTGTGTGCTTCATGATTATTCATCCACATTCCTTGTCCAAATATCACTAATGTATCATTTCCACATCTTTTTATAAACTCCCATATTTTCTCCTGAATACTATCTACGAAATGATACTTATTATTCATAATATCATTATATTCCTTAATGTTAACTATATGATATGGTGGAACATAATCTAATTCAGCGTTACAAAACGAATGATAAAAGTGTTGCCATATATAAAACGAACCGTTATATCTTTTGAGGTTTATGGATTTTAATTTATAATTTATTGTTATATCAATTGGGTATTTATAGCAACCCCAGTCAGGAAACACTTTGTTATGAAGATTTCTGCAAAATTTAGCAAAATCAATTTGCTCTTTCTTCCAATTTTCATTAGTTCTCAAATAATCTTCAAATTGTGAGATTTCTTTTGAGAAAGAATCGTTTCTCTTAGGCATATGAACCCTACCATTGGATACAATTTCCAAATCTCTCCAATCAATCTTTTTTGCAAGAACATTCAATGTAGCCCTTAATGATAGTACTAGTATTTGTCCACCAATAAGCTTACGAGATTCGCAATCTTCAAACTTAAATTCTTCAAACACACGCGGCAAGGAAATATAATACATTATTACATCTGTTTGCTCTTCACCTAAAATACGATATTTGTGTTTTGTAGAACAACATAATTGGCATATATCAGCAGTAAAACCTTCTGCATTAAGAAATTCTTTAACAGTCATACCTATGTATGAATTTCTTTTCTTATCTGTTGTTTTATTGCTATTATCACTTGTTGGTTCTAAAGCATTTTCCACTTTTGTACATAAAAGATATTTACCATTTGTTATCTTATTAACCTGTAATTGGTCTTTTCTTGCAATAATATCCTCTGCAGATAGAACTCCTACGCTAGGACTAAATTCCACCTCAATATGGTTGCCTGCGTCACCGAATACTAACGCACTATAGGTCTCAAAAGTTCCTGCTTTTATCAAATTATTTACGAGTCTTAATTTTCCGTGATGCTTTGCAAACGAAGTTAATGGCCAACATTCTTCAATATCCACTGGTTTTGGAAGTGCCAATGCTTTTTGTTCAACAATTCCGTTTGTTTGATTTTGCTTTCTTTCTTTACTTAAAGCATCAAGGTCAATTTTCCCAATTTGTTTTATCGCTATGGCTGGTTCTTCCTTTTTCTGTACAGGTTTTGGTTTTTCTTCCTCTTTTGGAGCAACTTTCTTCTTTTTGTTGTTAAGCCTGGCAAGGTCTATCTTACCAACAATAAGCTTGTACTGAATTTTCTCCGGTTCTATTACAACGGGCTCCTCTTTCTTCTGCTCAAACTCAGGAAGCGTTACAGCAGGTGCCTTTGCCTTCTCCTTATGGCTCATAGCAAGAAAATCGGACTCTTTTCTCTGGTCCTTATCATGGCTGAACTCGTCATGAAGCAACTCATATTCATCATCGTGAATACGGGCGTTAATCTCACGTTTAACATCTTTGTGACCCTTCTTGTGTAGAAAATCCACAGCAGTGTCAAGACTGATGTTAAAATCTTTCATTACTTTATGTAATTTTACTGACATTACTGTTGTCCACAAAATAATATATTCCACAAATATACAAAAATAACATCGAATGTCATATTTTTTAAATAAAAATATTGTGTTTTTTATTTGACGCAATCTAAGTTTTCTGCGGGAATGAACAAAACTATAGTTGCAAAACAGCACAATTAACCTAAAAAATTTGCAGGTATCAAAAACAATACATTCTTTCTAACATACAGAGGTATAAATCTGTATAATTTGCCAAAGTGATTGAAATAAATACCACATTGCTTCGCAATTACGTATATGGGTGGAAAATACCATCAGAGGAGAGAACAAAGGAAATTGCTTCTGCAGTCCGCAATTATGGAAAAAAACTGACAGCAGTTACACTTATCATTTTTAAGCTGTGTTCATGGGCACTTGGAAAATTTTTTTTCAAATACATATTTGCTTACAATAATAACTTTATGTAAATTTGTACGATTAAAAATTGAATGCTATGACTAAAGAAGAGTTACTTGCAAGATTGCAGGACATTGAATGGGATGACTTTGAGGCAAAGGCAGCAGAGAATGATTTGCCACAAAATATTTGGGATACAGTTAGTGCTTTCAGTAATACGGCAGGCGGTTGGATTGTGCTTGGGGTTAAACAAAACGGCTCTAAATTTGAAGTGCAAGGTGTAAACAATGGTGAAAAGATTGAAAGCAATTTTTTGAATGTGTTGCGTGGTGGACGTAAATTGAACTTTCCTTTGTTTCCTATTGCTAAGAAATACAATATAGACGGCAAACTTGTATTGGCTTTTCATATAGAGTCATCACCACACAAACCAATCTTCTATACAAGCGTTATAAACTCATTTATCCGCTCCGGCTCAGGAGACCGCAGGGCAACAGATGCTGAGATTTCCGCTATGTATCGTGATCAAATGTTTGGGTGCAAGTCAGAAGAGATTGTAAAAGGAACTTCAATTGCCAATCTCAATGCTATGTCACTTGAATCATTCCGTAATCATGTGAACTTTGAAAATAAAAATTCAAACTTCAAGGATTTGACAGATGAACAGTTCTGTGAGAAGACTGGCATTACCAAAGGTGGTGAGTTAACCTACTCAGGCTTGCTTATGCTTGGAAGCCACGATGCCGTAATGTTGCATACTAACAATTTCTGGATTGACTACTTAGAGATTCCAGGCACCACATACGCCAATGCAACAACACGCTACACATTCCGTATGCAAGAGCAGGATAACATCTGGGAGTCATACAAAGCCATTGTTCAAAGGCTGAGGCTGTACACAAATAACCCATTTGTTGCAACAGATACAATGGCAGCAACCGAGGATGACTCTGAACTATACTCGCTTAGAGAAGGGCTCATCAATATGTGTGCACACTCTGATTATTTCAGTCCGATGCACCCAACAATCAGGGTGTTTACAAACCGCATTGAATTCCAAAATCCAGGACGTCTTATGGTGGATATAGAACACCTTAAAGATAGAATTCAATCAAACCCAAGAAATCCTGGTATCATTAGATTATTCAGATATGCCAAACTTAGTGAGAACGCAGGCTATGGCATTGATAAGATGCTTCAGTGGGAGAAACTTACGGGCAACAAAGTTTGCTTTGATTCTGACCTAACAACCACCGTTGTAACATATTATTTGACGCAATCTATGACAACTGCGGGAAATGTCCAAGAAAATGTCCAAGAAAATGTCCAAGAAAATGTCCAAGAAAATAAGACTTTAACGAGACAAAAAAAGCTTGTTGAATTAGTGGAAAAAGACCCTTTTGTTACATTAAGCGAACTATCGGATAAACTTGGTGTAACTATAAAAACCATTCAACGTGATTTGCAGATTGTCAAAATTGAAAGAGTTGGACCTGACAAAGGTGGTCACTGGGAGGTTATCTTGTGATTACATTTCACACTTTTTGTCATGAGAAAATTGTAAACAGAAATGAGCTCTACAGCAACCTCTGCATAGGTTCACGCTCTATTATTCCTAATTCCATGCCGCAGTCTGCAAGGGCTGTGGCAAGAATATTTCTAAAGTAATAGGCTACAGAACCTGTAAAGTTTGCTTTATAACCCGATGGATATTGCTTTAAGTTTCTGTTTATGAAACCGCAAAAACAGTTATATACCAATGAGTGGCAGTACTGATGTTCTATGTTTTCTGAAAGAAATGGGGCAAACGATGCCAAGAATCTGTTAGGGAAAGGCTGCTTGTATATTCTATCTACAATGTATGCCGCATCCATGTTATACTTGCTATAGAACAGTTCTTGAATATCCTTAGGAGCCTGATTTTTAAGAATGTCAGCCACAAGCAGTTTTCCAAGAACGGCACCGGAGCCTTCATCGCCTATTATAAATCCAAGAGCAGGTACATTTTGAATTATTTTAGTTCCGTCCCAAAAACAAGAGTTGGAACCTGTGCCCATAATGCAAGCAATGCCTTTATCCTTGCCGCATAACGCCTTGGCGGCACCTATCATATCAGACCCCACTGTCACCGAAGCAAACGGAAATATGCTTTTAATGGCGTATTTTACAGTCTCTATTTTATCGGTAACAGAGCAGCCTGCCCCATAAAACTCTACAGATGTAACCTTCTCCGGCACTTTAATGTTAGGAAGAAGTTGGGTGCTGAGGCACTTCTGAATATCATCTCCGCTCTGATAATAGGGGTTAATACCATCTGTAAGCACAAAATTCACATCGCCGTTGTCTGATACAACAGCAAACTTTGTTTTGGTAGAGCCACTGTCTGCTATAATTTTCATAATGTAGTCTTATTTTTTTACAAAAGTAAGAAATTTTCTGTGCGTAAAATATTGTATAACAAATAAGTTGTTAACAATGTTAATAAGTTAAACGGTAAAAGATTGTCAGTTTATATTAAAGTGCTTAACTTTGTAGGATATGGGATGTAGTGGAGAACATAGCGTATTGCTATTACATGCAGATGGAGTGCAACCATATAAGAATCTGGCAGTTGAGACGTATTTATTGGAGAATCTGCACCCATATACCCATGCTTTGTATCTTTGGCAGAATGACAATACTGTGGTGGTTGGAGTAAATCAGAACGCATTTGCAGAGGTGTCTCCCACATTTGACGGATACGTTACCCGTAGGCTTTCAGGTGGCGGTGCAGTGTATCACGATGCCGGGAACCTTAACTTTACATTTGTATCTGCAAAAGACTGCTATTCAGTGGATAACAATAAACGTATAATCTATAACGCATTGCGGGGATTGGGGTTTAATGCGGAATTTACAGGCAGGAATGATGTGGTTATAGACGGTAAAAAGATATCGGGTCAGGCGTACTGCCTAAGGAAAGAGGCTTGCTACCATCATGGTACAATACTTATAAACAGCAATGTGGAGCGTATTCAGGCTGCTTTAAGACCCCCCAAGCAGAAATTGGAGTCCAAGGGTGTGGCTTCTGTAGCGTCAAGAGTTGGTAATTTGGTGGATTGGAAACCCGATGTTACAGTTGCAGAGGTTAGAGAGGCGGTAGCCAAGGCGTTTTTAGAGTTTTACGCAGACTATAAGGTTGATGAAAAAAGAGTGGATTACACCAATCCTAAACTGCTTGCCATTGCAGATAAATTAGAATCTAAGGAGTGGATTTGGGGCAGAAACCCGATGCTCACAAATAAGGTGGAGCACAGATTTGGGTGGGGTACGGTATCTGTAGAGTATGAGATAAAGGGCAACAGATTGGTTGATATAGCGATTTATACAGATGCCATGAACACCGATTGGTGTGATGCCCTTAAAACCAAACTTCTGCAAACACCTGTTAGTGAGTGGAGTGCGATGCGATTTGATTTGCAGGAAGAGAAGGATGTGATGGAGTTGACAGTTGAAAGTGGAAAGTTGAAAGTGGAAAGTTGACAGTTTGTATATACCTTTGACAGAGCGTCCGCACCCACGCGGACGGACAGTGGGAGGGACCCATAGGCTCACAGAGCCGTATGGGAGGGCCGAACACCTTCACAGAAGGTGTGAGTCTCTGGAAAGGGTATATACAAACGCGCCCGTTCTAGGTGTGACAGAGTATAAATCGATAGAATCTCATAATTATGAAGATAGCAATTATAGGAGCAGGTCCGGCAGGATATGTGGCGGCACTAAAAGCCGCAAAACTTGGCATGAGTGTAACCCTTGTAGAGAAGGCTGCATTAGGAGGCACATGCCTTAACCGTGGCTGCATACCTACCAAATCATTGCTGCAAGCCGCATCGGTGTATAATACCATAAAAAAGGAGTCAGCAGAGTGGGGTATAACAGTACCCGATGTAAGCGTTGATTTTAACGGAGTATATGCTAAAAAGGCGGCAATAGTGGAGCAACTGCAAAAAGGAATTGCCATGCTTCTTAACAATGCAGGCGTGGAAGTAATTAACGGAACCGCTAAAGTGTTGCCAAACAAAATAGTAAGAGTAGAGGAGACAGGAGCAGAGATTAAGGCAGATAAGATACTGATATGTACCGGCTCTCAGACAGCACGTCTGCCGATAGAGGGAATAGAGTATGCACTAAGCAGTGATGATGTTTTGGCAAGACCTGTAGAGGCAGAAAATGTGGCGATTATAGGAGGCGGAGTAATAGGAGTGGAATTTGCACAAATGCTTGCAAGATTCGGTTGCGAAGTGTGTATATATGAGTTTCAGAGTGTATTAGTCGCAATGATGGATACTGATGTTTCAAAACAACTTGCAATGCAACTTAAAAAGTTAGGGGTAAAACTCCAATTACAGGCAGCAGTAAGTAAAATAACACCAAAAGACGGTGGTTTTGAGGTAGAGGCAAGCGTTAAGAATAAGCCACATACCGCACAGTACGATAAGGTTATTGCATGCGTTGGCAGAAAGCCGTTCAGAGACGGAGTTTTGGCAGACGGAGTGGAGCCAAATGAAGATATAAAATTTGCAGGTGATGCTGCAGGAGGCATACAACTTGCACACTACGCATCGGCTCAGGCCACTAATATAGTGGAGGAATGGGCATCGGAGAAAGTTACATTTAATCTTAATTTAGTGCCACAATGCATATACACCTCACCAGAGGTAGCATCGGTGGGAAAACGTGAGCAAGACTGTGTGGCAGATGAGATTAAGATAGGAATGTACCGTATAAACGGAAACGGCAAGGCACTTATAATGGGAGAGAACAGCGGATTTGTAAAGACCATTTTCTCTGCCGCTACAGGCAAGCTGATAGGAGCACATATAGTAGCCCCTCATGCCACCGATATTGTAGGAGAGATGGCTATAGCCATTTCAAAAGGGCTTACAGCCAGTGAGATAGGTAGCGTAATTCACGCCCATCCCACCGTATCGGAATCTATTTTAGAATCAGTAACACAAATTAATTTGTTAAAATAACTTTCAACTTTTAACTTTCAACTTTCAATTATCTATGAGAACCCCACTTTATGACATTCACGTTGCGTCAAACGGACGTATAGTTGAGTTTGGAGGCTTTGAATTGCCTGTTCAGTATGAATCTACAGGTATTAAGGCAGAACACACAGCAGTAAGAGAGAGCGTAGGTATGTTTGATGTATCACACATGGGAGAGTTTCTGATGTCTGGACCTAATGCAGAAGAGGAACTTAATTATTTGGTTAGTAATCAGGTAGTAGGATTGCCAAACGGTAAGGTTTTATACTCTCTGATGTGTAATGAGAGCGGAGGCATAGTAGATGACCTTCTTATATACAAGCGTGCAGAGAACAGTTACCTTATAGTGGTTAATGCAGCCAATATAGATAAGGATTTTAATTGGATGAAATCTCACTTGCGTAAAGAGGTTACGTTTGAAAATATATCTCCTAAAATAGGTCAGATTGCAGTGCAGGGACCTAAAGCCATTGATGTTATAAAGCGTCTGTTCCCCGATGCAGACACACTGCATAACTATACATTCCTTGAAACAGAGTATGAGGGCGGTTGGTGTGTGCTGTCAAGAACAGGCTACACCGGTGAAGATGGTTTTGAGGTTTATGTAGAGGCTGATAAAGTGGTGGATATGTGGAAATTGATTATAGAGACAGGCAAGCCTGAAGGCATTATACCTTGCGGCCTTGGAGCCAGAGACACCTTGCGTTTTGAGGCGGGTATGCCACTTTACGGACATGAGTTAAGAGACAATATACCGGCTAACGAGGTAGGACTTAACTTTGCCATTAAGATGGACAAGGGCGATTTTGTAGGTAGGGAGGCTATATCAAACCACGTAGCGGCATACTGCCGTAGAGGTATAAAACTGCTTGGCAAGGGTATTGCCAGAGAGGGTAGCCCCGTATATCAGGGAGTACGCCAAATTGGTGTGGTTTCATCGGGAAATTTCTCCGTTACAAATGGTGTTGCACTTGCTATGGTAAGGGTTATGAAAGGGATTGAGGGCAATGTGGAGGTGGATATCCGTGGCAAGCGTTTCTCTGCTGAGTTTGTAAAACTTCCGTTTATTGCCAAACAGAACAACAAGTAGGTGCCTTATTCAGAGCCACTACGGGGACTCGAACCCCGGACCCACGCATTACGAATGCGTTGCTCTACCAACTGAGCCATAGTGGCAGCAATGTGCCTTAAAATTTTGCAGGGCAAATTTACAAATTTTTGCATATATTTAGAAACTATTTTGTAATAAAAATATTTTTATCTGTAAATATTTTTGTAATCTTTATATTAATTAAATTTTTATGGCTAAATTTGCATTGTATCAGATGAATAATAATCAGGAGGTGACTCCATAAATTTTTTAATTATGCAAAATGTTGGTTCAAATGCAGGTCTTGTGTGGCAAGCATTAAATGCAGCGGGTGCTGCTCTTGAGGTTAAGGCTATTAAAAAAGCTACAAAACTTACAGATAAAGAGGTATATGCCGCTTTCGGTTGGCTTCTTCGTGAAGGTAAAATCTCTGTGGAGGAGAAAGATAAAGAGGTATTTGTAGCTCTTATCTAATTAATTTGATATTATAAGAAAGCCGTGATACATTGAGGTGTCACGGCTTTTTTATTGCTCTAAATAGAATCTGCCTTAAATCAGTTAAGTTTGTATCCCCATCGGGTAACGTATGATACTGAACGTATCAGGTACATTACAATAAACGGATATATGGCAGGGTTAAACTCCTGCTCCAATGCAAAACTGCCTAATAAGAACAGAGTAAGAACCACACTTACAATCATATAATAGAATTTCTCATATCTGTGCAGACTATTGAATATGGCAAAAATCAATGGAATGCCCATAAATGGGTTCAGCCATATTATATTGAAATTGGCTCCTGTAAACGGATGTTTTGAGAATAATATAAGGAATAGGATAAGGCACCCGAAAAGTCCGTTTGCTGAGAATATTATGGCATCAAACCATCTTAGATTCAAATGCTTGATTATAGCATAGACGCTAAGTGCAGCCACTAACACACATAGTATTATACCTAATGTAAGAGGAGACATCCAAGGTTCAGGATTTACAAGAGTGTTTTCTGATATTACTATTTTCTGTAGAGTAAGGTTTACTGTGGTGTCTGCCTTTACTATTGTTGTTTGTGATACTGTATTCCCCAGAATTTCAGGAAGAAACATCTTCTCATACGGAGTGGCTTCACGGTCAAGCCCTCTGCCTAAACAGAGGTCAAATCCTAATTGGCTCCAAGGTGATGTCTCAGTATAGAGCATAATTGCATCACGGAAAGAAAGACCGCTGCCAGAAACATCGGGGTAGGTGAGTTCTCCGTTAATATTCTGCTCAAATATGTCACGCAGTTTGGTAGAGCAGTTGTTGAAGATGAAATTGTATCGATAGACACTGTTTTCAGGTCTGATATTATCCATAAGGAATACCCACAACGCTATTTTTTCATCTTGAGTAAGATTAAGTACGTTTTCTGTAACGCCAGAGCCACGCAAAATGTATTCCATAATGAAATCGGCGGTAGAGCATACACCTACAGAATAATCTGTCTTGCCACGTACAAAACGATAGATGAAATCCTCTTGATTAAAATCAAAAAGCCCGTAGTTGAATGTAACGTCTATGTCTTTGCTTGGGTCAAGAACTCTGATGCCTGAATGCCCGAACAACTCATATATTTCCGTACCAGGGGAGCATGTAATAAGTGATATCTGTGCATCTTGACTAAGAATATTGTTATTTGCGGCAACTGTGCCACATAAGAACAGCATCAATATAGGAGTAATGATTTTAATAATTTGCTTCATATTGTGTTGTATTAGATTATTATAACAGATTGCTTGCAAGTTCTGACAGGTAACTGCGTTCGCCCTTAACTAAGTTTACGTGAGCAAATATTTCTTGTCCACGCATCTTATCTATAGTATATACTAAACCGTTAGACATCATATCCAGATAAGGTTGGTCTATTTGCTGAACATCGCCTGTAAACACCACTTTAGTATTTTCTCCGGCTCTTGTAATGATGGTCTTAATCTCATGTGGGGTAAGGTTTTGTGCCTCATCTACAATAATATAGGCATCGCTAAGGCTTCTACCCCTAATGTAAGCAAGTGCCTCAATAACCAACTGACCCGATGACTGCATCTCCTGTATGGCAGTGTTTTCTCTGCTCTCTGCAGAGAACTGATGGCGTATAACGTTAAGATTGTCAAACAGTGGCTGCATATAAGGGGTTATTTTCTCTTTCTCTGTACCTGGCAAGAATCCTAAATCCTTGTTTGCAAGTGCCACAATAGGGCGTGCAAGAAGAATCTGCTTGTAATCATTGCGTTTTTCAAGTGCTGCGGCTAAAGCCAGAAGAGTTTTACCTGTTCCTGCCTTGCCTGTTATACATACCAACTTTATATCGTCATCAAGCAGGGCGTTCATGGCAAAAGACTGCTCAGAGTTACGTGGCTCAATGCCAAAAGCTCTCTCTTTTTGCACCTTTACAACCGTCTCATAATTAGGGTTATAGCGTGCCATAATGGAGTTCCGCTCACTCTTTAGTACAAAATACTGATTAGAAACAATGTCCTTCTCAAAATCAAGACTGCTTTTAGGAACGCCAGCCGCAGTGCTGTACATACGGTCTATTATGGCTGCATCAATCCCTTCAAACACCTCATGAGCCTTCTCAAAAATATCTGTACTTGTAATTTTATCGTTGAAATAATCCTCTGAAAGCAAGTTTATGGCAC
The DNA here is from genome assembly GCA_024399495.1 of Paludibacteraceae bacterium. Classification (GTDB taxonomy): domain Bacteria; phylum Bacteroidota; class Bacteroidia; order Bacteroidales; family Paludibacteraceae; genus Enterocola. Next base: position 178,265 of record JAKSNY010000002.1, read on the forward strand.
GAGCTTTCATTCTTAGGTTTATATCCTTAGTGACAAGAATGGTCTTGTGTTTCTTGTCTTTGGTAGCCAAATAATCTAAAAAGGCTAAAATCCTGTGGTCGTTTATATTCTCAATAAAGGCACGCTTTACATTATCAGATGGCTCCTGAGGCAATGCAATAAACAGTTTTCCAAGTCCCTCACCAAGCGATGCACCTTTCTTAAACAAGTCATTGTCAGAGATTTCGTCCAATTCACGGGCAAACTGACGAGCATTGTAGTTGATTTCTTCATTACCTTTCTTAAACTTGTCTAACTCCTCTAAAACAACAATAGGTATATAGATATCGTTCTCCTGAAAATTATAGATACACTTGTAATCGTGTAGTATTACATTAGTGTCTAATACAAAATTTTTTTTCATAGTGGTAATAAAATGATTTAATTTTAAGGCATTGAGTTAGGTATAGGGTGGGTGGCATTCAGGCAACCCTCAGGGCTCCCGAAACAACCCACTTCAAGTGCATTTGCCGTATAGCCTGCATCTTTAAACATTTTCTGCAAATTGCTTACAGTGTTTTTGGCTCCGTCAAACGTAATTACAACCTCTTGTTTGTTTGTATCAATCTTACTCTCCAATATGCCGTCTTGTTCTTTAATGGCATCTGATATTTTAGAGTTTGCATTCTTGTCCATCATCACTAAAAATGTGACGGTAACTTGTGTCTTGTCAGACATTTGTCTCTTTTTTGCAAAAATAAATGAGCAAATAAAAGTGAATATTAATGTGAACATAATTATCTTTTTCATAGTAACCCGATGTTAAAATTCCGTTTTTATACAACTCCTGCAAAACCCATAAACGCCATAGCCAAAATGCCGGCGGTTACAAGAGCGATAGGGGTGCCGTTCATCGCTTTAGGCAGGTTTACAAGTTCTAACTGCTGGCGTATGCCAGCAAACAGTATAAGAGCCACTCCGTATCCTATGGCTGTGGATATGGCATAAACAATGCTCTCAACCAGAGTAAAATCCTTTTGTATTACAATTAGTGCAACACCAAGTATGGTACAGTTAGTGGTTATAAGAGGCAGAAATATACCCAAAGCCTGATATAGAGCAGGAGATACTTTCTTTAGCACAATCTCCACCATCTGCACAAGTGCCGCTATCACTAATATAAATGTAAGTGTCTGTAGAAACCCTATGCCAAGTGGATCAAGTACATATTTCTGTAGCAGAAATGTACATATTGTGGCTATAGTCATAACAAATGCCACTGCGGCAGACATTCCAATGGCAGTATCTACCTTTTTAGATACCCCAAGGAATGGGCATATACCTAAGAATTGTGACAACACTATGTTGTTCACAAAAACCGCTGCAATAAATATTATTATATAATGCATAATTGAAAGTTGAAAATTGAAAGTTGAAAATTGAAAGTTGACTGCGTTAGCTGACTGAAAGTAAAGTTAAAAGTTAAAAGTTATTCATACATCATACATCATACATCATACATAATCTTTTACCCTTTTGTTCCTAAATGATTTTTTAGTGCTATCAGCAGTCCAAGTGTGATGAATGCACCTGGAGCAAGTATAAACAGTATCATTCCGTAATCATCAGGGAATATAGTAAAATTAAATATCTTGCCTGTTCCAAGTAACTCCCTTACACAGCCAAGAATAGTAAGTGCAAGAGTAAATCCAAGACCCATTCCAATGCCGTCAAGTGCGGAATCAAACACATTATTGTTTGCCGCGTAAGCCTCCGCACGTCCTAAAACTATACAGTTTACAACAATAAGCGGAATAAACAAACCCAATGTGGCGTTTAAATCGGGTAGATACGCCTCCATACATAATTGTAGTACAGTTACAAAAGATGCTATAATTACAATGTATGCCGGAATATGAACCTTGTCAGGAACCAGATTCCTTACGGCTGATATTAGTATGTTTGAACAAATCAGTACAAACGTGGTGGCAAGTCCCATACTCATTCCGTTTATTGCACTTGTAGTGGTGGCAAGGGTAGGGCACATGCCAAGAATCAGTACAAATGTAGGATTCTCCTTTATAATTCCGTTAAGTATGATTTTTAATTTATTCATTCCATACCTCCTTCTTGTACGTTCAGTTCTTTTACAATATTACTAAATAATCCATCGGCATTGTTTACTGCCTTCAGAAATCCTCTTGATGAGATGGTTGCCGCCGTAATTGCATCAATGTCACCTCCGTCTTTTTTTACTGCAAAAGTCTCAATAGCGTGCCTACCTGGAATTGATTTCTTGAACCAAGTGTCCATTTTTGCACCCAAACCTGGAGTCTCATTGTGTTCCAATACAGCGTAGTCTATAATTTCCCCATCGGGTTTATAACTTATCATAACTTTAAATTTACCGCCATATCCACTTGATACAGAGGTTATTGCAACGCCTACTAATGTATCGCCCATGTAAGCCCCATATACAGGAGTGTCCATAATGACGGTATCTAAAAGGGCTGTGAATTCAGGTAGTATGTTTTTAAGCTTCTCTTGCGTAGAAAGTGCCTGGGCATTATCCCTATCCTCCTGAGTGGCCTCGTATGCCAACGCTAAAACTCCACCCATTATCAGTGATATCAGTGTCAGTGATAACACCATAGCGGTAAATGTGTCTTTTACTCTTTTCATAATTTGGAGAATGGTTTAGGTTTAATGTAATTGTTTATAAGCGGAGTCACTCCGTTCATTATAAGAATGGCAAACGACATTCCTTCAGGATAGTTGCCCCATACCCTTATTATAACGGTTATTAACCCGATACCTACACCGTAGATTATTTGCCCCCAATGAGTCATAGGTGATGTGGCGTAATCGGTTGCCATAAATATGGAACCAAGCAGCAGACCACCTGTAAGAATATGTGTAAGAGGGTCAGCCATTATAAGAGGGTTGTGGGCATGCAATATCCAAGTGAATATGGCTACTGTGGCAAGTATGCTTACTGGTATATGCCAAGTAATTGTCTTTGTGCATATTAAGTATATGCCGCCTATCAGTAACGCCAATGCACAAATCTCTCCCATACTTCCCCCGATGTTGCCAATAAGCAGTTGCAGATAATCAGGAACTTGCCCTATTGCCTGTGTGGCTTCTTTAATTGCTGTGGCAGATGAAGTTGCATCAACTTTTAATTGTGCTATCTCTTTTATGTAAGCAAGAGGTGTGGCACCTGTCTCAGCATCTAAATAGTGCATACTAAGAGGTATAGGACGTGGCCATGTGGTCATAGCGGCAGGGAAAGATATAAGCAGGAACACTCTGCCTGTAAGTGCAGGGTTGAACGGATTGTTACCAAGTCCGCCAAAAACCATCTTGCCTATTCCTATTGCAAATGCCGCTCCCAATACCGCCATCCACCAAGGTAGGTTAGATGGTAAGTTAAATGAGAGTAACAAGCCTGTAAGCAGGGCAGAGCAGTCACAAATGGTAGGCTCACGTTTTAGCATGAATTTCTGTATCACGTATTCAAATACTACGCATGACACCATACATGTGAGGCTCACTATCAGAGCACCCAACCCAAAGAAATACAAGGCAACAAGATATGCCGGAATCAGAGCGTATATAACCCGCCGCATATTCTTCTGAATACTGTTGCCACTGTGCGTATGTGGGGAATTACTTATTATCATTAATTGAAAGTTGAAAGTTAAAAGTTATTCATACATCATACATTATACATCATACATTGAAAAATCAACGATTTTTCATAATCATCATCACGTTTGCTTTTCCTTGATGTATATAATCAAGCAGAGGTCTGTTGCAAGGACAAGTGAATGTGCAGCAACCACACTCAATGCAGTCATATACATAATGTTTCTCTAGTTCATCAAACATATTGCGTTGGCTAAGAGTCCCCAATAGATATGGTTCAAGCCCCATAGGGCAAGCGTCAATACATTTTCCGCACCTTGCACAATTACTCTCCTTGCCACGTTTAGCCTCGCTCTCATCTATCATAACCACTGCAGATGTGCGTTTGTTTGCAGGTGTATCGGTGCTAATCATAGCCTTACCCATCATAGGTCCGCCACAAATAAGTTTCTCTGTTCCATCGGGTATGCCGCCAACCATCTCTACAGCAGCACTTAGCGGAGTGCCTATCCTCATTATAAAGTTACCTGGCTCCTTAACTTTCTTGCCTGTAACTGTAAGTGATATTTCAACTATAGGTTTGTTCTTCTGAACAGCTTCATATACGGCAAAAACAGTAGCCACGTTTTGTACAACCACACCTGTAGATGCCGGCAATGCACCACTGCGTACAATTCTGCCTGTGAGAGCCTGAATAAGCTGTTTTTCACCGCCTTGCGGATATTTCATTTTAAGCGGAACTACCTTAATGTCACAATCTTTAGTATATTTTGGCAGTAGGGATTTAAGGTACTCAATGGCATCTTTTTTGTTGTTCTCCACCCCTATAATCGCTTTCTTAATGCCCAATGCCTTTAGCAGAATCTGAACGCCCACCATAACCTCATCTCCTTTCTCAAGCATAAGACGATGGTTGTGTGTAAGATAAGGCTCACACTCCACAGCATTTACAGCAAGAGTGTCTATAGTGCAATCTTTTGGAGGCATTAACTTGACTTGAGTAGGGAAGCATGCTCCACCAAGACCCACGATTCCCGATTTTGAAATTTTATCAATGATTTCTTTAGGTTCAGCCGTGCATTCTGTTATAAGAGTGTCAGTAGTGTCAATACCTTCAAGCCATTCATCACCCTCCACTGTAATTATAACACAAGGGTGGTATGTACCCCATGCATCACGGAATTTATCAACCTTTTTTACAGTTCCGCTAACAGAACTATGTACTGCGGCAGATACAAACCCTCCTGGTTCACCAATCATTTGTCCTACCTTAACCTTATCTCCAGCCGCCACTATGGGTTTTGCAGGTGCCCCGATGTGTTGGTCAAGCGGTATTGTAACCTCTGTAGGTACAGCCACCTTCTTAAAAGGCACGCTTGCCGTAATCTTATTATCGTGCGGATGAACACCGCCAACTTTAAAAGTAATCATGCTCCAGCCTCCTCTTTTTTATCGGGTTCTTTTGGCTTAATTACAGGAAAATTCTCAACCACAATGGCACCGGTAGGGCATACACTTGCACATTTGCGGCAAAGTCTGCATTTTGTGGTGTCTATATGGGCAAGATTGTCTGTAATTGTAATGGCTTCAAATTGGCACTCCTTTACACATTTGGAGCAACCTATACATGCGTTCTCGCAATCCTTACGTGCAATTGCACCTTTATCTGTGTTACTGCACTTAACGTATATCTGACGGTTCTTAGGCCATTTTTTGCGTAACTCTATAATATGTTTAGGACAACTCTTTACGCAGGAACCGCACCCTGTACACTTATCGCCATCAACCTTTATGGAGCCTGTCTCTGCATCTATGCTCAATGCTCCAAACTGACACGCTTCCACACAATCGCCAAATCCCAAGCAAGAGTAGGGGCAAGTGCTCTCTCCGCTATATACGGCTTGTGAAATCTTGCAACTGCGTACACCGTCATACTTGTTTGTGGTGGGACGGTTGTTGCAAATTGTCTGGCATTTTATGACTGCTACCATAGGTGTGGATTCTGCTGCTGTCATTCCAAGAATAGCACCTATATTTTTCATGGTTTCAGTACCACCTACAGGGCATAACAGTCCGTCAAGTGAGTCTGCCTTTACACATCGCTCGGCAAAATTACGGCAACCGGCACTGCCGCACCCTCCGCAGTTTGCACCAGGCAGGCAACTCTGAACCTGGTCTATACGCGGGTCTTCCTCTACCTTAAACTTCTGTAGAAGAACATACAGTAATACCGCCGATACCAGACCTATTACTGCAAGTACTATTATTGATGTTAAAACCATCTTGTTAATTGAAAGTTGAAAGTTGAAAATTGAAAGTTATTCATACATCATACATCATACATCATACATAAACCCCATCTATCCTCGTCCTTTGACTCTTACCTTAAATTTTGTCCAATCATCAATTCTACTCTTGAATAGATATATGACTATATAGTAAACCGCTGTAATGCAAAGTGCTACAAGTGCCGCTACTGCTTCTGACGCTCCGCACAGAATTGCTGTTGCAAGTGCTATGACCAACACAATCAGAGGTAAAACGTATGCTATAAATACGGCTTTGAGTCCCGTTCTTTCAGAAATCTCTACTGTAACTGTATCTCCGATGTTAAAATCAGAAGCGTTTTTGCACTCTATTTCCAAACATCTGTGTTTTCCGTTTAAGACCCTGCAAGTACTGCTTGCATTGCAATGTCCGCAAGCCTCTTGTCGGATTATATCAACCGATAAAATACCGTCTTTGTTGCCTATTACAGTACCACTATGCAACATGTAAATATCACAAATTCCAATTTGCAAATTTAGTGATTTTTTGATAGAAAGACAAAAAAAAGAATAAATATCACAAATATTGAGGTAAATATGTATAATTATCCTAATGCCAGTGCTATGACACCAATCAGTACACCTGTAAGGGCTATGGCTTTTGGAACAATGTTTGTGTCTCGCATTACCAACACCCCATATATAAAGGGTATAACAGTTCCAGTTCTGCGGATTGCAGATAGAATGGATAACATGGCATCGGGTTGGGAGAGTGCATAAAAATAGGCTAAATCTGAAGTGACCCAAAATAATGATATGCCTACAATGCTCCATTTCCATTTAAAATTTCCTACTGCACCTTTATTGCCACACCAAATGAAACTCACTATTATCAGCATCATAACAGCCTGTTCCAGTGCATAGTAGAATTGGACAGCATACCTGTTTATGTTTCTTAAAAGATATTTGTCATAAAGTCCGCTTGCCGCTCCTAAAAGCATACCTGCTATTACAAGCAAAATGTATTTGTTGTTGAATGATTGTTTCTCTTTTTTGCCTATTGTGGAGAAAACAAAAAAGGATATTGTCACTAATGAAATGGCACACCATTGGAAAGGTGTAAGTCTTTCACCAAAAATTATCACAGCCCCTAAAATAACCCACATTGGTCTGGTGGCTCCTATGGGTGACGCTATTGTAAGCGGGACATTCTTTATTCCATAATAAGAGCATAATCCGGACCCCAATATCATGCACGCTTTAATGAATATAAGCAAGTGTGTCTTTATGTCAAGGCTTTGGATATGTGGAACCGCTATAGGAATCAAAAGTAGGGTGGAGCATATCATAGAAAAGCACAGTACAAGCAAAACTGCGTTGTCTTGAACTGATTTTTTCTTGCATATCTCATAAATGCCTAATAAAAAGGCAGATATAAACCCAAATAAAATCCACATAATTAGCAATTACTGACTGACAATACTTCTTTAAAATCCTGTCCATCCTTGTGCCTTGAGTGTCATTTCTGCACCGTCTCTTGTCACCATAACTTTCTCATTCTCATCAGCGGTAATGTACCCGATAGCCTTAATGCCCTCAATCTCGTTTATCTTCTCGTGCGAAGAGAGTGGTACTGTAAATAGTAATTCATAATCTTCGCCACCATTCAGTGCGGCAGTTACTAAATTCATATTAAATTCTTCAGCCTGTACTGCAGTTTCGTAGTCAATAGGTATCTTGTCTTCATAAACCCTACATCCAACCTTGCTCTCTTTGCATATATGCAACAGTTCAGAAGATAGCCCGTCAGATATGTCCATCATAGCAGTAGGCACTATGCCTGCCTTGTCCAGTTTCTCTATTATATCACGGCGTGCCTCCGGTTTCAGCTGACGTTCAAGCAGATACTCCTTGCCTGCAAAATCGGGTTGCATGCCTTCCTCTCCATTATTGTTTTGGAATAGGGCTTTCTCACGCTCTAAAATCTGCAAGCCCATATACGCCGCACCTAAATTTCCGCTTACACATATTATATCTGTGTTTTTGGCACCGTTACGGCAAACAATCTTACCCTCCTTGCCGTAACCTATACATGTTATGCTGATAGTAAGACCTGTAACCGATGCGGAGGTGTCGCCGCCCACCAAGTCCACCTTATGACGCTCACAAGCAAGCTTGATACCATCGTAAAGTTCCTCCAAATCCTCAGTTTGAAAACGGCTGCTTACACCTATGGATACTGTAATCTGCTTAGGCATTCCGTTCATTGCGTAAATATCAGAGAAATTGACCATTGCGGCTTTGTAGCCCAAGTGTTTAAGTGGTACGTAGGTAAGGTCAAAATGAATGCCCTCAAGCAGAAGGTCTGTGGTAACAAGTACGCGGCTATCTTTTCCTGAATAGTCTAATATGGCTGCATCGTCACCCACACCCTTAATGGTGCTGCTATTCTCTAACTTTATGGTTTTAGTAAGGTGGTCTATTAGCCCAAACTCACCCAATGTTGAAATTTCAGACATGTGATATGTTATTTTTCTGCAAAATTAGTTAATAATTTTTATTGTACAAAACTTATTCTTTGTTTTGATTATATGCCTTGCTTCTTGCTGGGTGCTCGCTTTTTCCCTTCAAAACGCCAAACTTGTTGCGGTGCTCCGCAAACTCGCACTATGTGCTCAAACAATGCTCCGCTCCTCCAAGTGGAAGCGTTTTGCTGACGCCATGCTCGTCACGACTCAGCATAATCCAAGCAAACTTGGCTTCTGCTTTCGCTGTTCCTCACAGTGGTGCGGGGCTCGCAATGCAATTGCAAGGCATATAATTAAAACAATTTGTATATAATTTGCAAAATTGTTGAAATCTTATTTTGCATAACTTGAAAAATGAGTTGGATTTTTATTACTTTTGTAGCAAAGATTGATTGGTAATGTTATCTTATTGTATAAACTAAAGGTATTTAATAACTTATGGCAGTCCCATCCTTTGAAAAATTTTTGTACCCTTTTCTTAAGTGTTTGGAAAGTGGAGATGTAACATTAAATGATATGCGTAAAGAGTTAATAAAAAAATTTAACTTAACGCAAGAAGATTTGCAATTGCGTACTAAGAGCGGAAATGAAACTCAATTTAATGATAGAATTGGATGGGCAAGACAATATTTTAGACGTGCACTTTTTATTACTATTCCTAAAAATGGAACATATAGCATTACACAAAGAGGAAAGGATTTCTTGAAAACACATGAAACTCTTACAATTGATGATTTGATGGCATATCCAGAGTATGCTGCATTCAATTCTTCGCATAAAAGCAAAGCATCAAGAAATGCACATTGTTTTATTACAGAACTCACACCTACAGACCAAATAGAACAAGCTTTTGAAAATATAGAGAATAATCTTGCAGCCGATTTGTTAGCAAAAATAATGGATCAGTCACCAGAATTTTTTGAACATCTTGTTGTAGATTTATTAATTAAAATGGGATATGGAGGATCGTTTGCAGATTCAGCAAAAATTACACAAATAAGCAATGATGAAGGAATCGATGGTATTATTTACGAAGATAAATTAGGATTAGACAAAATATATGTTCAAGCAAAACGATGGAATAATCCAGTCGGAAGACCAGTTATACAGCAATTTGCTGGGGCTTTGGTTGGACAAAATGCCACTAAGGGTGTATTTATAACTACTAGTCAATATAGCAAAGAAGCTAAACAATATGTTATTAACCTACATCAAAAAATTGTACTTATCGATGGTTACGAATTATCTCGTTATATGATAGAATACAATGTCGGTGTAAGCACCAAACATATTTATGAGGTAAAAAAAATAGATTCTGATTATTTTGAAGACCAATGAATAATTCATCATATAATGTAATTGATCTTTTTTGTGGATGCGGAGGAATGTCTCTCGGTTTTGAAAAAGCAGGATTCAATATGTTGCTTGGTATCGATAATTGGGAAGATGCATTGAAAACATATCGATATAATCATAAGAATGCTAATACTCTTTGCGGTGATTTATCAACGCTTACACCAGAAGAGGTGAACTCTAAAATCAAAAATGAGAAGATTGATGTAATTATCGGAGGCCCTCCGTGTCAGGGATTCTCGGTGGCTGGTAAACGTATCATTGAGGATAAACGCAATGAACTATATAAATCATTTGTGAAAATGGTTGCGTATTTTAAGCCTAAAGCATTTGTTTTTGAGAATGTACCCAATATTCTTTCTATTGGTAATGGTGTTGTTCGTGACGCTATTATTAAAGATTTTTCTGAACTTGGATATAAGGTGGTTTACAAGATTTTACTTGCTTCAGATTACGGTGTTCCTCAAAATCGCAAAAGAGCTATATTTGTTGGTTTGTTAAATGGGAATGAATTTTCTTATCCAAAGGGTAATATTGCTAAACCAATAACGACAAGAGAAGCATTATCCGATTTGCCGGAATATTCAATTCCGGAAGGAGGAGAATATGTTTGTCCACCACAAAGTGAGTATCAAAAACGAATGAGAGCAAATAGTAATGTTGTGTATAATCATAATGTTACAGTTCATACTGTTCAAACGCAGCATATCATTTCACTGGTACCCGATGGGGGAAATTATAAGGATTTGCCAATAGAGTTACAGCAGACTCGAAAGGTTCACATAGCATGGACTCGGTTGTGTAGCTCAAAACCGAGTATTACAATTGATACTGGGCACAATCATCATTTTCATTACGTATATAATCGTGTACCTACGGTTAGAGAATCAGCTAGATTACAATCATTTCCAGATGATTTTATTTTTTGTGGAGGAAAGACAAGCCAATTAAAACAAGTGGGTAATGCCGTACCTCCAATTATGGCAGAAACAATAGCAACTTCAATAATACTACAATTATGAGTTATACACCGGAACATCAATATAGATGTACAATAATTAGAGGCAAAAGTCAAACTGATATGGAGGACTTGCTTCCTCTATATGCAAATATGGTTCACAAAGTATGTCCATGTGAAGAGAGTGTTTTTAAGGCATCATGTTATAGGATGCTTTCAAAAGCTTTGTTTAGTACAACATCGTATGATACACTTCCAAAAGGCAATAAAAAAACAGTACAAAATCACCTATCTGAAATTGCTGGCATATTGCTTGGTTTATATTATATTAGATACGATGGTGACATCGTTTATGTGTGTGAATCAGATTCATGCAAGTATCTTGTTGACCATAACGATTATCCTGTGTTTTTCCAAAATCTATGTCTTAATTTTCAATTTCCTAATGGAGCTAAATGGATGCAATATGTCAAAGAAGATATAAATAATAAGATACATATAAAGCCTTTTTGTTATATTGTTGAATTGTTGTATTATGCACAAAATCAATCAGAGAAGAAGTTGCTTACACAACAGGAAATAGGTTATTATGTCCTTAATAATTTGGATGTCTTACAGGGTAATGTATCCTGTAAGGAAGTTTATGATCGTATTATGCTTGATCGTCAGCAAAAAATTGGACGTAATAAATTGCAGGGCTCATATAACTGGCAACATATACGTGAACAATTCAATTTATTGGAACTTGCCAATATTATTAAAACTGACGCAACATACATTTGGTTAAATCGGGAAGAAAGAAATGTAATTGCGATATTCCTTGCTAATGGTGGAACATTTACGTTTGATCCTTATAAATATAATTTAAATAGCAAGCAAGAAAGGAAAATATACCTTGAGGACTGGAAATTCTCCTATGGTAAATTTAATATGGAACTTCTAAATACGACATACCCCATACCAACAAATATTGTTATATACGGAAGAGATGGACAAAAAGCATGTGGGGGAGCTACGAAATCAACAGTCGATTTAGGTGATGAGGGAGAAAATCTTGTGTTTTATCTTGAGCAGGAACGTGTGCGTAAATATAAAGAACGTCTCATAAATAAGGTGCTTCTGCTAGGAAAAACAAAAGGTCTCGGTTACGATATTGCTTCTGTTGAAGCCGATGAAAATGTTAATCATCCAGAATTTGCAAGATATATTGAAGTTAAGTCAACCAGACGTATGACAGAACCGGATTTCGGCACCGATGGATGGTCTGATGCACTAAATCTTACCGCTAAGGAATGGGTTGCGGCAGAACAATATCAAGAATATTATAATATTTATCGCGTTTATTTTCTGATAAAGTCAAATAAGACCATTGTAGTTAGAATACAAAATCCATTTAAAAAGGCGGAAGAAGGAAAAATAGAGGTTTATCCAACTACCTATCAAATGAGTTTTGATTCACGTGTAATTGAAAAGTGTTATGATGAATAAACTTAAAGTAGTATCTTTGTTTTGTGGTTGTGGTGGTTCTGACCTTGGAATGATTGGTGGCTTTAATTATCTTGGAACGAGATATGAAAGTTTGCCTTTTGAAATTGTTTATGCTGCAGATTTTGATAAGTGGGCGGTTGATACCTATAATAAGAATTTTAAACACAAAGCTGTTTGTGCAGATGTTACTAAAATTGATTTTAAAACACTTCCTGATGCTGATATTATGATAGGAGGATTTCCTTGTCAATCGTTTAGCACAGTAAATCCTACAAAAAACATAAATGATGATCGCGCAAATTTATACAAACAAGTAGTAAGATTTCTTAAAATCAAACATCCTAAATATTTTATTTGTGAAAATGTTAAAGGTTTAGTTACATTACAAAAAGGTGCGATTATTAATAAAATAGTTAGTGAGTTTTCTGAATGTGGATATCGTGTACAATTTAAGTTATTGAAGGCTGTTGAGTTCGGAATTCCACAAAAAAGAGAACGTGTAATTATTGTTGGGGTCCGAAATGATGTTGTATCCAATTACAAGTATCCTACACCAATATGTTCAGAATCAAATGCAATTCCATTGAGCTCAGTAATAGATAAACTGGCGATAGATGAGAAGAAATATTATTTTTCTGCTCGTGCTGTAAATGGTGTAAAGATGGCAAAAAACAATATGAAACGAGGATTATGGCAGGATTTGTCACAACCATGTCTCACAATAACAGCTCACCTTGCTAAAACAAGTATGAATTCAAGAGATCCAATTTTGCTTGTGAATTCAGATAAAGAGTTATACCGTAGGTTCACTCCTCGGGAGGCGGCGAGGATACAATCTTTCCCAGATGAGTTTTTGCTTAATGATTCAGAATCTAAATCTTACAAGCAAATAGGTAATGCAATACCACCTGTGTTTATGTGGTATGTGGCAAAACAATTAGAAAAATCAATTATAGAAGGTAGTAATTTTGCGGAAAAAGAAAGGGGGGTATATGTGGATAAGAGTTCTTCTGGATTTATTGCTCCATCAGTATTAAAGCAAAGATATGTCCAATTATCATTTATTGACATGCTTAATATGTTAGAGAATGAGACTCAAAAAATAAAATTGGCTAACGAGGATGCTGCTGCGTATGGTTATTATTACGAAACAATGTATCAGACTTGGTTTCATAAAAAATTCTACATCGCTCGTGGTAATGCTTTTGACTATAAGGCATTTAGAGCAGATGGTATCGCAGCTTTTGTGAAAGGAGGTTTTAACAATTTGTCAGCATCATACGATAAAATGAAAAGTCAACCTCACGATGATGTTCATATTGCGGAATATATATATAATAATGCAGGAGTTGAAGATCCTACACCACAAAATATAAATGGTGTTGTGGAATCTGTATTTAATGATTTGGTGAGACAAGGAGCCAAAACAATTGTGATGCCACCAATCAATGTCAAAGGAGTAAACCTAGCAAAGAAAGATTCTTTGACAACAAATGCTATTGTTTTATGGTTGAATAGTAATGAAGAGAAGATTAATCGTGTTATTGTAGTTGATTATCCAGAATATTATCGTTAAAATTGTTGAAATCTTATTTTGCATAACTTAAAAAAAGAGTTGGATTTTTACTACATTTGTGGCAAATTAGGTTGAATGAGTATCTCCCTGAACAATATCAGCAAGCGTTACGGTGACCAAACTGTGTTGCCTGACTTGTCTTTTGATGTGTGTAAGGGTGAGATTGTTGGTTTCTTGGGTCCCAATGGGGCAGGAAAATCCACTACAATGAAAATAATTACGGGCTATGTCAGACCCGATGCAGGCTCCGTAAGTGTTTGCGGAATAGATGTGCTTGCTGAACCTTTAAAGGCGAAGTCTCACATCGGGTATTTGCCTGAACATAATCCGCTGTATCTTGATATGTATGTTAAGGAGTATCTTGATTTTACGGCAGGCATATATGGCATTGCGGATAAGAAGAACAGGATTGATGAGGTGGTGGAACTTACTGGACTTACACCTGAGTATAAGAAACATATAGGCTCACTGTCAAAAGGTTACAGGCAGAGGGTAGGGCTTGCCGCCGCCATAATTCATAACCCCGATGTGCTTATACTTGACGAGCCTACCACAGGTCTTGACCCTAACCAGATAGTGGAGATAAGGGAATTGATTAAGGATTTTGGAAAGGAACGCACAGTATTGTTCAGTACCCACATTATGCAAGAGGTGGAGGCGGTTTGTGACCGCTTTATAATATTAAAAAAGGGTGAGATTGTTGCAAATAAGAAAATCACTGATATAGAGAAAGGCTCGTTAGAGAACATATTTACATCAATAACTAAAAATTGATTTTATGAGACGTAAGACTATCCTTTTTGGGATTTTATTTATTTTAACTGTAGTGTTTACATCGTGTAAGAACGATATATATGACCCTGTAAAAACAAATATTGTTGCTGAATATAAAAAGTATTTAGGTATGAATTATCAAGATGCCATAAAACAACTGCAGAATAGCGGATTCCTTATTGTCTCTTCAGATGGTTGGTTTGATGCAAAGACAACATCAATAAGGCTTATTATGTATTACACAAACGATAAGATAGATATTGTAGAATATGAGAAAACAAGATATGCCTATAACAATAGGCAGGATATGAAAAAAATAGCCACACAAGTCAGCGAGGATATAAACAGATTCTATTCAGTGGATTATCCACACCCATGTGTAAAAAGATGGTGTACCCTTTATACTCCACAAGAAGAGTTGACACCGGAGTCTCATCAGGAGGTTATATCGTTGCTTAACGATAAGATAGACCGTATAAATAGGATAGGAGAGGATTACGGTGAAATAGAAGATGTAATTAAGGTAAATTCAGAGGATTTATTTGAACCTCACAGAAAATGGGAAACAACATTTGCATCTGATGAAAACTCACATTTGTGGTTTACACTATCTACAAGAAAATAAATAATGGACGAGGATTTTGACATAAGAGAGGCAAGTCAGTCTGCAAATACAGATTTTGAGAATGTACTACGCCCATTGACCTTTAGTGATTTTAAGGGTCAGAATAAGATAGTTGAGAATCTCAAAGTTTTTGTTATGGCTGCCCGTATGCGTAAAGAGCCACTTGACCACGTTCTTTTACATGGACCTCCGGGGCTTGGCAAGACCACTCTGTCAAATATTATTGCCAATGAACTTGGAGTAGGATTTAAGATAACATCGGGTCCGGTGCTTGATAAGCCTGGCGATTTGGCAGGAATACTTACAAGCCTTGAGCCTAACGATGTACTATTTATAGATGAGATTCACCGTCTTAGCCCTGTAGTGGAGGAGTATCTTTACTCTGCGATGGAAGACTATCGCATTGATATTATGATAGATAAAGGTCCAAGTGCACGCTCTGTGCAGATAGGGCTTAATCCGTTTACACTTGTGGGTGCCACTACCCGTAGCGGTCTGCTTACAAGTCCGCTTAGAGCAAGGTTTGGTATAAACTGCCACCTTGAATACTACGATGCAGAGGTGCTTACCTCTATCATAAAGCGTTCCGCTTCCATATTGGAGACCCCTTGCTATGATGATGCCGCCATAGAGATAGCACGACGCAGCCGTGGTACACCACGTATAGCAAATGCACTGCTGCGTAGAGTGCGTGATTTTGCACAAGTTAAAGGCAGTGGAAAAATTACCAAAGAGATAGCATGCTACGCATTGGAGGCACTTAACATAGATAGGTACGGACTTGATGAGATAGATAACAAGATACTTAATACCATTATAGATAAGTTCTCAGGTGGTCCTGTAGGTCTTACAACCATAGCCACAGCACTTGGAGAGGACGCAGGAACCATAGAAGATGTGTATGAGCCGTTCCTTGTAATGGAGGGCTTCATTAAGCGTACCCCAAGAGGCAGAGAGGTTACAGAACTTGCCTACAAGCACCTTGGCAAGACACATAAGTTGGGAGGCGTGTTTCAGGGAGAACTGTTTTGATGTATGATGGATGATGTATGATGTATGAGAGTCAGTTGAAAGTTGAAAGTGGAAAGTTGACAGTTGACTGAGAAGCTGACCGTAGGTAAAGTTGAAAGTGAATAGTTTGTATATACCTTTGACAGAGCGTCCGCACCCACGCGGACGGGTAGTGGGAGGGATCCATAGGCTCACAGAGCCGTTATGGGAGGGCCGAACACCTTCACAGAAGGTGTGAGTCTCTGGAAATGGTATATACAAACACGCCCGTTCTAGGTGTGACAGAGTATAAATCAATAAATAGTAATAGTATAAGCATAGAACACAAACATTATATAAAAAAATTATGAAAATTTTAGAAAAATTACAATACCTGCCATCACATGAGTGGGTATTGGTAGAGGGAAACAAAGCAAAAGTGGGAATCTCAGATTTCGCACAGCACGCACTTGGCGATGTAGTGTATATCTCATTGCCGGAAGTTGGAGATGAAGTAACAGCAGATGAGTCATTTGCTGACGTAGAAAGCGTAAAAGCCGCATCAGAGGTGTTCTCACCGGTTACAGGTACAGTTACAGCAGTAAATGATGCACTTGATGCAGATGCAGGACTTCTGAACCAAGACCCGTATGAGAATTGGATTATGGAAGTGGAATTTACAGCATTATCAGAAAACTTGGTTGATGCTGCTGAATATACAAAACTTTGTAACGAGTAAAACATTCACATATACCCTTTAATGAGGCCTCTCCACCCCCGGAGAGGTACAGGGGGAGGGACCCATATTGGTCACAGACCTATATGGGAGGGGCTGAAACCCTTTACAAAAGGGTTGAAGTCCGACGAAAGGGTGTATGTGAATGTGAAATTTTCAATTGATTATGAATTACACCCCACATACAAAACAAGATGAGGCAGCAATGCTTGCGGCATTGGGACTAAAGTCAGTAGAGGAACTGATGGATGCCCAAATACCGGAAGAGTTACGTCTTAAAGGAGGCTTGCCACTACAAAAAGGTAAGTCAGAAATGGAAGTTGAGAGGCAGATGCGTGGCATTGCCGCCCAAAATGTTAAATTTGAGCATATTTATCGTGGTGCAGGAGCCTATTATCACTATATTCCTGCTACGGTGCGTCATATTGCAACCAATACATCACTGATTTCCGCTTATACGCCATATCAGCCTGAAATCAGTCAAGGAATACTGCAAGCCACATTTGAGTATCAGACTATGATGTGTATGCTTACAGGACTTGATGCCTCTAACGCATCGGTATATGATGGTGCTACTGCTGCTGCAGAGGCTTGCAAACTTGCACTTGACAAAAAACGCAGGCAGATTTTGGTATCGGGTGCCATAAAGCCTGAAAACAAGAAGGTTATAGAGACATACCTTTACCAAATGAACGTGGATTTGCAGTATATTCCTGTAAAAGATGGCAAAACAGACATTGAGGCACTTAAAGGAATGCTCACTGAACAGACCGCAGGTGTTTATGTGGAGCAGTTGAACTACTATGGCATAATTGAAGATATGAAAGCCATAGGAGAATTGACAGCATCGCTTAAGGCTCTGTTTATTGCAGGTGTTAATCCTATAGCAGCGGCAATTCTTCCGTCTGCGGCAGAGTGTGGGGCGGATATTGCAGTGGGAGAGGCACAGCCACTTGGCTTGTCGCTATCTTTCGGTGGTCCTTATCTTGGATTTATGACCGCTAAAATGGAGCATATCCGTAAGTTGCCTGGCAGAATAATAGGTGAAACCGTTGATAAGAATGGGAAACGCTGCTTTGTACTTACATTGCAGGCAAGAGAACAACACATCAAGCGTGAAAAGGCATCTTCAAGTATTTGCTCAAATCAGGCGAACTGTGCAATACTTGCTTCCGTATATCTTGCTACAGTGGGTGCCGAAGGTCTTAAACAGGTTGCAACTCAATGTTGCAGTAAGGCTCATTACTTGGCTTCAAAACTGTCAAAACTCAGCGGTTGGAGCATTAAGTACGGTGCAGATTTCTTTATGGAGTTTGTAACAGTGAGTCAGAATCCTAAATGTTTGCTTGAGTTCTTGCAGACAAAAGGTATTTTGGGAGGCTTGCAACTGTCAGATAATGAAATACTTTGGTGCGTAACAGAGATGGCTTCCAAAGATGATTTGGATACACTTGTCTCACTAATTGAAGAATATGGGAAAGGAGGCGTAAAATGATTGATTTGTTATTTGAACTAAGCAAAAAGGGTAGTAATAAGTTCTCAATGCCTGAACTTGATGTTCCTGAAGTGTCGGTTTCAGCAAAGCGTGGCACTGAACTTGATTTGCCTGAACTTCCTGAAGTGGAGGTTATGCGTCATTATACAGCACTTTCACGCCTTGTACACGGAGTGGAGGACGGACCTTATCCACTAGGCTCATGTACTATGAAATACAACCCTAAATTGAATGAGGTTACAGCATCGCTCGATGGATTTACAGGGATACACCCTCTTCAACCTGCCGATACCATAAAAGGTTGTACAGAGGTGCTTAAACTAATGCACAGTGCTTTGTGCGGTGTGCTTGGTATGGATGCTGTCAGTTTCCAGCCTGCCGCCGGTGCACATGGAGAGATGACATCACTGCTTGTAATGCATAAGTATTTGCAGAGCATAGGTCAAACTCAGAGGACTAAAATCATAGTTCCCGATTCATCTCACGGAACAAACCCTGCAAGTGCGGTAGCCGCTGGTTTTGAGGTGGTTACAATACCGTCATATCCTAACGGAATGGTTGATATGGATGCCTTGAAAGCCGCTGTCGGTGATGATACAGCCGCCATGATGCTTACAAACCCTAATACGCTTGGCATATTTGACAAGCAGATAGCGGAGATGGCAAAGGTGGTTCACGCAGCAGGCGGACTTATGTATTATGACGGAGCCAATCTTAACGCAATTATGGGTTGGGCTCGTCCTGGTGATATGGGATTTGATATTGTTCACGTAAACTTGCACAAGACATTCTCTACACCTCATGGTGGAGGCGGTCCTGGTAGCGGACCTATCGCTTGTAAGAAATTCCTGCAGGCTTACCTACCTTATACAGATTTAAATTATAGAGAAGGTGTAGATGCTCTTAATAGTATTGGTAAGGTTAAGGCTTTCCACGGGAACTTTGCAGTTATAGTTAAGGCTCTTACATATATTCTTGCACTTGGAGCAGAGGGGTTGAAAGATGCTTCCGGCAAGGCAGTTCTTAATGCAAACTATCTGTTTAAGCAGATTGCGTCTCTATACGGAGAACAGTATCGCCACTGTATGCATGAGTTTGTTGTAAGTGCCTCTAAGGCTGGTGAAGATTATGGTGTTCACGCACTTGATATTGCCAAAGCTATGCTTGATGAGGGAATCCATCCGCCAACAATATATTTCCCTCTTATTGTTAAGGAGGCTATGATGTTTGAGCCTACAGAGACAGAGAGTAAGGAGTCTATTGATTCTTTGGCAAAGACTATGTCTGAGATTTTCAGTGTTGCCGCCTCAAACCCCGATGCGTTGCATGCCGCTCCGCTTAAGGCCTATATAGGTCGTCCTGATGAGGTTAAGGCAGCGAAAGAGATGAAGGTTACGGCTTTGCCGTAACTTTCATGTATGATGTATGATGTATGGTGTATAGCAAATTCATCGTTATATTGAGTTTATTGCTTTTTGTATTGCCAATCAATGCAAAGAATAAAAGTGCGGATAATGGGGTTATAACTAATCCTATTAAGTCTTTGTGCTTTCCGCCAAACATATATGAAATATCTCAAAAATATTTTGTAGATGACGTAAATCATTACAAGGTAGAGAAAACAACACTTAAAGGAGACTTGCTTACCCTGTATATTGACAAGTCTTTATCAAACCTCTTGTTTTCAGAAGATGTTGTTAATGCTGTATATGATTCGGCACGCTCGCAACTTCCTGTCGCTTATAAGGATTACAAGTTGTCAATCAGAAGCTTAGGTAATCCTATAGAGAGTTACGTTCCAAATTTATATCGCAATAAACTGCCGATAGATGAGCGTAGAATACCTAATTACTCTGAGGGATTCTCTGTTGTAATCAATTTAGATAAACCTGCTTATTTGGCAGGGCTTTCAAAAAGGAATATTGCATTATGGAGCAGCCATGGCTACTATTACAACCGTTTGCACGAGCGTTGGGAGTGGATGCGTCCCAGAATGTTTGGCTCAGTTGAGGATTTGTTAAGTACATCTGTAGTAGTACCATATCTTGTCCCGATGTTGCAAAATGCAGGTGCTTGTGTTTTTAACGCACGTGAGCGTGATATTAACACTAACGAATTCTCATTTGAAAAAACCACATCGGGTAAACAGGCAGAATTCAAATGTGATGTTACTGAAAAAGGGGAGTATTGGGTTAAAGTTCGTTATCCTAAGCAAAAGGATAAATTAAGAGTAAGGATAGACCATGCCGGAGTTGTGTCAAATTATGAGATAAATGCCTCTGTGGGTTATGGAACGTGGATATATATAGATAAACTATATTTTGACGGGCTTTCAAAAGTGGAGTTTGCCACAGCAGACAATAAAAAGGCTTTGGTGGATTCTGTTGTTATAGGTGGCGGTATGAGTCATTGCGGTAGCGGCTATCCAAGGTTTATGGAGTCTGCGTTGTATAATCTGAGGGAGAGTGGAGTTCCAGACTCTATATCATACGACCAAAAGAAAGGTGTCAAGAGTGATTACTACGATGATATATACTGCCGAAGTAAATGGGTGAATTTTCTTATGGGTGGTTCTGATAGATATCCGTCATATCCTGGTTTGGAGATACCTATAGATATGGCTTTCTCTGTCCATACAGATGCATTTGTTAGAGATTCAAATAAGGTTATAGGTACATTGGTTATTTGTAGGTCAGATTCCATATATCCTTCAGGATATTCCCGTATGGCAAGTAATGACTTGAGCTATATTATTGAGAATCAGGTGATGTCTGATTTTAAGAGTGCCGGCGTAGATAATTGGACACAGCGTGGGGTGTGGCATGCCGATTATGCGGAGGCTCGTGTGCCTATGGTACCTATGGTAATAGTGGAAGGTTTCTCTCATCAGAATTTTGGAGATGTGAAAGTGGTATTAGAGCCTAAGTACAGATTTATATATGCACGCTCCATATATAAGGCTATACTTAAATTCTTAGCGTATCAGTATGGTGAAACATACGTGGTGCAGCCACTTCCTATAAAAGATTTTGGAACTGAATTTGCTGGTAGTGACAGCGTAAGACTATCTTGGAGACCGTTTGAAGACCCTACAGAGCCTACTGCCTATCCAACATCGTATAGGGTATATGTACGTAAGAACGACAGTAGTTTTGATAACGGAACCGTAGTGAAGGGTACAAATGTAACGCTGCCAATTAGTAGAGATACCATTTATAGTTATAAGGTTACCGCTTGCAATCAGGGTGGAGAGAGTTTTCCATCGGAGATATTATCTGTATGTAAAGTGTCAGGGGCAGATAAAACCGCTCTGATTGTAAATTGTTTTGACAGAGTTTCAGGTCCGTTGTCATTTGATTTCGGCTATATAGCGGGTTTCAGTTATGAGAAGGATTTTGGTGTTCCATACCTCTATGATATTGCCTATACAGGTCCGCAAATAGAGTTTGAGAGAAGAGTTCCGTTCATCAATAATGATTATTCGGGTTTTGGCTCGTCATTAGGTATTTATGATAAACAGGTTATTGCCGGCAATACGTTTGATTATCCGTATGTTCACGGTTTGGCATTAAAGGATTGCGGTTTCTCTTTTGTCTCCTGTTCCAAGAAATCATTTATAAATTCAGTTACGCCTCCAAGTTCCTATTATCTTCTTGATTTGATTACGGGACTGCAGCGTAATGACTCTAAATTTGAGTTGTTCCCTACAAACTTGCAGAGTGCAATTCTGAAATATACAAGAGCGGGCAGGAATGTTATATTGAGTGGTGCCTTTATAGGACGTAATGGCGGTACGTTTGGTGAAAATACATTCCGTTATACGTTCCGTGCTCCGTTTGCCTCTACAAATGGAAATGTAACTTCCGCTACCGACAATAAATCATACTCATTGCAGATGACACCGTCGGTGTATAAGTATTTTTTGCAGAATGTTGATGCCATAGACCCTAAATACAAAGGTGCCAAAAAGTTGTTGTACTACAGTGAAAATCATTTGCCGGCAGCACTATATTATGAAAATAGGGTTGTGGTCGGTTTCCCTTTAGAGGCTTTACAGACACAGGATATGGTTAATGACGTAATGCGTTTGATTGTAAGTAATTTTAAATAAGATATGGTAACTTTGTTTTCTTGTAACGGCTTGGCACTTGATGGAATAGACAGGTGTTTAACTCTACCTGCATCTGTATGCTCTTCTGAATCAATAGAGTATATTATTAAGAATACAACAGAAGGGTATGCTCTTATTCAGACCAAGCCTGTGGATATAGTTTTAGGTCAGAATGCAGTAAAGCGTTTGGTGTATGTGGCTCAGAATACAGGAGCCGGTATGGTTTATTGTAACTATAGGAACATTAAAGATGGTGTTACAGAAAATATACCCACTATAGAGTATCAGGAGGGTAGTTTGCGTGATGATTTTGATTTTGGTCCGTTGATTCTTGTATCTGCTGAGGCTTTAAAAAAAGTAAAGGCAGGTGCGTATAAGTTTGCCGCTCTGTACTCAATGAGACTTCAGATTTCCGCATCATTCAAGATTTTCCATTTGTCCGAATTTCTTTATACTCAATGTGAGTCTCAGAACAAGTCATCTGAAGAGAAGCAGTTCTCATACGTTGACCCTAAAAATCGTGCCGTGCAGATAGAGATGGAACAGGCTGTTACAGAACATCTTAAAAGTATAGGGGCTTATATCCCATCGGGTAATCATAAACTTATTGATTTTAAAGAGTCTGACGGAAAATTTCCTGTTGAAGCATCCGTAATTATTCCTGTACGTAATAGGGTAAAGACTGTGGCAGATGCTGTAAATTCAGTGCTGTCTCAAAAGGTTGATTTCAAGTTCAATGTCATTGTAATAGATAACCATTCCACAGATGGAACAAGTGAGATTCTTGATAAGTTGGCAACGGCTGACAGCAGAGTGGTGCATCTTATTCCTGAATCAAATGAGCTTGGTATAGGTGGTTGTTGGAACTATGGCGTAAATAGTGAGTATTGCGGCAGGTTTGCTATCCAACTTGACAGTGATGATGTGTATCAAGATGCGAATGTACTACAAACCATTGTAAGTGAGTTTTATTCGCAACAATGTGCAATGCTTGTAGGCTCATATACCCTTACAGATTTTAATATGAACATTCTGCCTCCAGGACTTATAGACCACAAGGAGTGGACCGATGAGAACGGACATAACAACGCACTTAGAATTAACGGTTTAGGGGCTCCTCGTGCTTTCTATACACCTGTTCTTAGAGAGTTGCAACTGCCTAATACAAGTTATGGAGAGGATTACGCTATGGGAATCCGCATTAGCCGTGAGTGGCGTATAGGGCGTATATTCAGTAGCCTCTATTTGTGTAGGCGTTGGGACGGTAACTCCGATGCCGCACTCAGCATAGAGAAAACCAATGCCAATAATTTCTACAAAGACCAATTGCGTACAATAGAACTTATTGCACGCAAAAATCTGTAGGTAAAGCAAAATAAAGGGTGTATCAATGAAACTCCTTAACGGTTTCAATGGTGCCGTCAGAGTAAATCCGCTTAACTATATTCACTCCTCTGAACTGTCCGTTAAGTTGTCTGCCCATAAGATTAGTGTACGTTACATCTATGAGTTCAGCATCCTTAACAGGCTCTTTTGCATCAGTAGGAACATCTCCAATACCAGATACTGTTATATCTTGCAGTCCTAAGTGGATAATGCCTGAAAACTCACCTTGCTCTGTAGGGGCGAAGGTTACATACACAGTCTGAGAGCCGTAACCGCAATTATCCTCGCCAACTTCAGATTCTGAAACCGTAAATTCATCGGTGTCTGAATATACAATATCACTCATAGAGGAGTAATCTACTGTAAATTCAAGGGTTTGTGATTCTCCAACAGGTATAGCGTCAAATGATAACCCTTTAGAATCAGTCTCCAAATACGCACCCTGTTCTATAACAACATTTGTTATAGATACATCTTTTGTGCCTTTTGCCTCTATCTTTATATTGCGTGTATTCCTGCTTAATGCAATATTGGCATTGCCTGAAGCCTCTTGAGTTGACCACATCGATACCCATTCATTGGCGGCGTTTAGTTCATAAACAGTTATAGTTGTAGACACTAATGCCTTATCTCTTTTAAAGGAGAAAGAAATAATGGGGGAGTTCTTCTTTGTTGCTATTTCTTTTGAATCTGTATATAGATTAAGCAAACTTGGCTTTAATGTAAAGTTATCAACCGTCTCAGGCGTGCAATTCACTTTTCTTGTGGTTGCAGTTGCAGTGGCGGTATGCTGCCCCTCAGATGTTTCAGATGCCAGCGGTACTATAGTAAATGTATATTCAGTACCGCTTTTCAGCCCCGATATAGTAGCATTGACCGTATTTTCCCCCTCTATTATGATAGATTCTGTATCAGACCAATATATCTTATATCCCCACGCATATACAACAGGACTCCAAGATAAATTTGCAAAATAGTAAGACACTCCGTCAACTGCAAAAT
Organism: Paludibacteraceae bacterium; assembly: GCA_024399495.1. Taxonomy (GTDB): domain Bacteria; phylum Bacteroidota; class Bacteroidia; order Bacteroidales; family Paludibacteraceae; genus Enterocola. The sequence continues at coordinate 203,184 of JAKSNY010000002.1, forward strand.
CTTGAACTGCAGGCATATCTAATGTGGTTGCTGACACAATGGTGCCTGGCGATGTGTAATCACCTGCTTTGGCTTTTACAGAGAATTTATATTCAGTTCCCATATTAAGCCCGTCCCATACTATCTTAGGCTCTGTTATAGTTTTGCTTGTGCCTAAGGTGGTATTTGTAACCTCATAACTTGTGGCACCATATACATCGCTCCATGTAATGGTAACATTATCGTATTTAGGCAGTACGTTTACATTAGTTGGAGAGGCAAGAATACCTTTGCCGCTTATTTTTGCCATCACTTGAGTAGGGTCAAGGTATATCTTTGCAGAATAATCTTTTACTTCCAACGGCAGAAAACCTACAGTAACTGTATATATATTAGTTTTTCCGTCTCTTACCACAGACTCCAGTGTCATATCCTCACAGCCGTCTATTACAAGATTCTTTGTAGTTAATTCTGTATTAGACAAAACCTTGAATGATGTGGTGGTATATGTATTAAGCACTGTGTTGTCTAAATCTACTGATGTCTCAGCAATGCTTATACTTACATTCCTATAATAACGAGAGGCACTTGTTGCCTTGTCTTCAAATTTTATACCAGATATTAGAGTAACGGGAGCAAAGTACTTGTTTACCTCTGTATAAACATTGTTGGCAGGCAAATCATTATAAATCTCATCGCCCTTACTTGTTGTTATAACTAATGGATTTGTTACCCAATCGGGAATCCATGCAGATGATTTTATCTCCATATTCACCCCTGTTACTGGCACCTCTATGCCCCAATCAAGCTTGTCGGATATTAACGTTACAATTATGGTCTCTTTAGTATTTACCACATAATTGTAGTTTGCATACACACTAAAAAATTCAAGTGTGGTAATAGTTAACAAAAGTAGAGTCCTTTTTATCATATATTTATATTAAATATTTAATTCGGGGACAAAGGTACAAAATAAAAAAAATAGCGAGGGTATTTAAAATGTTAAATACCCTCGCTAAAATTGTTAAAAAAATGTTAGTCCTTTATTATTCTGAATGCCTGATGCTCTTTGTCAAATTTAACAATAAGAAGATATGTGCCTTTCTCGCAGCCACTTATATCCGCCACCTTACCATCTATAAGTTTGCATTTGTACATTGAACCATTAAGACCAACCATACTTACTCCTTGTATGGTTTCTACTTTAAATAAACAGGATAGTGAGGAATCCTGCAAGCAGGGCGTATGTGGCTATCTTTTCATATCCGTGGGCGTGAGTCTCAGGAATCATCTCGTCACTTACTACATATAGCATTGCACCGCCTGCAAAGGCAAGCATCGCCGGTAGGAATTTTTCTGAGATACTACCAAAACCATAACCAAGCCATACACCTATAACCTCAAGTCCGGCTATTGCAAGTGATATAAGGAATGTTCTCCAAGTGGATACACCAGCCATAAGCAGAGGTGCTATAACAACCATTCCCTCAGGGATATTCTGAATGGCTATGCCAATTGTAACGTCCCATGCGGCTGTAGTGTCGGCTGAGTTGAATCCCACGCCTGCCGCTATACCCTCAGGCAGTTTGTGAATGGCTATTGTAAGAACAAATAACAGAATTTTATTTACAGAAGCGTTGTTTATATGCTCCTCTTTATCCAAGCCCGTAAGTTTATGAAGGTGGGGGATAAGGTCATCAAGTAAGTTCAGGAATAGCAAACCAAGTATTACACCTAAGCATACAATCCACCACTTGTTGGCTCCTGCCTGTTCTGCCGCAGGTACCAGCAGACCGATAGTGGCGGCGGCAAGCATGGCACCGGCACAATAACCCAGCAGAGCGTCGTTCCACTTATGTGGCAGTCTTTTTACTATTAAACCAAGTATAGAGCCTATTATGGTGGCAAGGGCAAGCCCTGCCGCACTAATCCAAACGTTTGTCATCCCTTCTTATTTTTGAAATACAAAGATACGGCAAATTTTTGTTAATTTGTAAAAAATTATCAAAACATACAATTAGGGGCAGGGGGATTACGTCGCTTCGCTCCGTGATTCCCACTTCTGTGCCAGAGGTGCTTAGATAATCACTTCCCAGTGACCACCGTAAGTTTTTTGACGTCTAATTTTTCCTTCTTTTTTTAATTTTGTCAATTGCCATTTTGCTCCATCGAAACTTATTCCACATTCCTTAGCTATTTCTGCAGTCGTTATTGATGGTTTATCTTCTATTAAAGCTAAGATTTTATTGGTAGTAGTTTGGGTAGTAGTTTGGGTAGTAGTTTGGGTAGTTTTCTCCACAGTTCTCTGTCAGAAAAAATCTCAAATTTTGGAGGAACTTCATTGACTGAATAGTCATTGTGTACCATTGCGTTAATAACAATCTCACGCATGGCACTTTCATTCCAAAGCGGAGTGTCTATCCTTCTTTTGTAAGTGATTTCACTCTTGACTGCATTCTCAACTTTAAGTTGCTCAAGTACAAGGTCTGTTGCTTTCAGCAATGAACAATATCCAAGTTCTTTGTTTGATATTAGAACAACCCTGTCTTTCCCTTCGTATTTTGCAACCTTAATAGAATTGCTGTTTTCATCGGCTAACAGATATGCAACATAATTATATGAGCCATCATCAGTTAAAAGGTCAAGAGTAGAAGCAAACTGTTCATTTAAATGTAGTCCCTTGCTCTCATAGTATATGTGAAGTTGTCTGAACGTTAGGTCTTGACGTGGAGCAACAATGCTTTTCAGAGAATTCCTGACTCGCCTACAATACAAGTCTTCTATCTGTTGTGTAGTCATTGGCTCTGATGCAGTGCCAACTCTTATAAAACAACCTCTTTCTCCAAATCAAGCTCTTTGGTAAGCTCTCTTTTCAGCTCAATGCGGTTTGTTTCAGTCAACATGATTTACTATCAAAAATTTCACGTTGTAAATATAGGCAAATTTTTTTAATTATAAACAATTGGTTCTATTGGATTTTTTACTGATAGAACTGAATAGCATTTTGTAGTTTGTGAATAATTGCATAAATTTGCATTTGTGAAAATATGAGCTTTTAGCTTAATTCTTGTCATAGTAAATCCGCCAAAATTTTATTTAGACACAAGAATGAGCATTCAAAAGTTCACGCTATGGGCGTGGATTGCGTTGTGCTTATTAGTGTCTATGGTTCTTGGCGGAGCCTACTATGAATAATAAGATTTCAATTCAGTTCACGCTGTTTTTTTGTGTGAACCTTAATGGCTTTATGGAAGGCAAATTCAATTATCATGTAGGAAACCTTGTTCATCTTGAACTTAAAAGACAGGGTAGAAGTGTTGTGTGGCTTGCTTCTCAAATTCCTTGTACTACAAATAATCTTCATAAAATTCTAAGAAAACAATCTATTGATATATCTCTACTATGGAGAATTTCTGTCATCTTAGATCATAACTTCTTTCAAGATTTTGTATAGATTGGCTTTATACACTCTATTTTGGAGTGTATTTGCTGTTGGTTATGGAGTGGGTGAAATCAAAATTTATAGATGTATATGGAGTATCTTTGTCAAAGAAAATTAACTTATAAAACCGATGTGCCGATGGGATATAACAGGCAAGATTGTATTATGAAAAAAACTATAACAATTTTGTTTGTTTGCTTGATGTGTAATATAGCCTATAGCCAATATAAGCCTACACAAGCAGATGTTGGTAAAGACTGTCGTACAGAAAATCAAAAATTGGGTACTTGGCAAAATGTGAGAGTTACAGAGACATATTCAAATGGTAATACACAAAGTAATACTTCTTCTTATGGGCATTCATCCCAAGTACAAGCAGGAGGATCTGTTGGTAACAGTATGGCTGGTGCGTCTGTATCGGTAGGGGGATCTTCATCTAACTCTAATTCCTATGGCAATTCTAATACATCATCTAGAAGTGTATCTAGGTCATATGATGCTATCGAATGTGTTGAGGATAGAAATGCAAATTTGCCGCAACAAACACCTGTAAGATGGTGATATAGTGAATGTGTTTGTAAAACAACTCAATAAGATAAGAAAAGTGGGGATTAGTCTCCGCTTTTTTATTATAAACACAACATGAGAAACAATGTTTTATAAGGTGAAGTTACTTGAATAGTTCGGAATGTGTGCCAATACGTTCAATGTATATAGCATCGGAGTCTATCCAAATCAATAAAAAATCATTACCTATGTGACATTCCATACAGCCTTTGTATTCTCCAGATAACATGTGAGGACGATATTGTTGATCTAATTGCTCCTCATTTGATAGAGTGTGCAAGACTTCAAATAGATCTCTCATCTTGGATATGTCGTGCCTGTAACGTTTTAAGTCTTTTTTTGCCTGCGTGGAGTATCTGACTTCTTTCATAGAGCATCAACGCTTTTAAGAAATGAATCAAAATCTTGCATATCAAGTTTACCGGCATATTTACCAGAACGAGATTCTTTAATGGCTTCAATAGTGTCTGGGTTGGGCGTGCCAAATACAGATTGAGATAATATGCTTTCCACGTAATTGTTGACACTTCTGTTACTTTGCATTGCCCTTATATTGATTTCTGCTAACAATGCTTCACTTAACCTGAATGCAGTTTGTTTTTTACGAGACGTTGTTTCCATATTTTATGTTATATAAGTGTTATACTATTGATTGCAAATATATAACTTTATTTTTAATTGAACAAATTTTCTGATAAATTTTAAGTAAAATATTAAAAGATGGAGATTACTCGCCACAAAAGTGGCTCGTGAACCCCTCCCTTCCAGCGGGGTTCCTTGAAGGAGGGGGATTACGTCGCTTCGCTATGGATTGAGGCATTTTGAGATGTCGCTTATATATTTAATAAGCACATACTCTATGCGGTTTTGATAACTTATTATTTTTTTGTACCTTTGCAGTGAATACTAATGTAGTCATGTCTAATTCTGATTTTTGGGAATCAATTAATAATATCATATGCAACGGCTTTACCGATGCAGACCTTTTAACATTAAACACTTATGCAGAACATTTTATCGGAAGGAAACTTATTTATAAACGATTTTCACCGCAGGAACAGTATGGCTGCTCAATTGGAGGTGTTACAAATGTCATTGCATCCTTACTCGCGGGAGCAGATGTTGCAACAGATAAACTCGATGCACCAGTCGGCAGTGTCAAAAGAGAATTCCAATATGCAGAGGCGCAAGCAAATGTTATAGAGCAGTGGGCAAAAGCGGCTCATTGTTGGGTAGATAAGGCAGATGCCAAATTCTCTGCATTGTTCGGACCTCAGATTGCAGAAGGAGGCGAAGCTAAAATATTCTATAAAAACGGGAACACCGTTATAAAATCGATAGGTTTAGACTACTACATACAACCTATTCTCGCTCTTGATAGGGTAAGCTTACACAATACATATTTCCAAGAAACTCGTCTGACAGTGTTGGGTTTTGGAAGAAACGCAGATGGCGAATTTCAAATAATAGTAGAGCAACCATTTATTATTGGAAGTTCATTGTCAGACGATAAAATTCAGACCTTTGCCACAAATATGGGGTTCACTCTTAAGAATCCCAAAAATTGGACATACGCCACACCTGAAATATATCTTAGCGATTTACATGATGAAAATGTTATTGTCTCAAATAATGGTAATGTTTTTGTTGTGGATTGTGATATAAGAATTAACACTACTGAATTAAAACAGGGTGGTATTCGAACCTTAACTACTGAGGTTGAGTATTAATCAAGAGCCATTATTATTTTGTCGCAAAAATAATCTTTTTTTACAAAGGAAATGGTGGGCAGGGGGATTACGTCGCTTCGCTCCGTGAACCCCACTTCTGTGCCAGAGGCACCGATGTCAAGGGGAATTGTGCTCCGCTATGCTACGCACATCCCCTCTCTTCCAGCGGGGTTCCTTACAACCCCAAAGAGTGTTTCGGCTACGCCTCAACACTTTTTTATTTACGCCTCAGTCGTGTGATAGTAAACTATCCCCCGACTGAAGCATAAACAAAAAGAGTTCGCCATTGCGAACTCTCTTTTGTGTTGCGGAAGGAGGGGGATTCGAACCCCCGGTACGGAAACCCGTACGTCAGTTTAGCAAACTGGTGGTTTCAGCCACTCACCCATCCTTCCTTTTTTTGCGTTTTATGCTGAACTTTGCAAAACTTTTCTTAATTTTGCGAGTGCAAATTTAGTCATTTGATTTGACATATTAAAATTTTAATGAGAAAAAATACAAAAAACGGTTCTAAAAAGTCAAAAAGTGCATCTAAATCGCATCTGAAAATATCTTTGATTATATTTGCGGTGATAGTGACGCTTGGCACTATAGGTATCGTGGCGTATAATCTGTTGTGGAAGCCAAATATTAACACAGAGAGTGGTAAGTATGTGTCATTCTATGTGTTACAGGGAGATACATGGGATGATGTAAAGGTAAAACTTGATTCTATGGGTCTCATAAAACACGATTTGGAGTTTACTAACGCCGTCAGTGTTTTTGCAAATGGTGAGATGCCTCAATGTGGTTATTATTCTTTGGAACCAAACATTTCTAACCGTTCATTCATTAACAGATTATCTTACGGACTGTCAAACAAGATGCCTGTAGAGATAAAAATGACCCGATACACCCGTTGGGTGGCAAGGAATCTGAGCCGTCAGGTGGCGGCAGATTCGGCATCGCTATATCGGGCTTTTATGGCAGATTCCACGCTACATAAGTTTGGGGTTACAAGAGAGTCATCGCTGGCTATGTTTGTAAGGTTCAAGAGAGAGGTTAATTGGTGTACTGATGCCGATGAAATGGTGAATATTGTGTATGATGAGTATAATAAATTCTGGAATGATGACCGCCGTGCCAAGTGTTATGAAATAGGTCTGACTCCAATTCAAGCCACCATTTTAGCGTCAATAGTTGAGGAGGAGACAAATGACTACGATGACCGCCGTATGGTAGCCGGCGTGTATATGAACCGTATGCGTAGGGGAATGCCTCTACAGTCTTGTCCTACAGTGCGTTATGCGTGGGGAGATTTCTCCATTAAAAGGGTGTTGAAGGCTCATTTGGAGATAGACTCTCCGTATAACACATATAAATATCAGGGGTTGCCACCAGGTCCTATCCGCATACCATCAGAGAGGGCTATTGATGCTGTGCTCAATTATGTACACCATAATTACTATTATATGTGTGCCAAGTCTGACTTTTCAGGTGTTCATGATTATGCCACCACATTTAAGGAACATTCAAATAATGCACGTAGGTATCAACGTCAATTAAATAAAAGGGGAATAAAGTAATGATAAAAAAGTATATAGTAATATTTATTGCAGCCACTATGGTTGTGTTTTTTGCCATTGATATAGTTGGAACAATACAACTTTCAAGCAAGAGAATAGCACTTGACAAATATGGAACGCACATAGGGTCAGGCAACATGTATTATAAACGTGATTCTTTAAATTATTTGTATGATATAAGTACCGGAGAAGTCAAGATTGACTCTATAGATTGGATATATGTTGAGGATTTTGATACGTTAGCCATATTGGCAAAGTATAATAAACGTGCGTATTTCAATATAAACACAGGAGAACTGCTTACAGATATAACAGGAGATAAGGCTTGGGCGTTTTTGGGTGACAGAGGTGTTATGTCTAAAGGAGACAGTATTACAATATATAGGAGAGATGGTTCTGTAGTACCATCATCACATATACACTATAGAAATGAAGTAGAAATGACTTTTAGAGGCGGTGCCTTGATAGTTGCCAGCGATGACTCCTTATACGGTCTTATTGATACAGCCGCCCAATGGATTCTTCCACCTGAGAATGTATATATTGTAACAGATACAGTCAGAAAGATACATATAGCCAAGAAAGACAGTCTTTTTAATATATATGATTACAATATAACCCCGATTCAAAACAGACTGGATACAGTTGCACTTGTTAAATTTATTAGAGAAAATTATGCTGAATAAAATCTATAAAATATCACTTATCATAATCATAGCGTTTGTGTCGCTGTCTCTGCTTGAAGTTATAATACTACGTTTTGTACCTGTACGTAGGACACCTATTATGTATATCCGTTATGCGGAGGCAAAGATATTGGGCAAGCAGTACCATATAAAACAAAAATGGGTGCCGCTTGAAAAGTCATCTGTCAATTTTACAAATGTATTGCTTGAGAGAGAGGACAGTACTTTCTATAAACATCACGGATTTAACTTTGATGAAATTAAAAGAAATTATAAGGAAAACAAGCGTGTAGGCTATTTGGCAGGTGGAGGCAGTACCATTTCACAACAGACCGCTAAAAATGTTTTCTGCACTTTTTCAAGAACATACACAAGAAAGGCGTTTGAAGCATATTTTACGGTTCTGATTGAACTGATTTGGGGAAAAGAGAGGATTTTTGAGGTGTATAAAAATATAATAGAATTGGGTGACGGTGTATATGGTATTGAGAGTGCGGCAGAGTATCACTTTAACACTACAGCGGAAGAATTGACAGAAGAGCAGGCGTTGGCATTGTTGTATATAATGCGGGACCCATTATATAGGAAGATACAAATTGAATAAAAAACTTAAGATAAGACATAAAATTGCTATCCGTCTGGCTAAGTTAACCAATCGGGTACTAAAATTATTGGGTAAAAATGGTGAGGCGTTACCTGGTTTTATTGCACTGAAACTTTGCCCCGATATATTGTCGGTTCTCACGTCTGATTTGAGATGTATATGTGTTACAGGTACAAACGGTAAAACTACAACCACACATTTTATACGTGTTATAATGGAGAATTTGTACCCCGATGCTGTAATGAAATCAATAGAGGGTGTCAATCTGCCTCAAAGTGTGGTTTGGGATTTTATTAAAAACGGAGACCCCAAGTGGAAATATGCCGTTATAGAGTGTGATGAGGATTACACGCCGGTTCTTTTCAAATCAATTAAACCTGATGTAATTGTAGTTACAAACATTTCAGAAGACCAAGTAAGTCGGTTCCCGTCTGTTGTGTATGTAAGAGACCGTATAGCCACAGCCATTGCCACTACGCCGGACAGCGTTCTATGTCTTAATGCTAATGATGAATTGACTATGACATTAGCAAAAAAATGCACCAACACAGCAATGCTCTTTGGAAAGGAGTCTGAAACATCGGGAAAATTAAAGGTAAGTTGGAACGGAATATCTAAAGCCGAAGGAGAGGGACAGAGATTCTCATTGCAGTCAGAAAATGGTGAATTCAGTGTAAAGTTGGCATTCCCAGGTAGTTATAATGCATATAATGCAATGGCGGCGTTGTGTGCATGCAGTTTGTACAGAAAAGATATGGCAAGCTCTGCCTCAATGTTAGAAAACGTGCAGCCCTGCCCATCCAGAATGGAGACGATGAAAATGGGCGGTGTTCCTATGCGTACCATTATGGTAAAGAATGTGGCATCGTTTGATGCTACTATAGAGTATATATCCACGGTAACAAGGACAGTTAGGTTAGTTATAGCACAGGCTGCGGAGATTCCTGACGATATGGATACCGCATGGGTTGCAAAAGTGAATCTGAAAAAACTAAGAGAGAGCAAGTTTATAGAAAAAATATTTGTTACGGGAACTTGTGCTGGGATATGGGAAGACCATTTGTATAGGAGTGGCTTTACAGAATCAGATGTTTGCGTAATCTATGATTTTGATACCCTTATGAATGAACTGATAAAACAGGATAGTGAGGTTATTTGGCTGCCTTGCTACTCTGAATCTTGCAGAATAGATAAGGAAATCAGTCTTTGGAAAAACAGGAATTAATTATGAATGTTGCAAGTATAAACGGGTATTTTAAGGGATTGACAAAGCCTGAAGAGGAATTGTCTGCCTTATGGGATATGTATGGAGTGCAGATGGTCAATAAACTTAACGGCTCATTCAGTTTCTGGATGACAGACAATGCCACAAATGAGATTTTTGCCGCAAGGGATATGCTTGGCACCAGACAGTTGTTCTACACTTTTACAGAAGATAACGTACCACTGTGTGGCACATCAATCCTCAATCTCATAAAACTTACAGGTAAGGATATTAAAATAAACAGGAACGCGGTTGCGGAGTATTTGGATAAAGGATATATTTACGGGAGGGAGACAATATTTGAAGGCGTGTATAAGTTGGACTCGGGCTCATATCTTCATTATCGCAATGGCGTTACAGAGTGCGTGAGATATTTTAACCCTTCATTTGAGAGAGATAACAGCATATCTCAAACCCAATGGGAAAATGAGTTCTACAATATAACAAACGCTGCTATTAAAGCGGTGAAGTGCAAAGCCTGTTTCCTCTCATCAGGCATAGACAGTGCCTATATTGCCGCTACTTTGCCTGCCGATAAAACTATTACCGCAGTATTCAATAATCCTGAAGATGAGAGTGAAAAAGCAAAACAAACGGCTGACTATCTGTCAGTTCCAAACATACAGATTCCATTTTCCGCTAATGAGTTCTTCTCTGCTGTAAAAGAATCTCAGATATCAAGGGAGCAGCCTACGGCAGACCCTTCATATACATTCACATATTTGTTGCTTAAAAAAGCCGCAAAATATTGTGATGCAATTTGTTCAGGAGAATCGGCTGATGAAATGCTGGTAGGATACCGTCGTTATGAGGTAAAGGGGCTTACTACGGAAGATATAGTCAAATTGCAATGTACTGACATTAAGGAATTATTGGGAGATGATTTCTTTCCAAGTTTGGAGGCAGGCATGAGGGCGTTTGGCATTGAAGTTCACTATCCATATACAGACAGAGCGATTGTTGAGTTGTGTATGAGAATGCCTATCGGGTGTAATTTATCAGATGTATCCAATAAGACGGTATTAAGAAATGCGGCTTCACGTGTATTGCCACAAGATATTGTCAGTCGCAAAAAAATAGGCTTTTATTCCCCTCTCAAACATTGGATGGAACAACCTGTATGGTCTGAATTGATAAACACCACGTTAAATGACGGCACATTTGATATGCTGGTAGGGAGGAAAGGCGCCGCCCAGGATTATATCTCCGCTAAATTTTGGAGAGAGAGATGGAAAGCGTTTGCCTTAGTTGTATGGTATCACGGAATTAACGGCAAATTTTAATTATCATGCAAAACAATGCAGGACTAATGTTTATTATATGCATTTTAAGCATTATAAGTCTTGAACAATTCTTTATGGTTAAAGGGAATACACCTCTCCTTTTTAATTCTTGTATATATAAATCCTTTTCATCATACAATTCAGCGGCAACTTTCCCAAGTAATGTATATGCCATTTGAGACACCATCCATTTAAACCATCTTTTATCAGTCACATAAGATGATGTCTTTATTATTGAGTCTATAACAAACAGTTTGTCATTCAGGCGTTTTCTGCTAATATCTCTATTTATATCTCTTGAAATGGAGTTGGAACGTATAAGATAATTATAAACAATCTTGTCTGTAGATGTTATTCTTCCCGCTTGAATCACTATTCTTGGTGTCCATTCAGCATCTTCATAAAATATTCCTTTGTGAAATAAATTTGCCTGCTTTCTCAATATTTCACCTTCTATAATGAATTGTACGGCAAAACAGGCGTACCATAGCCGTTCATTCAGAAATGTTATTCCATTGCAGACTTTATTGGAATAATCACCAAGATTAACGGCTTCGGCTCCGTGAGTTATAATCTCATAATTCTCATTGACTTTTTTGTAGTTGAATCTGAGAATGTCAAGGTTTTCATTCTCCATAATATCTATCAACCCTTTTAACGTATTGCATTCCAAATAGTCATCAGAGTCAACAAATTGGATATATTTGCCTTTTGAATAGAGTATGCCAGCATTACGAGCATCACTAAGTCCGCCGTTTTGTTTATGTATTACTTTAATGTTGCTGAATTTTTGTGCATAATTGTCAGCAATAATCCCGGAATCATCAGTGGAACCGTCATCAACAACAATGATTTCGTATGTCTTTATATCTAAATCTTGACATAAAAGGCTGTCTAAACACTTGCATAAGTATTTATTAACGTTATATACGGGAACTATTATGGACAATATTATACCCATTATAGTAAAATCATCTTATGAACAATAACTCTCTGTATTTTGGCAGAGACCACATACCGTCATCAACCACTAGTTCAAGAGCGTCTATTGCATTACGTATAGAGTTAAGGTAGGGTAGTACATTATTATGATATGCAATGGCTTTTGTTCTGCCGTCAGTAAGACCATTTGCAATCTTGCGAGCTTCAGTCATTGCGTCGCTTTCACACTTAATAAGCTGAATATGAGCCGCAATGTTCTTTATTAAATCCAAATCCTGCTCAGAAAGTTTTGCCGCTTCATCAGCGGGAAATACTAATTTCATTCTTGCAACTTTTTCAAGCAACAGAGATTGATAACCCGATGCCACAGGAATTATATGATTCATTGCCATATCACACAATACACGAGACTCTATCTGGATTTTCTTGGAATAGACCTCCCATTTTACTTCATTACGTGCCTGAACCTCTTTCTTTGTGAATATGTGCATATCCTCAAAAATCTTAAGACTTTGCTCGGATGTATAAGCATCTATAACTTCAGGAGTGCTTCCGTTACAGTCAAGTCCACGCTTCTTTGCCTCCTCTTTCCAGGCATCGCCGTAGCCGTTACCGTCAAAACGGATAGGCTTTGACTCCTTAATATATTGCTTTACAATCTCTAATATGGCTTCTTCCTTACGTTTGCCTTGAGAGATAAGATAATCTACAGATTTCTTAAATTCAGTAAGCTGGGCTGCAACCACGGAATTGAGGGCTATTATTGCACTTGCACAGTTTGCCGATGAACCTACGGCACGGAACTCAAAACGGTTACCAGTAAAGGCAAATGGTGATGTACGGTTGCGGTCTGTGTTGTCAAGCAGAACCTCGGGCACATTTGCAATGCCAAGGCATATATGACGTTTGTCTTTAAGTGTAATCTCATCACTTGTGGTGTCGTCAACCAAATTATCAAGGATTTGAGAAATCTGACTACCTAAAAATACAGAAATAATTGCGGGAGGAGCCTCATTAGCCCCTAAACGATGCTCATTCTGTGCTGTCATTACAGACGCTTTAAGTAGGGCGTTGTTCTTATAAACCGCCATCAGCACATTTACAAGGAACGTTATGAATTGAAGGTTCTCCTTCTCATTTTTACCTGGTGTAAATAGCCCGATACCAGTATCGGTGCCAAGAGACCAGTTGTTATGCTTACCAGAGCCATTGACACCTGCAAAAGGCTTCTCGTGTAGCAGAACACGGAAATGATGCTTTGAGGCAATCTTCTTCATAAGTGTCATAATAAGTTGGTTCTGGTCATTGGCAAGGTTTGCCTCACCAAATATTGGAGCAAACTCAAACTGATTGGGAGCCACCTCATTATGGCGTGTCTTTAGCGGAATGCCAAATTTATACCCTTCGGTTTCCACATCCTTCATAAAGGCGGTTACACGTGCCGGAATAGCCCCGAAATAGTGGTCTTCAAGTTGTTGGTTCTTTGCACTCTCATGTCCCATAAGGGTACGGTCAGTAAGCATAAGGTCAGGACGGACGGCATACAGGCTCTCATCCACTAAGAAATACTCCTGCTCCCAACCAAGATATGTGTTCACCCTCTTGACATTGCTGTCAAAATAACCGCAAACATCAGTGGCGGCCTTGTTTACAGCCTGAATTGACTTTAAAAGGGGAGTCTTATAGTCAAGTGATTCACCTGTGTAAGAAATAAAGATGGTAGGAATACAAAGAGTGTCATCCACCACAAAAGCAGGGCTTGAAGTATCCCAAGCCGTATATCCACGAGCCTCAAAAGTATTTCTTATGCCACCGTTAGGGAAACTTGAAGCGTCAGACTCCTGCTGTACAAGCAGTTTGCCGGAGAAATTCTCAATAACATTATGTCCGTCATAATCAATAAAGGAATCGTGTTTCTCCGCAGTACCTTCAGTAAGTGGCTGAAACCAATGTGTGTAGTGCGTGGCACCCATCTCTATAGCCCATTTCATCATACCTGCCGCCACCTCGTCCGCAAGGTTACGGTCAAGAGTAGTGCCGTTGTTTATACTATCCTGAATAGCCTGCACTGTATCTGCATTCAGATACTTCTTCATTTTTTCAATGTCAAAGACATTCTTTCCAAAATACTCCGATGAGCATCCTTCAGGCACCTCAGGTTGTACGGCTTTACGGTTGAAAGCCTCTTTTACTGCATCAAAACGTAGTGAAATCATAATGTGTGGTTTATAATGTTGCAAATTTACGTATTTTTTAGTAATTTTGCATTGATTCAATTTTCAATTTTCAATTTTCAATTATCAATTTATTAATCATCACATATTACTTTCCGCCAAGCGGTGGCTCAGGGGTGCAGCGTTGGCTTAAATTCACCAAATACCTGCCTGAGTATGGGGTGGAGCCCATTATACTTACGGTAGATGAAAAATATGCCTCTTATCCGCAAGTGGACGCATCGTTATGTGATGAAATTTCTCCAAATCTAAGAGTTATAAAGACAAAAACAAAAGAGATACTTAGTTTTTACAAGCATATATCGCCAAGTGGAGAGTTGCCGCATACAGGTTTTGCAAATGAAAAGAAACCTAACTTTTTGCAGAAGGTTTCAAGGTTTATTAGGGGTAATCTGTTTTTGCCCGACCCACGCAAAGGGTGGAACAAGTATGCCTTTAAGGAGGCTTGCAAACTTATAGAATCAGAGCATATTGATGCAGTAGTTACTACAAGTCCGCCGCATTCCACTCAACTTATAGGATTGAAACTCAAACGTAAATATCCTAATATCAAGTGGATAGCAGACCTGCGTGACCCGTGGACCGATATATATTTCAATAAGGATTTGTATCAAACCTCCCTTGCAAAGTGGTACAACGCCCGTCTTGAACGTAAGGTTTTGGAGGGTGCAGATGAAATAATTACAGTAAGTGGTGAGTGCGTGCGTAATTTCAAATCAAAAACATCAAAAGAGTTGCCAATCCACCTTATCCCCAATGGTTACGATGAAGATGATTTTGAGACTTTGTCTCAAAATCAGGGTCAGGGGTCAAGGGTCAAGGGTCAAGGGATTCCGAATCACCGCATCACCATTAGTTATATAGGCTCTTTTGCTCCACAATATGAGACAGATACATTTGTTAATGCCCTAAAATTTCTCAGTCCGGATGTTCAGAGTAAAATCCATTTGCAGTTTGTAGGCGGTACAATTCCTACAAAATTACAAGAATCCTTGTCCCTTGTCCCTTGTTCCTTGTCCCTGATAGGTTACGTTTCGCACGTAAAAGCGATAGAGTATATGCGTACGTCAGATATGCTACTTCTCTTGCTTCCAAATCAACCTGAAAACAAAGGAATTGTTACAGGAAAACTGTTTGAATATATGGCATCGGGGAAACCTGTACTTGCTGTATGTTTTAAAGACGGAGACGCCGCGAATATATTAAATAAATACGAGCAAGAAGGTGTGTTCGCATTTGGGGAGTCAAAACAAATGGCTGAATATCTTACAAAAGCAGTGGAGAGCCATACCGCCAACCCACAGAGTCTTATAACCCAAATAAACCGCAAGACGGCTGAAACCTACAGCCGTCGCACGTTGAGTGCCCAACTGTCAAAAATAATTTTAAACAGATAAAAGTAGTTTGACAAACGCTTTGTAGTTAGTCTCAGCATTACACATAGAAGCCCAGCGTTCTTTAGCGTTAATGCGGTAGATGTCAAGTTCGTTGCTTCTTATTTCTTTTACTGCTTCTGCCAATATTTCAGGTGTCGTATCCTTTTTAATCAGCGTACCTACGCTTTTATCTACAATTTCAGCAGTACCGCCCACATTTGTTGCAATAACAGGAATACCCGATGCAAGCACCTCCATAATTGATACAGGAACACCTTCTGACTCACTTACATTTACAAATAAATCAAAATGCTCTGTGGTATATAGTTTTCGTACATCGGAATTAGATAACCTACCTTTAAAGTTTACAGAAATATGAGGTGGATTATTTTTAGTCAAATCCTTTATTGATGATAGAGAGGGACCGTCTCCTATATGAGTCCATTGAACAGGAAAATCAAGCAGAGGCAACGATTTGGCAATTATATCAAGCCGTTTTATAGGTACTGCATTTGAACAACTTACAATTTTAAAATATTTATTATTTGCAGGCGGATTTTCAATTGCTTCAGAAACTCCAAGGCGTGCAATATTCAGTTTCTTAAAACCATATCTGCTAGTAATATATTCCGCTCCGACATTAGAAATGGGGAAAGCCGAATCCAAAGAGTCAAATAGCATTTTACGGAACGGAATGTAACCCTTAACTTCTTCGTAAAGGTCAGACCCATGAAATCTTGCAACACATTTACACCCCGATACGGTTTTTAAGAAGGGTAGAGATAAAGCCCATTTGTCGCCCCAGTAAGAATATGCCAAATTATTTTTTGTAGTCTTAAATTTACGTAAAGTGGGGTAGGATGCCCTGAAAATCAACAATGCAGTAAAGAAATTCCAAATCCGTGAAGGCTTGTAAGCCCTCTCTTTAAAAAAATATTTGATAGCAAAAAAGAGTGGTGCGGTAGAAAGGACCCCCTCAATCAGTAAATTCCATTTGCATTTGGAATCGTGTCTTAAAGCGGGCTTGTGAATCGTGAATTTATTGGGTGTGGTACGCATTTTACCCGATAATGAGAAAAGTGGAAACACATCTACTTCAGAGAATGACTCGCTAAGATATTTTGCTTCCTCATCTATAAATGTTTCTCCATAGTCAAACGGCCATGTGGTTGTAAGTAGTATTAAGTGTCTGTTATTCATACTTGTTTTTTAATATTGAACGCACCTCCGCTACAATATTCTTGTCAAAAATCGTAATGTATAACATATATATCGCCAATGTAGCCAAGCATTCAATACATAGCAATGCATACACGTTTACAGGAATGAATGTACAGCAATAACAGCATATTCCAATTACTATGGATAGCAGAATGCCCCTTGAAATATCTTGCAGTTGATGATAATAATAAATGGTAAGATTTTTCTTTATGGTATAGACGGTTAGAATAAATGCCAACCAACAAGCAATTACATAAAAATATAGCATTGTAAGCATACCCGATTTGGCAAACAGACATATAACAATAGAGACTACAATCAGTATTCGTTTTGTAAGCTCTATGCGGAATGTTGATTTAGCAAGCCCTAAAGCGTTTATAGCGTGAATGTTTACTTGATATATAGGGGCAAATAGGTTAGCCATACATATTGTCTGGAAAAAAGGCACTGCGTCAAGCCATTTGGTGCCAAAAAGTATGTAAAACAATGGTTCAGCCACTATAATAAAAAATATGCTTATAGGTATTGTGGCAATACTCACTTTTTTGCTGATTGACCTCAATATAGTAACCATTCTCTCTTTTTGCTCATGAATTTTGGAAAAAACGCTATATGTTGGTCCAAGAATGGATATGAATGTAAAATTAACCGTATCACTCATCTTATTGCCTTGTGTGTAAAATCCAACCTCTTTTATCGGGTAAAGTTTACCAAACAGAAATGTATAGACATTACTAAACAGGACAGTAAGCATAGAGGTGCCAAGCATGTGCAAACTAAAAGAGGCATATCCTTTTATTATTTGCCATGAGAACAAAAGTTGTGGTTTCCATTTGGCATAAAAGTGGAACAGAATCATACGGAATCCATGATATGAGGTTTGCTGTACAACCAATGCCCATACTCCAAATCCTGTAAATGCCATAATCACACCCGATAATCCGCTGAGAATGGTGCTGCCAAAATTTACTTTAGTAATGCTTTTATAATCTAAATCTCTGCCTAATAGGTTAAATGGCACAATGTATAAAGCGTCAAAAATTATTGCAAGAAAGGTTATTCTTGCTATAATGGTAATAGAAGGTTGATTAAAAAAAACTGCTATTGAAGGTGCGCAGAAATAGAATAGTGCATATAGAATCAGAGATATAATTAAATTGCTATAAAATACTGTGCATTTGTGGGTCTCAGTAATGTTTGGTGTACGCATCAAAGCATGACCCAATCCACTTTCCACCAATACGTATGCAATCTGGACAAAAAACATCACCATTCCTACAAGACCGTAATCTTCAGGAACCAGCAATCTTGCAAGTATAATGCCTATGATGAATTGTACACCCTGCTGAGCCACACGGTCAACGGTGCTCCACTTAAAAGCGTTTACAACAATATGTTTTAAGTTGTCGGACACTTAAATTACTATATTTACAATTCTGCCAAGCACCACAATTACTTTCTTTGGGGAGCCGCCGTTCAGGAATTTTGCAGTCTGCTCATTGGCAAGAACAGTCTTCTCTATATCTTCTTTTGATGCGTCAGCAGATAATTCAAGAGTGAATCTGGTTTTGCCGTTAAATGAGATAGGGTATTTGACTGTGTTTTCAACCAAATATTTCTCATTGCAAATAGGGAATGAGGCATCGCAGACAGTGGTGTCATGTCCCAACAGGTGGTACATCTCTTCTGCAATGTGTGGTGCAAACGGAGCGATAAGAATTATAAGAGGCTCTATTACAGCACGTTTGTTGCATTTCAGACGGCTCAGCTCATTTACGCAAATCATAAATGCGGAAACTGATGTGTTGTATGAGAAATGCTCTATGTCAAATGTAATTTTCTTAATGGTCTGGTGCAGAATCTTTAACTCCTCTGCAGTAGGCTCTGCATCGCTGATAGTAAGCTCATCGCCACTGAACATCATTCCCCAGAACTTTTTTAGGAAACGATGGACACCGTCAATGCCGTTTGTGTCCCAAGGTTTTGACTGTTCAATAGGACCAAGGAACATCTCATAAAGACGCAGGGTGTCAGCACCATAGTTCTCAACTATATCATCGGGGTTAACAACATTGAACATAGACTTGCTCATCTTCTCAATAGCCCAACCGCACACATATTTTCCGTCTTCAAGTATGAACTCTGCATTCTTAAAGTCAGGCATCCAATTCTTAAATGCCTCAGTGTCAAGAATATCGTTCTTAACAATGTTTACATTTACATGAATCTCCTGTGTCTGGTATTGGTCTTTAAGCCCAAGCGATACAAACTTGTTAGTACCTACAACACGATATACAAAGTTACTCCTGCCCTGAATCATGCCCTGATTTATGAGCTTCTTAAACGGCTCATCCTCACATATATACCCTAAATCAAAGAGGAACTTGTTCCAGAATCGGCTGTAAATCAAGTGACCTGTAGCATGCTCTGTACCACCGATGTACAAATCCACGTTACGCCAATAGTTGTTGGCATCCTTGCTTACCAAAGCGTTATTGTTTGTAGGGTCCATATAACGCAGGTAGTATGCACTTGAACCTGCAAAACCAGGCATCGTGTTAAGTTCAAGAGGGTAGCCCTCTTTAGTGTTCCAATTTTTGGCATGACCAAGAGGCGGCTCACCTGTCTCTGTAGGTAGGTAACTGTCTATTTCAGGCAATTTAAGCGGCAATTCACTTTCATCAAGAGGGAACGGCTCTCCATCTTTGTAGTAGATAGGGAATGGCTCTCCCCAATATCTCTGACGAGAGAAAATGGCGTCTCTAAGCCTGTAATTAACCTTTACTTTTCCTATCCCTTTCTCTGAGATATATTTTTTTGCCGCCGCAATGGCTTCCTTCACTTGTAATCCGTTAAGGAATCCGGAGTTGCACATAACGCCCTCTTTAGCATCGTAACTCTCATTTGTAACGTCACAGCCTTCAATAAGAGGTATTATAGGCAGGTTAAAGTGTTTTGCAAATGCGTAGTCTCGGCTATCGTGGGCAGGAACAGCCATAATGGCACCTGTACCGTAACCTGCAAGTACATAATCTGAAATATATACAGGAATCTTATCACCTGTAAACGGATTTACGGCGTATGAGCCTGAGAATACACCGCTAACCTTACGGTCTGCTATTCTTTCACGCTCTGTACGGCGTTTTACGGCATCAAGATATTTCTCCACCTCTTGACGCTGTTTGTCAGTTGTTACTTTTGCAACATACTCACTTTCAGGGGCAAGAACCATAAACGTTACGCCAAATGTGGTATCGGCACGTGTTGTAAACACTGTAAAGTAGTCATCTGTGCCGTCAATGCGGAACCTCATTTCAGCACCCTCGCTCCTGCCAATCCAGTTACGCTGTGTCTCTTTAAGAGAGTCTGTCCAATCTATTTTTTCCAGTCCGTCAAGCAGACGTTGGGCGTATGCACTTACACGCAAGCACCATTGGCTCATAACCTTCTGCTCCACAGGGAAACCGCCTCTTACAGAGAGTCCGTCACTAACCTCATCGTTAGCAAGAACGGTGCCTAATTTCGGGCACCAATTAACCATCGTGTCCGCTTTGTAGGCTATGCGGTAGTTCATCAGCACTGCACGCTTCTCTTTATCGGTCATAGCGTTCCACTCGGCAGCGGTGAATGTGGTGTCAAAGTTTGTGGCTGCATTAACCTTGGCGTTACCTTCTTTCTCAAAAATCTTTATTAGGTTATCAATAGGCAATGCCTTGTCTGCATCTTTGTCATAGTAGTGCTTGAACATTTGCAGGAATGCCCATTGTGTCCATTTGTAGTAGTCCGGTGTACAGGTTCTTACCTCTCTGCTCCAATCGTAGCAGAAACCTATCTTGTCCATCTGACTGCGGTATCGGGCTATATTGTCAAAAGTGGTTTTCTCAGGGTGTTGCCCTGTCTGTATGGCATATTGCTCTGCCGGCAGTCCGTAGGCATCGTAGCCCATAGGGTGAAGCACATTAAAGCCCTGTAATCTCTTGTATCGGCTGTAGATATCAGATGCAATGTAGCCAAGAGGGTGTCCTACGTGAAGTCCCGCACCCGATGGGTAGGGGAACATATCAAGAACGTAATACTTTGGCTTGTTGCTGTTGTTCAGTACTTTATACACTGCATTCTCTTTCCAGTGCTTTTGCCACTTTTGCTCAATCTCTCTAAAATTGTAGTCCATAATTAACCTAATTTAATAGGCCACAAATTTAGTTATTTTTAATGGATTTTGCAATAGCAAAAAATTAAGGGATGACCTTTATTGAAGCCATCCCTTAAAAATAAAGTTGTTAATATTTTTTACTTGCCAAAATAACGTTTATAAAGTCCTTCAAAGCCACGTCCGTGACGAGCCTCATCTTTAGCCATCTCATGAACTGTATCGTGAATGGCATCCAAGTTAAGTTCTTTAGCACGCTTTGCAATACGCATTTTGTCTTCACAGGCACCAGCCTCTGCATTCATACGCTTATCAAGGTTTGTTTTTGTATCCCAAACAACTTCACCAAGCAACTCTGCAAATTTGGCACAATGCTCAGCCTCCTCAAAAGCATAACGTTTGAATGCCTCTGCTATCTCAGGATAACCCTCACGGTCTGCCTGACGGCTCATGGCAAGATACATTCCAACCTCTGTAGCCTCACCCATAAAATGGGCGTTCAGGTCTTTTTTCATTTGGTCATCGGTGTCTTTTGCAACTCCAATAACATGTTCTGTAACAAAGTTCAAACTTGAACCCTCTTCCAGTGCCTTAAACTTAGACGCTGGTTGCCCGCATTGTGGGCACTTCTCCGGTGCGGCGTTCCCCTCGTGAACGTAGCCGCAAATACTACAAATAAATTTCATAACATTGCAAAGATAATAAAATATTCAATAAAGTTGAAATTATTTTTTGAGATTTGTGTAACTTTGCACCCTGTATGAGAAAAGTTTGTAAGTTCATAACAGATTATATGTCGATACTAGTGCTTGCGGCGGCTGTATCGGCGTTTTTCTTTCCGCAACAGTTAGGAGTTATAAAGACATCCTACATCACCCCCCTCTTAGGTGTTATAATGTTTGGTATGGGATTGACAATCAATTTGTCTGACCTTAAAACCACATTCGGGTTGCAAGATGTAAAGGCGTTTGGAAAATTTAAC
The DNA here is from genome assembly GCA_024399495.1 of Paludibacteraceae bacterium. Taxonomy (GTDB): domain Bacteria; phylum Bacteroidota; class Bacteroidia; order Bacteroidales; family Paludibacteraceae; genus Enterocola. The sequence continues at coordinate 225,209 of JAKSNY010000002.1, forward strand.
ATAAAAGTTCCCTGCCGTAACATAATAATAGGTTGTGCGGCCCAATTTCTTATAATGCCCATACTTGCGTGGATTCTTGTAAAGGTGTTCTGTCTGCCACCCGAACTGGCTGTAGGCGTTATTCTTGTGGGTTGTTGTCCTGGTGGAACCTCCTCTAATGTAATCACTTATCTTGCTGGTGGTGATTTGACCTTATCGGTAGGAATGACCACTGTAAACACTCTGCTTGCCCCACTTCTTACACCCCTTTTAGTGTGGTTTTTTGCGGGGACTATGATTGATATAGACTTTTGGGGAATGTTTCTGTCTATAGTTCAAATTATTCTTATACCCATTGCTTTTGGTATGATTTTCCAGCGATTTTTCCCCGATGCTACACTTAAAATAAAGGATTATTTACCAGCCATATCAACCCTTGCAATTACCGCCATCGTTATAGCGGTTGTCTCTGCTAACGCATCGGCACTTGCCACATCGGGGTTGGTTATTATTATGATAGTGATACTACACAACCTGTTAGGATATGCATTCGGACTGCTTACAGGTAAGATTTTCAAACTTGGCAAACCTCAATGTATAGCCATGAGTGTGGAAATAGGTATGCAGAACAGCGGTCTCGCCTGCTCAATGGCAGCCATTCACTTTGCCTCTATGCCTCTTGCCACCGTTCCGGGAGCCATCTTCAGCGTATGGCACAACATCTCCGGAGCATTACTTGCAAGAATTCTGAATATCAGCAGGTCTTTGCAGAAGAATTGATTTGGTAGTCAGCGGCATCTTCTGCAACATATAAATTTTAAAGTTAAAATTGTCTGTCGGTGAGGTTACAGAACTTCCGCTACTACAAAGTTTGAACCGCCAACATAGATTAGGTCTGATGTGTCAGAGTCAGATTTGGCTGATGCAAACGCCTCTTTTACAGTAGGGTAGCAGTTTCCTTTTAATCCGTACCCCGATGCCATATTCTGCAACTCTTTGGCAGGCAGGGAACGCTGAGTGGCTGCATTGCAGAAATAATAGACGGCATCTTTAGGCAGTAGGGCAAGTACGGCAGATATATCCTTGTCCTTAACCATGCCAAACACAATCCTCAGTTTTGTGAATTTAGGAGCCTCAGACTTCATCATTTTCTGCAGATGCTCTGCAATGTAGCGTATGCCGCCCTCATTGTGTGCCGTATCGGCAATTATAAGAGGCTCAGTACCAATGGTTTGCCATCGTCCCATCAGCCCTGTGTTTTTAACCACATTTGCAAGTCCTTTTGCAATGGCATCATCAGTAATGTTAAGGTCAAGTTTAAGCACCTCAAGTGCGGCAAGAATGGTTTTAAGATTCTTCTCCTGACACAGACCTTTCAGTTCAAACTCCACATCGGGGAACTCCATATCTTCAGCCCAAACAATAGGGGAGCCTTTGCTCTCATAAATAGGTCTGAGATTAGCAGAAGCCTCACCAATGACAGCAGGAACGTTAGGCTTTATAATACCTGCCTTTTCACCTGCAATAGCCTCAAGCGTGTTTCCCAACTGCTTTATGTGGTCAAAACTTACGTTGGTTATTATGCTCACAAGCGGAGTTATAATGTTAGTGCTGTCAAGCCGCCCGCCAAGCCCTGTCTCAATTACCGCCACATCAACCCCCATATCCTTGAAATATTTGAACGCCATAATGGTTGTAATCTCAAAGAACGACGGTTTCAACGACTCAATCAGCTCTTTTGACCCCTCTACAAAATCCACTACATATTTTTGTTCTATCGGCTTACCGTTCACCCGTATTCTCTCTGAAAAATCCTTTAAGTGCGGCGATGTGTATAACCCTGTCTTATATCCCGATTCCTGTAAAACAGACGCAATGCTGTGAGTTGTGGAACCCTTGCCGTTAGTGCCTGCTACGTGGATTGTTTTATATGCTTTAAATGGCTCTTCGTATGCCTTTGCCAGAGCAATAGTAGTATCCAACCCCTCCTTGTACGCCGCTGCTCCCACCTGTGAGAACATCGGGGTCTTTATAAACAGGTAGTCTAGTGTTTCTTGATAATTCATAGTTGAAAGTTGAAAGTTAAAAGTTGAAAGTTATTGATTTATACTCTTAAGGCACCATCAGGGCTCCCGCACAAAACGCTTCCACTTGGAGGAGCACAGCATTGTTTGAGCACGTAGTGCGAGTTTGCGAGCACCGGAACAAGTTTGGCGTTTTGAAGGGAAATAAGCCCGTTCTAGGTGCGTAAGAGTATAAATCAAGTAATTTACTCGAATTTTATCGCCTTTGCCGGTGCAATGTGTGATATTACGATGCTTGGAACAAGCAGCATCAGCATTGCTGTTACGGCAGAGAGAATATTTAAAAGCACAACGTCACGTACATTAAGGATAATGGGAACATAATCCACAAAATAAACAGTGGGGTCTAATGGAATTATATGGAACCAAATTTGAATCATGCATAGCCCTATGCCCACCAAATTGCCCCAAAATAGTCCCTTTAAGATAAGGAATGAACTTTGGATAAGAAATACCTTACGTATGTTCCAATTCCTTGCCCCTATAGCCTTTAGAATGCCTATAAAGTTGGTCTTGTCCAAAATTAAAATCAGTAACCCCGATATCATATTGAACCCCGATACAAGTAACATCAGCACAAGTATGACCACTACGTTCATATCAAGCAGTTCAAGCCAATTGAAAATCTGCGGATAGACCTCATTTATACCCCTTACATAATATAGTGAGCCGTGAGGGTCAAATTTTCCGCTTGTAACCAAGAACACATCGTAGGTTATATCTTCTAATTTGTTATAGTCATCTACAAGAATCTCCAAGCCACAGTATTCATTCTCATTCCAATTATTAAGTGCCTGAGTATGACGTATATCCCCAATGATAAACAGTTTATCAAATTCCTCCAGTCCAGTTCTGTAGATACCCGATACCGTAAACTTTCTAACCCTTATTTTTTCCTCTATGAAATATGCAGGAATAGAGGAGCCAACCTCCAGCCTAAGTTTGCGGGCGGTAGCCTCAGAAACCAGGATGTCATTAGATGGAATGGTATCGGTGAAATCGGGGAAAACTCCCTCTATAATGTTTTGCTTAAAGAAATCAAGATTGGCATTTGCGTCCCAACCTTTAAGCACAACCCCCTCAAAATTATCGGCAGTCTTCAGAATTGCAGGCTTGGTGCAGAAAAGTTGTGTATGCCTTACACCATTTACATTGTTTATAGAGTCTAACAGAGTGGGAGAGAACGATATAGGCTCCATCTGATAGGTGTTGTTGTTCTCAAACGATGTTATTTGAATATGGCTTCCAAACCCTATGACCTTGCTTCTTACCTCATGTTTAAACCCGATGACAACCCCAACAGCCATAATCATGACAGCCAATCCAAGTGCTATTCCTATTATGGCAATAACAACAGCAGGCTTCTCCCGAAGCCCGTTGCTATCTTTGAAATGGATTCTATGTGCTATCTTATATTCCCACATAATTAATTGAAAGTGGAAAGTTGACTGCGTTAGCTGACTGAAAGTAAAGTTGAAAGTTATCTGTCTCTCCCCTTGGGGGAGGTTAGGAGGGGGCACTTTCAATTTTCAATTTTCAATTCTTAATTCTTCCGGGGTATGCTTCCAGTGCCTTTTCAAGTACAGTAAGTGCCTTCTTTAGCTCATCTTTCTCAAGTACGTATGCCACACGAACCTCATTTCTGCCAACGTTGTTCATTGTGTAGAAACCACTTGCAGGGGCAAGCATAACAGTCTGACCCTCATACTCAAACTCATCAAGCAGCCATGCACAGAACTTGTCACTGTCATCTATAGGGAGTTTGGCAACCGTGTAGAACGCCCCCATCGGGACGGGAGAATATACTCCGGGAATACGGTTAAGACCGTCAATCAAGCATTTACGACGCTCCACATACTCATTGTACATTTCAAGCATATAGTCAGCAGGAGTATCTACAGAAGCCTCTGCTGCAATCTGACCTATAAGCGGTGGGCTGAGACGAGCCTGACAGAATTTCATAACGCTCTCTTTTACAGCCTTATTTTTGGTGACAAGAGCACCCACACGTATTCCGCACTCGCTATAACGCTTGGATACGGAGTCAAACAGCACCACATTATCCTCAATTCCGTTAAGATGGAAAGCGGAGATATATGGGGCACCTGTGTAGCAAAACTCACGATATACCTCATCAGAGAAAAGATAAAGGTCATATTTCTTAACCAAATCCCTAATCATATTCATCTCCTTACGTGTGTAGAGATAACCGGTAGGGTTGTTAGGGTTGCAAATAAGAATACCCTTGGTACGCTGAGTAATCTGCTCCTCAAATTTCTCAACCTTAGGCAGAGAGAAGCCCTCTTCAATGGTTGAAACTACAGGACGTATAACGGCACCTGCACTAATTGCAAAGGCGGTATAGTTAGCGTAAGCAGGCTCCGGAACTATAATCTCATCACCTGGGTCCAAACAAGACATAAACGCAAAGTTCACAGCCTCACTACCGCCACTTGTAACTATAATATCCTGCGGTGTAACGTCTATTTTAAAACGTTTATAGTACTCCGCCAGTTTTACCCTGAGAGACTTGATACCGTCAGACGGACTGTATTCCAATATCTTACGGTCTATATTGTGAATTGCGTCAAGTGCAACTTTAGGGGTAAGCAAATCAGGCTGACCAATGTTCAGATGATAGACCTTAACGCCTCTCTCCTTGGCTTTATCAGCTAGTGGCACTAACTTACGTATTGGTGATTGCGGCATAAGTTTGCCACGTTCCGATGTTGTAGGCATAACAAAAAAAATTTTTGCAAATTTACTACAAAAACACCACAAAATCAATTCTATTGCAAAAATATTACAACATTTTTCAAAAAATTAAAATAAGGGTGCAAATGTTTGCATTTGTCTAAAATATTTGTTAATTTTGTTCACTTGATAAAATATGTAGCCTGTTATGGAAGGTGATTTTACAAAAGATGATTACGTATTCCTTAGAAGTAAAGGGATAGATAGAGAGTCTGCAAATGAGCAGTTGGAAGTGTTGAGAGCTGATAAATCATATCCCGATATGGTTCGTACAGCCACCCTTGGCGATGGTATAAAACTCTATAGTAAAGTAGAGGAGGAGGAGTACGTTGACATTTGGAAATCCTTTTTGGAGAAAGATAAACAGATATACCACTTTATTCCGTCATCGGGTTGTGCCGGCAGATTCTTCAGAGAACTTTATTCGTTTATGAAGGCTCCATACGTAACCCCGCAAACCAGTTTTGAAAAGAATTTCTTTAAACATCTTCAGAGTTTTGCTTTTTACAATGAACTGAATAAGGTTTGTATTAACAAGGAGGATAAAGGGCTTTCAGAACTTATGGAGTTAGGTAAATTCAAACTTATTCTGGATTATCTGCTTACAGATAAAGGTTTGAGTTACGGAAAAATTCCACATGCACTTTTTAAGTTCCATACAGATAAGTCCAAGACATTCACCGCCATAGCCAAATATTTGCCTAAAAGCATTGTAAAGTATTCATCATCGTGGGAGGACACCCGTACCCCTATTCAAGAGAGCCTTTTAGAGTGTGCTATGGTAAGTGGAGTAAGAGGCGGTAATATAAATGTATGCTATTCAGTAAAGCGTGAGGAACGTGACATAATTCAAGATTTTGTACGGGAATTCAAACTTCCTGTAGAGAAAAAGTTCGGGCTTCAGTGTCATGTAACTCTCCCTATACAAGAAAAATCAACTGATACAATTTCTGTTGATTCCCATGGCAATGTTATACGTGATGAGAATGGTAAAATTGTTCTAAAACCATCGGGTCATGGTGCTTTGTTTTCTAATGTATGTGACCTTCAGGCAGACATCGTGTTCTTTAAAAATATAGATAATGAGTCATCAGATACGCTCAAGAAACTTACATCACACTACAAGAAGGTGCTTGCGGGAGTTCTTGTTAAGAATTGCAAGAAAATAAAGCGTTACATGCGTCTGCTTGATAAAGATGACGTTGACGATGACCAGCTGATTGAGATTATAAATTTTGTTGAGAACATACTTAATGTAAAGCGTCCTCAGATACTTAGACTATCAAGAGAGGAACAGATATCGTATCTTAGAAGCAAACTTAACCGTCCGCTAAGGGTTTGTGGTATGGTTAAGAATGAAGATGAGCATGGTGGTATGCCTTGTTGGGTTAAAAACCCCGATGGGACACTGTCGCTCCATATTGTAGAGTACTACCAAGTGTGTGATAACCCGGAACTTATGAAAATATTTAATTCCAGTACGCACTTTAATCCTGTGGATATAGTATGCTCTCTCTCAGATTACAAAGGGAAACGGTTTGACCTTTCCAAATTTGCAGATTTGAGTGCATGGATACCTTACAATAAAAACCTTGAAAACGGTGAGACTGTTCGCCGTCTGGACCGTCCCGGACTATGGAACGGCTGTATGGCAGACTGGAACACCATATTTGTAGAGGTGCCTATCAAGACATTCAATCCTGTTAAGACAATTAACGATTTATTACGTCAAGAACATCAAAATTAATAGTTAAGGAGTTAAGGAGTATAGGAGTATAGGAGTTAAAAGTACTTGTTTCTTATCCAATAATCCTCAAAAAAAATAACATTATGAAACCGCTGAAAATCATTAAAAACGATCCTTGGTTGGAGCCTTACACACAAGCCATTGAAGGTCGCTATGATTATGCCTTACTTAAAGAGGCAGAGTTAACTAACAACGGAAAAAACACCCTGAGTGATTTTGCATCGGGTTATTTGTATTTTGGTATGCATAAATTGTCCGATTCATGGGTAGTTAGAGAGTGGGCTCCAAATGCCACTGAAATTTTCATAAAAGGAGATTTCAATGATTGGCAAATCAGTGATGATTATAAACTGAAACGTCTTGAAAACGGTGTTTTTGAAGGTAAATTCCCTGCCAAGGCATTTCAGCACGGACAACTTTACAAGTTTGTAGTCCGTTGGCAAGGAGGTGAAGGGGAGCGTATTCCTGCGTGGTGTCGTAGAGTAGTGCAAGATGACAATACAAAGATATTCTCTGCTCAGGTTTGGGCACCTGAAAAGTCTTATACATTTAAGACCAAGAACTTTAAGCCTAATACAGACCCTCTGATGATTTATGAGTGCCATATAGGTATGGGTACGGCAGAGGAGAAAGTGGGTTCCTATACAGAATTTAAGGATAACGTGCTTCCGCGTGTTAAGGCTGACGGTTATAACTGCATACAGATAATGGCTATTCAGGAGCACCCGTATTACGGCTCATTCGGTTACCATGTATCCAGTTTCTTTGCCGCATCGTCACGTTACGGGACACCGGAGGAACTCAAAGAGTTGATAGATACTGCACATTCAATGGGTATTGCGGTGATTATGGATATAGTTCATTCTCACGCCGTTAAGAATGAGGTTGAGGGTCTTGGTCGCTTTGATGGCACCCCATATCAATATTTCCACGATGGTGGCAGACGTGAGCATCCTGCTTGGGATTCACTCTGCTTTAACTATGGCAAGAATGAGGTGCTCCACTTCCTGCTTTCCAACTGCAAGTTCTGGCTTGATGAGTATCAGTTTGACGGATTCCGTTTTGATGGCGTAACATCAATGCTTTATCTGAGCCATGGTCTTGGAGAGGCATTCAGCGGTTATGCAGATTACTATAATATAAATCAAGACGGCGATGCCATCTGCTATCTCACCCTTGCAAACAAGCTTATCCATCAGGTTAAGCCTAATGCCATTACCATTGCAGAAGAGATGAGCGGTATGCCGGGTCTTGCATCTAAGTTTGAAGATGGTGGTATCGGGTTTGATTATCGTTTGGCAATGGGTATTCCTGATTTATGGATTAAATATATTAAGGAATACACAGATGAGAATTGGAAACCAGGTCATTTGTTCTGGGAACTTACCAATCGCCGCTACGATGAAAAGACCATCAGCTACGCAGAATCTCATGACCAAGCACTTGTAGGCGATAAGACAATCATATTCCGTCTTGTTGATGCCGATATGTATTGGCACTTTGAAAAAGGACACACTACGTACCTTGTAGATAGAGGTATTGCACTTCATAAGATGATTCGTCTGCTCACCGCTTCAACAATCAATGGCGGTTACCTTAACTTTATGGGTAATGAGTTCGGTCATCCGGAGTGGATTGATTTTCCACGTGAGGGTAACGGTTGGTCATACAAGTATGCACGCCGTCAATGGGACCTTGTAGATAATCCTAACTACATGTATAAGCCACTTGGAGAGTTTGATAAGGCTATGCTTCAGCTGATAACATCCGTTCCTAAATATCAGGAGACACCTCTTTATAAATACTGGGATAACAGCGGAGACCAAGTTATCTGCTACGGGCGTAATGACATTCTCTTTATATTCAATTTCCACCCTTACAATTCATACACAGATTACGGTATGCTTGTAAATCCTGGAGAATATGAGATGATTCTTGATACAGATGACCCTAAATTTGGTGGTTTTGGTCTTAATGATAGCAAGGTACATCACTTTACCTTACCTGCAGAGGGCTATACAGACCGTGGTTGGATAAAACTTTACATTCCATCACGTTCTGCGTTTGTACTCAGAAAGGTCAAATAATGCAAAAACAATTAGCGATATTAATTGATCCGGAGAAGGTTAGTTTAAAGACTAACCTTCTTGTTAATTATATGTCTGAGACCCCTCCAGACTATGTTCTTGTAGGTGGAAGCACCGGCTCTGTTATGGAACCGCTAATCAAGACCTTAAAAGCCAAGGTCAATGCCCCTGTAGTAATATTCCCTGGCAATGTTTCTCAAATCTCCACATCGGCAGATGCGTTAATGTTTCTGTCTCTTCTATCGGGTCGCAATCCTGAATATCTTATAGGTTCTCATGTAAAAGCCGCCACGATGTTGCGTTCAGCATCTATAAAGGTGGTTCCTGTGGGCTATATTCTAATAGATGGAGGAAAACATAGTGCAGTGGAGCGTGTCAGTGGCACAGAACCCATAAAATCCACCGATATTGAACATGCAGTCAATACTGCATACGCAGGTCAGTTACTTGGTATGCAGTATATCTATTTAGAGGCGGGTAGTGGTGCCACAAATCCAGTTCCGCTTCAAATGATTTCCGCAGTAAAATCAGCACTCAGCATACCCCTTATAGTAGGTGGTGGAATCCGTACCCCAGAAGCCCTGCAGTCCGCCTACACAGCCGGGGCAGACATCGTGGTAATAGGGAACGCCCTCGAATCCAATCCTGAGCTGTATCAACAGTTTAAAAAATAGTATAAAATATTTCCAGAATCCTAATTTTGTCCACTAAAATTTGTATAATGGACAAAAAAAGAAAATTCTACCTAATTTAGGTAACCTAAAATAGGTAGAATTTTTTACACCGCCATTTCTATTTTTACACCGCCAAATATCACAGTCCTGTGTAGTTGTATGGAGTGATTTGCATCAGTTCCGCCTTTACGGAGTCTGAAACGTTAAGTGTTCCAATGAACTCATGTATAGACTGCTCTGTAACGGCAGCGTTAGTGCGGGTGAGAGCCTTAAGAGTCTCGTATGGTTTTGGATAACCCTCACGGCGTAGAATGGTTTGGATTGCCTCTGCCACCACATTCCAGCAGTTTTCCAAATCCTCTTTTATAACAGCCTCATTCAGAATAAGTTTGCCAAGCCCCTTCATAGTGCTGGCAATGGCTATTAGAGAGTGTCCCATAGGTACCCCGATGTTACGGATAACTGTAGAGTCTGTCAAATCCCTTTGCAGACGGGATATAGGCAGTTTGTGTGCAAGATGCTCAAGAATGGCAGTTGATATGCCCAAGTTACCCTCTGAGTTCTCAAAATCAATAGGATTTACCTTGTGAGGCATAGCGGATGAGCCAACCTCACCAGCCTTAATGGTCTGCTTAAAGTATTCCATAGATATGTATGTCCAGAAATCCCTGTCCAAATCCATTATTATGGAGTTTATTCTCTTTAATGCGTCAAACACCGATGCCAAGTTATCATAATTTGAAATCTGAGTAGTCCATTGCTCACGCTGAAGTCCAAGATACTCACTTACAAACTTATTTCCAAATGCCTTCCAATCATAATCAGGATAGGCTACATGGTGTGCATTGTAGTTACCTGTGGCACCGCCAAACTTAGCGGAGATAGGGGCATTCTTCAGTAGCGCAAGTTGTTCCTCAAGACGGTATGCAAACACCTTTATTTCCTTACCCAAACGAGTAGGGGAAGCGGGCTGACCGTGAGTTTTGGCAAGCATAGGTATGTTTTTCCAATCCTCTGCAAAACCGTTAAGTTTATCAATAAGACCTTGAATAGCAGGAATATAGCACTCATTCAAACTATCTTTAACAGCAAGTGGGATAGAGGTGTTGTTTATATCCTGCGATGTCAGACCAAAGTGAATAAACTCCTTGTACTGCTCCAAACCCATCTCATCAAACTTGCCTTTAAGAAAATATTCCACCGCTTTGACATCGTGGTTAGTTATTTTCTCAGTATCCTTAACGGTCTGGGCATCAGAGATGGAGAAATTCTTGTATATTGCACGCAACTTCTCAAAAACCGCCTTGTCAATGCCTTTTAGCTGTGGTACAGGCAGCTCACACAGAGCAATAAAATACTCAACCTCAACTTTAACTCTGTATCTAATCAGAGCATATTCAGAGTAATACTCAGCAAGAGGTTCAACCTTGCTTCTGTATCGTCCGTCAATAGGGGAGATGGCTGTTAAATTTGTAAGTTCCATAATCTGAATTATAGTGGTGTGTATATACTCATTAAGCAGGCGTTGTTACCCGTGACACGTGCACGGGAGGGACCCATAGTGGTCATAGACCACGTATGGGAGGGACTCTGACCATCACAGATGGTCATGAGCCCTGCGTATGAGTATATACACACATGTATCATATTAAATAAATATCAATTGCGTTATAATAAATATAGGTAAAAGAATTATCAGAGAGAACTTAATCATGTAGCCAAAGAAAGATGGCATATCAATCTTGTTCTGCTCTGCTATGGACTTAACCATAAAGTTAGGACCGTTGCCAATGTAAGTCATTGAACCAAAGAATACTGCACCCATAGATATGGCTTTAAGATACTCATCGTTGGTAAGACCTGCGGCAATGTCAGAAACATGACCGGCACCCACAGCCATTGAGTTGAATACCATAGCGGTAGGGGCGTTATCAAGGAATGAACTGAGCAGACCTGTGCTGTAAACATACTGCCATGGAGCCTTAATGACCTCTGCAATGGCTGCACTTACAGATTCGCTGCCAAGATAAAGCAATGCGGGAGCCATAGTTGCAAAAATACCTACAAACACACATGCAACCTCTAATATTGGGGTCCAGGAGTAATTGTTGTCTATTCTAACCTGTTTCTTAGTTGTGAACCAAGAACCCAAAATAATAATAATGAATACCCACTCTCTCAGCAGTTTAAGATACCAAGGAGCGTCTGCAGCACCCATTGCAGGAATGTATGTTGCATTGATGAACATAGTGCTTGCAATTACACAGAGTAGCCAGAATATGTTAATATATCCCCTGATGCTCATCTTTTCGTAATTCTTTTCATCTGCCTCGATGCAACATTTAGGCTCTTTCTTATAATAATAGGTGTCAATTATAAAATATACAATCAGCAGTAGCAGACCTGTTACAAGCCACTCACCAATCATATTCTGCATCCACCAAGCAAATGGGGCTCCCTTTTGGAATAGAAGGAATAGCGGTGGGTCACCAAGAGGGGAGAGCAGACCACCACAGTTTGCAACTATTGCTATAAAGAACAACATGGTGTGAGTCTTATATTTACGCTCAGAAATGTTCTTCATTATAGGTCTAATCATAAGCATTGCGGCACCTGTAGTTCCCATAAAAGACGCCAAAGCCCAACCCACAGCCATAATGCCTGTGTTTGTAATAGGCTTGGCCTTCAAATCACCTCTAATGTTTATTCCACCTGTTGTAGTGAACAGTGCCATCAGCAACAGAATAAAAGGAATGTAATCATACACTACGGTGTGTAGGAATTCATGACCGCCACCATTGCAGCACATCCAAATGCCTACAGGCACACCTAAAATTAAAGACACATACAACTTGTGCAAGTTGCTTTCCCACCATTCTCCTGCCTTTGGCATCAGTGGGATTACAGCAATGCATAACAGCATCACTGCAAACGGAATTAACATCCAACCTGGAATACTCATAATATAAAAAAATTAAAAATTTTTTAATTGAAAGTTGAAAGTT
>JAKSNY010000020.1 GCA_024399495.1 Paludibacteraceae bacterium
CGGCATTTATAACGGTCATGAGATGCCAAGTGATGACTATTGGTACATAATAACGATAGAAGAGATTAGAAAGCAAATTAAAGGACATTTTGTTTTGAAAAGATAGTGAAAGCAAAAAGATTTATTTTAGCAATATTTATTGCTGTTTTAGGACTTGGTGCTGTATATGCACAAGATGAGTTGATATACAGCCAGTATCATTTTAACTACTATTTGGTTAATCCGGCTTTAGCGGGGGCTGAGCCTTGTCATCACCTTATGCTTTCAAACAGAATGCAGTGGGTAGGTATGAAGGATTTTCCGATGACCCAATTGCTTACTTATAAGGGCAGAGTTTGGAAGAACATAGGAATAGGTGCATACTTGTATAATGACCGAAACGGCTACTCCAATAAAGCGGGCGGTCAGGCTACGTTTGCATATCATATACCTTTGTCAAGTGGCCGTCAGTATTCAAAAAAGGCGTCATACGACCGTCAGCTCTCTTTTGGTGTGTCATTAAAAGTTAATTATTTCTATATCAACACAAAAAAATTATATGATGCCGATCCTACCGCACAGGTTGACCCTGCTTTTGCAAATACAGACGGTATAGGTGTTAATGCCAATTTTGGTGTGTATTATAAGGATAATGGAGGATTTGTGGGATTGTCTTTGACAAACTTGATTCCTACAACGTCTGATATCTACGGTGACAAGGAGTTACCGGCACCTCTTACCGGTTTCTTGTTTGGCGGTTATACATTTGACATAGGTGCCAGACGTGACAAATATATAGAACCTATGGTTATGCTAAAGATGAACAAGTACTTGGAGGTTGGAATGGATGTAAATCTAAAGTATGGACACGAGGTTACGCGTGACTGGGGCTATTGGGTTCAGTTGGCTTATCGCCACAGTTGGAACACGAACAATATTCAAGCCATGCAGCTTATGCCTATGTGCAGTTTCCACTGGAAAGGGCTTAATGTGGGCTACTGTTTTGGTCTTGATTTAAATAATCTTGTAACGCAAAATGGTGGTACACACGAGATTATGATTGGATACAGTTTCTGCCCAATAAAGCACTTCTGCCGCTAATTTGTATGAAAGCAACCGCTAAACTTGTATTTTTGTTTTTACTCTTGTTCTCAAGTGGTGTCTATGCACTTGATATTAGATTTTCAGGTACGGGTAATGTAATAGTATCTGGTTGTAAATCAAGATACATTATTTTACCTATAGAGGAGAGTGTAGAGGAGTGTACTGCTGAGATTATTAATGGTTGTATAAAAAAAGAGTCTTTTACTGTTAGGCTGGCAAAAAACAATGTTGATTATTTTGTTCCGGTTTTGGTCAGAGGGGGTGATGTGTTGAACATTATATCTGCCGATGACCGTTTAGGTGACTATATTTGTTGGAAAGAGGTTTATGAATCGGACACTTTTGATACCTCTAACAAGGAGATTTACAGACCTGTTTACCACCATTCACCGTTATATGGGTGGATGAACGACCCTAACGGAATGTTTTATGACCCTGTTAATGGATTGTGGCATTTATATTATCAGTATAATCCGTATGGTTCGGTATGGGGCAATATGACATGGGGACATTCTGTATCGTCAGATTTAATTCATTGGGAAAACAAAGGTAGGGCTATAAATGCAGATGCGTGGGGAATGATTTTCTCTGGTAGTGCGGTTGTTGATACTGCAAATGTTTCAGGTTTTGGAAGAAATGCTGTAATTGCAATGTACACATCGGCTGGCAAAAGTCAAACACAATCAATTTCTTATAGTTTAGACGGAGGTTACACATTTATTCCATATACAAATAACCCTGTTCTTACCGATTCCAATCCCGATTTTAGAGACCCGAAACTTTTTTACAACAGGCAACGCGGATTGTGGTCTGTGATTTTATCGTGCGGACAACAGGTAAAGTTTTATTCTTCAAAAGATTTTAAGCACTGGACATTTGACAGTTCTTTTGGAACTGGGTATGGTTGCCACGATGGAGTGTGGGAATGCCCTGATTTATTTGAACTTCCTGTAAAGGGTACAAAAGAAAAACTGTGGGTGCTGTTGGTTAATATAAATCCTGGCGGAGTATGGGGAGGCAGTGCCACTCAGTATTTTATAGGCAAGTATGATGGCTATAAGTTTACATCTATACAAAAAGATGTTAAATGGATGGATGCCGGGAAAGACCACTATGCCACAGTTAGTTTTTATGGAGCACCCGATGGAAGAACTATGGCAATGGCTTGGATGTCAAATTGGCAGTATGCTAACATAGTCCCCACAAAACAATTCCGTTCACAAAATTCGTTAGTACGTGATTTGGGGTTATACAAGGATATAAATGGTGTGTATTGGTTATCTGTCCTGCCATCAAAAGAGTATGATAAGTTATCGGGTGAAAAATTGAATAAGTTTGAATCTAAGGTTGGATCTGATGGAGTGGTTGTTAGTATAAAAGATGCTCCAAGTGTGTTTAATCTTGATTTAAAAAATATAAGTGCAGGTAAAGCAAAGGTTGAGCTATATAACGATGATAATGATACCATAAAATTTGTTTATGATTTTAAAGCGTCATCTTTTTTATTAGAAAGGGGAGACCAAAATGTTAGTGCTGATTTTGCAGTTAAGGAGTTTGTGTACATTCCTAAAATAAAACAAAAGTACTCTGACGTTTCGTTTGATGTTTTTTTAGATAATTGCAGTCTTGAGATTTTTGAGACTCATGGCAGAATGTCTTCCACAAACCTGATATTTCCCAAAAAAATGTATTCTCATATACGTTTCACCTCTGACAAGGGATATTTTACCGCAAACATCTTACAGAGAGCGGTTAATCTGAAATAAGTTTATGATAAGAGATAATATTGTAGTGGGTATAGGGGAGGTCCTGTGGGATTGTTTGCCAAGTGGCAGGCAACTTGGTGGCGCTCCTGCTAATTTTGCTTACCATGTCTCGCAGTTTGGCTTGCCAGCGTATGTTGTAAGTGCTGTTGGAAAGGATTCGTTAGGCGATGAAATTAAGAGTTTGCTTTTAGAAAAGAATCTTAATTTGTGCTTGGCAGACAGTAATAAACCAACGGGAACGGTACAAGTATCGATTAATGAAAAAGGAGTACCTCAGTATGATATTTGCAAGAATGTGGCGTGGGATAATATTCCTTTTACTGCTGACTTGCGAGTTTTGGCAGAGAAAATATCTGCTGTCTGTTTTGGGTCTTTGGCACAAAGGAATGAGTTGTCAAGAAACACAATATTAAGTTTTATTGATTCAATGCCTAATAGCTCTTTAAAGGTGTTTGATATTAATCTTAGACAAAATTACTACTCAAAACATATAATAGAAACTTCTTTGCGTCTTTGCAATATATTGAAAATAAACGATGAAGAGTTGGATATTTTGCAGGTAATGCTTGAGGATAATGGTGATGCAAAATCTTTCTGCAATAAATTGATGAATGACTTCCATATTAATATCATTGTTCTTACTTGTGGCGAAAATGGTAGTTATGTGTATGGAAATAATGATGAAGAGGTATCTTTTATTGAAACTCCTAAAGTTAAGGTTGTTGATACTGTGGGTGCGGGAGATAGCTTTACTGCCGCATTTGTGGCTTCCTTGCTTAAGGGGAAATCTTTATGCGAGGCACATAAAACAGCGGTGGATATATCTGCGTTTGTATGCACAAGATGTGGTGCAATGCCGTCTTATATAAAAAAATAGCGGTTATTCAACCGCTATTTTTTGTTTGTTGCCATTGGCATTTACTATGTAAATACCTGCAGTATTGACTTTCTGAATCCTTTTACCTTGTGAAATGGTACTGCCGTCAAGTTTATTAATGCTTATATCGTCAGTGTCGCAGTTCTCAATATGGATTGTCTTGTCCTTTGCATAAACAATTACTTGATTCTCTTGATTAGAAGGCTCTTCTGTGCTTATTGGTTCAAAATATGCAGTATATTCCTGGTCAGTACAAACATCCTCTATTGTTCTGATTGCCGAATCGTCACCATCATTCCATTCTGTAAAGTTGTAACCTGCGTTTGCTGTTGCGGTTATTTCAACATCAGAGCCTATATAGTATTCTCCGCCGCCTGAAACGGAACCCATCTCATCATCATTAGATGAAACAGATACTGTTATTTTGTCTATCAGAATCTCTTTCTCTATGCTATAAGACATACATTTGCAAATGCTTGATGTAAGGAGACATTTATATGTTCCTACATTCTTTTTGCTTATGGCGTTGATTGTATAGGTGCTTCCTGTAGCCCCGTCAATTATTTTCCACTCTTTGTCACCGTCTTTTTTGAAATACCATTGATATGTGTATTCGCCTTCTCCGTTTGCTTGCGCTGTAAGCTCAAGTTTGTCTCCTATTTTATTTACATTGCCCCCAGATATAGACGCACTTTTAAGCACTTGTGGGTATTCGCTGATTAAAGCACCAAAATTTGCACGTCTGCGTGTAACCCAATCTGTTATAACCTCGGGTCTGCTATCTTTACCTAAAGATGTTATGAAATTATCAATATGAGAGTATATTGAGGCGTCTGTCAAGGCTCCGCCCTCAGCAATGTGTTTCTCCCAACGGTATCTGATCATTGCCTTGAAGCAATCATCTCCCATAAGTCCGTTGCCACCGACTGTTTCTCTGTCTTTCCCATTCCACCAGAATGGTATGGTGAATGGGTCATTATGAACAAAGTCGTTGTCATATAGGTAACCATGTGTGCTGGTGCAACCTTTCTCCTCACGTTGGTAGCCGTTTGCGTTGAATCCTAATTCCATATCCCACAATGGCTGTGCCTGTATTTTGCTTGATTTGTCATAAAGTACGTATTGCTGGGACAAACGGTAACCGTCAATGTTCTTCACAAACTCATTTATTATGAAATTATCCGCCCAAGACTCATAGTCAAGGTGCTTGCGCACTTCCACATAATTATTTTGTGCCAAAGCCCCCTCAAATGTGTTTATCTTATCTCTAAGGTAGTCTATTCTGCTGTTCCATGTCTGCTCTGTAAACTCTTCTTCGTCCCATTCAGGGAAAACAACTTCATAGCCTTGATCTACAACAAGACCGTATGTGTGTATGTCTTTCCAGCCTGTTCTGTCTGAACCGAAGCAGTTTCTTCCACCGTCTGTTGTGCCATATCTATCCACTAAGTCTGTTCTGTCAAATTTAAAGATGTATCCGTCATCTGCAACTTGAACTCTGCTGTCTTGTTCTTTAACCTTCTCCATAAATACGTAAACGCCCAAGTCTTTACCATCTACATACAGTCTTACGTATCTTGCGTGAGGGTTCCAAAGTCCGGTCATATCCTCATACATACGCATTGTCAGAATGTTTCTCATTTTAGTGTCATCACCCTCTGCCGCATATAGAATGAAATCCTTGTCTTTTGTGTCATTGATGTTGAACATTTTCTTTTTGTCTTTTACCCATGTACCCTTATTAGTACACTCGTCCGCTCCGACAACAAATGCGTAACTTTTGCGTGCATTACCCATACTGGAAGAACCTCTATAATTCATTCTTGCTTTTCTGTCATAGTACAAACGGTCTGGATTGTTCAAATCTTCTTCTGTATAGGTTATAGAGGTGTCGTCGGTAGAGGTCTCGTCCCATAAAATCTTAACGTCAACGCTGCGTTTTGCTTTGCCGGCTGCAAGTGCCTCATTGCTTGACAGGAATCCATCGTATGGCTCAACAGGAAATTCCTTTTCATCTGTTCTTACAATAATCACAGGTAGTTTTGATGAAATAGTTACGGTTTCGCCGTATTCTTGAGTTACTTCAATTGTATTTGAATATGTACTGTATTCTTTCAGAGTGGTTTTGTCCTGACGGCTTACTTGACAGCGGTATTGCGCTGGCTTTATTGGTCTGATATTGTTAGTGTTGTTCTTTTTTCCGTCTTTATATTTGCTCCATGTGGCACCGTTGTCAGTGGAGATTTGCCATAGGTAAGAGCAATCACCTGTATATTCGTCACTGTCCAAACCGCCGTTGTCACTTACATATAATGATGCAAAATCTGTGGCATCTTGTGGGTTAACGGAATTATGATGTGCTTTTATTGTGGCTTGTGCTATAGGTTTGTCTGCAAATGAGTATTCACCTGTCTGACTGCTAAGGCACATAAGGTCAAAGTCTGAATCTGTAAGTGCAACCTCACTAAGAAGTGTGTATGCAAAGTATGTTATGGTTGCTCCTTCAACATTGACCGACGCAGGTATTGTTCCTGAATATGATGTTCCGCTTCCGGTCAGGACTCCTGATGTGTAGTTTTGACCGTCTGTTGAATATGCGAAACGTACATTTTCAGAAGCATTCTTACTTTCTGACAATGTTATGGAAACGGTTGCATCTTTGCCTTTCTCCGGATTCTGACATGTGGCTGATGTGATTGCAACTGGTTTGAAATCTGTTTCTATTGCAATAAACTTGTTATTTGCATCAGCGTTTTTACGGGAAATGTTTACCGTGTAGTATTTTCCAGCATAAACTTGAATACGCAGGTTCTTAGCGTCGGCATTTCCGTAAACGGCTTCTTCCACAGTGTTGACAGAGACTGTTTTTTCTTCTGATGCGGAACCTGCCCATTGTGTGTTCCAGCCACTTGCTCCGTATGCGAATTTAAGCCAAGCCAGTGAGTCTTTGTGTGCGGATATGACTTTGCAGGCAACATCCTGACTTGTCCTTTTGCAGACGGTCATATTGGAACCCGATGGTTCACTACTTGATAACTCGTTAAACACTTTTGCACTACCTACAAGGTAATCAGGTTGTGCACATAAAAAAGAAGCACTCAAAAAAAACAGACTTACCGCTGTTAAAAACTTTTTCATAATAATAATAATTTAAAGCGTGTTTTTAAGGGGGAAGTCTTTTCGTGTGCAAATGTATGAAAAAAATGTTAACAAAGCAAGAAAAATTGTGTTTTTATTTTGTTTTTATCTTGTTTAATTGTAAATTCGCAGTATTATGAATGAGTTTAAAAATGTAGCGGCATGCAATAGTGATGAGCGTCTTACGCACAGGGAATTGCCTATATATAAGACCGATGGTGACGTGCGTTCTGATTTTGACAGGGATTATACCCGTATTCTTCACTCTTTCGGGTTCAGAAGGCTAAAGCATAAGACACAGGTTTTCTTTGGCGGTGCAGGTAACGACCATATCTGCACGCGTATGGAGCATGTAACTCATGTGGGGTCGGTGGCGTTCACATTGGCTGAGGCATTGGGGCTTAATCTGGAACTTGTAAAGGCTATATCGCTTGGGCATGACCTTGGTCACGCCCCGTTTGGACATCATGGAGAGACGGTCTTGAACAATATTACCAATAAATATCTAAATGAGTCTTTTTGGCATGAGCGTAACGGACTGCATTTTATAGATGATATAGAGTTGCTTCCTGACCATCATGAGTGTATGCAGAACCTGAATCTTACATACGCTGTAAGAGACGGCATAATCTCACATTGCGGGGAGATAGATGAGAGCAGTCTTAAACCACGCTCTCAGTATATGGATTTAAATGATTTTAATAAACCGGGTCAGTATCAGGCTTACACTTGGGAGGGCTGTGTGGTTAAACTGTCGGATAAAATCGCCTATTTAGGCAGGGATATTGAAGACGCCTCTATTCTTGGCTATTTTGATGATGTGCAGAAGGCTGAGTTGCGTTCAATGTCGGCGGCATTGGGCAATGGGGAATCAATAAACACTACATCAATAATTCATAACCTTATTTTTGATATTTGCCGTAACAGTTCGCCTGAAGAGGGTTTGTGCTTCAGCCCTGATATGTATGACTTGCTGTGTAATATAAAGCAGTTCAATAGTATTAACATATATCAGAGTCCACGCCTTGAGACTTACAGAAAATACGCGGCACTTATTATAAATGAGTTGTTCCGTGTGCTGATGGAGTACTATAAGAGCAGTGATACAGTGCATCTTATGGCAGAACGCCGTTTTGACGGTTTTGGTTTTGTACGTGAGTTTGCAGAATGGGTTACAATGTATTGTGATGGTGGCATCGGGGAGGAGTCACTACTGAAAATACCGTACAAGGATTTGCATAACAAAAAAATCTACGGTGCGTTAGACGCACCGCAGTTATATGTCAGGGCGGTGGTTGACTACATATCGGGTATGACAGACCTCTATGCCCAGAAATCTTTTGAAGAGTTGCTAAAGTGCTAAGACAGTATATATTTGTATTTTATTTAAATGTATAGCCTATCGCTAATTTTAACTGATGGTTGCGTAAGGCGAAGTCTTTTCTAAAATCTGAATCCTTACTTAAATTAACCAAGCCAAAATCAACTCCTAAACGGAAATAAAGTTGTTTCCAAGATGCGCCGGCTCCAAAACCCAAACCTAAATCAAAACAACTGTACCTATCGTCTTTATCCATCTTATATTTAGTCTTATTTCCATCAGCATCACGTACTATCACATTTCCTGAAATACAGTGAACATCATTCTTACATTTTTTCATATCTGCTGCTGTAGAACGCATTCTGTTAACCCAATCCAAATGGAAATTAAGAACAGGACCTGCAAATGCAAAAACGCCCCAATCATTGTTAATCATGTGCTTGTACTCTACGCGTAGCGGTATCTCAAGATTATGCATCTCAGACCAAGACTTTGTTTTAGTGCTGGATTCCTTAATAATTTTACTTGCCGTAAACTGATAAAATAAAGCGGTTCCTATTCCTAAACCTTTAACTTTTGGGAAATAGTAATCCAATACAGGTCCAACGTGGAAACCATCATAATTACCAAAACCACCGCTATTAGTGTCTTTTGTTTTTGTAACAAGCCAATTGTGGTCATAACCAAACTCAGCACTAATGTGAAGCTGAGCAAACATTGATGTTGTAAACACTGACACCAATGCAATTAGTAAAAATCTCTTCATAATTATTTGTTTTTTTCTACGTCGCAAATGTAGCAAATAAATTTAATATTCACAAATATTTTTGTAAATTTGTGGCTCTTATGAAACGCATATATTATTATGTAACATAGTCGTATCATTTCCAATACAAAAATTTATAATATGAATACACTTTCAAAATTATTTGGTTTTAATCCTCAAACAATGACCGTCAAGAATGAGGTTATTGCAGGTGTGACATCTTTTTTGGCAATGGCATATATACTTGCTGTTAATCCTTCAATGTTTTCAGCCATAATGCCTGTTGAATCTGTTTTCACCGCTACTGCACTTGCGGCAATAGTTGGAACGTTGGTTATGGCGTTCTATGCCAAAATGCCGTTTGGGCTTGCCCCAGGAATGGGATTAAACGCATTTTTTGTATTTGTTGTATGCCTTACAATGGGGCATAGTTGGCAGTTTGCGCTTACTGCGGTGTTTATTGAAGGTTTGATATTCATTCTACTTACTGTTACAAATCTTAGAAATTTGATAGTTGACTCCATTCCAAGTTCACTGAAAAAAGGTTTGAGTGTGGGTTTTGGTCTGTTTATAGCATTAATAGGTTTTGAAAACGCACATATAGTTGTAAGCCACCCTTCAACTGTGGTATCGTTAGGCTCAATATCTGACCCTAATGTAATAATATGTCTGATAGGAATTGTGATTACAGGTGCTCTTGTATCGCTGAAAATAAAGGGAGGAATGTTGCTTGGGATTATTGCAACCACTATTGTGGCTATACCTTTCGGGCAGGTTCATTATAATGGTGTGGTTTCAATGCCTGGCAGTCTTGAACCTATATTCTGTAAATTTGAATGGGGTGAGATATTCTCTTTTGATATGCTGATAGTGGTGTTTACATTTTTGTTTATGGATATGTTTGATACTATAGGGACTATAGTCGGGGTGATTACAAAATCAAAACAAATTGACCCTAACTGTCCTGATTACCCTATAAAAAAGGCATTTATGGCTGATGCGGTGGCAACAGTGGCAGGTGCCATGTTTGGAACTTGCACCACCACAACATATATTGAGAGTGCGGCAGGCATTGCAGAAGGCGGAAGAAGCGGACTTACGGCATTTGTGATAGCAGTATGTTTTGGTTTGGCTATGCTGTTTTCCCCTCTGTTTCTGGCAATTCCAAGTGCTGCAGTCGCCCCTGTACTGATAATTGTGGGTGCATTTATGATAACTCCTATAAAGGATGTTGATTTGAATGATATGTCAGAGGCACTGCCGTTTTTCTTATGCTCAATTTCCATTCCGTTTACATATTCAGTCTCTACAGGGCTTGCAATAGGAATGTTATCTTACCTGTTTATTAATCTTTGCATCGGCGGATATAAAAAACTGACAATACCTATGTACGTATTGTCAGCCATTCTGCTTGCAGGACTTATTTTTGCTTAATTGCCGTTACAACTTTTGACACACTTGCACCGCTATGGAACAGAAGAATTTGAACATTGAGATGTATGACCGCTATGAGGCGGAACTTTTGCAACAGTTGATTGCTCTTTGTAATGAGCGTGGTTGGCTGAGCGGAAAGTTGCCATCGAGTGTGGATATAGAGGATAAATGGAAAGACCTTTCCGCTGATTTTATGGTTGATGCGGTCAGAGAGTATAACGGCTATCCGTTGGCTACGCTTGCATGGGCTGCATATATAGGTGCGGCTGTGGCACATTGGTGGGATACGGATTGGGAACAGAATAGAGTGCGCTCTTATAAGTCATTGTTGGGTTTCAAAGGCTTTGATGATATGGATGAGCATATAGTGCAGAATGTGTTGCAGTATAAATTAGGTGATGATAATGCCACAATGCTTGATAATGCATTCCATTTGTGTGCAGACAAAGCAAACAATATGTTGCTGCATCAAGGTGTTGAGCCTGGCTCAACAGACGCCTTCTATCTCTTTGTAAGAACTATGCGTGTTATGTATATGATAGGTGCATCGGTACACCTTAAACAATTAGGTTACAGTATGCAGGCGATGCCGTTGATAAACAAACCTTCTGTATAGTATAGAAAAAACAACCAATACCATAATTGTTCTTACATCAAGAATCAAAAATATCGTTGATATGAAAACAAAATCAATTACCATTATTTCAGCACTTATAGCACTAATGGGCTTTATACACATAGGTGCTACATTTTCTCCACTGATAGGAGACAAGTTGACTTGTCTTGACGGTGGTACATACAATGCTATGATTTATATGAGCCTGATGTGCGGACTGTTATTAGTAACATTGGGTGGCTATGTATTTTGGGTTGTCAGAAAATGCTCAGAGATAACCCGATTAAAACCAACCATGCAGGTTGCAGCCGCACTGCTTCTGATAGACGGTATTTCCGCCGTAGCCTTTATGCCACACAACCCGTTTGCCTGGATTATCGGTCTGCTATGTGCGGTGGAGTTTCTGCTGACAGTGAAATAACATTTATAAAGGATTACTAAATATTGCATATGTGCTGCAAATTTGCTATATTTGTAGTGTGTATTATTGGCGATTATAAAATGACGCAAGAGCATAAATATATACTTCAAGATTTGCTTCAACAGCACAGAAAGCTTGGAATCATAGACCAGATAGACTATGATAAGTTCTATCTATATAGCATTATCACCCATTCAACAGCTATTGAAGGTTCTACCGTGACAGAGGTGGAAGCAAAATTACTATTCGATGAGGGTGTCACTTCCAGCAAGCGTACTATTGTAGAACAGAACATGAACCTTGATCTTAAGAATGCATACGATTATGGTAGGGTATGGATAAAGAAACATGAAGACATAACCATTGATTGGCTTATTCTGCTTGCATCAAAAGTGATGGCACGTACAGGTTCTGAGTATCACTCTGCCAGTGGCGACTTCTCCGCTGCACGTGGAGAATTACGCAAACTAAATGTTACAGCAGGTTTTGAAGGGAAGTCGTATATGTCATATTTGAAAGTTCCTGTAAAACTACAGGCATTTTGCAATGAACTTAATAAACGCAGAAAGGAAATTGATGTTAATGATGTGGCATCAATTTATGATCTTAGTTTTTGGGCACACTTTGAATTAGTGACTTTCCATCCTTGGGCTGACGGAAATGGTAGAACCAGCAGATTGTTGATGAACTTAATTCAAATGGAGTATGATGTTTTGCCAACCAAAGTGCTTAAAGAAGATAAAGCAGAATATATTCAATCTCTTATTGATGCACGTGAAGCAGAGAATGTCAATATATTTATTAATTATATGTCCTCTCTTCATTGCAAGCACTTGAAGACAGACATCGACCAATTTACGAGTTCAGTGGCAGGGAAAATGGTCGATAAACAAAAGTTTATTACCGAATTGGTCGGTAAATGGTCGGTAAAACCATTTTTGGCCGATAAATTAGCGGATATACTTGTGTATTTGGTCAATAAGGATGAGATTACAACAAATACAATAATACAACAATTCGGGTTTACAGCCACGACAGCAAAACGCTATTTGCGTCAACTGACAAAGTTCGGTTATTTAGAAGCGAAGGGAGCAAATCGTAATCGTTCATATATAATCCGTTTGCCTGGACTATAGGACTCCTATGTGCGGCAGAGTTTCTGCTGACGGTAAAATAAGTGGTTTAGATTAACCGCGAATTTTTATCGTTCTTAAATCAGGACGTGGAGATAAATCCAACGCCCAGCGTGTAGAATTTGTCAACAACAATGCTTTTTGCTTGGCTTCGGCTTTTGTCGAAGTATTAAGCAAAACTTACTCTTGCCACTTGAATTGGTTGTATTTATATATGTTGACAGTTATGGTGTACATAATGGAACGCTAAAGTTGTAATCCTCTTTCAAAATCCGGCAAATACAAAGATGGGATAGTTGCCCTTATTGCATCTATGTTTTGACTTGCCCCCATAACGAAACAATGATTTTGATTAAGGTTCTCAACAAATTCATTACAGTTCACTCTTTTAATAATTTTTCCAACACCTGCAGAATAAGGAAGAGTTGCAGCAAATGGATGGCTATTTGTGTATAAATGAATTCTTCCTTCACTACCCCATGCACCTTGGTTCTCATTGTGTTCCCAAACCAACGATGTTGTCCCATCTGATTTTGCTAAATATCCTAATAATTCATAAAATTCATGTTCGTTATTGAAATGAATTTGATTTTGTGTGCCAAAATTTGATTTATACATGTCTTTGAAATATTTGATTTGTGTTATGTTGCATTGTATACTTGTATAAGTTTACTCTTTATTTCTGCAAAAGATAGTGTCATGTCAATATCTTGCGTTAGTCCTATTTTTATGACATAGATAAACGATTCTTTGCGATAAAATTTGTCACCATACATACGTAAAGACCTGTCAATGGTGTCGGCTTTTGCAAGCAAACAAGTGAGTTGATAATCTTTGTTTATCTGTTGTGTCCTATTGTTCGGATGTGCCTTGGTATAATGTTGTGTTGCTGTTAGTTTTATCAGATTCTCAATGTAATGCGCAATTTGCGGAAACTCTGATTTCGGGAATATGTGGTGGATTTGTGTTGCTTCGCCATTACCCCATTGGTCATTGACTTCACTTTCATGCTGTATCTTACGAAGCATATTCATCGCTTTCTGAACATAATAAGCATTGTATGCCTCTTGCTGAACCACATCAATTTCATCAATAGCTTCCTGTCTAGTCATTGTCTTTTCCTTGTTCATGTCACGCCAATTCTTACGGTTGTACATTAAGTCTGAAAAGGTGAAAACAAATTTGGAAATATGACCTTTTTCCGAACCGCATATTTGATTCTCTACAGCAAAAACATTTAGAATCTTGGGAAATATACGGTGAACTTCAATAGCACCATTTATGGAAGTATGACCTATTATAAAGCGAGTGTATCTGTCCTTGAGAGCATTGAACGTATCTTTATTGGTGTTGTTTTTGTATTCAAGGAAATGTCTCCACAAACCACTGTCTGAAAGGACTTTTTCAAAGTAGCAATACAAGAAGTTATATGTATTGCGCTCTTTTTGGGCGATGTAATCCAAAATGTCCATGTTCTTAACCTTATAAACATTTTGATTACCTTGCTTTTTTATTTCAAGAATTTGTGCATACCCCAACATTCTTAATGGTTGTTGGATAAATTTGTCGTATTCGTGTTTTGCTCTTTCGTCATTCGCCCATGGTTTATTAAAAATAGCTCTCGTGTTTTTTATAAAATATTGTGAGTTCCAAATATCGCTGACAATAAACGTTTGGTCTGGTTGTATTGTGTTTACAATGCAGTCTGCTATAAAGCAAACGACATCGGGGGTACATTTTTGATCCATAAAACGAGCATCTCTCGTTTTGCGAATGTCAAAATCAAATTGATTCAAATATTGTGTAATTATCTTTCTCATATCATTGTTATTGCAGCTTACCAAAAAAGAAAACGGAATTATTGTCTATGTTCAAAGAACGAGTTCCCAAATTACGAGCAATCGCATAGAATTTAGTGAAATCATCGGTCGCATAAAACGCCAAATCTTTTTTTGTGATTTGCATATCCTCATCAATCAATGTCAAAATTGCAACTGAACCGTCAGCAATGCAGTTTGGTGGCAACATACATGCTCTTGGATTGTAGGTTAGATTGGGAACTAACACGCAATGCTTTTGATTTATGAATTTGGCAACATCTAAATTGCTAATATCATCCATGTAACAATCATAATCAGGTATGTTGACTATTTCGTTGTTGCCAATATTGCGAGATTTCAAAACTCGCACATTTCCGAAACTTTTGGTAATGGCTTTTGTGATATTTCTGTCTCGATATGCTTTGAATAAATTGAATTGCATACGATTAGCTACAGAGTCGAAATCATCATTTCTATAGATTAGCCAATAGGGGAAATATGTGTCAGTAATATATCTCTGTTTTTGAACACGGATTTCATTTGTGATATATGATTCTATTTGAGTGTTTTGGGGTGTTTGTGTAGTGTTTAGGATAAAACAGATTGTTTCAATTTTTACATCTTTAAATCCTTTTTCACCAAAGTCAATTATATACGCTATGCGGAAATTTGCCATCAAACTACGAGTATAATTAAACTCTGGAGCATTGATTAAACTTTTAGGGACAATCAACGAGACAATATTTCCTAATTTAATAGCTTTTTCTATGAAAAAAGCGAAAATGTTATTTGTGACTTTATTAGTTGCAACTTCTTTATATTTGGCTAATAACTTTTTTTCTTTTGTGATTTTTTTGAAGGGCGGATTACCAACGACAATGTCATAATGCTTATGAAAATCATGTAATAAAAAATCATCATTGATATAATTAATATGGATATTATCGGGGATAGGAAGTGTTGAAATAAGTGCTTGTAAAATTTCAATACTTTGTCTGTCAATATCAACAACATCAATATTTACACTTGGAACATTTTTATATTTGTTGATTAAAACTGGCAGAAAATTTCCAACTCCAATAGATGGCTCTAGTATGTTAATAGATGTAAAATCTTTGGAGTCAGGTAAATTTTTTATAATTGAATAACAAATATCTTGCCGTGTATAAAAAGCTGCATTATCATCTCTTTCAGTATTTGATAACTCGGCAATTTTAGAAAGGGTGGCGAAACCAATACTCTTTTTTGAATTTATAAAATCAAGTAGGTTAGTATGTTCTGTCAAATTATAACGTTTGATTAAAGAATCAATTTCTTGGTCTGTGTAATCCCTTTTGAATAAATAGATACTAATTTTTCTTGCAATTTGACTAAATATGGTGGTTGGTACCGCTTCACCTAAACTTTGGCGAATATTCATTTCTTCTTTTCTTAGAAATGCTTGTTTTTCGTTTAGGGGAAGTGTATTTAATTTTTCAAATGGAATTTCTGACCATTGAAATGATTGTGGCACTGACATCATAAGCATAACTTCCCTAATGCTGAACACACGATTGTCGCATGGATGTATAGTGTTTTGGCTTGCCATAATATCATTACGTGTGTGAATACAAGGTGCTACTTTGTCCCAATATTGACGAGTATATTTGTCTCCATTTTTTTTTGCATTATAAATTATAACACCATCCTTTATGCGGTGAGGTATTTTAGTTACGTCTGTATTGTCAAATGCAGATTGCCCTTCTTTAATATCTGCAATCCAGCATTCCATATGTGGTGCATACTTGCGGAAGTTGTGATAAATGTCATCGGTTGAGATTTCACCCATTGTTTTGAGAGATGGCAGATGACCAATTGTTTGACGTAAAGTTTGCTCTGGTTTTATGTTGGGGTATAAATCAAATGGAGTTATTTCTTTCAGATCTTTGCGCACACCGATTATAAGGGTGCGGGTACGACTTGATGGACAACCATAGTCTTTGAAATTTAATACTTGGTAACAAATGTTGTATTGCCCTAAAAGATTATTGTCTATTGCTTGACGAATGGTTTTGTCTTTTCCATCAATATCAGTGCAAATAGAATTGAGAAAAGCACGAACATTTTCAAAAATGAAAAATTTAGGCTTTATTTTCTTTGCTATTGATATGGATTCTACAACAAGTGAATTCCTTTTTAACTCGTCTTTTTTCTTGTGATTTGCGACAGACATTCCTTGGCAAGGTGGTGTTGCAATAAGAACATCTAAATCTTGTACATTATATCCGTGCTTCCACATTGCAAGTTCATTAAAGACCTTGTCTTTTGTTTCTTGGGCTATAATATCACCGCAGATATATCCACTATTGTAGACGCACTTGTTGTTATATTTTTGAATTTTTAACCTACGTTCCAATAATTCAACGGTGGCAATACAGTAGAAATTTTCCTCTTTGAAACCATAACAGCCAATGCCAGCACTACTAAAAAGACTTATGTAGGTATGTAAGTCGTATGATTTGCGACTTTCTTCTACAACCTGTAGCTTAGGTTCGGGTGTGTGATATGTTGCTACCTCAGCCATTTGCTGCTTTTTTTGTATGTTGCAAATATACAATAAAAATTTTACACAAATAGAAAAACAATCAAAAATAATTATTAACAAAAAGGCTTAATCTTTTGGTTTACACCTTTTTATCTATATTAATAAACGAATATTTTCGGCGTTATTTGGCTTTTAGCCTACTAATATACATTACTTCTTCAAAGTCTGCGTCCTGGACACTGTCTCCGTTTGAGGAGCCGCCGTTAGAACCGCTTTGAGCACCGCCGTCAGCAGCACCGCTGAATGGGCCGTTTGGACCAGTAAACGAGTTGCCTGCTGCAATCACTCCAGAAAACATAGAGAAGGTGCATGCCTCCTATCCGCGAAACAAGAATCTCGCTTTTGCTTTCTATAAAGCAGGATTCATTGAGTCATGGGGACGTGGCTGGCAGAAAATCTGCAACGGATTTGAGGCGGCAGGACTTCCCAAACCAACTATAGAATCTGCGCAAGGTGGATTTTGGTAACATTCCAAAGGAATAATGTGAACCTTAAAATGACGGATGGAAAAACTATGTACGATGATTCGGAAGACCCCAAAAGTACACTGAAAAGTACACTGAAAGGTACACTGAAAGGTACACTGAAAGGTACATCGAAACGTATTTACGAGTTGATTGCCCAAAATCCTAACATAACTATTGACGAGGTGGCTGTGCTATTAGGATTGAATCGACGTGGTATTGTTAAACATTTCAATAATCTTCAGACTAAAGGAATGATTCGCCGCATCGGTTCTGACAAAGGTGGACATTGGGAAATCATTAATCAAGAATAACCTATGGGATTGAAGAAGTATAAGTTGGGTGAGCTAATATCTTTATGCGATGAGCGAAATTCTGACAATAAATATGTATTGTCAGATGTAAAAGGTATATCCATAAAGAAAGAATTTATTGAAACGAAGGCAGATATGGTGGGAGTTTCCTTGTCATCATATATTCTTGTGCGTCCCGATAGGTTTGCTTATGTAACTGTTTCATATTATTCTGGTAAAACAGAGGATTTATATCACGATGATATTTAACTTTTATGAAAAATAAACTTATTACAATTATCTCAAGTGCCATAGCAATAATGGGTTTAGTGCATATTATTGCAACCTTTACTCCGCTGATAAACAAAGGTTTGGACGTGCTGACTTAAGCCAAGCAGAATGCACTTATTTATATGAGCTTAATGTGCGGCAGAGTTTCTGCTGACAGTGAATTGACGTTTTTATAACGCAAAGATAGCAAATGCGTTGCAGATATTTAAGAGTACTGCAAATGGTGTTACTCAAGATGTTACTCAAGTGTTACTCAAGACGATACTCTCGATAAAAAATAGAGAAAGCAATCAAAGAAAAATTTTGACGTATGCTTACATAAATGCCGAAGGCCTACCATATAGGTAAGCCTTCTTAAGTTACTTTTGCTGCTCAAAATATTTTGTAATTTGACCTTCGGCCTAATAACTTTTACTTCACCTCCTCAAAGTCTGCGTCCTGGACGTTGTCGCCGTTAGAGCCGCTGCTGGAGCCGCCAGCCTGTGAGCCTCCGGCTGCACCACCTTGGAATGGGTTGCCTTGGGCTCCACCTTGAGCACCGCCTTGAGCGTTGGCTGCGTTGTACATATCTTGCGATGCGGCATGGAATGCGTCGTTAAGCTCTTTCATTGCAGCGTCTATGGCGTTGATATCCTGATTCTTGTGAGCCTCTTTAAGCTTTGCAAGAGCAGCCTCAATAGGGGATTTCTTATCGGCAGGTATTTTATCGCCAAGTTCTTTAAGCTGCTTTTCGGTTTGGAAAATCATACCATCGGCTTGGTTAAGCTTGTCTATACGCTCTTTTTCTTTCTTATCTGCCTCTGCATTGGCTTCAGCCTCCGCTTTCATACGCTTGATTTCGTCCTCGCTAAGACCCGATGAAGCCTCAATTCTGATTTTCTGCTCCTTACCTGTAGCCTTATCTTTGGCAGATACGTTAAGAATACCATTAGCGTCAATATCAAATGTAACCTCAATTTGAGGAACTCCACGTGGAGCGGCAGGTATTCCGTCAAGGTTGAACATACCAATCTGTTTGTTGTCTCTTGCCATAGGACGCTCACCTTGTAGTACATTTATTTGTACAGAAGGCTGATTGTCAGATGCTGTTGAGAACACCTCAGATTTCTTAGTAGGTATTGTGGTGTTGGCGTCAATAAGTTTTGTCATAACGCCACCCATTGTCTCTATACCAAGTGATAGAGGAGTTACATCAAGAAGCAGTACGTCTTTTACATCGCCGGTAAGAACACCACCTTGAATAGCGGCACCAACGGCTACCACCTCATCGGGGTTAACACCCTTAGAAGGCTCTTTGCCAAAGATTTCCTTAACTTTAGCCTGAATAGCAGGAATACGAGAAGAACCACCTACAAGTATTACCTCGTCTATTTCAGAGTTATTTAGACCGGCATCGCTCATAGCCTTGCGGCATGGCTCTACTGTGGCTTGTATAAGCTTGTCTGCCAACTGCTCAAATTTAGCGCGGCTAAGTGTCTTTACCAAGTGCTTTGGCACACCATTAACAGGCATAATGTAAGGCAGGTTAATCTCTGTAGATGTGGAACTTGAAAGTTCTATCTTAGCCTTCTCTGCAGCCTCTTTCAAACGCTGTAGTGCCATAGGGTCTTTTCTAAGGTCTATGCCCTCATCGTTCATAAATTCCTGTGCCAGCCAATCTATTATAACTTGGTCAAAATCATCACCACCAAGGTGTGTATCACCGTTGGTTGACTTAACCTCAAATACACCGTCACCTAATTCAAGGATAGATATATCAAATGTACCGCCACCAAGGTCAAACACTGCAATCTTCATATCCTTGTTAGTCTTGTCAAGACCGTAAGCAAGTGCAGCCGCAGTAGGCTCATTTACAATACGTTTAACTGTAAGACCAGCAATCTCTCCAGCCTCTTTTGTGGCTTGACGTTGAGCGTCTGAGAAGTATGCAGGAACTGTAATTACAGCCTCTTTAACCTCACTTCCAAGATAATCCTCTGCAGTTTTCTTCATTTTTTGAAGAATCATGGCAGAAATCTCTTGTGGTGTGTATAGTCTGCCGTCAATGTTTACACGTGGGGTGTTGTTATCACCACGATCTACCTGATAGGGTACACGGTTAATCTCTTTTTGCGTTTGGTCGTATGTCTCGCCCATAAAACGCTTTATAGAGAATATGGTCTTTTTAGGGTTTGTGATAGCCTGACGTTTAGCAGGGTCACCAACCTTACGCTCTCCACCGTCAATGAATGCCACAATAGACGGAGTGGTGCGTTTGCCTTCACTGTTTGCAATAACAATAGGATCGTTTCCTTCCATGACCGATACACAAGAGTTTGTTGTACCTAAGTCAATACCAATAATCTTACTCATATAATTTAAAAGTTAAAAGTTGAAAGTTAAAAGTTGAAAGTTATGAAACCAAGTATAAAACTTTCTGATTATTTCTCTTCAATTATTGTGCCAAAAGAAAAATATCAACAATTACTGACAATTTGTCAAAAAGTGCGTATCTTTGTCGCTGATGTCATACATCATACATCATACATAAATACATAATTATGTCTATTCTAATATTATTAAGCATTTTATTCCCTCTGCCCGATGGCAACTGTGCCACGTTAAGCAGTGACAGTACAGCCATTATGGCTGGAGAGTATAGGTCTGCAAAGCAGGATACGGTGGTTGATTTCTCTAAAATGAGGATTTGCCCGTTGCACAAGGTTTCTGATTTAAGTTTTTCACCCGATGCCAGCCGCATATTGCTGACATCGTGTAAGGGAGATACAGCCGTAAGTCCGTACTATATATACAAGGTGGAGAGTAACAGATGTGACCGCCTGAGTGATAATCCGCATCAGGCTTGCCCTGTTTTTAGCCCCGATGGCAAGAAAATAGCCTTTGTGCGTGATAATAATTTGATTATAAAGCGTTTGGAATACAATACAGAGATAAATGTAACTACAGACGGTAGCAGTGATGTATATAATGGCATTTGCAGTAAGGATTTTAAAGAGGCGTATGGCATAGAGAGTATTATAAAATGGAGTCCATGCTCCATGTATCTGATTTTCAGTAAAAACAATAAACTCTTTATGTACAGCATACAGTACAAGTGGACTAAAGAGATAGTGATGCCTGATGCCGATGCCTATTATATTACAGCGGTGGAATGGACTCAAGACCCTGAATATGTAGGTGTTATGTATCTTAATAAGGCTCAGAACACGCTGCGTTTGGCAAAAGTTAATGTAAATACCTTTATTGCCACCATGATTTATGAATATAAAGAGGATAAGTTTATTCCGCCATTTTCTGCCAAATTTGTGAAATTTTTAGAGGGTACAACTAATTTTGTGGTGGCAAGGTGTGAGTCGGACAGGAAACAACTATATCTGCATGGTCAGAACGGCAAGTTCATAAAGCCGCTTACTAATGACGAAGTGGGGGTTACAGATTTTTATACCTACGATGCTGCCACCAAAAGGCTGTTTTATCAAACCTACGATGGGGTGAATCGATGTGTATGCTCTGTAACGTCTGATGGTACCAAGCCGTTAAAACATACCCCAGACGATGTATCGGCGGTTGCCAGGTTCAGTGCTGACTGCAAGTATTTTGAATGTACATCTAAAACTCATAATTCCGCCACAGAGGTATCTGTATGTGATGTTAAAGGTAATAAGGTAAGGGTTTTAACTACACTTGATGACGCACCAAAATACAGCAGAGAACTGAGAAAGGCAGGTGATTTGAATTATTATGTGGTTAAGCCCACATCGGGGTATAATGGTAAATGTGTAATGTATGTATCTGATTTTGAAAGAAATAATGATGATGCACTTGAATCCGTTTTGTGTGATAACGGCTATTTTGTAGTGGTTGTAAAGACCAGAGGTACAGAAGGGCAAGGCAAAGCATTTGCCCAAGGTGTATATCTGAATATATTTAATGCACCTGCATCTGATTATATATCTGTGGCACAGTCTATTATTGATAATGGAGAGGCTACGGAGATTTCAATAATAGGGGAGAATCTGAATGCCGGAGTGGCATTGTCAGCCATATTGGCAGACGAAAATCCGTTTAAAGTGGCAGTGGCAGTATCGCCAGTTGCAGACATCAGTGACTACAATCCTATTCTGATAGAGAGAGTTATGAGAACAGAGGGAACAACGGCGGCATATCGTGAAAACAGTGCGGTAGATAATATTTCCAAATTAAATAAAAAAGTGTTAATTTTACACGCTGAAAATAATTCTGATATTCCGTTAGCTCAAACTAAGAAACTGAGTGAGAAATTAGTTGACAGCGGCATTCAGTTTGAATCTCAGATTTTCTTTGGCAAAGATGAGTCGTTTACTAAAGGCATTATTAATAACTATTTGATTACCAAAATTATAAATTTTATAAAATAAAAATGAAACCTACACTTTATGTAATGGCGGCTGGTATGGGAAGCCGTTATGGCGGACTTAAGCAGATGGATGGGCTTGGTCCTAACGGAGAAACCATCATAGATTATTCTATTTTTGATGCAATCCGTGCAGGATTTGGTAAGGTTGTTTTTGTAATACGCCGCGATTTTGCAGATGATTTTAAGAAAATTGTGATATCCAAGTTTATGGATAAGATTCCTGTAGATGTGGTTTATCAGGATTTGGATAATCTGCCTGAAGGTTTTACTGTTAATCCTGAGCGTATCAAGCCTTGGGGTACAAACCATGCCGTGCTTATGGGAAAGGATATCGTAAAGGAGCCTTTTGCGGTAATTAACGGCGATGATTTTTACGGACAGGAGTCATTTGAGGTGCTTGCAGACGCTTTAGTCAAGATGAATGGCACTAAAGGGCAGTATTGTATGGTAGGTTTCCCTGTGCGTAACACCCTGTCAGAGAGTGGTACTGTATCACGTGGCGTGTGTCAGAAAGATGCTGACGGGTATCTTACATCCATTGTGGAACATACTAAGATAGAGGAGAATGGCGGAGTTATAGTAAACCATAACGATGATGGTACAAATACCATTGTTAAACCCGATACACCTGTATCCATGAATATGTGGGGCTTTACACCCGATTATTTTGAGTATTCATATAATTTCTTTAAGGAATTCTTAAAGGAGAACGAGAAGAGCCTGAAAGCCGAGTTTTATATACCCACTATGGTTGACTATCTTATTAACAACGGCAAAGCAAAGGTTAAGGTGCTTAATACTACCAGCAAGTGGTTTGGTGTAACGTATGCCGCCGATAAACCTAATGTTATGCTAAAAATAAACGAATTGATAAACAAAGGTGTATATCCATCTAAATTATGGAAATAACCTTTAACTTTCAATTTTCAATTTTCAATTTTCAATTAGAATGTTGCCTTATCATTATTGGCTGATTGCCACTGCAGTTCTGATACTTATTGAACTTTGCACAGCAGGTTTTGGTGTTATATGTTTTGCCGTTGGTACATTGCTGGCGGCGTTGTTGGCATATTTGCAACTCTCACTTGGGTGGCAAATATCTGCATTTATAGTAGGCTCTGTGTTGGCTCTTGTGTTTATAAGACCGTTTGCCCTTAAATGGCTTAATAAGCATAAAGGAGAGCAGGTTAAGACTAATGCCGATGCCATTATAGGACGCAAGGCTATTGTTACAGAGGTTATTGACAATGTGGCAGGTACAGGTTATGTGCGTATAGATGGCGATTTATGGAAGGCGGTATCACAGACAGGCACCATTATCCCGATAGGAGCAGAGGTTACAGTAATTTCAAGAGACAGTATAATTCTTAAAGTAAAATTATGACAGCAGGAACAATTATTTTGATTATTGTAGGCATTGTAGTTGTTGCCTACGTGCTTAAAGGCATTAAAATAGTCTCACAATCAGAGACTATGATTATTGAGCGTTTGGGTAGGTATCATCGTACCCTTAATGCAGGTATAAACGTAATTCTACCTATAGTAGAGCGTGCAAAAGAGACAGCCACCCGTATGAGTAACGGAGCAGTGCGTTTGAGTAATAAAATAGATTTGCGTGAGCAGGTGTTTGATTTTGATAAACAGAGTGTTATAACCAAAGATAATGTTATGACAGAAATCAATGCCTTGCTCTATTTCCAGATTGTTGATCCCGTTAAGTCAGTGTATGAAATCAAGAATCTGCCAATGGCTATTGAGAAACTTACGCAAACCACACTCCGTAATGTTGTGGGTGAGTTGGAACTTGATGAGACCCTTACATCGCGCGATACCATTAACTCTAAACTGCGTGCAGTGCTTGACGATGCCACCAATAAATGGGGTGTTAAAGTAAATCGTGTTGAGTTACAGGATATTACACCACCGCAGAGCATACGTATAGCAATGGAGAAACAGATGCAGGCAGAGCGTGACCGCCGTGCAGAGATTCTAAAGGCAGAGGGAGAGAAACAGTCTGCAATACTGAAGTCTGAGGGTGAGAAATCTGCAGAGATTAACGCCGCTGAGGCAGAGAAACAGGCTCGCGTGTTAAAGGCTGAAGGTCAGGCAAAGGCACAAATCCTACAAGCGGAGGCTGAGGCTCAGGCTATTAAGAATGTAGCCGATTCTGTTGCTTCCATTAAGGGTGCAGACCCTGTAAACTATCTGCTTGCCATAAAATATATTGACGGTCTTAAAGAGATGACCAAAGGCAAAGACAATAAGACAGTCTATATTCCGTACGAGGCTACAGGTGTGCTTGGCTCACTTGGTTCACTTAAAGAAATGTTTGGCGGAAAATGAAACCGCTTTGTAAAATATATGTAAAGAGTTTGTAAATTCTTTGAAATGCTTTTGAAATTGCAAACCTTTGCGTAATAAATAATTTGAAAAAATACATAGTTCCCTCTTGACAAATGAAAATGTGGTATTACATTTGCAATGTCATCGATGAAGGAGAGCTTCAAAGAGGAGAGAGTTAATAAGCAGACTTGGAATAGCCTGCATAAAAATTAAAAACTATGTATAATTATCAGATTAATTATCGCGGAAAAGATGACACCAAATTATTTGATAGAATCTTTGCCAAACGTAAATAAGTGGGGTGTCCGCGCCCCTTTCAGGTAAAGCACCTGAAGTTTGGAGCGATTGAAAAAGTGAGAAAAGGAGACGTAATGAATTTTACGCCTCTTTTTTATTGCATTTTATTTAAAAAATGTGTATCTTTGTATGTTTGTTCAATGAAATTGTAAGAAAAACATTTAAAATTATAACCTTAAAAATCGAAAACTTATGTTAGATGGACAAAAAAAGATGAGCACGTGGTTCTATGCACTGCTCAGTTTGCCTGCCACCGCTATGGGCTTTGGCTTATCGGTGCAAATTTCTGCTCTTAGTTGGATTCTTTCCACAAAGTATGGATTAAGTATTGGAGATATTGGTATTGTCTGGGCTGCCGGACCTATCGCAGGTATTATTGCACAACCAATTGTTGGTGCGGTAAGCGACAAATTGTGGTTTATGGGTGGCCGTCGCCGTCCTTGGATTATATTTGGCGGGCTGCTTACAGGTATGATGCTTCTTGCATTGCCTAACCTTGAGATTGTACAAAAAATGTTAGGTATGGAGGGTGCTGCAGGTCTGCTTCCTATTGCAGTGTGCGTGGCTCTTACTCTAGATCTTTCCATAAATGTAAGTTTTAACCCTACACGTTCGCTTGTGGCGGATTGCACGACACAGGAGCAACGTAGCAAGGGATACACTTGGATGCAGACTGTATCGGGTACTTGCGGTGTGCTTGCATATCTTATAGCTGTTCTTTGGGGTAATGAAACCCTTATTTATGTAGGTATGTTTATTGCCGTATTATTCACAATTCTCCCTATATTCTTTATAGAGGAGCCTCGTGAACTTAATGCGGAAGTCGCTGATGATGCAGAAAAGGATGCGAGTACGGCTGTAGCCACCTCACAGGGCTCTGTGCTTAAGGATATGAACAATGCAGTTCTTCCTCTATACGGATTTTTGGTATATGGTATATATGTTATTGTAGCCAAACTGTTTATCCCAGCGGATGTGATAGCGTCAATGCCTCACTATTTAGGCTTGAATGCAGTAGAACTTGCGTGTGTTATCATAGAGATTGTGGCTCTGTTGTTAGTGCTTGCAAACACTCTGAAAGTAAAAGAGGATATGCATGAGTTCCAAAAGATTCTGCTTGCACACTCATTTACATGGTGGGGTGTACAAACTATGAATGTTTATATGTTCTTCTATGTTGCAAATGTTATTTCAAACATAGATGCCAGTTCAGCACAAACAGTAAACTCAATGGCATTCCTTGTGCGTGACCTTATAGGAGCCATTCTTCCTGTACTTGTCCTAAATGTAATTGCTGCCAAGAAAGGTATGGCACACACTCATACAGGTGCTATTTTGGCAATGGCAATAGGTTACGGCATAATCTATTTCTGCGGTGCAAATATTTACACATTCTTTGTGGCTCTTGTAATAGTTGGTATAGGCTGGGCTTCACTTGTATCACTTCCATTTGCCATTATGAGTTCACGTGTAGATCAATCCAAGATGGGTCTGTATATGGGTATATTCAACCTTTCAGTTGTGTTGCCGCAGCTTGTAGCATCATTTAAGATGGGTGAGATTATTGATGCGGCTGAAGATAAGTCAATAATTTTTGCAATATGTGCAATCTGCCTGCTTATATCCGGTGTTCTGTGGATATTTGTAAAGGAGAAGAAATGATATAATGTATGATGTATGATGTATGATGTATGAGGACAACACTTCCTACGTTATTTAAATAGAACTAACCGTAAGTGATAGATTTATTTGCTCTATGTAATTGAGCAGTTCTTCACGTCCTGCACTTGTGACGGACGATGTTATAAAGATTGGGGGAAGTGTCTCCCAATCTTCTTTTAGTCTGTTTCTGTAATCCTCTAAATTGGTGTTTAAGGTGCTTTTTGACAGTTTGTCAGTCTTTGTAAAGACTATTGAAAACGGAATGCCGTTCTCTCCTAACCAAGTTATAAACTCGATGTCTATTTTTTGTGGCTCCAATCGGCTGTCTATCAAAACAAAAAGGTTGGCTAATTGCTCTCTGCCAAGTATGTAGCCCTCTATCATAGAGCGTAACTCATCACGCTGTTTTTTGCCACGTTGTGCAAATCCGTAACCGGGCAAATCAACCAAATGCCACTCTCCGTTTATTAAGAAATGATTGATTAGCAGAGTCTTGCCAGGGGTTGAGCCGGTAAGTGCCAAACCTTTCCTGTCAGCAAGCATATTTATTAGAGATGACTTGCCCACATTAGACCTGCCAATAAAAGCATATTCAGGCATATTTGATTTTGGACAATCACCCACCTTGGGGCTGCTCTTAATAAATGTTGCGGAACGGATAATCATAATTGTAATGTATGATGTATAATGTATGATGTATGAAAGAGTATGTTTGTTTATTTTAACTTTTTTAGTAACTTTGTAGTTTAATATTGTGCAAAGATAATAAAAAATGGACTCTTATCCCTCTTTTTTGCTTGAAAATGCAGTAAATCAACTCTCTAAACTGCCAGGTGTAGGTAAAAAATCTGCACTTAGGCTTGCATTGCACTTGCTAAAGCAGGATAAGGAGCAGGTTAATGATTTTGCACAGTCCATTCTGCTGCTTAAAAATGAGGTTAAGTACTGCAAGGTTTGCAAGAATATATCGGACAGCGATGTATGTCAAATTTGCTCCAATCCGTCAAGAGACGCCTCTACTATATGTGTGGTTGAGACCATAAAGGAGGTGATGCTTGTGGAGGAAACACAGCAGTATAAAGGTCTGTATCATGTGCTTGGCGGTGTAATAAGCCCTATGGACGGGGTAAAACCCTCTGATTTAGAGATAGAAAGCCTAGTAAAAAGAGTGGCGGAAGGTGGTATTAAGGAGATTATTTTTGCATTAAGCCCTACTATGGAGGGAGACACCACATCGTATTACATAGCACGCAAGCTAAAGGATTATGATGTTAAAATCACAACCATAGCACGGGGCATTGCGGTAGGGGATGAACTCCAATATTCAGACTCCCTTACATTGGGCAGGTCAATATTGGATAGACAGGTCTATCATGTATGATGTATGATGTATGATGTATGGAGCGAAGCGACAGAGGGCTTTAGCCCGAACGCTTGGCGCAGGGGTTTGGGGGTGTCCCCCAATAGAAAAGGATATATATTTTAACGAGCCGTAGGCGAGGTTAAAATGATGTATGATGTATGAGGAAAAATTTATGAAAGAAATTCAGAGCAAACTGATTACGGTGTACTACCTAATCTACGCTGTATTTGTGATAGGGTTGGTGTTGGCACACCTGTTCCCACTTAGAATGGGAGTGTTGCAAGGCACTGAGGCTATAGTTATGGGATATGTAAATGTGGGGTTCCTACTTGTGTTCATACCACTTGCAATATCTCTGTTTAATGCCAAGATAAAGAAACAGGTGGATTTGGAGTACTATTTAAAGTGGAATCTTATACAGATGTTGCTTATTGCTGTACCCGGATTAGTGTCAATAGCAAGCTACGCACTACTGCGTGACCGTTCCAGCCTGTTTGCTTACTTAATAGTGTTTGTAGCGTTGATTCTTACCAAACCCACCAAGTACAAAATTACCAAGTACTTTGAATCAAAAGAAGAATGATTAACTAATCTCGAATCACCGAATAACCGTATCACCGAATAACCATTAATATCATGACCATCGCAGTAGATTTTGACGGCACATTAGTTACCCATGAGTACCCGATGATAGGCAAGCCAATTCCATTTGCCATAGAGACACTTATAAAGTTACAGAAAGAGTTGCATTGCAACATAATTCTGTGGACATACCGTACAGGAAAGACACTTGATGAGGCAGTGGAGTATTGCAGCAGCAAGGGTTTGGAGTTCTATGCCGTAAACAAGAACTACCCTGAAGAGGAGGACGGTGATAAGGATTTTTCACGCAAGATAAATGCAGATATTTACATAGATGACCGCAATCTTGGAGGTCTGCCTGATTGGGGTGTGATTTATGCCGTAATTAAGGGGCAGACAAAACCGGTGTATGATGATGCTTATATTCTTACCAAACCTAAAAAAAATTGGCTTATAAGGCTCGGAGAACGATTGCAGGAATAATAATAACACAAGTGAATACGCTGTCTGTCATAATAGTAAACTATAAGGTCAAGGACTTGCTGTTACAGTGCCTTGAGTGTGTGGATAAGGCCTCGCAAGGTATTGATATGCAGGTATTTGTGGTGGATAATGCATCGGGTGACGGAGCAGAGACGGCAGTTAAGGGTAAATTCCCTAATGTCAAGTATATTCAGAACAAGGAGAATGTAGGTTTTGCCAAGGCCAATAATGTGGCAATCCGCAAGGCTGACTCAAAATATATTCTACTTCTTAACCCCGATGTCCTTATTCCGGAAAATTGCTTGAAGGATGTGCTTGATTTTGCGTCTAAAGCAGAAAATTTTGGTGCGTTGGGGGTAAGAATGATAGATGGTGATGGTGTTTATCTACCTGAGAGCAAGCGTAATAAGCCAAATATATGGAACTCTTTATGTAAAATATCGGGGCTTACAAAGGCATTCCCTAAAAGCAGGCTTTTTGCTTCATACTATAATACAGAACTTAAAGAAAATGAGCAAGGAAGTACAGATATTCTGGCGGGTGCGTTTATGCTGATAAATAAGGAGGCGTTAGGCGATGCGGCATTGCTTTGTGAAGATTATTTTATGTTTGGAGAGGATGTGGATTTGTCAAGGACTATTTTAGACAGAGGCCTTTATAATTACTATGTGCCTATAACGGTAATCCACTTAAAGGGTAAGAGTACCAACAAACGTTCAAAAGAGTATCTTAATGCCTTTTATGGCTCAATGTCAATATATTATAATCGTTATCATAAAAGCAGGATTGGCAGATGGATTGTAAGGAAAGCAGTAAACGCTATAATTTGGTTAAAAAGTTGAAACATAACGGATTCATATTGTCTATTGTGTGTGTATCGGTGCTAATGTTTACATCGTGTGTGAATTATACACCTAAACCTCTTGGGTACTTTAGAATAGAACTGAAGGATAAGACATACGATACAGTGCAGATTGATGACCCTGTAGTGTTTGAGTATCCGTCAAATGTAGCACGTGTGGTTCAGCATAGGGGAGAAGAGGAGTTTTTTGATATTGTGTATCCGCAATATAATGCACGTATTTATTGCAGTTATAAGAATATAGACGGCAATTTTTATGAAATATCGGAGGATTCACGTAAGTTTGTATATAAGCATGTGGTAAAGGCAGATGCCATATCGGAGCAACCGTATGAGAATCCGGAAAAGAATATGTATGGCATGCTGTATGAGATTAAGGGTAATGCGGCATCGCAGGTGCAGTTCTTGCTTACTGATAGCGTAAAACACTTTTTGCGGGGGGCGTTGTATTTCAATAACAGACCCAATAAAGATTCCATAGCACCTGTAGCGGAGTATATCACAGAGGATATTGTACGTATAATGGAAACTGCTGAGTGGAAATAGAGTGTTTATGGTAAAGAAAATTATTTTTACATTTATAATAGTTTTTGTTGTTTGTAGCAGTATGCTGGCAGATAGGACAATTCATGCTTGTTATGGTCAGCCTCTTTCTGTTACAGCAGTAAACGAGGGTGTTTCATATCAATGGAATTATATTGGGGTGCATGGCAGTAACAATAGGACTATTGAGTTTGAGGGGATAGATGCTATGGTTGGCGATAAGAGTCTTAAATGTGTTGTTACCAAGCAAGGGGGAGCACAAGTTACAGAGACAATACAGGTTATAGCAGATGTGCATCTTGGTGACGATGTTCCTAAAGATTACGCACTGTGTGCGGGTGATGGTCCGTATTACATGACTGTAGAGATAGCTCCTACACCTAATGATTATAGACAATATCCTGATAAATATTATTTTAACCCCACATTTGCACTGAAAAAGAATGGTGAGTTGATGCCTGGTGAGGTGTATTTTGATGGTAAAATTGCATCATACGATGATATCTACATAAATCCACAGATAGGTGCGTTAGATGTTTATGTTATGGAAACTAATAACGGAGAGTGTAGAACTACCAGCACTTTTAATATAGAGTCTGTTTGCTGTCCCGATACCATAGATGTTTTACATGTCACATGCCAAAGTGATGAACGATATGAAATTACTACTGATACAGAGGGGGTGTTGTACAAATGGAGTACCGGAGGTAATAGCAGGGAGATAAGTGTTGATGTTTCAAAAACAGGAAGTAAGGAGTATAAATGCGACATTACAATTCAAAGCCCCGATGGAGTATGTTC
Organism: Paludibacteraceae bacterium; assembly: GCA_024399495.1. GTDB lineage: Bacteria > Bacteroidota > Bacteroidia > Bacteroidales > Paludibacteraceae > Enterocola. The sequence goes on from JAKSNY010000020.1 coordinate 31,340, forward strand.
AAGAACAGAGATTCACACAGTAACCGTTATTTCTAATATTACAAAAAAAATTAATGATAAAGTGTGTGAGGGACAGTCATATAGCAAATACGGTTTCTCAATTGAGACAGATGAGACTATAGGTCAAACCATTATAGAACGACAACATAAAGAGCAGTCTGTTGCTACAGGGTGTGACAGTATAACAACTCTTACACTTGCTGTTTGCCCTAATGATAGTGTGACTATTGAGGATAGGGCTCTTTTAGGCGAATCTTATAATAAAAACGGATTTACTGTATCTAAGGAGGAGACACAAAACGTTGGCATTATAACTAAAACCAATAAAGGCAAAACTAAAGTGTGCGGTTGTGACAGTGTTACCACACTTAAGCTTACAGTTTATGAGGTTAAGGATATTAAGCCTATGGTATATTTCACGCCTAACGATGACGGAATAAACGATTTATGGCTAATAGAGAATATAGAGACCCATCCTAATGCCTATATTCAAATTTACGATAGGTTTGATAAACTACTATTGACAGTAAAGGCAAGTGAGTTTAAGGGATGGGACGGTATATACAATGGTCACGATATGCCAATGACAGACTATTGGTATGTGATTATAAGCGAGGATATGAACAAGAAAGTGAGTGGACATTTCACATTAAAGAGGTAGTCCCTTGACCCTATGTTAGTTCACGCTTATAATGCTATCTACCACAAATTCACTGACACCACGCCAAACAATAGGGGCAATATACTCTTTATAGTGAACCTCTATGTTTTTGCCGGAGCAACGCATAAGTGAATCCGCTACAGCCTTGTCTTCAACGCTGAACTTGAATTCATAACTTTGAATTGAGCCTGTGGCTCCTTTCTTGAATCCAGACTGAATCAGCTTGCCCTCGTAGGTCTTGAAAATGTAGCCTTTGTAGGTGCAGTAGTTAAGTTCTCCTGCCTTTACTCCCTCACCAAATACAAAGTAGTATCTGAAATAGAACCATAGACCGCCACCTATCAGAATGATGGCTAAAATAATTGACCAGACTTTTGCTTTTGTACTCATAATGAATTAATTGAAAGTTGAAAGTTGAAAATTGACTGTGAAGCTGACCGAAGGTAAAATTGAAAGTGATATAATTGTCCACTGTCAATTGTCCACTGTCAACTTGTTAAGTTTCTCCTTTAGTGATTTTATCTTGCTCTCTGCATCGCTTTTCTTCTTGCGTTCACGCTCCACAATTTCAGGTGCGGCATTGGCTACAAACCTCTCATTGCTTAGTTTTGCCATAACACCCTTTAAGAATCCCTCAAAACGCTCAATTTCAGCAATGGTTTTCTGCTTTTCAGCCTCAATGTCAATGTTCTCTGACATAGGAATCTCATACTCTGTGGTACGAACAAGGAATGATACAGCCATAGGGTCTTTGTTAGACACCTTATTTATCTCAGATATGTTACACATTTTAATAGTAACACAATCATACTCTGCATTATGTCCGTCAGAAATTATGTTCAGCGTTATAGCGTTCTTGGCGGCTATATTCTTTTGTAGCCTTACTGTTCTGATGGCGGCAACAAGTTCCTTAAGGTTCTCAAACTTGTCAAGCATAGCGTTATCGGGTGCGGTGGCTTTTGGCCACTCAGCTGTCATAATACTATCACCGGCATTACGCTCACGTATGCTTTGCCAAACCTCCTCACTTATGAAAGGCATAAACGGGTGCAGCAGCAGACAGAGTTTCTCAAAGTACTCCAATGTTGCATTGTATGTTGCAGTGTCTATTGAATCGCCGTAGGCAGGTTTTACCATCTCAAGATACCAAGATGAAAACTCATCCCAAAACAGTTTATACACTCTAAGCAGTGCCTCAGACAAGCGGTATTTGCTGAATTGGTCGTCAATCTCAATTATTGCCGCATTCAGTTTATGCTCAAACCATTTTACAGCGGCTGAGGCGGCACTGCTTTGTGCCTTGTCCTCAACTTTCCATCCTTTAACCAAACGCAGTGCATTCCAAATCTTGTTATTGAAGTTACGTCCTTGCTCACACAGAGCCTCATCAAAATGAATATCATTACCTGCAGGGGCGGATAGCATCATACCCATACGCACGCCGTCTGCACCGTAATCTGCTATAAGTTTCAGAGGGTCAGGAGAATTGCCCAAGGATTTGGACATCTTTCTGCCTAACTTATCACGCACGATACCTGTAAAATATACATCGCGGAAAGGCATATCGCCCATATACTCATAACCTGCCATAATCATACGGGCAACCCAGAAGAATATGATATCGGGTCCCGTAACAAGGTCACAAGTAGGGTAGTAATACTTAATTTCCTCATTGTTAGGGTTGTTTATTCCGTCAAACAGTGATACAGGCCACAACCAAGATGAAAACCAAGTGTCAAGGCAATCCTCGTCTTGACGTAAATCGCTTGCCTTCAGATTAGTGTTGCCTGTTTTCTTGATGGCAAGTTTCAAAGCCTCATCTATGTTTTCCGCCACTACAAATCCACCTTCAGGCAGATAATATGCAGGAATACGGTGTCCCCACCAAAGTTGGCGGCTTATACACCAATCCTTTATGTTCTCCATCCAATACTTGTATGTGCTTTTGTATTTGGGTGGGTAGAATTTAAGTGCGTCTGTCATAACTGCCTCAAGAGCAGGTTTGGCAAGGTGCTCCATCTTTAGGAACCACTGCATTGAGAGTTTTGGCTCTATGGCAACCTTTGTACGCTCTGATTTGCCGACCTTGTTTGTGTAAGCCTCAACCTTCTCCATAAGCCCTGCATTCTGTAGGTCTATCTCAATCTGCTTACGAACATCAAAACGGTCCATGCCTACATATAATCCGGCAGCTTCGCTAATAGTGCCGTTATCGTTGAAAATATCTATTGTAGGTAGGTTGTATTTCTCGCCAAGCATATAGTCATTGACATCGTGGGCAGGAGTAACCTTTAGACAACCTGTACCAAACTCAATATCAACGTACTCATCTTCTATTACAGGTATCTCACGGTTTACCAACGGTACTATAACTTTTTTGCCTCTAAGATGCTGGTTCTTTGGGTCTTTAGGGTTTATACACATAGCGGTATCGCCCATAATTGTCTCAGGACGGGTGGTGGCAACAACTGCATAGCCGTCTTCGCCAACAATTTTATATCTTAAGTAGTAAAGTTTGCTCTGTTCCTCTTCATAAATTACCTCCTCATCAGATAGGGCGGTAAGGGCTTTAGGGTCCCAATTGACCATACGCACGCCTCTGTAAATCAACCCTTTATTATATAGGTCGCAAAATACCTTTATAACGCTCTTACTACGGGTCTCATCCATAGTGAATGCTGTTCTGTCCCAATCACACGATGCTCCAAGTTTGCGTAGTTGCTTTAGAATTATGCCGCCATGCTCATCTGTCCAAGCCCATGCGTGTTTTAGAAACTCATCACGTGTAAGGTCTCTCTTCTTAATGCCTTGCTCTGCAAGTTTAGCCACAACCTTAGCCTCTGTGGCTATTGAAGCGTGGTCTGTGCCAGGTACCCAGCATGCGTTCTTTCCAAGCATACGGGCACGGCGTATAAGAATATCCTGAATAGTATTGTTAAGCATGTGCCCCATGTGAAGCACACCGGTAACATTTGGCGGGGGAATTACTATGGTGTAAGGCTCTCTGCCATCGGGTTTTGAGCTGAAAAGTTTGTTATCCAACCAATACTGATACCACTTAGCCTCAATCTCATTAGGGCTGTACTTAGATGCAAGTTCCATTATGATTTGAAATTTCAAATGAATTGCAAAGTTACAAAAAACGAGAGAAGATGCAAAAAAAACTTTGTTTTTTGTAGTAATCTGACTTTTGATGTAACGCAAGCTTGCTTGCAGTTATGGAAAAAGTCAGATTACAAAAACGATAGTTTTTGCATCTTCCGAGTGCCAGTAACTTCTTTGAGCGAAGCGAAAAAAAGTTACAAAAAGCGTCAGTGCCAGTAACTTCTTTGAGCGAAGCGAAAAAAAGTTACAAAAAGCGTCAGTGC
>JAKSNY010000021.1 GCA_024399495.1 Paludibacteraceae bacterium
AAGCGTCAGTGCCAGTAACTTCTTTGAGCGAAGCGAAAAAAAGTTACAAAAAGCGAAAAAAAGTTACGAAATTTTTCGTAACGAAAAATTTCGTAATATGGGAAAATCCATATTTGGATTATGAACGTTTGTGGATTAAAATGCGTTACCTTTTTTGCGATTCTGCGTTGTAGAACACAGAATCTTCCCCTGCCGTTATATTGCAACAGTTGTTAGAGTGGAACATTCCTTCAAAACTCAAATCCTCATCAACAGACGGCCAATGGATGCCGGTATAAGATAATTGGAAGTTTTCACGCTCTTCTTGAGTGGCAGAAGCAAGTTTGCTCCAGTCTGCAAAGAGGTAACTTGCTTTTAACCCATCAATGGTTTCAGCATATACAGCCTCATCATCAACCCAAACTCGTTTTATTTGATGCTTTAACATTGTGCAAATTCTGTTTTTGAAGTATTCAATATCGTGGATTATTTTAGTGTCTTATATACCCATTCTGCTAAAACTTGACCTAACCGTGGTGGCACAGCATTACCTACCATTTTATACCCGTCCTTAATGTCCGAATATGTAAAACGGAATGTATCAGGAAATGTTTGTATTCTTGCACATTCACGTACACTCAACCGGCGATACAGATGTTCCTTGCCTTTTACAAAACCACGTTGATTCAAAGATAAGAATTCCATCTTTGGTGCTTGGGGATGCAGAGGCTCGTTTTTTGCCTGTGCTTGTATTGTATACGATACTTCATCCCATCCTCTAACCCTGTTTCTTGCCATAAAACGTTCGTCAAAAGCTCCGTTGTAGACATCGTGGTTGAGATATTTGTCATAATTTTGCAAGACTTTTTCACCATCAGTGTAGAAGCGTGGATGTTCTATAATATCTCCAATGGCTTGACGTAATGTAATAATTTTATCACTAGTTGGATTCGGTAAAAGACATGCTTTGTTGAGTTCTTTCTTGATGCCTACAACCAACACCCTTTTCCTGTCTTGCGGTATTTTAAAATCTTTTGCATTTAACAGTGCATAGGTTACAATATATCCTGCTTCAAATAATGTGGTTAAAAAGGAATTAAATGTTTTGATATGTTGTGCTGTCAATATTCCTTCGACGTTTTCAATTACAAAGAACTTTGGATGTTTTGCCTTAATTAGTCGGATATACTCTAAAAATACCCTTCCACGCATGTCTTTTAGACCTAACCCTTTTCCTCCTAAACTCCACGCCTGACAAGGAGGACCACCAATAAAACCATCACAATCAGGAATATCAGATTCTTTTATTGTGCAAATATCTGCATTGCAGAATATAGTTTTTGGGTGGTTATAACGATAGGTGGCTTCAATCGTAGGGTCAAATTCATTAGCCCACAATACATTAAATCCCGCTTTTTCAAATCCGAGATCCAAACCTCCACAGCCAGCAAAAAAAGAACAAATGTCCATTATTCTAAATGTACATTATGCACTCGCAAGCAATCAATTACACTGCGTGCTACATGAAAAGCCAAATTTACAGGTACGGCATTCCCTATCATTTTATACCCATAATCCACTTCATCGTAGATAAATTGAAAATCATCAGGGAAACTTTGTACTCTTGCTACTTCACGTATGGTCATTCTGCGGTATAAATTTTCTTTGCCTGGTACAAAAATTTGCTTATTTACCCCTACTTTTATCATTTTGGGTGCTTGTGGATGCAACTGACATTGTCGACCGCTTGCTTGTACGGTAAAACCTGGCTCATCCCAACTACGTACACGATTACGTGACATAAAAATAGGAGAAAAAGAACCTGTAAAATACTCGTGGTTAGGAACAATACACTCCGTACCATTTGTTTTATTGTGCTCTTTTGCAGGAATGGCAGTTTTGCACAAATCCCAAATGGCTTCTCGTAAGGTAGGTTTGTGGTCTTGAGGTTGAGGATATTCAAAATTGATTATGCCCAAGTCTTTACGGAATCCAATATAAAAGACTCGGTCTCTGTCTTCTGGTACATCATAATCATTAGCATTGAGCATTTTTAGATTAACATTATATCCAGCTTCATCGAATAAACGCAAGAAACATTCAACAGCATCGGAGTGACGGGATGCTAACATTCCTGAAACATTTTCAGCTACAAAGAAAAAAGGTTGAGTAGCACGTAAAATGCGTATGTATTCGTAAAACAATTGTCCGCGTGCATCTTCAATGCCTCGTAGAGAGCCTGCTTCACTCCAAGATTGGCAAGGAGGACCACCTATAATACCCGTGATATGCCGAGGAAATACTTCTTCGTTAATATTGCGAATATCTCCTTCAATAAGATTGGCATTTGGAAAATTAGCACGAAAAGTAGGGCATATTTTTTTATCCCATTCATTGGCGATTATTGTTCGAAACCCAGCCCTGCTGAAGCCTTTATCCAATCCACCTGCACCACTAAAGAGACTAATTAGTTCCATTATCTCCAGATACAATTAATAGTTACGATACTAGCTGGCACACCCAGAATCTGCACATCAAACTTAAGTGATGGTTCGCATATAGTAGATGCATTATGCAGGCGTAATGTAAATGACCACCCTCCATTAAAATTCATTTCTAATGTATTCATATGGTCTGGAATGAATTCAAGACTTAATAAACGTGACGGAAATGTTGATAATGGAATTTCTATCTTGGGTTTGGCTGTTTGTGAAGGTTGGTTAAGAGTTCCATGCATATTATGCCCTTTTATTTGAGTCAATCTTCTATCATCCACACTAATTATCTTGTAAAAATCAAAATGCCCTAAAAGATATTCTGCCATCTTTGTTGCGATTGTATGGTCTTGAGCATATTGCATTTTTACTTCTTTCATAAAAGCGTTAAGAATTGGAATATATATATCATCCCACTTATTTGGCAAAGACTCAAATGGTGTACATTTATTCTTTTCCTCATTTAAGTAATTAAATATCGGACGTATTTCTTCGAAATATGTATTTGAACAAGTTTTGCCATACCAAGTAAGACCAAAATTATTAGTTCGGCTCAAACGGCTATGTTTAACTGCAAAGTGATTGTGTTTTATACTGAATCCTATTTCCCACTGTATATCCTTACGAATAACCAAAATGTCACGCACATCGCCATTCTTTCCTGCATCATCTGTTTGGAATAGAAGCAAAAGTTCATCTTCTCCAGGTTCTATCATACGAGGTTCTGCTTCAAAAATAGATTGAATGGTGGCTTTAGCACTTAAAAGGAACATCTCTTGAGAATAAGAGTCTAAAGTATTCCATGCTCGCTCGTTTGCTTCATATGCACTATTGTGCATAATTTTAACTTTACGATATGACTCAATGGCCTTCGAAAAAACAGTGATACATGCAAATTCATATGCACGTCCGTTGTCATTGCTCTTTGTACTCATATTTTCTATAAATCGTATGTTTATTCTTTTATCACTTAATATCTACAGATATATGATTTGTGATTGGTGCGTATTTATTGCAACAAAGTTACAAAAAAAGTAAGAAAAAAATATTACCTTTACGGGAAAGTATTGAAAATTAACTAATGGACACAAATTATTTAGGTATAAAGAGCAGGGCGGAGTTGCGTAATTGGTATGAGATAAATGCTTCTACAGCAAAAGAGATGTATATTCCTATATCAAAGTCTTGGGAGCCGCAGGACGGTGTTGTGTTGTATGTAGATGCCGTTGAGGAGGCTCTCTGTTTTGGGTGGATAGATTCAGTACACAAAAACATAAACGGAGTGTTATGCTCCCGATTTTCGCCAAGACGCAAAGGTGGAAATTGGACTGAACTTAATATTGCTCGTTGTAATAGGCTTGAGCGTTTAGGACTAATGACTCCTGCAGGGCGTGCTGTAATGCCTGAATATAAACCTTTTATAATACCTGCTGATATAGAGACGGCGATGCATGCCGATACTGAGGCATGGGCATTCTTAAAAAGTGCACCTGAACTTTATTTGCGTGTAAGAGTGTCAAATTTAGTGTCGCTTATAAACCACGGATTCCAGAATAAAGCCCAAAAACAGTTGCAAAATGTAATAAAGTATGCCAAACTAGGACGTTACTATGGGCAGTGGAATGATAATGGGAGATTGCTCAATTCACCCCGATTCTAAGCAGTGCAAGTGGGAGCCCTTCTGTGTTAAATATTTTAAAGTAGTAATTGCCGTCTGTGGCGGAGTATATCTGTATGGTTACGTCTGTCTCTGGTTTGGTCTCGTTAAGGTAACTTATCTCTATGGATTTTATGCCCTGTTTTGCCACTAAATTGTAGGGTAGGCAGTTCAATGCCCAAATAACGTAACTTGTATTGTTTACGTGACTATTGCAGTCTATGTCAGAGTATGTTACATTATGAATATACTCTTTTATAAGAGGTAACCCCGATGGGATTCTTAACTTTATGTTGCGGTCTGTCATTGCGTCCTCATGCAGTATGCAATCTTCAAGAATAGACTTTGGACGTGACAGTGAGCGTGTCTTTATGTTTACTGTAGCCCAGATGGATGTGGATTTTATTAGTAGATTGCCCTCTGTATCGTGTATGGTGTAGTCACGGTAAAAAATAGGTCCCATCTGCCCCTTATGCCAGGTCTGCATAACAACATCCTGCATATTGCAAGGCATCTGAATGAACTCTGTATTCATTTTTATGAGCATCCATGCCAAGTCATCTTTGCGTAAATCAAGTTGTCCGCAACCCTTAGACTGAACATGGTCTGTGGCTATATCCTGTGCCATGTTCATAAACTCGTAAGGCTTTAACTTAAAGTTAAGGTCAGTCTGATGAAACCCTATTTTATAATTCTTAGTATATTTCATACATCATACATTGCATCTATCTCCGCCTTAAACATCTCATTTATAACCTTTCGCTTGATTTTCAGTGTGTTGGTAAGGTGCCCTTGCTCCATAGTGAAAGGCTGAGGCAGAAGTGTGAAACGTTTTATCTGTTCAAATCCGGCAAGAATGCCTGTGCGTTTGTTTATTATATCCTGATAGAGTGCCTTTACATCGGGTAGGGCCAACAACTCCTCTTTTGTTTTCCAATTTAGGTTATGCTCTTTAGCCCAATCTTCCAAACGGCTGAACGATGGCACTATAAGCATGGACACGTATTTATGCTCATTACCTATTGCCACTGCCTGCTCCACAAATTTACTGCCACAGATAAGGCTCTCAAGCATTTGCGGTGCTATGTATTTGCCACCTGATGTCTTAAACAGGTCCTTTATGCGGTCTGTAAGGTAAAGATTGTTCTCCATATCCACAAATCCGCTATCGCCTGTGCGGAACCAACCGTCTTCTGTAAATGCCTCTGCATTGGCTTCTTCGTTATTGTAATATCCCGATGTAACGGACTTCCCTTTTATCAGTATCTCACCATCGGGTGATATTTTTACATCCATTCCCTCAATAATCCTGCCCACAGAACCTATTTTATAGAATTTGTTGTCTGGTAAAAAGCAACTTACTGTGGCAGTGGATTCTGTAAGACCATAGCCGTAGCATATATTTATGCCCATACTGTGGAAAAACATATTTATGTCATCAGATAGTTTTGCCCCGGCACATGGAAAAACATTTCCTTTCTCAATACCTATGTTACGTTCCACCTTACGGAATACAGGGCGTGCAAAAATCTTGTATGCGGCACTCAGACCCTTTGGAGAGTGGAGCCCAAAACGTTTGTAGTTAAGATTGTATCTTTCCCCTAAAGATAGAATCCACTTGTAATATATACGCTTGGAATGGGGTATTGCAGTCTCTATCTTATCTGACATTACTGCGTAAATCTTCTCCCAAAATCTTGGCACTGCACAGAATGCGGTAGGGTGTACCTCTTGCAGAGACCTTCTTATTTCATCTGGCAGATGGTTAATATAAATGGTAACGCCATTAAGCAGGCAAAAATATGTCCAAACTTTCTCAAATATGTGAGACAGTGGTAGATATGTTATGGTTGTATCCTTGTCGCTTATTACGTTAAACCTTACCAGACTACGGTCAAGGCACTCTTTATAGTTTGACTGTGTAAGCATTACACCTTTAGGAAACCCTGTTGTACCCGATGTGTAAAGTATGGTCATAAGGTCATCGTCAGAGTCAGAGGCATTACGTTTTTCCGCCTCTTTCTCTGTATCGGGTGATACGCCTTTTGTAAGCAAATCAGAGAAATAAACAGCCTCATTGCACTCTGAAATATCCACTGTATTATCAAATACAATGATTTTTTTAATGGTTGAGGAGTCTTTTACAATCTCACGTGCCACATCAAATTGATACTGCTCTCCTATAAACATCACATTTATGCCGGCATTGGTGATTATGTAGTCAAGCTGGATGGAAGTGCTTGTGGCATATAGTGGAACTGTAACCGCTTTGGCATAGAAATTAGCAAAGTCAGCCACTATACACTCATACATATTATGAGAAAAGATTCCTATTCTGTCACCACATTTAACCCCTGATTCAATTAGAGCCTTGCCCATAGCACTTACATGCATGGCAAACTCATCCCAACTGACAGACTCCCATTTGCCTGAGTTGTCATTGCGGTGATAAATGGCGGCTCTGCTACCGTAGTGCTTGGCCTGTTCAAATATCAACTTGTTCAGATGTGGTGTCACTATGCTCATTGGTTTCTGCCTCTATCCTTGCATTGCGTGCTTGTGCTATCGTCTCTGATGTCTTTGGTTCCTTTATTTTCTTAAGTGCGTGTCTTGCGGCATCTTGTTGTGATTCACGTTTGCTTGAACCGGTACCGTTACTTACTGATATTCCCTCTATTATAACAGAAGATGTAAATATAGTGGTGTTGGTTTCACGTATGAATTTGGTGTCTTCTGTAACAAAATCAAACTTGTACTTTTCACGTTGAGCCCACTCTATAAGCTTTGATTTGAAATTTATATCCTTACGTGCCGCTTGTTCTATATCTATATAACCTTCAGCTACCAATCTTAGGAAAAACCGTTTGCAATATTCATATCCACGGTCTTCATATACGGCACCCATAAGAGCCTCAAATGCGTTTCCGTTTATGTGAACTTTTCCGTAGTTCCTGGTGCTGCGGCGGTTCATTGTCATCAGCTTATCCAACCCGATGGCAAGTGCCAACGCATCAAGCGATGCCCTCTGCACTATTCTTGACCTTATGTTTGTGAGTTCTCCCTCTTTTTTTAAGGGGTATTTGTTATAAAGCACATCTGCTGTTACTGTGCTTAATACAGAATCGCCCAAGAACTCAAGTCTTTCATTATTAAGCATTTTACCGCTGTTCTCACGCATTGCGGCAGACTTGTGTATTAGTGCAAGCTTGTATATTCCTATATTCTTAGGAGCGAATCCTAATAATTTTTTTAAACTAAAATAAGGCTCTTGTTTCTTGGAGAAAAAGAACCTTATTTTTTGTATTAGATTGTTTTTCAAAGCGATATAATGTTATTTTGAAAATTTCTTTAGAACTATTGTTGCGTTATGCCCTCCAAACCCGAATGTGTTGGATAATGCCGCTTTTATTATCTTTTTCTGAGGCTTGTTGAATGTGAAATTAAGTTTGTAATCTATATTCTCGTCCTCTTCTCCTGTAAAGTTGATTGTGGGAGGCACTACATCATTATAAACAGCAAGAGTGGTGGCAATTGCCTCTACCGCTCCCGCGGCACCAAGCAAATGGCCTGTAACAGATTTGGTGGAACTTATATTAAGTTTATAAGCCCAATCTCCAAACACCTCTTTTATAGCCTTTACTTCTGAAATATCGCCCAATGTGGTTGATGTGCCGTGTGCATTGATATAGTCTATATCAGTAGGTTTAAGACCTGCATCTTCAAGTGCGTTACGCATAACAGATATGGCACCCAACCCCTCAGGATGTGATGCTGTAATATGGTATGCATCAGAGGTCTCGCCCTCGCCTACAATCTCTGCATAGATTTTAGCACCTCTGCTGAGTGCGTGCTCCATCTCTTCCAATATGAGGCAACCTGCACCTTCTCCAAATACAAAGCCGTCACGGCTTTTGCAGAATGGGCGTGAAGCGGTCTCCGGGCTATCATTACGTGTGGATAGGGCATGCATGGCGTTAAAGCCACCTATTGCACATTGTGTCAGAGATGATTCAGTACCACCGGAAACTATTACGTCCGCTTTACCTAATCTGATGGTGTTGAACGCCTGGGCAATTGCATTACTGCTTGAAGCACAGGCAGATGAACATATATAACTTGGTCCGCGTAATCCAAATTCTATGGATATGTGACCGCTGACTATGTTTGTAATCATTTTAGGTATGGTAAACGGATTCAGACGAGGAGTGCCGTCTCCTGCATAAAATTCTGAACATTGCTCCTCGTATGTGTTCAGACCACCTATTCCTACACCATAAATAACGCCTATTTTATCAAGATTCTCCTGTTCTAAATTAAGAGCGGAATCCTTAATTGCCTCACGTGCCGCTACTATGCCAAGTTGTGAAAACCTGTCCAATTTGCGTGCCTCTTTACGGTCAAAATGGTCTTCCGGATTAAAATTCTTGACTTCACAGGCAAATTGAGTTTTGTGCTTGGATGCATCAAAACAAGTAATGGGTTTAGCTCCGCTTACACCACTCAACAATGAGTCCCAATACTCAGGAACATTGTTGCCTACAGGGGTAAGAGCACCTAAACCCGTTACAACAACTCTTTTAAGATTCATAAATTAAAATTAGGCTTTGCCGGCGGCCTCTTCAATAAACTTAATGGCCTCGCCCACAGTTGTTATTTTTTCTGCTGTCTCATCTGGAATTGAGATGTTGAATTTCTTTTCAAATTCCATAATCATTTCAACGGTATCAAGAGAGTCTGCACCAAGGTCTCCTGAAAAGCTTGCTGATTCTACAACCTCAGATTCCTCTACACTTAATTTCTCTACAATAATTGCTTTAACTTGAGCTGCGATAGAATTGTCTGCCATAATAAATAGGTATTAGTTAATTGTAAAATTTTTCTTATCGACTACAAAGATAGTGATTTTTCTCTAAAAATGCAACTTGATTAAAAATACTTGCATATTGTTAATAAGTTTTTGGCTTGTACCTTTACTAGATATTACATTTTAATTACTTTTGCACTTGGAGATTTATGTGTTAAAATCAAAAGTTTTTATAGGATTATGAAGAGGATTGTTATATTGGCATCGGGTAACGGAACCAATGCAGAGAATATTGTAAAGCACTTTAAGGGTAACGGCGATGTCACCGTTTGCCGCATAATGTCCAATAAAAAGGATGCGTATGTGCTTACAAGAGCGGCTAATTTAGGCATTGAGAGTTCTTCTTTTACAAAACAGGAGTTTGAGGACGGTACGGTGCTTGGTGATATTAAGAGTATGAACCCCGATTTGATTGTGCTTTCAGGTTTCCTGCTCAGAGTGCCGGAGGCTATGGTAAAGGCGTTTCCGCGTATGATTGTCAATATACACCCTGCGTTGCTTCCAAAATTCGGTGGCAAGGGAATGTATGGAGACCGGGTTCATGAGGCTGTGGTGGCATCGGGTGAGAGGGAGAGTGGCATAACAATTCACTATATTGATGAGAATTATGACCAAGGCACAACCATATTCCAAGCCAAATGTGAGGTTCTGCCTACAGACACTCCCCACGATGTAGCCACCAAAGTTCACGCCCTTGAGTATCAGTGGTTCCCAAAAATATTAAACAATATTTTAATGCATAAATAACTTTCAACTTTCAACTTTCAATTAATTAGATGTTCACCCATCTCCACGTCCACTCCCACTATTCCATTTTAGACGGAATGTCTAAGGTGCCGGACCTTGTAGCCAAAGCCACAAGCCTTGGTATGAGTGCCATTGCCCTTACAGACCACGGAAATATGTTTGGAATAAAGGAGTTTACTGATAGTGTGAAGAAATATAACAGTAACCCTGATAATCCGCACTTTAAGCCCATAATAGGTGTTGAGGCATATTGTGCAAGACGTACACTTTATGATAAAGACCCTAACTACCGTGTTTTTGACGATGAGCGTGGTAGAGATGTGGCATTAGACCGTAGCGGTTGGCACCTTATCCTGCTTGCAAAAAACAAGACAGGGTATCAGAATCTCTGCAAGATAGTTACTCAGGCTTGGGTTGACGGCTTTTATGACAGACCACGTATAGATAAGAACATACTTAAGGAGCATAAAGATGGGCTTATTGTCTGCTCTGCATGTTTAGGTGGAGAACTACCTTATTATATATTAAGAGACAGACGCGATGAGGCTGAAAAAGCGGCACAGTGGTTCAAAGATGTTTTTGGAGAAGATTTTTACATCGAGTTACAACGTCATAAGACCAATAAGGAAGGTGGAGATACTACTACATACGAGAAACAATGTTTGGTTAACCCGACACTTGTTGATATTGCCCATAAGTTAGGCATTAAGATTATAGCGTCAAACGATGTACACTTTATAGAGGAAAAACACGCAGAGGCACATGAGAGGCTGATTTGTATAAGCACGGGAGCTAAACTTGAGGACGAGAACCGTATGCGTTACACAAAACAGGAGTGGCTGAAGTCAGGCGATGAGATGGCTAAAATCTTCTCAGACCTGCCTGAAGCCATAGAGAATACACAGGAGATTGTGGATAAGGTGGAGGAGTACAGCATAGAGTCAGACCCTATTATGCCTATGTTTGATATTCCTAAGGAGTTTGGTACTGTAGAGGAGTATAAAAAGAGATTTACGGAAGAGGATTTGTTTAATGAGTTCACCCGCAATGAGAAAGGTGAGGTAGTGCTCAGCGATGAGGACGCCAAGAAAAAAATAAAGAAATTAGGCGGCTACGAGAAACTTTACCGTATAAAGTTAGAGGCTGATTATCTTGCAAAACTTGCTTGGGAAGGGGCTGAGAAACGTTACGGCAAGGATATGGACGACCATATTAAGGAGAACATTATCTTTGAACTGCACGTAATGAAAACTATGGGATTCCCAGGCTATTTTCTTATAGTTCAGGATTATATAAAGGCTGCAAGAGAAAAGTTAGGTGTAAGCGTAGGACCAGGTCGTGGTAGTGCGGCAGGCAGTGTGGTTGCATATTGCCTTACCATTACAGACGTGGACCCGTTAAAATATAACTTACTGTTTGAACGTTTCCTTAATCCTGACCGTATATCATTACCCGATATTGATGTGGATTTTGATGACGATGGGCGTGGTCTTGTACTTGATTGGATTACAAAGAAATATGGCAAGGAGCGTGTAGCCCACATAATAACTTACGGCACTATGGCAACCAAATCCAGTATGAAGGATGTGGGCAGAATGCAGAACGTGCCGTTAGCGGAGATGAACCGTTTGGTAGGCTTTGTTCCAGCCAAGTTCCCTGAAGACCCCAAGACAGGCAAGGCACCGGCAGTTACAGTGGAGAATTGCCTGAAAATGGTTCCTGAACTACAACAGGCACTGCATGGCGGTGATGAGAGTATAAAGCAGACACTTGAGTATGCAGGGCAACTTGAAGGCACTATAAGGCAAATAGGAATACATGCATGTGGCGTTATTATTGGAGCCGATGACCTTACTAAATTTGCACCACTAAGCACCGTAAAGGATAAGAATACGGGAGAGGACGTAATGGTTACGGAGTATGACGGTCATGTAGTGGAGTCTGTGGGGCTTATAAAGATGGACTTCTTAGGGCTCAGCACCTTATCCATTATAAAAGAGGCACTTGCAAACATAAAGATAACCAAAAACATAGAGGTGGATATAGACCATATCCCTATAGATGATGAAAAAACATTCAAACTCTACAGTGAGGGGCGTACGGTAGGTACATTCCAATTTGAATCAGCAGGTATGCAGAAATACTTGCGTGAGTTGCAACCAACTGTGTTTGAAGACCTTATAGCCATGAACGCCCTATATCGTCCAGGACCTATGGATTATATCCCTGATTTCATTAACCGTAAGCAGGGTAGGGCACCTATAGAGTATGATATACCTGTAATGGAGAAGTATCTTAAAGATACATACGGAGTTACGGTATATCAGGAGCAGGTGATGCAGCTCAGCCGTCTGCTTGCAGGGTTCACACGTGGTCAGTCTGATACACTGCGTAAGGCTATGGGTAAAAAGCAACGCAAGGTGCTTGATGAACTTAAACCTAAATTCCTTAACGGAGGTCAGGCAAACGGACACGATGTTGCAAAATTGGAGAAAATATGGTCTGATTGGGAGGCGTTTGCAAAATATGCGTTTAACAAGTCTCATGCCACATGTTATGCATGGGTATCGTATCAGACCGCTTATCTGAAGGCAAATTATCCTGCAGAATTTATGGCAGCCAACCTTACTCGTAATAAAGATGATATTACAGAGGTAACAAAGTTTATGACGGAATGTAAGGCTATGGGTATAAATGTTTTGGGGCCCGATGTAAACGAGAGCCGCCTTCACTTTGTGCCAAACGATAAGGGAGATATACGCTTTGGACTTGGTGGTATAAAAGGAGTGGGAGACACAGCGGTGGAGGCTATTGTAAATGCACGTGACAAGGGTGGTAAGTTCAAAGATGTGTTTGATTTTTTTGAGCGTGTTAATTTGGCATCGTGTAACAAGAAGGCCATAGAGTCTCTTGTATATGGCGGTGCATTTGACAATATAGGAGGCATAACCAGAGAGCAGTTCTTTGCCACAGGCAAGAAAGGCACAACTATGATAGAGGTGCTTATGCGTTATGGAAATATGTATCAGGAGTCCAAATCATCTATGCAGAACTCTCTGTTCGGGGATATGGGGGTTGAAATACAAAAACCGTTAATAGAGAAAGCCGCACCTTGGGATAATCTGTATAAACTGCGTAGTGAGAAAGATGTGGTGGGAATGTACATATCTGCACATCCGCTTGATAAATACAAGGTTATATTGCAGGCTATGAACATAACAGACATCGCTGAACTGCAGAATAATGAGACGTTCCTTGCCAAATACGCACCAGGTTCAAAACTGAATTTTGGCGGCATCGTGACATCGTCAGAGGAGAAAATAGGAATGAAAAGCGGTAAGCCGTATATAGTTATGGAGGTTGAGGATTTCAGTGGCAGCCACTCATTTACAATAGCAGGTAAACTGTTCCCAGTATATAGAAACATGTTCCTTGCAAACTCATTTGTGCTTATTAGCGGAGAAATTAAGGAACGTTATCAGCGTAAGGAGGACAAGGATGCGGGCAAACCTGTGGAGTATAGTTTCTCAATAAACAAGATTGAACCGCTTGAGGAGGTTAAAGAGCACTACAAGATTGGGCTTAATATAAACATTCCGCTTGACAGTGTGCGTACTGATTTGATAGAGTCTTTAGGTGGTGCCGTCTCTGATACTCCTGATACAGACGGAGTTAAGATGGATTTATATGTAAATGTATATGACGTGGAGGAGCATACAGAGGTTAACTTTAAAAGAAGGAATGATGTGTATGTAAACACTAAGTTGATAGATGTCTTGTCATCATACAATCCGTTACCCGATGATACCAAACAGCAGGATACGGATATGACCGGCGATGATAATGAGTCTTATTCGCAACCTGTAGTAGAGGAGCAGACGTTATCATACTATTTTGACGCAAAACCATTGTGATGATTAACTTTTTAAATAAAATTTATTATGGAATTTACAGATCAGAATTTTCAGGAGGTGTTAGACAATAACGCCGTAGTGGTAGCCGATTTTTGGGCTACATGGTGTGGACCTTGCAAGATGGTGGGTCCTATTATTGAGAGTCTTGCAAAAGATTATGAGGGCAAGGCGTTAATAGGTAAGGTTGATATAGAGGAGAATACAGACCTTACAGATAAGTATGGTATCCGTAATGTGCCTACAGTGTTGTTCTTTAAGAATGGTCAGTTGGTTGACAAGCAAGTAGGAGCAGGACCAAGAAACATTTATGAGGATAAAATCAAGGCCTTGCTATAAGTAAGGCTTCAGGTGGGTTCTATACTAATAAATAGAACCCACCTTATATGAAGAAGGCTCGCACACAATGTACGAGCCTTTCTTCTTTTATGAAAAAGATTACTTATTTCTCTTGTAACGTGAATTGAATTTATCTACACGACCTGCTGTATCAACCAAAGTTGATTTGCCGGTATAGAATGGGTGAGAACTGCTTGAAATATCCAATTTTATAAGTGGATAGTTTTCTCCTTTATACTCAATTGTCTCCTTGCTTGCTGCTGTAGAGCGGGAAAGGAACATATCGCCGTTAGACATATCCTTGAACACTACAGGGCGATAACTTTCTGGGTGAATTCCTTGTTTCATTTCTTTTTCCGTAATTAAATTGCGGTGTGGATGGGGCTCGAACCCACGACCTCCGCCGTGACAGGGCGGCATTCTAACCAGCTGAACTACCACACCAAGAGAATATCTTTCTCAAAAAGCGTTGCAAAGATACAACATATTTTTAATATCCACAAAATTTATATAAAAATTTTTGTATAAAAATTATTTTGCAATGTTGTTTGCAATCTGCTCAGCATATTCGCTTAGTTTTGGGTCTCTTGCACCCATAACCAGCACTGTACAGTCACCGTTAGGTAACGCCTTCAGAATCTCTTGCATTGAGCCGTTCTTGTCACCTGCAAAAATGGCGTGCTTACCCTTTGATATTATGTAGTCACTTACCACATCGGGTGATATATCTCTGTTTACAGTGCCTCCTGCATAATAAACGTCTCCTATTACAAACACATCAGACTCTCTTAATGTATCTGCCGTCATCTCTGCAAGTTCCCTATGCATAAATCTGAGAGGACCGAATCCATGAGGCTGGAAATATGCTATAACCTTGCCTGTAATGCTCTGACAAGCCTTAATGGCAGAAGCCACCTCTGACGGATTGTGTGCAAAGTCATCTACCACATAGAGGTGTTTATCCTGATTGCACCAAGTAAGAGATGCACGGCGATATATGCCGCTGAAATCCTCTATAGCCTTAACGGCATCTTTCAGTTCCACTCCTGCCTGCACAGCCGCCGCTATTGCCGCAAGTGCGTTCTCCATATTGTGCCTGCCTATTGCCTTAATGGAGCAGTCAAGTCCGTTCACTTTAAATGTTATACAGAAACCGTCTTGCTTAAAGTCTGTGCCCTTTATACCTGGATTCCCCTCTGTGCCAAAATTATAAGCGTCATTTTGGCTTAATCCCATAGTAATAGGGTAGTTACTGTTAACTATAAATGCCTTTTTAGTGTGAGATTTAAAAGTGGAGAACAACTCCAACAGTTCAGATTCCTCCTTATGGTCACGCTCTACATTCAGTAACAGGGCTATCTCAGGGTTGTAATTTACAATGCTTCCGTCAGACTCATCAGACTCTATTACAAGCCATTCTCCGTTTCCGTTCCAGGCATTGCCAATAAAACCTTGCTTCTGAATGGTGGTGAGCCCTGCTCCTGTAATCAGCGATGGCTCTTTGCCACATTTTTGCAGAATATGAAAAATCATGGCGGTAGTGGTTGACTTACCCGATGTGCCGCCTACCGCAATGGTCTTTATGCTGTCTGATATTTCCGCTAAAATTTTAGAACGCTTAATTATAGGTATGTTAAGGCTCAATGCCTTTTGGTATTCCACATTACTCTCTTCTATGGCAGTGGATACTATAACAGCTTCTGTTTCAGGTGTTATTCCGCTTCCGTCCTGAAAAAAGCACTCTATTCCCACTCTTTCAAGTTGCACTTGGGTCTCTCCTTTTTCTGTCTTGCTGAAAAGACGGTCAGAACCCGATACTTTCTTTCCTGTACCGCGCAAGTACTGTGCAATGGCACTCATACCAGTACCAGCAACACCTACAAAAAAATAATTATTATACATCATACATTATACATCATACATCATATATTGCTAATGCAATATCCGATACACCATCTCCTTCATCAGCCCTAACGTGTCTTGCGTATTGGCATAGCCCACGCCCTTGCTCATGGTGTCATACTTACGTAAGTAACCAATGGCTTTAAACACCTGCATCTTTGTATATTTGGTGGCGGCATACTTGTAATCCTTGACAAAATAAGGGTTTATCTTTAGTGCCGCTACTGCATCAGAGTCAGTGGAGCCAGGCGGTAAGTATAAGTAAATGAGTAGATTTGAGAAATTATTGTAAAGGGTTGGAATAATCTTCTGAATAGCCTCACTTGTATGGTTTATTATAAGGTTTGCCTTGTGTACGTCCTTACGTAGCATAGCGTTTGCAAGCTCAAACACATTGTAATCCTTAGATATGCCTACAACCTTCTCTATGGCTTCAGCCGTAATGCGGCGTTTGCCATCGGGTAGTAGAATGTTAAATTTCTGAATCACGCTCTCTAATTGGGTTAAATCAGAGCCTATATACTCTACAAGCAGTTCTGTGGCATCTTTATCTATATCAAGGTGAGCCCTATCTGCCATCTGTTCTATAAGTGGCGGCAGTTGGTACTCTCTTACCTGCTCCGATGTAAACACCACACCTAATTTGTCCGCCAACTTAATCCAGGCCTTACGCTTGTCTATGGTGCCGCCTTTATACGTTATAACAATAATGGTGCTGCTTACAGGGTGTTCCAGATATTTTTCAAACAGCGATAGTTTATCTTTATTCTGTAGCAGTTGCGCCTCCTTAATATATATTACCCGATACGGAGAGAATACAGGATATTGGCGTGCGTCTGTTATTACATCGGCTATGTCAGCCTCTTTGCCATATACTATGGTCTCGTTCATAACTTTCTCATCGTCAGTTAGAACGGAAGCCTCTATCAGTTCTGTAATCTTATCTATATAGTACGGCTCACCACCCATAAGCACATATATGGGCTTAAAGTCTTTTATGCTGATTTGTTTTACTATATCTGAATAGTTCATAGTATATATAAACTCATATTATATAAGAATATTTGTAATTTTCTACAAAGTTAAAACTTTTTTCATAAATTTGTATGGAAAAAGTAATGGAATGGAACGCAAACCGCAAATATTTGATAAGTTCAGAAAAAAATACGTTGCCTTGACCCCGGAGGAGGAGGTGAGGCAGTGGTTCTGCAACTATTTGGTGGAGAGTAAAGGCTATCCGTTGCTGTCAATATCCATAGAGACAGGCTTGAAACTTAACGGCTCGCATCGCCGCTGCGACACTATAGTGTATAAAGGTGTAACGCCTGTTGTCCTTATTGAATTCAAGGCACCCGATGTTGCCATAGACTCATCTGTTATGGAGCAGGCTATCAGCTACAACACAAAACTAAAAGCCCCATATATTATTCTAACAAACTCAAAAACAACGTTCTGCGTCAAGTTTGACTTTACCGCTGGCACACACCGATTTCTCAGTGATATTCCCGAATACAATGTGTTGTAAACAATGTATGATGTATGATGTATGATGTAGGAAGGGTTATGTTTACTCATCTCTCAGAGCGTCTATAGCCTTAATCTGCACGGCTCTGTATGCAGGTAGAAGCCCTGACAGAAGTCCGCTTAGAACTAATATGCCTAAAACTACTAACGCAACGCCGAAAGGCACATAAACTCCGTCAACAAACTGGTTGTCTTGTGGCATTGAAGATAACATTGATTCTGCCCCTGCACCTATCAATACACCTACAAACAGCCCCACAACCCCTGCAATAAGGGCAAGTAAAAGACTCTCATTCATTATCTGTCTTATTATTACAAATGGCGAAGCCCCCAATGCCCGCTTTACACCAATCTCTTGTGTGCGTTCCTTTACTGTAACTAACATAATGTTACTTATACCAACTATTCCTGCGGCAAGAGTTCCCAAACCTACAATCCATATAAGTATCCTAAGTCCTAAAAACAGGTTTGCAAAAGTGTCAAAAAACTGCTTTGTGTTAAAGTGTCCTACGCCTTGCTCATCTTCAGGTGCCACATTATGCCTCTCTTTAAGAAATGCGACCGCCTCACTCTCAAAATCCCGAACATTTACACTCTTTGATATGGAAAGCCCTATACAGTGGACGTTATCACCAATGTTTGACGTTTGTGCAAGAGTGGTATAAGGAGTGTAAATGGACTCTTCCGGATCTCCAAAAATATTTATGTCCGCTTGCTTCTCCATAACCCCTATTACAGTATATGCTGTGCCGTTTACCCAAACAAGAGACCCTGTGGCTTTGTCGCTGCCAAAGAGTGTGTTCTTTATTTTAGAACCAATAACGCATACTTTACGGCTCTGTTGAACATCTATGTCGTTTATAAACCTGCCTTCCAGAATGTGGCAAGGGTTAATTACATTATAGGCACTTGACAGTCCTATACATTGTAGGTTTTCGGTTGATTTGTCAGCGTGAGTCATCTTCTTTATTACGTTGCCCCAAATCACAGGTGATATGTTCTCTATCTCAGGAAATTGATTGATTAACGCCTTAATGTCGTCACGTTTGTATTGTATGCGTCTGCCACGCTTGAACCCTTTATAAGGCATAGATGTTGTGCCTTGAAAAAAGAATGCCGCATTAGGAGATGTTTCTCCCCATTGATTAAGCATATTACGCTCAATGCCCAACCCGAATCCAAGTGTAACCATAAGCATCAACATTCCCCAAAACACACCAAATGATGTGAAAAAACTTCGGGTCTTGTTTCTTGTTATTGTCGCCCAAATCTCCCGTATGTTATCTATGTCAAACATTATTTTGCCTGCAATGCTACAATAGGTTTTATCTTTACGGCTTTTCTGGCTGGAATGTAACCTGCAAGAGTACCTGCAACAACAAGTATGATTAATGCCGTTATTGCAATTGAAAGGTCTATTGTAGGGTTCATAAATGTAGTGAACTCTCTATCTCCGCTTTTGGGCATACTTTCCAGAACTTTAGAGACAGTCTCGCTCAACACAATTCCTAAAAACAGCCCTATGTACCCAAAACTAACCGTTATAATAAGTGATTCAAAAATTACTGATTTAAGTATTGAGGCAGGTGTAGCCCCCAATGTCTTGCGTATTCCAAACTCTTTTGTGCGTTCCTTAATAGTTATAAGCATTATGTTTCCCACACCTACAATACCTGCCACAAGTGTTCCGATACCGATAATCCATATAAAGAAGACTATAGCGGAGAATATGGAGGCGGACTGCATTGAGTTTGACACATTGTCACGAATCCACACCGCTTCCTTGTCATTGGGGTCAAAATTCAGTCGGCGGGCAAGAATCCGACGCAGTTGGTTCTGTAGAGCCTCACTCTTCTCTTTTGTATCTACTCCCGCTACAGAGAATGATATGTCTGTTATAAGCCCCGATGGGTTGAATATCATTTGTGAGGTGGAGAATGGAATATATACATCGGGTCGCCAAGACTCGCTTTTCTCTGTGTAGATGCCCACAACCTTGAATGGTATGTTGTTTATGTTTATGAATTTACCTACGCCGTCCTCGCCTTTGAACAGGTTTTTCTCTGTTTTAGGGTGGATTAGAACCACCTTGTTATGGTTTCTTTCATCTACTTCATTAAGAAAACGTCCGCGTTCAATGCTGAGGCTGCGCATAACCTCATATCCAGGTCTGACTCCGCAAAGAGACGATACATCATTCTCTCTCTTATAGGTCAGAGTGTCGTTCCATATATTGAAAATAGGGGTGTATTGCTCAACTTTTGCAATTCTACGTATCTCCATTTCCATATAGTCAATGTCCTCAGCCTTGAAGTTAAGTTGACGGCCTTTCTGGAAGCCTGCGTAGGGCATTGTGGTTCTGCCAGGGTAGAGCATAACTGTGTTTTTTGCCATGTAGAAGAAATTTGACTCCATACCGTTTTTGAACCCATTGCCAGCGGCAAGAAGCAGTATGAGCATAAATATTCCCCATACAATGGCAAAACCTGTCAGAAAAGACCTCAGACGGTTTGCCCGTAATGCATCTAATATTTCTTTTAGAGTCTCCAAACTACTCCTTTATTTTATCTTCTTTACTGATTCCGCTCTTGATTTCAATGTTTATGCCGTCAGAGAGTCCAATCTTAACATCGCGGCGTTCATATACATCGGGGTCTGTAGATTTAAGAACCTCAACGTATGGTGTGTCAACTGCAAAATTAAGTGATGATTCAGGAATGGAAAGTACGCTGTCTGCCTTGCTGAGTATTATTTTAGCGTTGGCACTATATCCCGCCCTTAGAAACTCGCCTTTAGGAATGGTTACGGCAGCCTTTATCTCAAACATAACCGCTCCGTTCTCTTCTGTGCCTTTAGGAGCGATGTACTCTAATGAGGCATCGTAGTATTTACCTTCAATGGCACCTATAATAATTTGAACAGGCATTTCTATATAGAGTTTACCAACCTCAGTCTCATCAATTTTTCCCACAAACAACAAGTCATTCATATCGGCTACAGTGGCAATAGTTGTACCTTCATTAAAATTATTAGTAAGCACAACAGAGTTACCAACTTTTTCAGGAATGTCAAGTATTGTGCCTGAAACGGTGGAGCGAACGTATGTGGTACCTGTGCTCTGTGAATTTTTTGTGGCACCGTCTTTTGCTATGTCATATACGTCCTGACACCTTTGATACTCCTCTTTTGCATTGTTCAGAGTAACCTCAAACTCCTCAATATCCGCTTGTGATACAAGTTTTTTGTCATAGAGTTGTTTTTCACGGTTATAGTCAATCTGTGCCTTGTCAAGGGCTATTTGGGCTTTCTTTAACGATGCCTCCGCATTTGCAAGGGTGTTCATATCAGGTATGACACGCAGTTTGGCAATAAGTTCGCCCTCTTTCACATTATCGCCAGCCTCTTTGTATAGTTCTTCAATGATACCCGATATCTGAGGCTTGATTTTAACCTCATCACGTGGCTGAATTTTTCCTGTGGCAAGTGTAGTCTTCTCAATGGTTCGGATTTCAGGTGATATGTTCTCATATACCACCACCTCTGGTTGAGACTTCTTCCACAGATACACAAATGTTCCTACTATTGCCGCTAAAAGCAATACCGTCAAAAAAATTCTTTTTACTCGTTTCATAATTTTTTTATTATAAATTTTAAATATTCTGCAAACATCAAGGAAAAAATTATGAAACTTCGAAACTTCGCCTAACGGCTTGTTTAAAGTTTCTAATCCTTTTTTATTGGGGGACACCCCCAAACCCCTGCGCCAAGCGTTCGGGCATACGCCCTCTGTCGTTTCACTCCATAAGAGGTCGCTGTCCACTGTCCACTGTCAACTATCCACTCTATTCGTCTCTCAACGCGTCTATAGTCTTAATCTGCGATGCTCTGTATGCAGGCATCAGACCGGCTATAAGTCCACCTGTCTCCAGTATTATAAATATTATTACAGCCAACTTAAATGGTATGTAAATGCCTTTTAATTGTACTGTATCACTTCCTTCAATGCTAGTGAATATATCCTCTAACACGGCGGATACACCTAACCCCACTATTATTCCGCCCACACCTGCCAGCAGTGACATTAAAATGCTCTCCCATAGTATTTGCCTTACAACACTAAATGGTGTGGCTCCCAATGCACGCCTGATTCCTATCTCTTGTGTACGCTCCCTTACTGATATCAGCATAATGTTTGTGATGCACACCATACCTGCAAGCAGCGTACCTAATCCAATAACCCAAATAAGTATTCTTGTGCCCTTAAACAGGTTGTTTACTGTATCAAAGTATTCCTTAGTGGTGTCAGAGATAATTCCCTGTTTGTCATCGGGCGATACTATAGCCCTCTCTTTAAGAAAGTTCTTTATATCTGTTTCCAAATCCAATATATTGGCATTCTTGTTTGCCGACAGTGCTATACAATCAACAATGTCGCCCGTATTGTAAATATCCGCAAATGTGGTATATGGTATAAAAATCATTTGCTCAGGGTCTCCAAATATGTTTACGTCAGTACTCTTTTCCATAACCGCTATAACAGTGTATGCCACTCCGTCAATCCAAATAAGCGTGCCTTCCGCCTTTTCAGCTCCAAATAGTCCGTTCTTTATTTGTTCACCAATCATACACACCTTGCGGTTTTGAGACACATCAATCTCATTTATAGTGCGACCCTCTAATAAAAAGCAAGGGCTTATTTGGTAGAAATCGGTTGACAATCCGTTAATAGGTACATTCTCTTTAGATTTGTCTCCTCTAATAACTATGTTTGCGTTATTCCAAAATGATGGGGAGATATATTCAATATCTTTAAATCTTGACATTATGGCTGTCATGTCGTTTGTTTTCAAATGCACACTTCTTCCTTTCTTCAACCCTTTATACGGCAGTGATGCATTGCGTCCATAAAAGTAGGCGGCATTGGTTGACGTTTCACCCCATGTGCTTCTCATCGCTCGTTCCACACCAAGACCGCAGCCAAGCAAAACAACAAGTATGGTCATACCCCACGCAACACCAAATGTTGTGAAAAATGTGCGTACCCTACGCTTGTGCAGAGTGTCCCATATCTCCTGTATGTAGTCTATATCAATCATTTAGACATTATAGCATCTATTGTTTTTATATGTGACGCCTTGTGTGCCGGTATAAAGCCCGCTATGGCACCTACAATTACAAGCAAAATAAGAGCGTTAACTGCTACATGTAAATCTATAGTAGGGTCCATAAATGTCTTTACAAATCTCTTGTCAGGTGGAATTATAACTAAAAGTTTTGCCACAATCTCAGTAGTTAAGATTCCTAAAAACAGACCAATATATCCAAAGCCTATGGTTATAATAAGTGATTCCAAAATAGTGTTTCCCACTATTGATGCTGGTGTGGCTCCCATTGCCTTTCTTATTCCAAACTCTTTAGTACGTTCCTTTACAGTAACAATCATAATGTTACCAACTCCCACAATGCCTGAGATAAGAGTGCTTATGCCTATTATCCATAAAAACAAGTTTATATAACTTAAAATATTGGCTGTCCGTGCGGCTGTTCTGACGCTGTTAATTATACCTAAAGCCTCTTCATCACTGGGGTCAAAATTCATACGTTTGGCTGTCAGTTCCCTTAACTCTTTTGCAAATTCCTCACTCTGTTGTATTGTTGTAATTCCATCAACAGTAAAAGTTATGTCTGTAACTGTTTTTTCAGGATTAAATAGCACTTGTGATGTTGAAAAAGGAATAACCACTCTTTCACGCGCAAGGTTACCCTTCCTTGTAAAAACTCCTACCACTTCAAAAAGAATATCGTTGTATTTCACAAGTTTGCCTATCGGGGACTCATCTTCAAAAAGATATTCCGCAGTTTTCTTGGGGATAAGCATTACCTTATTACGCTTAATCTCATCAGTCTTATTCAGCAATCTGCCTTCAACTATTGTTAAATTTCTGATTTTATCATATCCGGGTCTTGCACAAAACATATTGACTATTGTATTCTCATCCTCATATACAATATTTGCACCCAGAATGCTGTATATGGGTGTAAACACATTTACTTTTACCATCTTGCCAATCTCTTTCTCAAAGAAATCTATGTCTTCTTCAGAAAATACGATTTGTCTTCCTTTTTGTAATCCATTGTAAGGCTTGGTTGTCTTGCTGGGGTATAGGGCAAAGGTGTTTTTTGCTATAAAGGAGGATTCGGAATCCAAGCCGTGCTTAAATCCGTTAGCGGTGGCAATAAGCAATATGAGCATATAGATACTCCATATTATTGCAAATCCCGTAAGGAAAGTCCTAAAACGGTTTGCATTCAACGCATCTAATATTTCTCTAATTGTCTCCAATTATTCCGTCCTGTATCTTTATTAGTCTGTCCGTTTGTGCCGCAACATTGGGGTCATGCGTAACTATAATCATTGTCACACCCTCTGTGCGGTTCACCTCGCGTAAAAGTTGCATAACCTCTTTTGATGTCTGTGAATCCAATGCACCTGTAGGCTCATCGGCAAGAATTATTTTAGGCTTTGCAATTAAGGCTCTGGCTATTGCCACACGCTGCTTCTGACCGCCTGACATTTCATTTGGCAAATGTTCTGCCATATCTTTAATCCCCATTTTATCCAAGTATTCAAGTGCTATGGCGTTACGTTGTTTACGTCTGATACCTCTATAATATAAAGGTAAAGCCACATTTTCCATTGCGTTCTTGAAATTAAGCAGGTTATAAAATTGGAATACAAATCCTATTTTCTGATTCCGCAGTTTGGCAGACTTGGTTTCTGACAAGTCTTTGATTAGTTCTCCGTCAAGCAGATACTCTCCCTCATCGTAGTTGTCAAGCATACCTAAAATGTTTAGCAGGGTTGATTTTCCTGAGCCGGATGCACCCATAACGGATACAAACTCACCTTCATTAATGGTAAGATTAATGCCTTTTAGTACGTGAAGCGGAGCCCCTACGTTGTAGGTCTTGTGGATGTTCTTTAGTTCTATTATAGACATATGTTTAATTATTGTTTCCTACTTTTATCTCTTTATCTTGTAACACATTAAGCAGTTGTAAAGATACTATTGCCTTGTAGCGGCACTGAATGACTTCCTGCTCTGCCGCAAACAGATTTTTCTCTTCTGTGAGCAAATCAACTGTGTTTTTCATTCCTACATTGTACTGTGCCGATACTAAGTCATAACTCTCTTGGGCATAGCCAAGTTTCTCTTTAGCGGTGATGTAGTTGTCTTGAGCATTAAGTGCGTTTACATACAGGGTTTCCACATTTTTTGAAATCTCTTTATCTACAAGTTCATAGTTAAGTTTGTTGCTCTCAATGGCAAGATTGGCTTTGTTTACAGCTGTCTTAGTGGAGCGTTGGTCATAGATGGGAACGCTTAGAGTGAGACCTGCCGTAGGTCCAAGAGATTGCTTGAACTGTTCTCCTATGTTTATTCCTTGTCCTGTAGCGTATGAGCCGCTTAGACCTGCGTTAAGTGAAATAGACGGTATCCAACCCGATTGTGCTACGCGTTTTGATAACTCCGCACTTTTTATATTAAGTTTAGCCGCTTTTACAGATGGCATTGATTCCATTGCGGTATTATATATCTCTAACATATCGGGTAGTGGGGCAAGAATCTCTGCATCATCAATCTCAGGGAAATTTACACTGAAATCATCGGTAATGTCAAGTTCAAGAACCTGTTTCAGATTCAGTATGTCTATTCTGAGATTGTTGCGGCTTATTGTGAGGTTGTATTTGTTGCTTGCCCATTGTGACGCTACCTGAGCCAAGGCGCTTTTTGTTATTTTGCCTACTTCATACATTGCCTTTGAACGTTCATACTCAGCGTTGCTCAGTTCAAAGATTTTCTCACTTGTCTTAACGGTTTCGTTATCATATAAAACCTGTAAATAGGCTTCCAATACGCTGGTCTGAATCTGTTTCTTACTTGCGTTCACGTCTTCCTTACTGCTTTCAAGCAATACCTCATTCTGCTTTTTGGTGTAGTGCAGTCTGCCTCCTGAAAACACAGGCATATTAAGGTTTATGCCGTATGTGGCGCTATATACGGATTGGTTGTCAGGTCCAAGCATATTTTGGTAGGCGTATCCCTGATTTGTGCTTGCGTTTATGTTTGGGGCAAACGCCTGTTTTGATTGCTCAAGAGTCTCGTGTGCCGAACTCTCTGCAACTTGTTTTTGCAGTACGTTTATATTGTGACTTAAAGCGTAATCCAAACACTGTGTCAGAGTCCAGTCCTTATAACTTTTACTCTCTTCTTGTGCCACCGCCTGTAGTGCTATGGTGGCAATAACTAAAATAAGTGCAAATCTGTGTGTGTTTCTCATATTTATGTTTAACTTTATTAAAACTTCGTTTTAATCATGTTACTTCGTCGTTCGGCATAATCCAAGTAAACTTGGCTCTGCTCTCACTCCTAGTAACAGTCAACTATCCACTATCAATTATTTATGGCATCCGCTCCATCTGTATAATTGCGGATTGGTGAAATCAAACTTTTGGTCTGGGTCCGGACTCAGGTGAATGTTGCTCAGTTTCTGCCACGATTGTGTTTCAGCATCGTAGTACTCAATTTCATTACTCCAATTCCCTTTGGTGTCCTGGAATTTTATCTCATTATACATATCTGATGGTATTTTCAGTGTCCATACACTGTCCGATACCTTTTGCATTGCGGATATTCCCCATCGGTTTGCTGTTCCTGATACGGCAGGTATGTAATCACCGCAATATATGGTTTGTAGTGTTATTGTGAATGAGTCTGTGTCAGCGTAAAAAGAGTCATCAATGTATCTGTCATCGGGTAGAGTGTTGTCAAAAACATTTCCAACGGTATCTCCCCAATTTTCAATGTTGTTCCTAATGGAGTTTATGTTAAGGCACATATATACTATACCTGCTAAAAACAATGCCAATAATATATAGTAAACACTTTTTCCTCTCTTATTATTGTGCTCATAATTATTTAATCCTTTAAGGTAATAGATTAGTGCGATTATAGGACATAGTATTATGACAAGTGATGAAAGTGCCAAAAATATGGTTTCGGATATTCCCGATACACCTAAGAGGAATATAGGTATTAGCAAAAATGCAAGCAATAACGGACATAACAGGCATAACACGGAAATCACAATAAAAGTTTTTCCAAGCAGGCTTAGACAGCCGTTGTTTCCTCTGTTTGCTATAATGTTGGCGCTCTCATTCTGCAGATTATCTGTGGTTATGTCAAGCCCTTGCATCTCAAGACGTTGTGCGGGTGTCTTGGCATCGGGTAGTATAATCCACATAAGAACATATATCAGTGCGGCTATAGGGTTGCAAAGTATAAATAGCAATACCCACACTATGCGTACTATTGACGTATCGATACCTATGTATGACGCAATACCGCTTGACACACCGCCTATGATGCCGTAAAGAGTGTCTCTATAGAATTTTTTCTTTTTCTTAGGTTGTGTCTTTGCCGTCTCTGATTGGTCTTCAGGGGTGGGTTCTCCAATCTGTTTTATGGCATTCTCCACATCAGACATCTCTATCACTTGTCTGCTGAGTTTGCTTAAGTATTCTGTAAAAAGTTCGGCAAGTCTGAACTCTATGTCTTTGGCTATCTCCTTATCATCATACTTCTCTTCAAATGAGTGTATGTATTGTTGCAGACTTTTGTAGGCATCTTCATTTATTATGAATGCCATTCCGCCCAGATTTATGTTTACAGTTGTGTTCATTGTTTTATATGTGTTATTGTTTGTTCTATAGAGTTCCATGTAGTTTCCATCTCCGCAAGCAGTTTCTCTCCGTCTTCTGTAAGCTGGTAGTATTTACGTGGCGGACCTTGCGTGGATTCCACCCAAGAGTAGGTAAGCACACCATTGTTCTTTAATCGGCTAAGAAGAGGGTAGAGCGTTCCTTCCACAATTATAAGTTCAGCATTTTTCAGTTCCTCTATTATATCAGAGGAGTATGATGCCTTCTTTTTAATAAGCAACAGTACACTATACTCCAAAATGCCTTTACGCATCTGAGAGTTTATGTTTTCTATTAGTGCTTGTTCTATCATTTATACCTCTTTGTTATCTTATCGGGTGCAAAGATAAATAAAATTTTAGAACTATGCAATACATAGTACTAAAAATTTACAACAATAGTTATAATTCACCTTGAAACATAACTATTTTAGAGAGAATGAAAGAATACAATTTTTTATTAAGAATATTAAGCAGTTTTTTTTTGTTAGAATTTGTTAAGGATAAATCGAAATAGTTAGATTTTATCCTTTGAATTAGTTGTGAATAAAGCGTAGTTTTTTTTAATTCATACAAAAGAATTGTATCTGTCTTATCTAGTTTTATAGAAATGTGTTCTGAATTTATCATAGGAACAGTGACGTAATCACGATGAAATTCCAAAAAAGGTGTTAGTTTAATGAGAAAATCAGTTCCTTGCTCTATTGCATTAACGAATTTTGATGGTCCTCCAATTATATACAAATCACGTAATACTAAAGATTCCATTTTGTGTTTGGATATAATTGATGGATTATGAAACCAATGTTTTAACAAAATCTCTATGGATTCAGTGTTGAAATTTACAATTTCTTTTAAAAAATTGTGTTCGTCAAACTGATAAAAATTTTGTATTTTATCGAAATAAGATGGGTAAAATCTGATTACATTATTTAATACATCAAAACAAAAATGCGTTTGTTTTTTTGCTGTTGCCATTAAATGAGTATAGTCAGAAAATTTTGGAACTAAGTTAAAATTAGATAGAACTGCATAATTGCATTTTTCAACTTCTCCGTTCAGTAAAACAGATACTTTCTCATTCTCTTTATGAACCATTTCGTATAATAGCACTTGTTCAAAAAATACGTTAAAATTATTTAACGAATATGACATAAGAGAGTCCATGTTTTTATTAACAAAGTCAAGAGCGGCAATACTGTAGCGTTTAATAAAGTCAATATTACATCCACCAAATACTCCCATATTATATGCGTATCGTTTGGTTTTCATTCCAAAATGGCACATCGCTTCTCCTAAAAAAGTTAATTTTGGTTCATATATGCTCCAGTTTTTTGTGTAATAATCGTTCGTTGCATCTTCTTTATTTTGTACGATAATATTTGCATTATTAACATAAGTTGGGAAGGGATTCCACAAATAAAAATCTCCATCAATATGAATAAATGGCTCATTCTGTTCAGCGTAGGTCTTTATTTTTGCTGTTGCCCATAAGTCGTCGCGGAAAATCACATCAAAATTTATTTTATGTATTTTTGTATAATCGATACCTAACATGCCAATCAATAATTCACGACCAAATTCATCCGTATACAATTCAACATCATCGTAATACTTTATTAATTGATTTGCACTTAAAATCCAACTGAGAGCATTATACTTTGGCTCTAACCATCCAAAATTAGAATTCATATCTGGATTGCTTCCTGAATAAAAAGTTTGAATATATCTCATTTTAATTTCAAATACAAGTGTTTACAAAAGTTAAATAAAAGTAAATAAAAAATGGCTGGGCGTAACAATGCAAAAAATGTAGCATAATAAATTTCACCATCATTGCACACGCCAAGTATTAGATGTATTATATTAATCGGAAATTTGATAATAGAATCCAATTCAGTTGACACCATATAAACAACGAAAGAGGCTGTCATTGCGTAACACGTAAGTCCATAAATAGCGACAAAAGCATGCGAAATTTGAATGTTGTTATCTTTGTTTTTAAATAATTCTGTGAAATAGTTTACATATTTCCAAATATTATTGAAAACATTAGGCTCATTAATTAAATCACAAAACAGCCAAAAACCATCCGTTCTGATAAACGGATTAAGATTAAACAAGCAAGAACATAAAATGGCCCACGCAGATATTATACATATAGGTGATGACGCAAGTACGCCAACAAACAGTACAACAGACGAAAATATTATTTCAAAATACACTCCTGCAATATCAACAATTACTCTTTCTTTTTTTGGTAAGCGCCAAACATCAGTTATTTCAGAATACAATACGAATTGGAAAAAATAAAAGCCACATCCAATCTCTCCATTTTTAGCTCCAAAAAACGAGGCGGAAGCGGAGTGTCCAAGCTCATGAAAAATAGAACTGATAAAAAAGATCAGAGTGAATTTCCACCATGAAAAATGAGTGGATAGGTCTATTTGTTGAAAAACAAAAAAACTGCATAATAACCATATAACAATAGAAACAAGTATAGAAATTATTATCGTTTTTATTTGAAGCAAAAAATATGTGTGTGTTACACACTTAGCGACAAAAGCAGAAGGGAACAATCTTAGTCTTAGTTGGATGTAAGATGGGGATGTCTTTACTCGATTAACTGGGTGCTCACGAAAAAAGCCAAGCGAAATTAATTTAAAAATGGTGTCATTATAATCAGCAACTAATGCGTTTTCTTCTTTAACATACATATTGTTATATGTGTCAATGATGTCTTTAATAGACCTCTCTCCGTCAAACAACATTAACAAGTTGTATGTTTGGTGATTAATTTTAACATATAGGTTTTGTTCTTTGCTTGAAACCAAATAGCTATATTTAGAAAATTTTGTAATGTTAATGCTATCCAACAAAGATAGTACCTCATTTCCAATCACAGGCTCTTCCATATGAATCTATCACATTAGTAACGTTTTGAGACAGACAGTCTATTGCCAATTCAAAATTATCCACAGAAACATTATGTTTTGGCAAAAAAGATTTTGCCTTATTGAAATGGTATTTGGACAATTGTAAAACTTCTATTTTTAAGTCGGGTGAAATTTGAAAAGTATCCAAATGATAAATGCCTTTTTTTCTGCATTGATACAACAACCAATTAAACTGGTTCTTTTTCAAGTCTTCGTTTACATCAAGGACATCATCTAACAATTGGTACGCAATAGAAAAGTTTGAGTAGGAGTTAAACAATGAATTATGAATTTTCCAGTTCTTGTCATCTGCAATGTAATGCAATGCATCAATTGCTAAAGCCCCCAACCCAGCTTTTTTTACTGATATCTCGCAATAATCAGACCATAAAGCGGAGTCATGATTTATATTTTTTTCGTAATCTATGGCTTGAAAGAAAAAATATTTCCTTTCTCTCCAAAGTCTCCAAAAATCAGATTTCAAGGGAAATATTTGATGTAGTTTCTCTAAACTCATTTCAAACAAAGAAAGCATAAATGGAGAACGGTCAACATCTTGATCATCTATTATTCTGTCAAGTTGCATTACACACTGGTATAGTAGATAACCAGAATCATTCAAATCTTTAATACGATCATCATCATTTAAATGATAATAAGGGGTGAACAACGATGCAAAATGACGGTAGAATTCTGGTGACTTATCCAATGATGTAATGACATCAATTGGATTGTCCAATTGATTTGTTGACATAAAAAATAGGATTGTATTTGACCTTCACCTTATTATAATCACGTTTATTGTTCGTGGATAAACAGATTGTCTCTTTTAAATGATTCCAATATAATGTTTTCTTCCGCAGTGCGTTTAACCATTGGGTTGCTATCCCAAAAATCAGGATCATACTTGAATTTATAGATTGCAGAAAGCAAGTCGGTATCCCACTTTATATTTTTACGTCTGTTTTTTGATTGTAATGATGTTTTTGTTAAAAATGCATTGCCATCAAAATGGTTTGTCTGTCCATTGTCTGAAACAGCATCAAGACAAATGTGTAATGATATAGAACGAATATATGGAGTAGAATCGGCTGACTCTCCGTAAGATATTGTGGTATGCATAACATCGTTTTGTATCTTTGTATTTGGTATTTGTAGAGATTGCTCCGCTCCTATTGTCTTTTTTTCATATTGGAGTAAAACATTCCCTATCGTTTTTACATATAGTTTGATACTTACGTTTGATGTTTTAAATGGTATTAGTCTGTAAACTATTATCTCGTTATCCGTATCAGCATCGATTATTTTGTCTATGGTAATATCATAGACCTTATCAAAATTAGCATATAGGGAACTAGGGTATGGAGAATTAAAATATATCCATTGAGCAATAGGTGGAGTACAGCAAAACGCAAAAAGATTGTACCAACTAATTTTCAATCCAGTTAAGTCTTTTCTCCCGAATCTTCCTTCAATAAGCTTCATATCGGGGATTTCGTAAATGCCTTTACCTGTAAAGAGAGCCTCTAAGTATTCGTAGCAGGAATCATTTTTATACGACAACTGTCTGAAGTACCAATTCTGCCAGTCGCCTTCTCCATATTTCAGGTATTTTTTTCTTAATGATTTTAATCTTTTCACCATTATTTCTTTTGGCAGGAATACGGCTTCGGATAATTTGTATGGTTTTGGATTTAAAAATATTCTTTCGCTTACATCAAGTGTATTTGAAATAATAGTGTCTCCGTATGAAATGTGGGAAATTTTAATGCTTGTGTTTGGTGTTGTTTTTAGTTCAAATTCGCCTTCTTTATTTGATAGAGTGTTTGCTTCTCCGCACTCGATATAAGCAAACTCTATAGGCTGACCAGTTTCCGCATCTAATAAAGAAGCGGAAACAGATTCATTAGCCGACGATTTCCCAATTAGTAGAATCAGGGCAAAAACAATTAGAAGGTGTCTATACATAACCCCAGGAGTTAAAGATAGAAACCAACGGCTGGTGAGCCATAGTCACTAGCATGCCAACTCCACTTCATTTCATAACGTTGTTCTAATTCTTCGACATCAAAATTAGTAATTTTTTTCTTTAGATTGTTATTCATAATTACTTAAGTTGGGATCTGCTAATTTGTAATCCTCATTAGGCAGACAGATCCCATTTATTCTGCCGATGAGTTTATTGACTTTTTGTTATATGACGGTCGTTGATACGTCATCAAAACGATTGCAAAGGTATTTCATTAAGATGCTAAAACCAATGGAAGTAGTGGAAATAGTAGTAAAAACCTGCCTATTCTAAATTATAAATTCTTGATAATCATAGTATTCGGTGTAATGGGGGGGTGAAAAAAAGTAGTAAAAAAGATAAGGAAATGTAAAATTTATATCAAAAATGCAGTGATATAATTCCTACAGGAAAAATACACTAATACAAAATATATTCCTTGTCAATGTTCTGAAGACTTTCTTCTTTTTCTCGTTCTGATTTGGTTTGAATAATCTGCATTAGCTGAAATGGTGGAAGTTCTATAAATTCACTTGTATGTTTTTCACTAACGGCAGGTTTTAAATTTAACTCAGCCTC
Source organism: Paludibacteraceae bacterium (assembly GCA_024399495.1). Taxonomy (GTDB): domain Bacteria; phylum Bacteroidota; class Bacteroidia; order Bacteroidales; family Paludibacteraceae; genus Enterocola. The sequence continues at coordinate 32,704 of JAKSNY010000021.1, forward strand.
TTTGGATTCAAATTTCTTTCCTGAAAATTTCCCTTTAGATGATTCTATAATATAGAAAATTTTATACTTTGCATTTGTCGCATAGAATAACCCATTTGTGTTATTGTAAGTAATATCAGTGGCTATTGTCCATGTTGTGAAATCATATCCCATAATGGAATGTATGGTTGAACGGGCAAAACCGTCAATATAATTATGAGTGTTATAATCCAGTTTCGTTTCCCGATGTACTAAATGAATAGTGCAATGTGCAGTATCAACCCTCATATATCCATAGTCTCCGTCGCCATATTTTAATGATTCAAAACCTATCTGTACTATGTTTGGGTTATCATTGTCAGGTATGTCAATTTCAGAAAAAGTATGACTTTTAATGAATTTTTTTGTCAATGTTCTCATAAAGTCTTCATATAGTATTCTTCTCATACATGTAAAATCACACCCGGCAGTATTGTCTTTGAAGTGAATTTTTGCAGTAGATGGAGATACAAAATAGTTTTTTTTAGGAGCATCAAGTAATAATCCTTGACTTTCAAACCAGTATCCACTCTCACTGTTTATGCATCCGGTCCTATAGTCATAGTTGAATGTTGTTGAAATTACTTTGTTTACATCGCTGTTCTTTTGAACCAGTTTCTTAAGGAAAGGTCTTATCCATTCAGGCTCTTTGCTGGATATTTTTATCTCTTGCAGAATGTATGATTTAGGAGTCAGGAACAGAGTGTCTCCTATTTTACTGATAGTTGATGTTTCATAGTTTATATGAGATATGGTCAGTTCTTTAAAAGGAAAATCCACGTTGCAAATTCCGTTGTTATCACTTATTGTTCCTTTTACAGCCCCATTCTCTATTTTGTAAACATTGGCATAAGATACGGGGATTTGATTGACATTATCCCATATAACGGTTCTTGTTTGAGCATACATGGCTCCGTAAAGTGCAATAACCATTAAAGTCAGCACTGTTTTTTTAATAATTGATTTCATATAATTTAGTGTTTGTTGTTATTTTGACGGAGTTTAAGGGTGATGTTGGAACAGATTTTCCTTTGTGAAGAACTCCACAATTCCAGACTCTTCCTCAGATCGCTTGATGTATGGGTTGTTATCCCATGACTTGATTTTAAAATCTCCCCAATACAGAATGTGCAGCAAATTGTTGTTGAGGTCAATTTTCTTTCCTCTGCCATTGGGACGGTAATCGGTCTTTGACATAAATGTGCGAATACGGAATCCAACACGCTTGTAGTTTTCGTCTTCCATAAACGCAACTTCAGATTCAGTGTTTATGTAATTTATTTCCGGCTGTCCGGCAAGGGTGTTATATGAGATAGTCACCCTTACGTTGTTTTTTATGACCTGCCTATTATAATAATCTACGTATAAATTATCAGATAAGCTCATATTGTATTCAAGCAACTTCAAATCCTTGGTCCTTATAGTAAGACAAATGTAATCCAGTCCTGTCTTCTCTTTTGTGGTAAGTTTATATCGAACCGCCTCATTTGAAGAGCCATCATTAATGATTTTATCAATCGTCACATCGAAAAGTTTTTCAAAATTATCATACAGTGAAAATAGTCTGTTCCTACGGCTATTCTGTTTCTTAGACATACCCTTCTCAAATGGTGAAATGGTGCAAAAGGCATACGCATTGGTCATTGAAAGCGGAGTACGTCCGTCATACTGTTGAATCTTAGCCCAGCGACCATCCTGCACTCTCAGTTCAGGGATACGATATCCGTCACTTCCAGTGAAAAGTGCCTCAAGAAACTCAGTGCAAGTGTCATTTGCAAAAGTAAGTTGCGTGTAATACCAGTTCTTCAATACATTCTCATTAGTTTTGATTGCAAGGTATTTATCTCTGGCTGCCTTCAAACGTTTCATTATGACGGCATCGGGAATGACAACCGACTCTTTTAAATCATATCTGGACTCTTCAAGATAAATAGTGTCTTCAATGGCACTTGGTGAAACGATGACATCATTGTATGAAATATGTGAAATATTAATCTGACCATCGTCCGCTGGCAACTCAAACACACCATCATAGTTCGTGAATGTGTAATTTTTGCTGTTGGTCACATAGGCAAACGGAATCGCATTCCCTGTGGTCTTGTCAACCACAACAGAGGAAACAGAGGCTCCGTTGACTGTCAAAATATTTGCAACAGCAAATAATGTCAATATTTGACGTGTTGTAAAATTCATTGTTCTAGAAGTTGTTTGGAGACGTTATTCATTTCTCAACGCATCTGAGAATTAATGTTTTTCTATTATTAAAAAACAAGACAAGCAATATTGTGGTACAACCTAATATGGGTAGTAATATCTCCTTAATGACTATTCTGCTTTTCATAATCTTATAATTGTTTCCACACTCTTCCAACTCTCTATGGTGCGTGATTCTGTGGAGAAGTTTATGCCCACCTTCAGCTTGCGGCGTGGGTCTGCAAGGTATGGGTCTGCGTAGTGCTGGTCATCTATCT
>JAKSNY010000022.1 GCA_024399495.1 Paludibacteraceae bacterium
TCATACATCATACATCCTCCAACGCCCCTACAATCTCCCTCACAGATTTATATCCATGTCTTTCAAGATACTCCTCTATCCCTGCCGCCACTTTCATACTTACTGACGGGTCTATAAAGTTTGCTGTACCTATTTCAATGGCAGAGGCACCTGCAAGCATAAACTCTATAGCATCTGTGGCATTAGATATGCCTCCAAGCCCAATCACAGGTATTTTTACGGCTTTAGACACCTGATAAACCATTCTAAGTGCCACTGGCTTTATACAAGGGCCTGATAACCCGCCCGTTACCATGGATAGTATTGGTTTACGCCTCTCTGCATCTATAGCCATACCGTTAAGACAGTTTATAAGAGAGACACTGTCAGCCCCCTCCGCCTCTACAGCACGTGCAATCTCCGTAATATCTGTAACATTAGGAGTAAGCTTGACAATCATAGTCTTAGGATATGCCTTACGTACAGCCTTTATAACACTTCCTGCCGCCGCACAATTAACACCGATGGTCATACCGCCCTGCTTAACATTAGGGCAAGAGATATTAACCTCTATGGCAGGAATTTTCTCTAAAGACGCAAGTTTTTCTGCACACTCAGCATAATCTTCGGGGCAAGTTCCTGATACGTTTACAATTATATTTGTATTGTAATCTTGTATTTCAGGGTATATATGCTCTATAAAGTAATCTACCCCTTTATTTTGTAACCCGATGGTGTTCAAAATGCCACTGGAGACCTCTGCAAGCCGTGGATAAGGATTTCCTTCCCTACTGCGAAGAGTAGTACCCTTTACAATAATACCCCCTATTCGCCCAAAATCAACAAAGTCCTTATACTCCGTTCCGTACCCAAAAGTCCCCGATGCGGTCATCACCGGATTCCTTAATTCCAACTCCCCTATTTTTATTTTTGTATCAACCATACTTGTTCAATTGAAAATTGACTGCGTTAGCTGACTGAAAGTAAAATTGAAAGCTAAAGATCTCTCGCTTCGCTCGAGATGACGTAATGTGGACAACTTTCCACTTTCAACTTTCAACTTTTAACTATTCACTATTCTTTATTAACTATTCACTCAATATTAACTTGTTAATATTAAACACCGGTCCGTCAGAGCAGACGCACTTATGCCCTTCCTTAGTCTGTGTAACACACCCAAGACATGCTCCAAGACCGCAAGCCATCATATTTTCAAGTGATACCTCACACTCTGTGCCTGTTGCCATAGCCTCCTTAGCCACATTTCTCATCATCGGGGTAGGACCACAGACATACATCATATCATAATGCCTCTTAATGCACTGGTGACCTGTAACAAAACCTTTAACCCCTACAGAGCCATCTTCTGTAGTAACCATTACATCTCCAAGTGCCTCATAATCTGATAAATCTATTAAGTCTGACTTAACCTTAAAGCCTAAAAGATATGTAACCTTAACGCCACCTGAACGCAAAACCTTGCCTAAATACAGCAACGGTGCAATTCCTACTCCACCTCCCACAAGTAACGCCTCGCCACTATTTATTAGCGTGTAACCATTACCTAAAGGCAAAAGTATATTGACCGTAGAGCCCACAGAGAGCGTTGAGAGGGCGTTTGTACCGTCTCCTACGTTCTTTATAACAAGTGATAGTGTGTTGGCTTTGTAATCTACATTATTTATAGATATCGGGCGGCGTAGATATACTGTTGGGGTATTTTCAACTTTAACCTCCACAAACTGACCTGGAACCATCTCTGGAAGTGGTTCAGAATGTGTGAGAACTAGTTTGAAGAATGAATTATTTAGTTTTATATTCTCAACAACCGTTAATGTGAGTTCAAATTTCTTAAACATCAATACAAGACTATGTTCAATCAACAAAAGTACACAAAAAATTTGAATTATTAATATACTTTTAAATAAAAAGATTTACGATATAATTGTTATGACATAATGATTACAAAATCCATTGTATGCTTTCGGAGGCGTCCGCACCCCCGCGGACGAGACTTTGTGTGCAAGCGAGAGCAGAACCACTTGTGAGTTATGCCGAGCGTAGCCACAAATGGGTGTAACCAAAGGGGGAGGGACCCATATTGGTCACAGACCTATATGGGAGGGGCTGAAACCCTTTACAAAAGGGTTGAAGTCCGAAGAAAGCATACTATGGATTTATTAAAAATTAACTTTTGAATTCTTGAAAAGTATTGTCTGAATAATAGACTACAATGCGTAAAATCTCCTTAGGGGGTAAAGTTCTTACAACCTCTTTTATAATTGTTTGTGGTTCAGTAGTTTGTATATTATTTTTTGTAGAAAAATCAGACTCAAGACGCTCTGAGATTTCAATTTTTGATGACTCGCTGTATTCTTGATTGAATAAATCACGCTGAATAGCCTTCTCATTCTTGTACATCGGCTCTTTTCCAAGCATAAGCCACTCCGGATTTATATTTGGGAAAGCAGTCATCACACTTTGCAAAATAGCCACTCCAGGGTTGTTTCGTCCATTTAAGATGTGTGAAATGGCAGATGGTTGCACTCCTAATTTAGCAGCAAGTTCACGTGGCTGAAGGTTCTCCTTCTCTAAAATTTTCTTGAATTTTTCTATCATAATTTTTATCAATCTGGAATAACATTTACAAATACAAATGTAAATATTTAATTTTACATTTGCAAATTTTCAGATACGTAATTTTTCAACATTGTATGTTACTTTTGTAAAATACAAATGTAACACAATCATAAACATCTAAAAACACATGCATTCCACAGTATATTATAAAGTTAACATTTTACTTTATATATATTATATTTTACGATTGGTTATCAAGTATTTAATTGACAATTATTAGAATTTTACAGCACATTATGTATTATATACAACATCTTTTCAAGTCACATAAATAATCCATTTACTAATACATATATAAAACGCTGATAATAGTACAGTTATCTTTTATAAAATTTTATTTTGCATATTCATTTCATATACAATTTTACATCTGTACATAACTCTGCAATTCAAAACATACATCATACATCTATACATCATACATTACAAATACACTTGTAAATATTCATAACATTTACAAAATACCCTAATTTTGCCGTAACATTTGTAACCGTTGTTTTTAACTTTTTTTGTCTGAAAAATTTTTAATTCATAAATTTGTAGTTGAAAATTTATGAGACTACTCTACCCTATAAGATTTCTCGCTTCGCTCGACTGCGTTAGCTGGACGTAGTCAAATGACGGAGAGGGCTTGACCTTTGACACTAAATATTATGGAAAAGAAAAAACTTGAAGCTTTTGAAAGAATCGGCGACATTATGGACCGCCTCCGCAGTGAGTGTCCATGGGATAAGAAACAAACTAATGAGTCTTTACGAATTTTGACTCAAGAGGAAGTATTTGAACTTTGCGATGCAATTATCAAAAAAGATGATGCAGGAATATGTGAAGAGTTAGGCGATGTGCTGCTCCACATACTTTTTTACGCAAAAATTGCAGAAGAGAAAAATTCATTTACCATTGCAGATGTGTGTAACCATTTGAGTGATAAGATGATACACCGCCATCCGCACGTTTTTGGCTCTGCTCAGGCAGATTCTTCCGCTGAGGTGATAAGGAATTGGCAAATTTTAAAGCTACAAGAGGGTAAAGGAAAGACTGTTCTTGGCGGAGTACCAGACTCTCTACCCTCTCTTATTAAAGCCTACAGGATTCAAGATAAAGCCCGCAGTGCAGGATTTGATTGGAAAGAGAAAGAGGATGTTTGGGAAAAGGTTAAAGAAGAGGTTTCAGAAGTTGAGGCTGAAATAAAAGCACAATCTCAAGTTATGGACTCAACTGAAGACCAAAAACAGAATCAAGAGATTCAAGCAAGAATTGAGGAGGAATTTGGAGACCTAATGTTCAGCATAATAAATGCGGCACGCCTATATAAAATTAACCCCGATAATGCCCTTGAACGCACTAACCAAAAGTTTATAAAGCGTTTTAACTACTTGGAATCAAAAGCCAAGGAGCAAGGCAAAACAGTTAATGAACTATCATTTGAAGAGATGAACGCCTTATGGGAAGAGGCAAAACAGCACTAACATAAACGCACAAAAAAAAGGCTGACATCACACTGCCAGCCTTTTTTCTTTCTACACCTATATTATTTAGTCAATAATAACACCTAATACAGTGCTTTTTATTCCACCCTTTACAATTATCAAATTGTAATGCTCATCAAAATACTTATACTCTACAGATTCTGCTCCATCTAATGGCTTATTATCATCTGTTATAGGGTCAAGTGATACAGTAACACTACCATCGGCATTCTCTACAAGATAAAGGTTCTGTGCACCGGCAGGTAATATTAATTTATCGTGTCCTGAAGCAATTGTTGAAACATTGTACATAACAACAGAACGAACTTCACCTGCCCATCCGTTAGTCATATAATCTATTCCTGAATTATACTCGTGAACAAATACGTATGATGGAGTTGACGGGTCAGTTGTAATACTGCTTATATCCGCTACACCATTTACAAATGGGTAATCCTCTCCATTATAATCAGCACCACCTATATAGCCATATATATACCATGCATTATCACCAGGAGTTGGACCAGGAGTAGGACCAGGACCAGGGGTATCACCACAACCCGTACCGGCACCTACATACAGTTGGTCTTCACCAAATTTCAACTTGATGTAGAAATCATAGCAACCTGACTCAGTTATTGAATAACTCTTATCATCCACTTGTGTAATTCCTGTTACACTTGCAGGGTCTAAGACAACTGCCCAAGTTGAACCTGTTGATGCATCATACAAAGCAACAGTCTGACCTGCAGCAAGTGACTGGTTTAGAACCATATACTCTTGGAAGCCCTCCATCGGAGTTGGATTCTCTTGTCCAATTACAGGAGTGGTACCATCAATCATAATGCCATAACCGGTTTCGCCAGGTGTAGGACCAGGTGTTGGACCAGGACCAGGGGTATCACCACAACCCGTACCGGCACCTACATACAGTTGGTCTTCACCAAATTTCAACTTGATGTAGAAATCATAGCAGCCTGACTCAGTTATTGAATAACTCTTATCATCTACTTGTGATATACCTGGTACACTAGCACCATCTAATACAACCGCCCAAGTATTACCTGTACTCTCATCATACAAAGCAACAGTCTGACCAGCAGCAAGTGACTGGTTTAGAACCATATACTCTTGGAAGCCCTCCATCGGGGTAGGATTCTCCTGTCCAATTACAGGAGTGGTACCATCAATCATAATGCCAAATGCGGCAAAAGATGCAATGGTTGACAAAATAATTGCCATGAACAACGTAAATAATTTCTTCATAGTTTTGTAAAATTTTATTAGGTTAATAAATTGAAAATATCCATTCACAAATACAAAGATACACATTTTAGCAACAAGAAACAAGATTTTTTGTAACTTTGTGCCTCTGAATATCAAATTAGCGGTATTTATGGCTGATAATTATCTTGAAAAACATTATGAGGAGTATGAAAAGCGTAAGGCTGAATGGGAAAAAGCCAAACGCTTAGGCAAGTCTGTACATCGGGTAAAAAAGGAGAGTGACAAGTGATAAACGCAGAACAAATAGATAACAAGACCATAGAACTGGAGCAAAAACCCATCGGGCAGTTGCTGCTCTTGTATGCCTTGCCGTCTGTAATAAGTCAGATTATAGCATCGGTCTATAATATTGCAGACCGCATATTCATAGGTCAAGGCGTTGGTCCGCTTGCCATTGCAGGGCTTGCCATAACATTCCCTCTTATGAACGTAATTCACGCCTTTGGCTCTCTTGTTGGCGTAGGTTCAGCCGCCCGAATGTCTATTGTACTGGGTAAGAAAGATTTATATTGGGCAGAAAAAATACTTGGAAACAGCACCATTCTCACCATCATTATGGGAGTGCTGATTTTTGGTTTTGGCTACGGCTTTATGGAGAAAATCCTTATGCTTTTTGGTGCTACACAAGACACCATTCAGTATGCTTTGGAGTATATGGATATTGTATTGCCTGGTATGGTGTTAATGACTGTAACTCTTAACCTTACAGGACTGATAAGAGCCACTGGCTACCCTGCCCGATGTATGTATATATTAGGTGGAGGTGCCGTTCTGAATGTAATTTTGGACCCGATATTCATATTCGGATTGCATTTGGGTATTGCAGGTGCGGCATGGGCAACAACCATCTCTATGACTGTCACCACCATTGTGTCAATTCTTCACTTTGTAAGCAAAAGCTCATTTATCAGATACAAACTGCATGCTTGGATACCCAAACTATACATTTTCAAGAATGTACTTATGATAGGTTTAAGTCCGTTCCTTATGAACCTTACTGCCGCAGGTGTGGTTGCACTGTTAAACTCACAACTGCTTAAATATGGCGGAGATTATGCCATAGGTGCATTTGGAATAGTTAACAGTTACGCCAATTTCACATTCCTGTTTATTCTTGGAATATGCCAGGGAATGCAACCTATCGCAGGTTATAACTACGGAGCAGGTCATACAGACAGACTTAAAGACATTTATACACTCACCACTAAAATCTGTGTGTCTATAGGCTTAATATGCAGCATTATAAGCCTCGCCATTCCTGAACCGCTTGTGCGTGTGTTTACAAAAGACACAGAACTTATAGAAACCGGCGTACCTGCCATACGGTTTATGATGGCAATGTTCCCGTTCATTGCGTTCCATATAACAAACACAAACTTTTTCCAATCCATAGACAAGCCTTGGGTATCAATAGTAACCAGCCTTTCCAGACAGCTGTTATTCCTATTGCCACTGTGTTATGTTGTACCACTGATTTTTGAATCTATGGGGCAGCCCGGACTTTACGGAGTTTGGATGTCATGCTCCATTTCTGACTTCTTAGGTGCAGTGCTTGCAGGCATACTGCTCTATAGCCAAAGACATGTATTCAAGGTAGTGGAACATATTCACAAACCATCTGATTTATAACACATTACCCCAATGAGCAAGATTCTTATTTGGCTAAAGATAATAAGACCACAAACACTATTTGCATCTATATGCCCTGTGCTTGTGGGGTTAATTATAACACCTTATATAACAACATCGTACGCCATAGTAACTTTACTATGTGCCGTAAGTCTTCAGGTACTGTCAAATCTTATAAATGACTACTATGACTATGTAAGAGGTTCCGATAAAAAAGGACGTATAGGTTTCAGTAGAGCACTTGCTGAAGGTATTGTAAACGAGAAGCAAATGCGCATAGCATGCATTATAACATTGTGCTTTTCTATAATCACAGGTCTGTATTTAGTTTTAAGGGGCGGCATTCCTATACTTACAATAGGCATTTCAGCCATATTTTTTGCATGGTTATATACAGCCACATCACATTCACTATCTTATTTGGGCATTGCAGACATATTTGTATTCATTTATTATGGAGTGATAGCCACTATGGGAACAGTCTTCATTCAGATTTTAGAATTCACAGAACAGTCATTTTGGGCAGGTGGCGTATGCGGACTCATATCAATGTGTGTGCTTATAACAAACAATCTGCGTGATATAGAAGATGACAAGGCTGCCGGCAAGCGTACATTCCCAGTAAGATTTGGCAAGAACGCTGGCGAGTTAGGATACCTTGTCGTAATTCTGCTTACACCTCTATTCTCTTATATGGCATTTGGATTAAATTGGCAAATGCTTATTGTAGTGCCTGGATTGGCACTATTCTATAAAGTGTATAAAGCAAAAGGCAAGGAGTACAACAAATGCCTGCTCTTAGCCGGAATACTAAACTCAATTTATGTAATACTCTGCTTATGTTGAACAAATCTAATATAGGGTCATTATTTGACAGGATAGCAAATCATTATGACGCACTTAACCATATATTGTCATTAGGAATTGACAAATGGTGGCGTAAAAAAGCAGTAAAGGGAATGTCTTGCCATAATTCCTTACTCGATGTAGCCATAGGCACAGCCGATTTAACCATTGAGATACTAAAACAAGGCAAGGCTGACACCATTACAGGTATTGACCTATCGGAAGAGATGATGAAGATAGGCAAAGAAAAAGTGACGGAAAAAGGGTTTGCAGATAAAGTTAATTTTCTGTATGACAATGCCTTGCAGATGAATATAGATAACAATGCCTACGATGCCATAACCTCATCATTCGGTGTCAGGAATTTCTCTGATTTAGACAAAGGACTGTCAGAAATGTATAGGGTGCTTAAACCTGGCGGTGAACTTATGATACTTGAACTCTCCTACCCTTCAAACCCTGTATTAAGGTTTGGTTATGACACCTATTTCTCTCATATTCTGCCATTTATAGGCAGAGCCATCAGCCACGATAAGTCTGCATACACATATCTTAACAAGAGCGTAAAACATTTTATTTGGGGCAAAGAGATGTGTGAGCACCTGTCAAATGTTGGTTTTGACAATGTCTCATACCAACCGCTTACATTTGGAATTTCAACAATCTACAGAGCGTTAAAGCCCTAAAGCCTTTAACTCCCATCTTAGTTTTTCCGGAGATTCAAATTTTATTGTTTTTATACCTATGGCCTCCGCCGATGCGGTATTTGCAGGGTTATCATCAATAAAAATGCACTCTGATGCGTTTAGGTTAAATTTCCTAAGCAATTCATAATATATCTCAGCATCGGGTTTAAGCATTTTTACATCACCAGAGATAATATACCCGTCAAGCAGTTTCTCAAACTCAAAACCATCTTTAACTCTATTAAAAGTCTCTCTTGCCCAATTACTTAACCCTAACACCATATATCCTTTTGACTTTAGCTGCCTTATCAGGTCTGTCATACCGGGCAATTCCTTACCCACCATTTCAACCCATCTGCCAAAATACATAAGTATCTCTTTCTCCCATTCAGGATATTTGGCTATCAGTTCCGCCTCTGCCTGTTCTATAGTCTTGCCTTTATCCACCTCTCCATTCCAATCCATTGTACATATATTGGCAAGAAACCAATCAGCCTTTTCCTTACCACCAAAATATGGGTCATATACATAATGTGGATTCCAATCCACAAGTACTGCCCCAAAATCAAATATTATGTTCTTAATAGCCATAACTACACTATATCATTATTGTTTTGCAAATATAATATTTTGGCACGATATTTGATGTAAAAATAGTAGATTATTAACCTAAAACATTTTTACTATGGGAGCAACGTTACTAATTTTGGCAGTCCTGACACTCCTTATTGATAGTGTCGGGTGGAAAAGATTCATTTGGTTCATATCAATTGGTTACGGCTACAGTATTGCAGCCATTGCCATTGCACTTGTAATTATGCATTTCAATGCACTTACATGGACCACTGCTGTGTTATGCGGTCTAATGGCATTTTACGGATGCCGATTGGCTACCTATCTGTTAATTAGAGAGTTGCAAAGTACCAATTATAAACAGACTGTTGACCTTGATGCCAAAAATAACAGCGATTACTCAAAAGGAGTATTATTTGCAATTTGGATTAGTTGCGTTATTTTATATCTGTGCCAGATGTTTCCCCTTATTGTAAGAATACAGAATGCAGCAGACGGTCTTCCCGATACACAGATTACTGCTTATATTGGAATTGCTATTGCTGCTTTTGGCATTTGGATGGAGATGTGGGCTGACAAGCAAAAGAACGATGCAAAAAAGATTAATCCCAAAAGATTTGTAGATACAGGACTTTACAAAATTGTGCGTTGTCCTAATTACTTAGGTGAAATTTTAGTGTGGACTGGCATATTTATCAGTGGCATAGGTTGTTACCTCACTTGGTGGCATTGGGTACTTGCTCTGCTTGGATACATTGGAATCATATACATAATGTTCAGCGGTGCCAGAAGATTGGAGTTAAGGCAAGATATAAACTATGGTGCAGACCCCGAGTATCAAGCCTATAAAAAGCGGATTCCTATTTTGATACCTTTTTTACCATTACATTCAGTGTCCAAATACAAATGGCTGAAAGGCTAAAACTCTACAGATAATCCTGTATAAATTTGCTCTATGCGGTCTCCAAGAGCGTTTTTTAGAATATTGAACGGACGCTCACCTGTACAGTGACCTGTGTAAATCTTTTGCACATCAAGTGCTTTTAACTTTGCGGCAAGACTCTCCACCTTTTTATCGGGTAACATAAACAGGTGGAAGCCCCCTATAAGGGCATAAATCTTATCATCGAGAAATGTGGACTGCACCTCATTTATAATGTTATCAGCCCCGGCGTGAGAACAACTGTTAAGCACTACAAGCCCTTTATCTGTCTTAAATACAAGGCTTTGCTCATGACTGAAATCATCGGGTCTATAGCCACAACCACACTTTACTGCAAAATGAGCATCTTTACCCACCTTATCAAGTCCGCTGGTCTTATGAGGTATAAGATACACGCCTTCTGAAATCTCAACATCACCGCAAACATACTGAATGCGGTCTGCATATTTAGAAAGCATACCTTTTTTTAGCCCGATGTACTTGCCAAAAATCCAATACTTATGATAACAATTCTCTTTGACAGCCTTACGCATAAAGCATTTTGCCTTGCTGTTTGCCTCAAAAAAAGACGAAAGCCCATTGCCATGGTCATAATGGGCATGAGATAATATTGAATAATCAATATCAGCGATATCTATACCAAGTGTAGCGGCATTTTTAAGAAACCTATCGGACTGCCCTGCATCAAGCAGAAATTTATTTCCGTTATACTCTATATAGATACAAAGCCCCCACTCTGGCAGCAGAGAGACATCTTTAGTGTTATTATCTACAAGAATTATCAGTTTCATAATATTATGATAGTTTTACAAAAAAAGTGCAACTCATTACTAATAAACGAATTGCACTTAAAAGTGACCTCGGAGGGGCTCGAACCCTCGACCCATTGATTAAGAGTCAATTGCTCTACCAACTGAGCTACGAAGTCATAAATTCAAAGGTCTCACTTTTAACGGGTGCAAAGATACATAAAAATTTTTACATACAACAATGTAAAACTTATTTTTTATAAAAAAAATAATAAGATAACAGAAAAGGGTGTGCAAGTGTTAAAATCACTGATGAAAAGTTATGCTGACAAACTGAGGGAGGCAGGCATATTTCAAGGAGTATCTTACATTATAATCTTGATGTAATATTTACTCCGATGAGATGTAAGCAAGCACAATCCAGCATAAAACTTGTAGCAACAGAATCAGTGGCACACCAATGCTGAATTTCTTATGAAGAGTCTTATGATGGAATACGCCCATTGCAAAAAGAGCCCCAAGACTACCTCCAATCAAAGCAACAAAAATCAGCACCCACTCCGGCGTTCTCCACGCCCCACGCTTAGCCTTACCCTTGTCCACCCCATACAGCGTGAACGCCAGCAGATTAATTCCAAGCAGATAATATAGTAGCAGATATTTCACACCAAATTATATTCACTGCTTTTGCTCACATTTCATCCTAATGTCGTTCAACCGCTCTCCTTTATACTTAAACCATAACGTTCCTTGTACAGGATGGTCAAAACCCTTGAGTTCTTGAGCTAACGCAGATAAAGATGTTGTTTTTACCATAGCACTGTAGCATCAAAGGAACAGTCAAAATTTTCAATCTACAAATATAAGAAAATTATTGCACTTTTAGGACAACTTTTCTGCAAATATAATATCGGTTTTTGACAGTATTTGTCATAAAAGCAAAAGGCTTATCGCTAATTCTAAAAAAAATTGTCTTAAAAGTTATAAAATTGTCGTTTTATGACAATTTGATAATCAATGAGTTATATATAATTTTATTTGGTAGTCACTGTAAATTTCAGTACCTTTGCATATTCGTAAATCAATAAATATAATGGATATGGCAAAGCAACCACACATCTATACAGTAAGGGGTAAAAAGGTGGTTATAGACAGAGAGCTGGCAGCACTTCTTGGGATTCCCACTGGAAGATTAAATGAACCGTATCGAAGAAACATTCAACTCTTTTCTTCTGATGTGGCTTTCCAACTGACTAATGAAGAGTTTTGTAGTTTGAAAACGCAAATTGCGTTTTCAAACCAAGTATCAAGAGGAGGCTCAAGACACCTTCCGATGGTATATACAAAAGAGGGAATCTCAATGCTTGAAAAAGTGCTGAAACGCATAATTCCCATTGAGTTTGAAGAAGAGATTGCGGAAGCGGAAATATTACCAGAATCGTGGAATAAAGGTACTGTAGTGCTGTATCAGCCTAACGAGAACATAAAAATTGATGTGCGGGTAGAGAACGAAACAGTGTGGCTTATGCAGGAACAGATGGCACTGCTTTTTGGCACAAAAAGACAAGCGATTTCCAAACACATCAATAATATTTATGAGGTTGGAGAGCTGGATAAAAATCAAACATGTTCCATTTTGGAACAAGTTCAAACAGAAGGAGGAAAGTATGTAACAAGAAAGATTTCCTTCTACAATTTAGATATGATTATCTCTGTGGGATACAGGGTAAACACTAAAAATGGAATTGCTTTTCGCCAATGGGCTACAAACGTACTCAAAGGGATACTTTTACACAAGCACTACTATGACTCACGTATTGATAAAATGGAACAAACCATATCAGACAATACAAGCAGGATAAATTCTCTTGAACAAAAATATGCTCTTATAGTTGACACCAAACTACCACCCATAGAAATGGTTTTTTATGAGGGAGAGAACTTTAAGGCATACGATTTTCTGTGTACGCTAATAGAATCCGCTCAGAACAGAATCATACTTATAGATAACTACATAGACAGAAAGGTTCTTCTGATGCTAAATAAACGAACAAAAGGAGTATCAGCAACTATATTTACCAATCATAAAAATCTATCAGACCCACAACTGCAGTTAGATTTGATAGAAGCAAATAAGAAGCGAGAAGCACCGCTAATTCAGATGTTGGAGATTAAGCATGACCACGATAGATTTCTTATCATAGATGAAACCGTATATCATCTTGGACCATCTGTAAAAGACGCTGGTGTTAAGCGGTGTGCGGTAATAAAAATGGTTTCAGCACCAAATAACATTCTGAAAGATTTAACTTAAAGCAAAAAATATACAAAAACATTTGCACTTTTAAGACAATTTGATAATCAATAAGTTAAATGTAAATTTATTTGGTAGTTCAGAAATAATGTATTATCTTTGCATATCGTTAACAGAGCAAGCAATATATAATTTGTATGAAAAACAAATATTTAAAAGAAGATAAACGTACACCGCAAGTTGCTGATCCTGCAATGGCTTTTTATTCATCCGACGCAATAGCGGATATTAAAACCAAAGTTTTGGATTTGGTTAATAAAACTGATAAGATTTTTCAGTTACAACGTTGTATTGAAATTCTTAACGAAAACAGTATGCCTTGTGTCTATTCTGATGAAGAGTTTGTTTCAGAGATATCAGCATCTGAAAAATCGGGATTTGTATCTCATGATGATTTTAAAAAATCATGTAAAGAGAAATGGGGAGTATAGATATACCTCTAAAACTATTTACATAGTTGGTATAAGATGTAATTTAAAGAAAACAAAATTTTGCTAAAGCAATTAAATTGTCTTAAAAGCCAATAGCACAGCAGTGCTCAAGGACGATTTTAACCCCTATGGCAATGAGGATTATGCCACCAAGCACTCCAAACTTGAATTTAATGGTTTTACCAAGCCATGTACCTAAAAAAGAGCCTATCAATGACAGAAGGAAACTGCCTATAGCAATAATTATTATACCTTCCACCAAACTGTCAGGATATGACAGAAACACCAAACCCGATGCCAAGGCATCTATACTTGTGGCAAAAGAGAGCAAGATAACGGAGCCAAATCCGTAGGAATAACTACCAGAGTCATTCTCCTCACTTGGTTTTATATCCTCTATTATCATCTTAATGCCTATGGCTGCAAGCATTGCAAATGCAATCCAATGGTCAAAAGTGGTTATGTAGTCTATAAAACCGTTACCTATAAGATACCCTATCAGTGGCATGCCTCCCTGAAATAGCCCAAACATAAATGCCATCAATAGCACCCAACCCCACTGTAATTTGCCCACAATAGCAGATTTGGCAACAGAAACTGCAAAACAGTCCATTGCCAAACCAAGAGAAAGCAATATCAAAGTAATGTAATCCATAAATCGGTGATGCGGTGATGCGGTGATGCAGTGATGCGATTCACCAGTTCACCGATTCAACAAAAGTTTTGAATGTAATCCAAAACTTTTGAATATACCGCCTCGCCGTTGAACCCGAATTTCTCATCAAGAACAGTGTAAGGAGCAGAGAGTCCAAAGTGGTCAAGACCTGCAACGGTGCCTCTTAGCCCTACTGTACGCTGAAGTGTCATTGGTAATCCTGCTGTAAGTCCAAAAACAGGCTTACTATAGTCTAATACACTGCTACGATACTGTTCAGACTGTGTAAAGAATAGCCCTTCGCTTGGAATTGAAACTATTTTTACTTTTAATCCGTTACGCTCTTCAAGCAGTGTGGCGGCATCAAACAGTGTGGAAACTTCTGAACCACTTGCAACCAATGTTACATCAAAATCCTTAGCGTCTTTTACTATATAAGCACCTTTTTTAGCACCAAGGGCACTATTATACTTATTCTCACCACGAGGCAGGCTCTTTACATTCTGACGTGAAAGTATAAGACCTGTAGGAGTATCGGTGTTCTCCAATGCCATTTGCCATGCAACTGTTGTCTCATCAACATCGGCAGGACGCAATACAAGCATTGAGTTCTTACCTTTGTGGTTCTTAACAGCCTCCATAAGCCTTACCTGAAGTTCCTGCTCCACTGGCTGATGTGTAGGACCGTCCTCTCCCACTCTGAACGCATCGTGAGACCATACATATATAACTTGCAAGCGTTGCAATGCAGACATACGGAAAGCAGGTTTCATATAGTCTGAGAATACAAAGAATGTACCGCAAACAGGAATGATACCACCATGCAGTGCCATACCATTCATAATGCAAGCCATTGTAAGCTCACTTACACCAGCATGCAGGAATCCGCCGGAAAAATCTCCCTTAACAAACGGCTTACTGTTCTTTAGGAATCCCTCTGTCTTATCTGAATTTGATAGGTCAGCGGAAGAAACCACCATATTCTCTATTTTAGAAGAGAAAAGTGCAAGCATACTACCCGATGCCGAGCGTGTAGGCTGGTCTTGTTTCTGCTCAATGGCAGAAAAATCTATATCAGGCAATTTCTTGCTGTAGAAATCATTGAATTTCTCATACATATCGGGGTTAGCCTTAGCGTACGCAGCCTCCTCTGCCTTACGTGCTGCGGCAATCTTCTTCAATTCCTCTCTACGTGCGGCATAAATTTGAGCTGCCTCATCAAATATTTGGAATGGGTCATCAGGGTTACCGCCAAGACCTGCAATGGTTTTTGCTACATCAACACCTGCCTTAGAGAGTGGCTGACCATGCGTGGAAACCTTGTTCTCATAGCTCTCTCCGTTAGGTCCCAAAGCACCTTTACCCATTACAGTATTACCAATAATAAGTGTAGGACGCTCCGTTTCTGCCTTTGCCTTGGTAAGAGCCTCACGTATTTGGACTACATCGTTGCCATCAATAGTAATTACATTCCAGCCCCAAGCCTTATATTTCATGGCTGTATCCTCACCTGTAACCTCATTTACGTATGTTGAGAGCTGAACTTTGTTGGCATCAAAGAACATAATAAGGTTACTAAGTCCAAGCAAACCTGCAATTCTGCCTGCACCTTGAGAAATCTCCTCTTGAATACCACCGTCAGATATGTAGGTGTAAATCTTATGTTTTGTCCACTCTCCAAATCTTGCAGCCATAAAACGCTCTGCAATGGCGGCACCCACTGCCATTGTATGCCCCTGACCAAGAGGACCCGATGTATTCTCTATGCCATGTGCAAAATCAACTTCAGGGTGACCTGGACATACAGTACCCCACTGACGGAAGGTTTTAAGGTCATCCAAAGTGTACTTTCCTGCAAGAGTAAGTGCAGAATACAGCATTGGCGACATGTGCCCAGGGTCAAGGAAAAACCTGTCTCTGTTTACCCAAAAAGCATCATCGGGGTCATACTCCAAAAACTCAGAGTATAGTACGTTTATAAAATCTGCACCTCCCATGGCACCTCCCGGGTGTCCGGATTTGGCTTTCTCAACCATAGCGGCAGACAAGACTCTGATATTGTCTGCAACCTTGTTCATTTGTGATGTGGAATTCATATTATAAGGTAGGTTATATTTCTAACTGCAAAGGTACAAAATATAACACCGCCATTAAAAAAAAAAACAAAGAAGATATTAACAATATATTAAGGCTTCGCCTTATACATCATACATCATACATCATACATTCACCTTGTCCCTTTTTTTGTGGGGAACCGATATGAGAGTGTGTACTCAAAGCCAAAGTTTGTGACACTTTTTGAGTACTCTCCAAATCCTGGGATATATGTTGGGTAATCTGTAGATTTTTTATAAAGATGAGGGAAAGTCTTGATTTTAAGATTCAGACCCATGAAGAAATCCTTATATACCTGTACTCTTACAGCAACAAAGAACTCTAACCAACCTACATTAACATTACGTTTGGCATTTGATATGGTTGTCTCTTCTTTCCAATAAGTCTCCTTTAATTGTGCATTTGACAGTGTATAGTTTAGATTAGAGTATGCATATCTGAATCCTACTCCAAACAAATGGTCATATTTCCTATCGGGTTTATTGTTAATGAAATTATATAGTGCACCTGCTTTTAAGAAAAAACCGTCACTCTTATAATTATAGGCATCATTGTTATCATTCATAAACATCATACCAAACTCAACGGCAGGGAAAAGCCTATGCCACAAATCAACGTCAGAACTTACTACAAACTCAAATCTGCCACCATTAAACGCAGTTGCTATAGGACTGAATATATCAACATTAAGATATACGCCTTGAAAAACCTTTACATCATTTGTAATCTGCTCATAACCCGATGTGGAATCAGTAACAACTGTAATGGCTGAATCTAAAACAATCACACTCTTAGTACTATCCAACGGCATTATTAAAGCACTGTCCAACGGCACCACCATAGCACTGTCCAACGGCGTTATTATAGTACTATCTGCAGCAGCAGGTGCTGACACTCTTAAAGAATCGGCATTGGCGGCGTACGATAGGGAAACTCCCGAAACCAAAATCAGCAATATGTTACAAATATACCTTAATGTGGACATCTTGTTCTATGTTTTGGATTTCAGAATTATAAAGTTCTACCTTTTTAAACAATTTAGGCATGCTAAACTCAAATTTTTTTATAACTTGAAACGGAACGCAGCCGCATTCAGGGTTTACAAATTGAGGACTTGTAGAATGCACTACCTTTAATGTAAACTCAACCCCCTCTTTAAAATCCCCTATAGCAGCCACTTTAAACTGAAATTCAGTAGTGTCTTTTGTTATATGCAAAGGAAGATACACTTTAGATACATTTACACTGTCATACAGAATGGAATCACTGCCCACCCCCTTAACCGTAACACCATTTACAGTTACAGGCTTAACAGTTGCAGAATCTATGAAAGCAATGCCAAGCAATGACCTTGTGGGCATATAGCAGTCTTTTCTACACGATGCAAACACCGCAAAAACAGCCACTATTATCAATATGTTACGTACAGTCTTCACTATCAAGCAAAATATTTTTTAATTTCACTTTTTAGGTAAGAGACAGCCAATAGAGTTGGAGACTCGTCACTACTGTTATATATCTCTAAAATTACATTAGCCAATGTACCCGATGGTGCCTCTGGCGGAACCTTTGCGGCACAAGCGTTAATCATTTGTACAATACTCTCTTTTGCATTCTTGACCATATTCCAAACCTCATCGCTTATATAGACTTGCTGAGCCACATTATGCTCATACTCAGCCCTTATGGCAGTAAGCAACGATGCATGAAACTGCAATGCAGTCAGAGTGTTGTCCTGCATTCTCACCATAAGACTATCGGGACTGATACGCTCTAAAAAGAGCACCATACGCTCGTATGCGGTAAGCCTTATAGGCAATGTGGTCTTCTGACTCTCCTTTACAAGAAGGTAGCGGCGACGTGCGTCCTCCTCCTTATAAAATTTATTCATAAACACCCATACCACTACAAACACAAGTAGTGCAGGCAGTGTGTAAGCCAATATTTGCAAAAATAGTTCCATAATTATTCAATTGAAAATTGAAAGTTATTCATACATCATACATCATACATCATACATCATACATCATACATCAACCCTTATCCCTATTATATATTTCTCTCTATCTGATAGTGGTTTCTTTCTCCTGAACTTCTTGAAATCAACTCTCCAAGGAATCCTGTAACAAAGAATTGCGTTCCAAGCACCATAGCCAGCAAAGCCAAATAAAAATACGGGCTATCAGCAATAAGCGGTGCCCTATAGCCGCCTATAATGGCAGAAAGTTTTATAACCGCCACTACAACCACCATAATAAAACCTATTATAAACATTACAGAGCCCCAGACTCCAAAGAAATGCATGGGCTTTTTACCGAATTTAGTAAGGAACCACAGACTCAGCAAATCCAGATACCCATGTACAAAACGGTCAAATCCAAACTTGCTCTTTCCAAACTTACGTGCCTGATGGTGAACCACTTTCTCTCCTATCTTATCAAAACCTGCATTCTTGGCAAGGAACGGAATATAGCGGTGCATCTCGCCATACACCTCTATGTTTTTAACCACCTCTTTTTTATATGCCTTTAAGCCACAGTTGAAATCGTGTAATTTTACACCGGATACCTTTCTGGCGGTGGCATTAAACAATTTGCTTGGCAGATTTTTAGTAAACTTAGGGTCATATCTCTTCTTTTTCCAACCCGATACCAAATCGTACCCGTCTTCTGCTATCATTCTGTATAGTTCCGGGATTTCATCGGGGCTATCCTGAAGGTCAGCATCCATTGTAATCACAACATCGCCTTGAGCCTGCTCAAACCCACAATAAAGTGCCGGAGATTTACCGTAATTGCGGCGGAACTTAATGCCCTTAACCTCTTTATTATCCTTGGATAGTTCAAGTATAGTACTCCAAGAGCCATCTGTAGAGCCGTCATCTACAAAAATAACCTCGTAAGAGAATTTATTTTCTGTCATCACTCTCTTAATCCAAGCAAACAGTTCAGGTAGTGATTCCTGCTCATTAAATAATGGTATAATAACAGATAAATTCATAGTTGAAAGTTGAAAGTTGAAAGTTATTCATACATCATACATCATACATCATACATCATACATCATACATCATACATCATAC
>JAKSNY010000023.1 GCA_024399495.1 Paludibacteraceae bacterium
AGTTTGAAGAAGAGATTGCGGAAGCGGAAATATTACCAGAATCGTGGAATGAAGGTACTGTAGTGCTGTATCAGCCTAATGACAACATTAAAATTGATGTGCGTGTTGAGAATGAAACGGTATGGCTTACGCAGGAGCAGATGGCGCTGCTTTTTGGAGCGTCAAAGCAAAACATTAGCCTTCATATTGCTAATGTTTATGAGGAAAAAGAGTTGGAAAAATGGGCAACTGTCAAGGAATACTTGACAGTTCAAACTGAAGGAGAAAGGCAGATTTCAAGAAGCATATTACACTATAATCTTGATGTAATAATCTCTGTTGGTTACAGAGTAAAATCCATTTATGGCACAAGATTCAGGCAGTGGGCGTTACAGATTCTGAAGCAACACCTATTGCACAAAGGCTCATTTGAACATAGGGTTCAACTGATAGAGAATAGTATAAAAACCATTGAGCAGCAACAACAAAAGAACACAAATGATATTTCTGATATAAAGGAGCAGGTTAAATTTGTGGTGGATACCAAACTACCACCCATAGAGATGGTATTCTATGAGGGGGAGAACTTTAAGGCATACGATTTTCTGTGTACGCTAATAGAATCCGCTAATAACAGAATAGTGCTGATAGATAACTACATAGACAGAAAGGTTCTTCTGATGCTAAATAAACGAACAAAAGGAGTATCAGCAACTATATTTACTAATCATAAAAACCTATCAGACCCGCAATTACAATTGGATTTAGCGGAAGCAAATAAAAAGCGTGAGGCACCGCTAATTAATATGTTAGAGATAAAGCATGACCACGACAGGTTTCTAATCATAGACAATACATCTTATCTTTTAGGACCATCTATAAAGGACGCAGGAGTCAACAGATGTGCCGTAGTTAAAATGCACACATCACCGGATAAGATTCTAAGGGATTTGCTGTAGCCAAACCAACCTCTTACCCACCTATAAACACACCAAACCACTGCAAGCCGTATGGATTGCAATGGTTTGTAAGTTTAGGAGTTATGGAGTTGGATGTCTCCTATACTTTTCTGTTGCGAAGCAACTTGGCGGCACCGCCGGCAAGGCTTAGGAGTAGTAGGATTGACAGACCGCCGTCAAGAGGGAGAGAATGTGCTTCACAGGCTTTACTACAACTAGCGTTATTGTTTGCACAAGCCGTCAGACATTCGATGTCAGTGCCACACTCACTTGCACATTCTTTTGCTTTGTCTGAACAGCATTCAAAACACAGAGCCTTATCTGTTCCTACAATTTTACCTGTACATTCATCATCCCATTCACCATTAGAGCCTAATGTATTATACGACCCTGACACCATAGTTCCGCCATCGGTGATAAAACTTTCACCTGTAGATGATGTGCTACCTGCATACGGACTATAAGATGTGCTTGGCAGCGTTACCGCCCCCAAACTCTGTACCATCAACGCTACAATTCCTAAAAATAATAATTTCTTCATTTTTTTATTTTGTTTTGTTTACTATCTAACTATCACCTTACCTGTCTCCGTCATTATATCGCCAACCACTTTTATGACGTATGCACCACTCATTCCTGAAATTGAAATAGTGTTATAATGTGCATCTTTCAACTCGATTTCAGTGGTTCTGCCAGCCATATCAGTTATGATAGCCTTCTGTAGCATTACGCTACCTGTAGAGCTTATCACAACATTATCGCCATCAGCATTTAAGATATATATCTTGTTACTTTCATTACCATCGTCCTTAACTTCCTTACCCGATGTAGGTACCTCTTCTGCATAGTTAATATTAAGGAAGAATCTTCCGTTAAGGTCACCGGCGGCAATGTTTGCAAAGTAAGGCTCCTCACCTGCCAGCAAGTCGTAAGTCTTGTTCAACAGACGGTCTTCAAGAATAATATCATCAAATCCTTGGCTGTTTGCAAGAGAGAACTGGATAGTCATTTTTGACGACTGCTGATTACGTACCGCAAGCGGAACTATCTGTGCCATTTCATCTATTCCAAAAGTGGAATATTTGGCGTCATTCTCACCCGGAACATAAAGTTCAGGAGTGCTGGCGTTATAGCTGAATGCCTTTGGCAGATTCTGTGCGTTGTATGCGACAAAGATGTTACTTGAGGTCTTGTCTGTACCGTTAATTACAGAAAGCTTCAAGAAAGACTCAGCATTTACGCTCTTATACTTTGCACTACCCTTTACAAAGTTATCATTTTGCAAATTAACCTGAGAAACGCTTTCTGAATATAGCACAAAACCATTCTGAGGTTTTACCAAAGATGACTCATATGAAGTGGCATCATTCCAAGACTTGTCTGTATAGTCATAGTATTTAGCGTTCAAACCTGAGTTGTCTTTCAGCACCTCTTTCAAATCCAGATTTGCAGGATATGAGTTATTTACAAAATTGTAACTGTTATCTGCTTTTATGGTGTATGACGGCAAAGCGCTCTCATTGGCAAAACGTCCGTTAAAGTCAAATGATTTAGGCTTGTCAGCATCATCAATCATTGACGGATTTGGATTATACAACACATAATATAATGCAGATATAAGTTTGTTAGGACCATACTGGTCTGGTATGTAAATACCAAACGCTGTATTGGCATTAACCTCCTCATCAAGGCTTGTGAAAGGAGTTCCCGGACAAATCTGACTGCCAGATGTTGTGTAATGCTGCATATAAACATGTGGCTCGTGGTTCGCTATATAGTAATCACCAGACTTAACGTTACGTGACTCACCGGATTTACCATCAAACGGCTTAACCACAGTACCTACCAGCACCCACTCGCTTCTTTGAACAGTCAGGTGTGATTTGGCTGAAGTGTAATGTAATCCATCTTTATTAAGATTCTCAACACCCGCTATAACACCACCGTACTCAAGTTCTATGTTATCAGCAAACTTTGATGTCTCAACATCAGGAATTCCAAGACCAGCCTCTACGCGCTCCTCTACAGGAATGCCGCCACGCTCAGATTCCCAAGCAGGTATAATAGGCATATTCTCTATTTTCCCCGATTTTGGAAGAGGGTATTGAGTTGAATTCTCATCAGGAATAATTACTTTTAAATTCTCAGCAAACGCATGTGTACAGTTAACAGGCTCACCATCAACTGTAACCCAGTTGTTACGGTCATCCCAATTAGAGTTTGCCTTACCGTTCCATACAATGGTGTTTATGGTCTTGCCCTCACTCTGTTGATATGCTCCAAGCGTCCAGCCCGAATTCTCTACAGGACGGATATTCTCCTTTAACCTGTCATCACGGGTGCGGTATGCGAAGTTAAAGCCCGACATATCTCTTGAAGGCTTTACACCAAGGTTAAGTTCGCCACCCTTGATTATAAGACCGTCAGGGTCAGAGGCGGTAGTTGCACACACCTGCTCTCTAACATTAACATGGTATGACGTACAGCCAAAACCAAACGCTGATGTTGCGGCCGCAATATCAACATCTGACCAGAAGTTGTTATAAAGGAAGTGGCAAATATCAGCATCTTCATAACCCAAGAATGCTGTCTCATTGTCATTACGCTGGTAAATATTCTGGTCGTATGAATAGCAGTTGTTATACATAAAGTCCATATTAGCCACATCATACAACTCCTTGTTTCCTGTCTGTGCCTCACCGCCAAAACGGATAAAGTCCACTTTCTCAGATGATTGACTTCCGTCTCTGTTTGCAAGGTAGAATGTATTGTAGTAAACACCTATGTTCTTTATTTTGTAGTCTGAACTGTGTTCTGAGTCAAATCCGAATACTACCGGACGTATGAAAGCCACGTTACTACTGTAGCCGTTGTCGTTCCAGAACACGTTGTTCATAATAAGCATATTCTGAACGTGCTGCAGGAACATTGATGAGGCGTGTGAACCTTTAAAGCTGTTACGCACAAACTTAACGTTCTTGCAACCTACAATTTTGAATGACGCACCCCAGTTTTTATCATTATCAGGATTTCCTGATGAAACAATAGCCATAGTGAAATTACAGTCCTCAAATGTCAAGCCGTCACAACCAAAGCCCTGAATACATGCGAATCCCTCACCCTCAAAATCACAACCTATGACCTCTATGTTACAGTTAGTAATCTTACCAGGCACCCTTTTGTTAGCGGGTTCACCATCACCATAATATCCCAATTCAAGAGTGGAGTTTGAATCGTCTTCATAACGCTTTACAATAAGGTTCTTCAGTGTTATGTAACGTGACTGCGTAAGGTCAAGACCGTCATTAAACACAGGCTTGCTGTTTGGATTGGCAGCCCTTACTATAAGTCTGTAATCAGGCGCCTTTGCTGGTTCGTCACCATTACTTGTGTTTATTTCTACAAGACCGTCGTCACGTAACTTTGCTGGGTCAGATTTAGAGTATGTGCTTGCAACCACATTAAACACCACCGGCTTGGTAAGGAAATCATCAACAAGCCAAGCGTTATGGGCGTCAGATGTTTTCATATCGGCAACTGCCGCTGAAAGGCTCTGGAACCTTAATGCACAACGGTCTTCAGGCTGTGTGTTGTCTATGGTGTAGTAAATGGTGTCACCCTCTACATAGTGGCAGATTTCACGCGTGGTGAATGTGCCTGTCTCATCACTTAAAATATACTTACTTTCTATAGCGGAATAGACAAACGCTTTGTAGCGATATGTTGTATTCTTCTCTAAGCCTGTGGTTATTGTCTCTGTCCAAACCGTACCTTGGGTAACGTTCTTCTCCGCTGAAATTTCATAAGATGAGGTGGTTGGTGTACAGTCCCCCTTACAGTAGAAGAAACCACGCTTGTTCAGAGTCTGGTCACAACCTGTATATTTAACATAACCCTGCAGTCTGGCACTTGGACCGTCACCTATATATGCAGAGTCTGCAATAAGTACTGTGGTCTCTGTCTCAGGAATCACGTTAGCGGTAATATTCACCTCTTTGGTTTTCTTAATGCCACCTTGTGTAGTACCCTCAAGTTTAAGTTTAGCACTGTAACTACCTATAGATGCACCATTGCAGTGAAACACAAGTTTAATATTTCCAGCATTACCATCTATAGTAACATCTTTAGTTGTTTGTGTGCCGTCCTCAAATGTTATTATATCACTGCCAGACAATGTAAGGTGTGCAGGTGTCCAGCCAAAGGACTGGAAGTTATAAGTGTACTCCACATCTTCTTGATTCTTGGCTTGATCTACAAACGCATAGTCAGAGGCTATAAAGCCGGGGACGGTAAATTTGAGTACATTCCATTTAGCTTCATCATTACTTTTAAATTCAACATTTGTTTTTGTTTTTGCCCAAAAATAGAATATCAGTTCATAATCTCCAGGACCAGAGGTTAGGTCAAGTATATTTTCATTTAATTTTCCTTCGTGATCCTGACTGTTACCCCATTGTTGGTTAGTACCATCACTCTTCAAATTAGTAACATAATTGTGATTCTTAGTTTCCGGCGTAACAGCTGTACTCAGTCTGTAATGTATATCAACATCAGTTATATCATCTGCATCACTACCTAAATCTTTCCATACTTTTGTCCACCATTCTTTTAGATACAAATCTTGCACAGAACCAATATTTTTGGTGTCACCATTTTTTCTTCCCCAACCTGTGTCGGCACTGCCTGTAATCCACGCATCCACACCAGTTGATCCATTATTGTAATAATACTTTATATTTGATGTACCTTCATCAAAAAATCCGCGTCCAGCCCACGCTGTGCCACAGCAAATAAAACTTGCAGTTATGGTTAGCAGTAAGGCAAGAGATTTGCCTAAACTGCTGTTTATATTATTTAAATTAAAGTTTCTCATATAGCGTATTTTTTTAGTTTAGTTATTAGTCACAATCCTCTTTCTTGTCCGGATTTACGGTTATCTCTATTGTATCTGCTTGTGATTCTCCACAAGATTCAGACAATCCCTTGGCTGTTACAGTATAAACAGTGGTTGAAGTCTTGCTCTTGCCTTTGAATTTGGCAGTAAGAGTCTTGCCGTCTCCGCCTGGCTCTATCAGTGTGGCAGGTGACACGCTCCAAGCCACATCCGTTACATCTTTCTTAACATCATTTACGTATGCTGTAAGAGTAACCTCTGTCCAAGGAGTTGTGGTGGTTGAAGGCGATGCCTCTATTCTTGTCACATAATCCTCTGGTGCTGATTTGGTAAAGTGAATGGTAAGTTGCTCCACCTTATCTATGTAACCGTCTTTCTTGGCGGTAATATTATATTCATAGTCTCCTGTTGTCTTGTTTCCAGGATTCCAAACCATTACGCCGTTCTCTAATTTAAACTCCGATGTAGCGTCAGCACCGCCACTTGTCCTGGCACTGAAATTGCTTGGTGCAGGAGTAAACATTTCTGTTATGTTTAATTGGTGACTTCCGTCACAAGCGGTAAAGTTCTTCGCCACAGAAGCGTGTGGGTCAAATTTCTGCCTTACATCTACGGTGCAGGTAGCCTTTATGGTTGTGCTTGGGCAGCCTGTAACATCCACGTCTATAGTGAATACACCAACTTCTGACGGTGAGAATGTGAATGTACTTTCAGTAGCGTCGTCTTGAATTTCACCATTGACATACCATTGATAGCCCTCCGGATTGGTGGCATTGGCTGTCAGTGTTATATCACTGCTGCCAACCTCTACAGGTTCCGCAGGAGCATCTGATATTGAGACACCGGCAAGAGCGGCGGAACATACTGTGTATGTCTGTTGTACGGCATCTTTAGTGTTACACCCTGTGGCTGTCAAATCCACTGTAAACGGATCTGAAGTTGTAGGTATGTATGTAAGTGTGCTTGTGGTTGATTTCTCAACTCCGTTCACCTTCCAAGACCACGCCGTTGGTTCTGCACCGTGGTTAGTGTTATATGTAAACGTGAAAGGAGCGTTAATCAGCATCTGCTGTGACTGAGGGTTAATCTCCAACATGGTTATGGCTCCCTCACAAGGCTGGTACGGCATTACGTACTCATCGCTCAAATCTGTCCAGAAACCGTTACTGTTATCTATCTGACCCCTCATGTGTATAAAGTGACCAGGCTCCGTAAATTGTGCAAGGAACTCTCCGTCATCTATTATAAGCTGATAATCATTGCCAGTGGTGTAACTGCCTCCTGAAATCTCTACGAATGAACTTTGAGCGTCAGGAGTGGCATCCATAGCGTAGTAAAGTCTTATATGGTTTACAGTCGCAAGCCCCGATGTAGGGTTACATCCCTGTCTTGCTACATAAACGTAACCTGTAACTGTCTGGTCATCGTTTTTTACAGGCTTACGACCCAAGCGTGCCGCAGGAGTAAGTTCCTTTTGCTCCAACGGCTCCACATCCACAAAGATTCCGTTACGTGAAACCCTCCAGTCATCGTATGGTGACGGATCCATATAAAATGTTACCCTTGATCTAACTGTTAATACTATTTTACCTGCCTTCCATGTACCCCCATCTTTCTCTATATTTTCGATCGTTATAACAAAATTGCCTCTACCATTCTCCACCTCACATGCTTTATTTCCACCCCAATAAGGCAAGAATGTGTAGGTGCCACTTTCTAACTCTTTAGTTGCATAGTATGCTAACCTCTCTTCTGACCACCCCTCAACAGCCAATCCATCACCATAACTATTCCACGAACCGTTAAACCACAGACCGCCTACGGGATTGTAGTTTTCACCACGAGCTTTACCATCAGATAATATTTCATCCTCATTATAGTAACCTACCGTGGTTCCCCAGTTTTTACGTATGTTTTCTATGTTTTTAGTACGTTTAGTCTCAATTCCGCCACTCTCTGTAAAGTAATACATACGGTCTGTGTAATTTGGCACTGCCGCACGATACCATCCGTGTTCTAATTTCTCCACCTTAACATTTCCTGTTTTAGAACCTACTCCGTCTTTCCAGTAATGAATTTTAAAATCAGGGTGCTCTCCAGTCTCTTCATACACGTATGCGTAGAATGGCTCTGTAGATTCATCCCACGTAAGAGTTCCGGTAGATGGAGTGAAAGTTACAGTGTATTTAGTTCCTATTGAGGTTCTCACAATAACCTTTTGCCTATTTCCTGTATTCTTAAATGTAACAGATTCTCCAGGATTTAGTAACTCTTCACCCGAACTGTCCTTTCCATACTTACCATTATTAGAATCTATTATCCACAAATATTGGTTACCACCAGTTGTTGCAGTAAAGGTAAATGTCCCTTTAAACACTCCTGAGCCAGAAGCGGTTTCAGTGAGTTTCCACTTATCTTTATACGTTGTAATATCACCACCTCCTTCACCTTGATTCAAATAACCGCCCAATGCATAGCCAACGCCAGTTGGGGAGGGAGAACCGCCAGTAGTTGCACTAATTGACCCACCATCCTCATTAACAAAAGTAATTGTCATTGGTGCTGTTTTCTTATCATTCCACACATGATACACATCTATGCCACCATATTGACCCCAT
This sequence comes from Paludibacteraceae bacterium, assembly GCA_024399495.1. Classification (GTDB taxonomy): domain Bacteria; phylum Bacteroidota; class Bacteroidia; order Bacteroidales; family Paludibacteraceae; genus Enterocola. Next base: position 8,451 of record JAKSNY010000023.1, read on the forward strand.
GATAGGCTATAATTACCTTGATTTATGGTTTTTATTGCTGGTTTCTGATTATAAACATCATTATATGTCTGAGAACCATTAGATGTTATAAAGAAGCAGTAATTACCATCAGAAAAAGAACTGATATTATAAGTATAAGTATTACCATTTTGAGCCATTTTTTGTGCCTTGACCGTGGGAGAACCTGTATTTGGAGAATTATTATTCCACCCCCAGAAATAATAGTCAGTTGCACCTAAATTAAGACCTATAGCCAAAAACGCCACCAGGCATAGCATCCAGCCTAACCTGTGTCTTAAAAATTTGAGTAGTTTTTGTTTTTTCATAGTTATTGATTTTTTAAGTGTAAATTTTTGTTCATATAGTTTGGTTTGGTTATTAATTTTTTTTCTAATCAAAACTCTGTTCCAGAGTTTTAGATAGGTAAGTTACAAAACTTTTTTAATCCTAAATCCGCAGAGCGGATTTAGAGATTGGTTTGTTACAAAACTTTGTTTCAAAGTTTTGTGAGATTTGTCGCACCTCGGCAAAATCAGGTAAACCTGATTTCTAAGATTTACAATGTGTCCACCTCAGAATAAATTCTGGCTGTACCCCTTGTAAATCTTAAATCCGCTTTGCGGATTCTGCTCTCGGTGCTCCAAATGTTAAAAAATGTTAAAAGTTACATTTTTACAACATTTTTGTAGCCGCATAGACAACAAAGCCCTGGTTTTTGCTAAAAACCAAAAATTCTTTCAAATATCTAATATACTGATAATGAGCCAACTACGAAAAATCGTCGGCACTTTACACTCTTATCGGGTGCAATATACAAATAATTTTTTAAAATACAATGGGTTTGGGAAAAGGTTTTAGTATTTCATCGGGGTTGAAAATTTGGAGATTTAAAATAATCTGTGTAACTTTGCCGTGAAAATAATGTAAATCTTGATGAAGCCGACATCTAACATACAACAAAACAGAAGTGTCAACGCCACACCTTATGAATTTCGCCCTGTTACCAAAGCAGAGCATGAGTTATGGCGTATAGATAGTTATGGCTACATTAAATTTTAACAGTTCTTCTTACCCTTACTCTTTTGTAATGAGTTACAAAGGAGATAATCCTTACAAGTTATATAGGTTTAAATCAACTCGTACTGGTCATGTTTATTTGGTCAGGGTTGAGGAATATCCGTATCATTTTTACGGAATAAAGTTTTATTTAAAGGATCATTGTCACAGTAAGAATAAATATAATCTGTTGACTGGTTTGAATGAACCTCGTTCTATTATTAACACTTGTATTAATATCCTTGTGGATGTTTATCAAAAAGATAATTGTGCCTCATTTGGATTTATCGGTGCTCACACGCTCAAGGAATTAGAGGAAATGAAATCATCTGGTTTGGAAAGACCTACCAAACGAATGAGATTTTATAAAAGGATTATAAACTCATATTTTCCAAGTAATGGTGATTTATTTAAACACTATATTGATGAGGCTAAAAACACCTATTTGATTATTAACGCAAAAGAGTTAGAACACGATTCTAATTTGGTTCCCAAAATCAATAAATATTTTACGGAAAACTATTCTAATTTTGATTAAAACCGGAAGGTGGCTCCTATCATGGCATTTATGCCGTTGGTGGTGTAGCCGTAGTAGCTGTCTGATGTTATGTTTATAAGGTTCTTGCCAGTAGCAAAGAGTTCCAAGAAGTCAAGCACCTGATATGAGAAATAGAGGTTAAGGTCATGTACATTGTTCATTTTCTGAGCCTTGCCGCCAATAAGAGCATAGCGTCCGCCTAATAAATTATATGACAAGCCTATACGCCATTTCTCCTTTATGGTGTAGCGTGCATCAAAATTAACCTCCCAAGCAGGTTTCTGCCAAGCCTTTTCAAGGTTTACTGTACCCCAATAGTTGTACTTGCCTTCTAGTGATATGTCAAGCCCCTTTACATAGTTAAAGTATAGCCCTAACTCTGCACTAACCTTATTGGTATTGTCATACACTACATTAAATGTATTAAGTGTAATACCCGATGGCAAGGTGTCGTTTACATAGTAGTATTGGTCTAATATCAGGGTGTAGCGTACTCCGGCAGAGAACATAAGACCTTTTATTATATTGGTCTTAAGGTTGATATTTATATCCACTGGAGAGTATGTAGGCTCAACTATAAGCATTGGGTTAATCCATTTGTTCTCTTTAATAATTTCTGAGTACATGTTCTCATTAAAATACCCTCCGATTCCTGTGTTAAGGTAGAGACGCTCCGGTATAAGTGCAAAATTACCCAATATATTAGCACTGCCCGTAAACGGACGTTTTGCACCCTTTTCACCGTAGATATTCATATCTGCACCAAGCCTTAGGTTCCAACGTTTACCGCCAAATATATAGTATGGTTTTAGCTTTATAAGGCAGTCTGTCTCGTTGCCTTCGCCCTTGTTGAAAAACTCTACCTCAGCGTCTATCTCTGCTCCTAATTTGCCCGGTCCCACCTCTCCGCCAAGGTCAAGATTAGTATGAATGCTATGCTCCCGTACATTAAAATTACGTCCAAAGTATTGGTAGCCTATATCAAACTTATACTCCAAGTTTGAATACGGATTGGTGGAAAATAGTCCGAATTTAGCCGCCACATCGGTGTATGAGCCTGTCTTGCCACGTAGGAGGGTGTCTGTATGCAATTCTGTAGGCACTCCTAACGAGTCTTGATAGCCGTAGTAGTCAAATCCGTTATAAGACACTCTGGCGTTAGCAAAAAGGGTCATCTCTGTAAGCTGGTCTTCAAAATTAAGTTTTAGGGCGGTGTTATGCTCCATAGCCCTTGGGGTGGTTCCGTCTGCAAGTGAGCGTCTGCCAAAATTACCTATATGTTTAAGGTCCACGTCAAACAGGTATTGGTCTGTCTTTATCATTGGGTAATAAAACTCTGCCAATGTCTGCCAATAAAAGCCTAAGCCCATTTTTGCAACGCCTTTTCTGTACTCTTGAATTAAATTATCCTCATAATAGTCTGGCTTAACCACATCGCCGGTAACAGCCACGTTCTGCGGATTGCTACCATTTGAATAGGTTACATTTGGCTTTTCTACATTTAAATCCTCTTTAGAGGGTACAGGGCTGATTTTTACCGCTTCTACAGTTGAGGGTGTGTAGTCTCTCTCTACTGTAACGTTGCGTGACAGTGCGTCATCTTGTGCCAATACAGCCATCGGGGCAAACATCAATGCCAATAATAAATTATATCTCATTTTATTCTTAATTTTCTGTTTATAAATTCTCTTCATCAGATATATCCTGTTCAGCAGGGGCCTCTTGCTCGCTCTCCTTGGCGTTTACAGCCTCAAGCCTGGAGTCTATGGCACTCTTTATGTCATCCGGTGCAGGTTTATAGTTCTCTTTAAGAGAGAGCAGATACTGTTTGGCATCAAAATATTTATCTTGTGCCATGTAGCAGTCTGCAAGCACTATAAACGCCTCAGCCAAGAAATATGAGTGTTGTGTTCCGTTATCTACAAATTTAAAGAACTCTTTTTCACAATTAGCATAGTCTTTTGTATCATACAAATATTTTATATACAGATACTCAGCCTCTGCTCCGTAAGCGTTACGGGTATCTGCCGCCAAGTCTTTTATATCTGCCAATGCCTCATTTCCTAACCCGATGTTGGCTTTCATTCGCCTGTATTTAGCATCTAAAATCACCTCTGTATCAGAGACTACCGCAAGCAAATCGTTGCTATACTGCAATGTGGCTGATAAATCACCGTTATCATAGCACAGTTCCGACAGCCTTTCCAGTGTGAGTTTCTTATTTGGATTGTCGGTATTATTAACTATAGCCTTGTATGCCTCCGCCGCTTTTGTCTTGTTGCCCAAACGATAATGGCAGTTTGCAAGGTAATATTTTGTTAATGCACTGTATTTACCGTTAGGATAACTCTTTAGGTATGACTCAAATGCCGGGGCGGCACTCTTAAAATCATCTCTAAAATAGATTTTCTCTGCCGCCTTGTAGGTTAGAGAATCTTCTTTTATTGTAATGCCACTACCCTTGTTAAGTGATTTGGCTATATCGGCATACTCCTTGACTCTGTTGTTATCCACCATAATGGATTCCAATGTCTGTAGGCTTGTCTCCGCCTCTTCTGTGCCTTGGTATTGGGTTGCCACCTCTTTATACATGGCTATGGCTTTATTGGTTTCGCCCTGATTGTAGTGCAACATTGCTATCTGCAGCTTTGACTGCACTACTAACGGGTTACTTTTTGGATATGTATTTGCTATGAGCATGTACTCTTCAATAGCCTTATTGTACTCCGATAAAGCCACATAACTTTTGCCTATCTCAAACATTGCGTCATCTGTCCACTCTGATTTGGGATATTTCTGAAGCAGACTCTCAAGTATGGCTATCTTATCTGTATATTTTTTCTCTAATCCCGATATAAGACCTGTTTGGTACAGGGCGTAATCGGCTCCCTTAACCTTGTCTGCCACACTCATGGCATTATTGTATGCGGTTTTGGCGTTTGCAAATCCACGCTCCATAAAATAGTTATCTCCTATGCGGTTGTAGGCATCGGCTGTCATCTGCTTGTCGGCTGTGTTTAATGCTGTAAATTTGGCAAACCATTTGTTAGACTCAGCCTTATCCCCCTTTTTAATATTAGCGTAACCCAAATTGTATAGGGCATAGCCATATTCCTCTTCTGCTGTAGATTTATTGGTGTTTAGATAGGTGTTGAACTCCAATATGGCATCATCGTACTTGCCCATGCGGTACAGGCACTCTCCGTACCAAAAATGGGAGCGTGATGTTATGGTATCGTTGTAACTCTTTCCGTCTAATATGGCTTTGAAATTCTTGGAAGCATCGCCGTAACGCCTGTTTGCTATCTGTGTGGTACCTAATCCAAACATAACTCTCTGCTCTGCCGCCAGAATCTCAGGTGTTTTCTCCTCTATGTTTTGGATAGACTGATATGCCGCATTATAGTTTTTAGTGGTGAGATACACGTTTACTAAACACTCGTATATCTTAGGGCGGTACTTGGAATCGGGGTACTCTTTAAGGAATCTCTCAAACGCCGATACGCTCTCATTAAATGGTGAGTATGACATCTCGTAGGTTACAAGTGCATAGTTATATAGTGCGTCCTCGCCCTCGGAGCGTTCAAAAGCAAGGCGTGCGTTTTTCTTATCGCCAAGTTTAAGGTAACTCTGCCCTATATGGAAATAGGCGTTTGTGGTAAGAGAGTCTTTTTTATTGGTTACTTTTGTAAGGCACTCAACCGCTTTGGCTGCATTATCGGTAAAGTAGTACGACATTCCTGCCAGATACCAGTCTTCACGCTTGAATTTACGCTTTGCTTTCTGATAGTCTAATATATCAGCCAACGCACCTGCGTAATCTCCGTTCTTAAACCTGCACGATGCCGAAAGATGCTTTAAATCTGCGTTATAAGTGCTCTTAGCATTGCTTTTAACTATGCTGTCAGCCATTGCCATCGCCTGCTCACAGTTTCCTATCTGATAGTAGCACTGGCATATAAGGTATGGTGCGGTCCCCTTAAACTCCTCCACATTTTTTACTTTAAGCAGGTGGTCAAGGGCTGTACCGTACTCTTTTTTATTAAATTTACAATAGCCGTAGTAGTAGTGTGCCGGGGTTTGGTACCTGTTCTCTCCACGGCGTAGCACATAGTCAAATTCTATTTCCGCCTTATCGGGTTTTTTGGTTTTTAGGTAGCAATAGCCTTTATAAAATGTAAGCTGGGTTTTCTCATCTTCTGTAAGATTTTCTGTATCAATGGCTTCCAGCCGCTTTAAAGCAGGTTTGTATTTTCCGTTCTCAAAATCAAGGGTGGCTAAATACAACTCTAATGTACTCTTATCTTGTGTGTATGGATAGTCTGTTATATAATCAGAGAGCAATAGGTATGCATCTGAACGTCTTAGCATATATGCCGCAAGTGCTATATTTTGATTTGCTATGCGTATTTTTTCATCACTCCGTTTCAAACTTGACGGAGTGTAGTTTAAAAAATCAAAATAGTACCTTATGGCGGCATCGTAGTTTTTACCGTTAAAAAAATCTGTGGCTTCATTAAATAGTGTTGCCTGAGCATTGTCAAAAGGACTTCTGACTGCGTTTACAGCCAAATTAGCACCTAAAAACAGCACCGTAAAAAGTAATTTGAAATTCTTATTCATAATAATAGTTGCGGATATCGGGCACAAAATTACGATTTAGTGAGAAAAAAACAAAATAAAATCGTACCTTTGTCAGCGATGGAAAATTTTTATGACTTATATTACATGAAAAGATGCCTTGCACTTGCTGCCAAAGGCATAGGAAAAGTAGCCCCCAACCCTATGGTAGGGTGTGTTATAGTGTATAACAATAATATAATAGGCGAGGGTTATCACCGCTGTTATGGAGGTCCTCACGCAGAGGTCAATGCCTTAGACAGCGTTAAAGACAAATCACTGCTTAAAGATTCTACTCTTTATGTAAATTTGGAGCCTTGCAGCCATTACGGCAAAACGCCCCCGTGTGCAGAGCGTATAATTAAAGAGGGTATCCGTAAGGTTGTGGTTTGTAACTTAGACCCTAACCCCGATGTAAACGGGAAGGGGCTGCAGATGCTCCGTGACGCAGGCATCGAGGTTATTACGGGGATTTTAGAAAAAGATGGATTGGAACTTAACAGATGTTTCTTTACATTCCACACCAAGCACCGCCCATACATTATTTTAAAGTGGGCTCAGACTAAAGACGGCTTTATTGACGATTTTAACAACAAGCCTTTGGAGATATCAAATAACCTTACCAAGGCGTTGGTTCACAAGATGAGGGCTGAGAATATGGGTATTATGGTGGGAACAAGAACCGCACTTAAAGATAATCCGCATCTTAACACAAGGCGTTGGTACGGCAAAAACTGCACCAGAGTTATAATAGACAAAAGGGGTGAGGTTCCATCTGACAATAAGGTGTTTGATAGTTCTGCACCTACAGTTGTAATAGACAGGGAGATGACTCCCAATGAGATAGGCTCACTGCTCTATTCCAAAGGGATTCAGAGCCTTATAGTAGAGGGCGGCAACAATACCTTGGAGCGTTTTATTACATCGGGGCTATACGATGAGGTTCATTTAGAGATTAACGAAACTGAATGCGGCGATGGTGTTAAAGCCCCTAACATAACGCTTCCTGACGACTCTATAGAGGCGGCTCTGTACGGAAGTCAGACACTTATATCTTGGAGAAACATAAGTAATGCGTAATATCTACATAGTAGGCTATATGGCAAGCGGCAAAACCACTTTTGGCAAGAGGCTTGCAGAAGATTTGTGCCTTGACTTTATAGACACAGACAATTATATTGAGGGCAGAGAGGGTAAATCTGTTACAGAAATCTTTAGAAAAAAGGGTGAGGATTATTTTAGGGAGCAGGAACGCAATATACTGTCTGTTCTCTCCACCGTTAATGACACTGTGGTTGCAACAGGGGGTGGATTGCCCTGCCACTCAGACAACATGAAATTCCTTAACTCTGTAGGCTCCACTGTCTTTCTTAACACATCTATAGATGAGATTCTAAAACGCCTTAAAGGAGAATCTGAAACCAGACCACTTATAAGGGAACTTGATAAAAAAATTATCCCCTATTTTGTAAGGGAGCATTACAACAAGCGGTTGCCCATATACATGGAGGCAAACTACATCATATCTTCAGAGCAAGACTATGAAAAACTCAAGGAACACTTTTTACAACTTAAATAAAGGGTTGTACTCCGCTGACGAGTGTGGCATTTTATGGCGTAGGTCTGTTTCTGAAATTTGCGGTATCCCCCCTGAAAAAACATATTTTATAGAAGATTCTGATTTAAGCCCCGATGATAAAAACAGGCTTGAAACCACGGCTCAAAGGCTTGCCAAAGGAGAGCCATTAGAGTATATTCTGGGGTTTGCAGAGTTCTGTTCTCTAAGATTCAATGTAAACAAAAGCGTGCTTATTCCAAGGCTTGAAACTCAAGAAATGGTAGATTTCATCGGGAGAAATAGGGATAGAGACAAGGCTTGGCGAATCCTTGATATCGGAACAGGAAGCGGCTGCATTGCCATTGCTATTGCCAAACTGTTCACTAATGCCAACGTTACAGCCATAGACATAAGCCCTGAGGCTTTGGAGACCGCAAGGTCAAATGCCATACTACATAAGGTTGATAACGTGGATTTTCTGCTTTGCGATTTTTTAAATGACAGCAGTCTGATTCCAGGTGCATTTGATATCATAGTAAGTAATCCGCCCTACGTAAGACCTTCTGAAACAGACACTATGCCCAACAGGGTTCTAAATTTTGAGCCTCACGCCGCATTGTTTGTTCCGGAAGATAATCCGCTACTGTTTTACCGCCATATAGCCGCCTTTTCAAAAGAGCGTTTGAACCCGGGAGGATTGGTTATGGTTGAGATAAACCAATACCTTGGCAACGAGACTTCAGAGGTGTTTAAAGCCATGGATTTTGACTGCAAACTAAAAAAAGACACTTTTCTTGAAAATAGATTCATATATTTTTGCATTTAAGATTTCTATTTCGTAAATTTGTACATTTGCAACATTATATGTGAATTTTTATGGATTACCTTAATTTTGACAGAACCACCCTTGTAAATCTTGAGAAATCTCTAACTAAAGAGATGTTAAGAACCAATAGGTCAGGGGCTTATAACAGCACCACAATTGTTGATTGTAACACTCGCAAGTACCACGGACAGTTAGTGGTTCCACTGCCTGAAGTAGGTGAAGACAACTATGTGCTTCTGTCATCGCTTGATGAGACTATTATTCAGCATAACGCAGAGTTTAATCTTGCCGTACACCAATACAAAGGCGGACAGATTAGCCCTAACGGTCACAAGTATATTAGAGAGTTTACCTGCAATGTAATATCCAAGACGGTTTACAGGGTGGGTGGTGTCATTATATCTAAGGAGAGGCTTATGATTAAGAACACTCCCCGTATTATTACCAAATACACCCTGCTTGACGCTCATTCAGCCACCACTATAAGGTTTAAGCCGTTCCTTGCTTTCCGCAGTGTGCATACTCTATCCAGAGAGAACTCCGATGTAAACACATCGTGTGATGAGGTAAACAACGGAATCCGCTGCAAACTCTATGAACCGTTCCCTTATCTGTACATGCAATTCTCAAAAAAAGCGGAGTACGTGCATAATCCATACTGGTACAATGGGTTTGAGTATGGGAAAGAGCAGGAAAGAGGCTATGATTATTTAGAGGATTTGCTGGTTCCAGGGTGGTTTGAGATGCCTATTAAAAAAGGCGAGAGCATATATTTTACCGCAGGTCTTGATGAGATGCAGCCACGTACTCTAAAATCATTATGGGATAAAGAACTTGCCCAACGCAATCCAAGAACCGATATGTTTAATTGCCTTAAAAACGCAGCCCGTCAATTTGCAAAAAAACAGGCGGAAGGTACATTTTTACTTGCCGGTTATCCTTGGTTCAAGGCAAGGGCGAGAGATGAGTTCATTTCATTGCCCGGTGCCACACTCAGCATAGGCGATATTGATATATTTAAGGAGATTGCGAGTAGTGCGATGCGTGAAATAAACGATTTTATAGAGGGTCAAAGCACTTTGCTTAAAGGTCAGATAGAGGAACTTGACGCACCCGATGCCATGCTTTGGTTTATTTGGGCTGTACAACAGTATGCTATTGAGAATAGGGCAGATGCCATTGCATCATATAAAGGGATTATAGTAAAGATAATTGATTTTATTCTTAATCAGAAACATCCGTATATCAGGCTTATGGATAACGGCCTCCTCTATGTAAACGGCACTATTAAGCCCATGACATGGATGAACGCTATAGAAGACGACAGACCAATAACCCCAAGAACAGGCTATATAGTAGAGACTAACGCATTGTGGTACAACGCTATATGTTTTGCTGATTCTATTTCAAGAAGCAAAAAATACGAGAATTTGACAGAGCAGGTTAAAAATTCATTTGTTGAAATGTTCTGGAACGGCATATACCTTTACGATTTTGTAGATGGAAACTATAAAGATGTGGAGGTAAGGCCTAATATGATTTATGCAGTATCGCTGCCATTCTCTCCCCTTGACAAATTCCAGCAAAAGTCTGTTATAGACATTTGCACTAAGGAGTTACTTACAACTAAGGGGTTAAGAAGCCTCAGCCCTAAGAGCGGCGGCTATAGGCCTAATTATGTGGGTGGAATGAAAGAGCGTAACCGCAACTATCACAACGGTCCCGTTTGGCCATTCCTTACGGGAGCGTATTGTGAGGCTTACTTAAAAGTTTATAAGAATAGTGGAGTATCGTTTGTAGAGAGGCAGATGATAGGCATGGAGGCGGAGATGAAGAAACTTTGCATAGGCACGCTCTCTGAACTCTATGATGGCAATCCGCCATACAAGGGTCACGGAGCCATGTCGTATGCCCCGACTGTAGCGGAGATTCTTAGAACACTGGTGCTCCTGCGGAGCAACTAATGATGTATGATGTATGATGTATGATGTATGGAGCGAAGCGACAGAGAACTTTAGTTCTCCGCGTAGCGTAGGGGTCTGGGGATATGCCCCAGTAAAGAAGGACAATGTTAAAATATGTATGATGTATGATGTATGGAGCGAAGCGACAGAGAACTTTAGTTCTCCGCGA
>JAKSNY010000024.1 GCA_024399495.1 Paludibacteraceae bacterium
AAAACTTCGTTTTTCACTAACTTTACTCGCATACTGCGTGTGCTCGTGAAGTTAACTGTCGCTCGGCAAAAAACAAAAAGCGTTCCGCTTTTTCTTTAAAAAACCATCTTTCCCTATTGAAAATCTAGCTTTCCAATAGGAAAATCTGATTTTTCAGCAAAAAAATCCGAGATTTTTTTGGTTTTTTGCTCTCGCTTGCGTAACTTTGCCCCCTCAAATAAAATTTGATTATTCAAATATCTAATTATTAACTAAAAACAAAACATTATGAACCATTACGAGACCGTTTTCATTTTGACTCCCGTTTTGTCTGACGCTCAGATGAAGGAAGCGGTAGAGAAGTTCAAAGCCGTTTTAACTAACGCTAAAGCGGAGATTTTGAACGAGGAAAATTGGGGCCTTAAAAAATTGGCTTATCCAATTCAAAAGAAATCAACAGGTTTTTACGAGCTGTTTGAGTTTACAGCAGAGCCTGAAGTAGTTGACATGTTAGAGACTCAGTTCCGCCGTGATGAGCGTGTTATCCGTTTCCTTACAGTTAAGATGGATAAATATGCTCAGGCATACGCAGAGAAGCGTCGCAACAAGGCATTTGTACATGCAGAGAAACATGCAGAGAAACCTGCCAAGGCTATTAAGAAGGAGAGTGTGGAATTTGAAATTCCTGAAATTGAAGATAATAACGCAGAATAAGGAGGAATTTAATTATGGCACAGAATCAATCAGAAATCCGTTATCTTACTCCACAATCTGTGGATGTAAAGAAAAAGAAATACTGCCGTTTTAAACGTAGTGGTATTAAGTTTATAGACTATAAGGATCCTGAATTCCTTAAGAAATTCCTTAATGAGCAGGGTAAAATATTGCCTCGCCGTCTTACAGGTACATCTCTTAAGTACCAGCGTCAGGTTGCACAGGCTATCAAGCGTGCCCGTCATTTGGCATTGCTTCCATACGTAACCGATATGTTGAAATAATTTTAGGAGGACACCACTATGAAAGTAATATTAAAAGAAGATATACACGGACTTGGCTACAAAGATGATGTAGTTACAGTGAAGGACGGTTACGGACGTAACTACCTTATTCCGCAGCAGAAAGCAGTTCTTGCAACAGAATCTGCTATGAAGGTTATTGCAGAGAACCTTAAACAACGTGCTCATAAACTTGCTAAAATCAAGGCTGATGCAGAGGAGTTGGCTGCCAAAATCAATGGTACAACACTTCAGCTTGGCACCAAGGCAAGTTCTACAGGCAAGGTGTTCGGCTCTGTAACATCACTTCAGATTGCAGAGGCATTTGAGAAGCAAGGTTTAAATATAGACAAACGTACAATTGTGCTTAAGGAGCCTATCAAGGAACTTGGAACATTCAATGTAGCCGTAAAACTTCACAAAGAGGTTACAGCAGAGGTTACTATAGAAGTGGTTGCAGAATAAAAAATCAGTTTTATTTGTTTGTTTGCAAATAATATTGTATCTTTGCAACAGAATTAGAGGGGAAAGTTATTTCCCCTCCTTTTTATTTATATTGGTTGTTTTATACTTTGTTCTTCGGTCATTTACGCCGGTAAACTCTCTTATCCAAAGTTCAAACTAACTCAATATAAAAAAGTTATATGTAAAATGATAGAACAGAGTATTATAGAGAATATAGTGAACTCTCAGTTGAAGGGAACTGACGGGTATCTTGTAGAGGTTGCAATCTCTAAAGATAACGACATTGTGGTGGAGATAGACTCAGATAGCGGAGTTGATATAGATACCTGTGTGGCTATAAACAATGCAATAGATGCCGTTCTTGACCGTGATGTGGAGGATTACAGTTTGCAGGTGGGCTCATCGGGTATTACATCACCTTTTAAGGTTAAAAGGCAATATGATAAGAACGTGGGGAATGAGGTTGAGGTGCTTTGTGGTTCCAAAAAATACTTTGGAATGCTTAAAAATGTTGGTGATGAGTCTTTTACAATAGAAACGTCTGTTAAGGTAAAGGGAGAGAAAAAACCTCAAACGCAGGCATTGACATTCAAATATTCAGAGATAAAATATACAAAATATAACTTAAAATTTAATTAATCAAAAAATGGCAAAGGATTCAGCAAAGTCTCTTAGTATGATTGAGACTTTTTCGGAGTTTAAGGAACTAAAGAACATAGACCAACCCACACTTATCAGTGTGTTGGAAGAGTCATTCCGTAGCGTAATCGCTAAAATGTTTGGTACAGATGATAATTTTACGGTGGTTATAAATCCGTCTAAAGGAGATTGTGAGATATGGCGTGACCGCGAGGTCGTGGCAGATGATGAGGTTACCAATCCGCAAATTCAGGTGGGTGTTACAGAGGCAAGGAAAATTGACGCAGAGTGTGAGATAGGTGAAGATGTTACAGATAGTGTTGAGTTTGCTTCATTTGGAAGGCGAGCGGTTCTAAATTTACGTCAAACGCTTCAATCCAAAATTCTTGAGCTGCAAAAAGCGGCAGTATATGATAAATACAAGGATATGGTTGGTGAGATTATCACAGCGGAGGTTTATCAGATTTGGAAAAAGGAGATTCTTTTGCTTGATGGAGATCATAATGAGATTTTGCTTCCAAAAACAGAGCAGATACCATCTGATTTTTACCGTAAGGGTGATTCTATAAGAGCGGTGGTTGTAAAAGTTGATAATGCCAACAGCGTGCTTAAGATATTGGTTTCACGTACTTCAGAGATGTTCCTACAGCGTTTGTTTGAGCAAGAGATTCCAGAGGTGGCAGACGGACTTATCACAATTAAGAAAATTGCACGTATGCCTGGCGAGCGTGCCAAGGTTGCAGTAGAGTCTTTTGACGACCGTATTGACCCTGTTGGTTCTTGCGTAGGTGTAAAAGGTTCAAGAATTCATACTATTGTACGTGAATTACGCAACGAGAACATAGATGTTGTGCCTTACACATCAAATCCCTCTTTATTCATAACAAGGGCATTGTCTCCTGCAAAGGTTATTTCTATAAAATTAGATGAGGAAAACAAGCGAGCAGAGGTTTATATTGACCCGGAGAGCGTTTCTGCCGCCATAGGTAAAAACGGTTCCAACATTAAACTTACAAGTAAACTAACAGGCTATACCATAGAGGTATTCCGTTATGTTGTAGATGGAGGTAATGCAGAGGAGGACGATATCTACTTGGATGAGTTCAGCGATGAGATAGAGCAGTGGGTTCTTGATATATTCAAGGAGCAAGGCTACGATACCGCTCGTCGTGTACTTGCAGTACCTCGTGAGGAGCTTATCAAGAACACGGATTTGGAAGAGGAAACAATAGATAATGTAATTAAAGTTTTGAACGAAGAGTTCGCCGAATAATAATTTATGTCAGTAAAACTAAGTAAAGTAATTAAAGATTTTAACATCAGTCTTGACACTGCTGTGGATTTTCTTCACAAAAAGGGTCACAAGGATGTTAAATGTGAGATTAACGCTCGTATTCAAGATGATGAATATGAGTTGCTTCACGATGAGTTCAGTCAGGATAAGGATCAGAAAAAGGAATCCGATTTTCTTGCTATGCGTCATAAGGAGAAGGCAAAGGCACCTGCTGTGACGCTTCCGGAGTTTGAGCAGAAAAAGGAGGAGATGGTTGTAACAGAGCCTGAAAGAATTCAATTCAAGCAGGTTGGCAAGATAGATCTTGACAGTCTTAACAAAAAGAAAAAGCCTGAGCCGGAACCCGTTAAGGAAGAGCCTATTGTTGAGGATGTTAAGGAGGAACCTATACAAGAAGAACCTGTGGAAGAAATAGAATCATCAGTGGAGCCAGAGGAGGTTGTTAGTGAGGAGAAACCTGTTGAGCAGGAGAAGTTTGATGAAAAGGAACAAAACACAGATGTTACGTCAAAGCTCAACATTGTGGGCAAGATAGACTTGTCAAGCATAAACCAGCAGACACGCCCTAAGAAGAAGACAAAAGAGGAGAAGCGTAAGGAACGTGAGAGCAAATATCCGCCAAAACAACCACAGTCTGCAGATGCAGGCTCAAACGGTGGTGAAGGCAAGCGTAAACGTAACCGTATTAAGAAAGACAGAGTTGATTTAAAGAATTATGAGGGTGGAGAAAAGAACGGCAAGAAAAAAGATAAATATACTATGACCCATGTGCAACCCGATGAGGAGGAGGTACAACGTCAGGTAAAGGAGACACTTGCCGCCCTTACAAACAAACAAAAATCAAAATCTGCAAAATACCGTAAAGAGAAACGTGATACCGTTCATCAGCGTATGCAAGATGAGGCAGAACAGGAACGTCTTGAAAATCAAATTATTAAAATCACAGAGTTTGTTACAGCCAATGATTTGGCAACTATGATGAAAGTTTCTGTAACAGACGTTATCAGCACCTGTATGTCATTAGGTATGATGGTTTCAATAAATCAGAGACTTGATGCCGAGACTATAAACATTGTTGCTGATGAGTTTGGATTCAAGACAGAATATGTAAGTGCGATTGTACAGGAGAGCATAAATGAACAGGATGATAAACCTGAAGATTTGCAGCCACGTGCCCCTATTGTAACTGTTATGGGCCACGTTGACCATGGTAAGACATCTCTGCTTGACTATATACGTAAAGCAAATGTAATAGCAGGAGAGGCTGGCGGTATTACCCAGCACATAGGTGCATATAATGTAAAACTTGAAAACGGTCAGCATATAACATTCCTTGATACACCAGGTCACGAGGCATTTACTGCTATGCGTGCCCGTGGTGCTCAGGTAACGGATATTGCCATAATAATAGTAGCGGCAGACGATGGCATAATGCCTCAGACTAAAGAGGCTATAAACCATGCATCAGCAGCAGGAGTTCCTATTGTGTTTGCTATAAATAAGGTAGATAAGCCTACAGCAAATCCAGAGAAGATAAAAGAGGAACTTGCCGCTATGAACTATCTTGTAGAGGATTGGGGTGGAAAATACCAATCGCAGGAAATATCTGCAAAACAGGGTACAGGTGTAAAGGAGTTGCTTGAGAAAGTGCTTCTTGAGGCAGAGATGCTTGACCTTAAAGCCAATCCTGATAAACTTGCCGTAGGTTCCATCATAGAGTCATCGCTTGATAAGGGTAGAGGCTATCTTGCTACAGTACTTATAGAGGGCGGTACACTTCATGTAGGCGATGTTGTTGTGGCAGGTACAAACTATGGTAAGATTAAGGCTATGTTCAATGAGCGTAACCAAAAGATTAAGGAGGTTAAGCCGGGCGAGCCTGTATCAATACTTGGACTTAACGGTGCACCGCAGGCAGGAGACCGCCTTAACGCAATGGCAAGTGAGCAGGAAGCACGTGAGGTTACAAATAAGCGAGAGCAATTACAACGTGAGCAGAGTCTGCGTACAAGTACACATATTACACTTGCAGAGATTGGACGCCGTATAGCAATAGGCAACTTCAAGGAGCTTAACATTGTGGTTAAGGGTGACGTTGATGGTTCTGTAGAGGCATTGTCAGACTCATTTATAAAAATGTCAACGCCTGAGATTCAGGTTAATGTAATACACAAGGCAGTAGGTCAGATTTCTGAATCTGATGTTATGCTTGCAGCGGCATCCAATGCCATAGTCATAGGTTTCCAAGTACGTCCTAGTGCAGATGCAAAGCGTGCCGCAGAGCGTGAACAGGTTGATATACGTATGTATTCTGTAATCTACGATGCCATAGATGAGGTTAAGGACGCTATGGAGGGTATGCTCTCTCCTGAAATTAAAGAGGAGGTTACCGCCACACTTGAAATTATGCAGG
The DNA here is from genome assembly GCA_024399495.1 of Paludibacteraceae bacterium. GTDB lineage: Bacteria > Bacteroidota > Bacteroidia > Bacteroidales > Paludibacteraceae > Enterocola. The sequence goes on from JAKSNY010000024.1 coordinate 5,786, forward strand.
TGTTCAAAATCTCAAAAGTCGGTTCAGTTGCAGGTTGTCTTGTGCGTGACGGTAAGGTTAAACGCTCTAACAAGGTACGTCTTATCCGTGATGGCGTGGTTATCCATACAGGTGAACTTGGCTCACTCAAGCGTATGAAAGACGACGTTAAGGAGGTTACATCGGGCTTGGAATGCGGTCTTAATATAGCCGGTTACAACGATATCCAAGTAGGTGATATAATTGAGACATTTGAGGAGATAGAGGTTAAAAAGTCACTGTAGTGGAGAATTACATTGTTGATATATGTCTGCTGATTCCGCTTGCCTGGGGATTGGTAAGAGGATTGTATAAGGGGCTAACCCTGTCAATAGGCTCGCTGATAGGTTTGATATTGGGCATATATATGGCAAACATTTATAGCCCGGATCTTTCTGCCGTATTTTTAAAGCAGTTTACGTTGTCAAAAAATGTATCGTACGCCATTGCATATTTTATAATATTCGCTGGTGTCACTATTGTTATATTTTTATTGTGCAAGTTGATAGACAAGTTTTTTAAGTTTGTTATGCTGTCTTGGCTTAATAAACTGCTTGGAGCCATATTCGGTGTGTTTAAGTACGCATTGGTGTTAAGTGTCTGCATAAATCTGTTAGAGGTGGCTAATAACTATGTCTCATTTATTCCAGAGCAGAAAAAGAGTGAGTCCATTCTTTATACCCCGATAGAGAAATTGGTGCCTACCATATTGCCGTATATAAAATTTTACGCAAACTCTAATGAGTAAAGATAAAGGACACGATAACATTTCTGACTTTACATCGGGTGATTACAAATACGGTTTCACCACCGATGTCAAGACCGATATTGTAAAGCGTGGTCTTGATGAGGGTATTATCCGTCTTATTTCAGAAAAGAAACAGGAACCTGAGTGGCTACTTGATTTCAGATTAAAGGCTTTCCGCCATTGGAAAACCCTGAAAATGCCTAAATGGGCTCATCTGCGTATTCCCGATATAGATTTTCAAGCCATTTCATATTATGCCGCACCTCTAAAAAAGCAGGTGAACAGCCTTGATGAGGTTGACCCTGAAATCCTTAAGACTTTCAATAAGTTAGGCATTCCGCTTGAGGAGCAGAAACGGCTATCGGGTATGGCTGTTGATGCCGTAATGGACAGCACCTCTGTTAAAACCACCTATAAGGAGGATTTGGCAAAACTTGGAATAATCTTTTGCTCTATAAGTGAGGCGGTTAAGCAATATCCTGACTTGGTACGCAAGTATCTTGGCTCTGTAGTGCCATACACAGATAACTTTTTTGCCGCACTTAATTGTGCTGTATTTACTGACGGCTCATTTGCATATATACCTAAAGGGGTGCGTTGCCCGGTTGAGCTATCCACATATTTCCGTATAAACGCCTCTAATACAGGTCAGTTTGAGCGTACGCTTATAGTTGCTGATGATGATGCATACGTCTCATATCTTGAGGGTTGTACAGCCCCTATGCGTGATGAGAACCAATTACACGCCGCCATTGTTGAGATAGTGGCTAATGAACGTGCGGAGGTCAAGTACTCTACGGTTCAGAATTGGTATCCCGGCGATAAAGATGGCAAGGGAGGTATCTATAATTTTGTAACCAAGCGTGCAATGTGTGCCGGAGAGAACTCTAAAGTGTATTGGACACAGGTTGAGACAGGCTCCGCACTGACTTGGAAATATCCCTCTTGTGTGCTTAAAGGAGATAACTCAATAGGTGAGTTCTATTCTGTGGCTGTTACCAATAACTATCAGATGGCGGATACAGGTACCAAGATGATACATATAGGGCGTAACACAAAGAGCCGCATAGTGTCAAAGGGTATATCGGCAGGACATAGTGAAAACTCGTATCGTGGCATTGTAAGAATGACATCGGGGGCGGAGAACGGACGTAATTTCTCACAGTGCGACAGCCTGCTTTTAGGAGATAAATGTGGTGCCCATACATTCCCCACAATAGATGTGCATAATAACACCGCCATTGTGGAGCACGAGGCAAGCACATCCAAGATAAATGAAGACCAACTCTTCTATTGCAATCAGCGTGGAATCTCCACCGAAGATGCCGTAGGACTTATAGTTAACGGTTTTGCAAAAGAGGTGTTCAACAAACTCCCGATGGAGTTTGCCGTAGAGGCGCAAAAACTTTTGAGCATATCTATAGATAATGCTATTGGATAAATAAGGGTCAAGGAGTCATGTATGATGTATGATGTATGAATGATAATAATATGTTAAAAATTGAAAATTTACATGCCTCTGTGGGAGGAAAGGAGATTTTAAGGGGGATAAACCTTGAAATCAAGGCTGGTGAGGTACACGCCATAATGGGACCTAACGGCTCAGGAAAAAGTACCTTGTCAGCAGTGCTTGCAGGGCATCCTGCCTATACTGTAACAGAGGGTAGTGTAACTTTCTGCGGTAAGGATTTGCTTGCAATGCCGCCTGAGGTGCGTTCACGTGAGGGGCTGTTCCTAAGTTTCCAGTACCCTGTTGAGATACCGGGTGTAAGTATGGTGAACTTTATGCGTGCCGCTGTAAATGAGCATCGTAAGCATAAGAACCTGCCACCGCTTAGTGCCACAGATTTCCTAAAACTTATGCGTGAGAAAAAAGAGGTGGTGGAACTTGATAACCGCCTTGCAAACCGTTCTGTAAATGAGGGCTTTTCAGGCGGAGAGAAGAAACGCAATGAGATTTTCCAGATGGCAATGCTTGAGCCAAAACTATCAATACTTGATGAAACAGACTCAGGACTTGACATTGATGCCCTTAGAATTGTGGCATCGGGCGTTAATAAATTAAAATCACCCGATACGGCAAGCATAGTTATCACTCACTATCAGAGGCTATTAGACTATATAGTCCCCGATGTGGTGCATATACTCTACAAAGGGCAGATAGTAAAGACAGCAGGCAAGGAACTTGCATTGCTACTTGAAGAGAAAGGGTATGATTGGATAAAGGATTGATGTGTGATGTATGATGTATGATGTGTGATGTGTGATGTATGATGTATGATGTATGATGTATGATGTATGATGTATTAACCGATTAAATGATATTACAGGAATACATAAAGTTATTTAATGAGTTTAGAAGTGTTATTGAGAGTAACAGTTCTGAGGCGTTGAACGCTCTTAGGGAGAGTGGCTTGCAGGCATTGGAAGGTGCTGATGGTAAGGCACTTAAAGAGTATGAAACAGACTTTGGACTTAATTTTCAGCGATACACTATTCAGAATGACCCATATAAACTTTTTACTTGTGATATTCCAAACATCGGGGCGTATCTCTACTATATTGTAAATGACACATTCTATGCTAATCCACAGCAGCAACCATTGCCCGCTGGCGTTATAATATGCTCACTAAAAGAGGCGGCACAGAACCATTCAGAACTTGTGAAGCCATATTTAGGCAGGCAGATGCACATAAATGATAACCCTAACGAGGCTCTGAACGCAATGCTTGCCCAAGATGGTTTGTTTGTGTATGTTCCTAAGAATGTGCAGGTTGAAAAGCCTATCCAACTTGTAAACCTAATGTACGGCAATGTGGATATTATGGCTGTGGCGCATAACCTTATTGTACTTGAAGAGGGTGCAAAGGCACAAGTGCTTGTGTGTGACCACTCATCGGGTAAGGTAAAGTATTTGGCAAACAGAGTTACAGAGGTTTTTGTAGGGAAAAACGCTGTGTATGACCACTATAAGGTGGAGAACACCACTGAAGGTATGACAAACGTCTGCTCATTGCTTATTGACCAGCAAGAGGGCAGTGAGGTGGTGTCAAATATAATAACACTTAATAACTGTCAGACACTCAATACAATAAAGGCAGGTCTCAATGCACCTCACGCATCGCTCTCACTATGTGGAATGTGTTTTCTTGATAAAACTCAGCATGTAAGCAACGATACTGAAATTCTGCATCATAAGCCAGATACTAATAGTTTTGAGTCATTCAAATATATACTTGATGATGAGTCAAAGGGTAATTTTTACGGCATGATAAAAGTGTTGCCCGATGCCCAGAAGTCAGTGGCAATGCAGACAAATAAGAATATCTGTATATCAAATGATGCCCAAATGCGTACAATGCCGCAACTTGAGATATATGCTGATGATGTAAAGTGTAATCACGGAGCCACAGTGGGGCAGTTAGATGATACAGCACTGTTCTATATGCTCTCAAGAGGAATATCTAAAGATGAGGCTAAAATGCTGCTTATGTCAGCATTTGTATATGACGTATTGGAGAAGGTGCGGATTCCTGCTCTGAAAGACAGGCTTAAATTACTTATAGAGAGAAGATTAAGAAAAGAGAACACCTCTTGTGACAGCTGTATGATTTGTGGCTCAAAGAAATGAATAACATAATCCAAAATATCGCTTCCATCAGGGCGGATTTTCCAATCCTCTCTGAAAAAGTGTATGGCAAGCCACTTGTCTATTTTGACAATGCAGCCACCACACAAAAGCCTTTATGCGTTGTCCGTAAAATTGATGACGGTTATCTTCTTCATAATGCAAATGTGCATAGAGGCGTACACTATTTAAGTCAGGTGGCTACAGAGGCACATGAGGCGGCACGCAGTACGGTAAAGGATTTCATCGGGGCTAAGAGTTCAAGCCAAATAATATTCACACGTGGCACTACAGAGTCCATAAACCTTGTGGCGTTCAGTTATGGAGAGTTGCTTAAAGAGGGTAGCGAGATTATAGTTTCAGAGATGGAACACCACTCAAACATAGTTCCATGGCAACTTTTATGTGAGCGTAAAGGCTTGAAACTAAGAGTTATACCATTCTTTGACAATGGTGTTTTAGACTTGGATACATATAAAAACCTGTTCACGGAGCGTACAGCTTTAGTTGCTGTAACACACATTTCCAATACATTAGGCACAGTAAATCCAGTTAAACAGATAATAGAAATAGCCCATAGCCATAATGTGCCGGTGCTTATAGACGGGGCACAGTCTGTAGCACATACAAAAGTCAATGTAACAGACCTTGACGCAGACTTTTTTGTATTCTCAGGGCATAAGATTTACGGTCCTACAGGCATCGGGGTACTATATGGAAAAGAGGAACTGTTAGATAAGATGGTCCCGTATCAGGCTGGCGGAGAGATGATTGAGCGTGTAACCTTTGAAAAGACCACATTTAATGTGCTGCCATATAAGTTTGAGGCAGGTACCCCTGATTTCATAGGCTCTACAGCCCTTGCCACAGCACTTGAGTATGTGCAAGGTATTGGTATTGAGAATATTGCGGAGTATGAGCAAGGCTTGCTTAAATATGCTACAGAGCGTCTTACAGAGATTGACGGCTTACGCATCTACGGTAACGCCCTGGAAAAGGGAGCGGTAATATCTATGAATGTGGGCAGTATTCACCACTACGATATAGGCACGCTGCTTGATAAGTTAGGGCTTGCCCTGCGTACAGGACATCACTGTGCAGAGCCTGTAATGCAACATTACGGCATAGAAGGCACCCTGAGGGCATCGTTTGCTTTCTATAATACAAAAGAAGAGATTGATTGCTTGATAGAAGGATTAAATAAGGTGATTAAAATCTTTAATGTATGATGTATGATGTATGATGTATGAGTGGACAGTGATTCCTTCCCGTCATTTTGAGCGGAGTGAAACGCAGCGAAAAATCTCACAAAAAAAATTTTGCAGAATAAAAAATAATATGTAAATTTGTATTGTTACCCTCTCCGTAGAAGTTTATCGGGGGGGGTAAAGTATTAAAAATCAAATAGTTATAAAATAATAAATCATTATGAAAACATTAAAGTTTATTTCAATTGCACTGGCTGGAGCGTTGCTGGTGCTAAGTGCGTGCAAGAAAGACAATGGTAATGAGCCTGAATCCGTGTTCAAAGTAACCCCTACAGAGTTAAGTTTTACAAAGGATGGTGGCACACAGGAGTTGACTCTTAAAGTGTCCAACTCTTGGAAAGCGGAGGTGGACGCGGAGTGGTGCACCCTTTCAGCGTATAAGGGAGATAAGGATGCATTCATAGATGTGACTGCAGAGGCGTCAACATCAGAAAAAGAGACCACAGCCGTAATTAAGTTCACTGACACAAGAGGAAATACCGCAAGTGTTACAGTAAAGAGGGCGGGCACAGGAGATAAACCCGGACCAACGCCAACAGAACAGGTTACAGATGTCTGTGGCAATACTTATCCTGTGGTAAAGATAGGGGAGCAGTATTGGATGGCTGAGAACCTTAAGTGTAACAAGTATGCGACAAAGTCAGAGGCGTACAACGCCTCATGGCTCACAAACAATACCGTTCCTACATCAGAGATCTACACAGACACTCCATACTACACCGATGCGTCAGACAAGAGCAAGTGGTACTCATCAGAGTACGCTGGCAATCTAACAGACGCGCAGGTGAAGAAGTTGGGTTATCTCTACAACTGGGCTGCCGCAGTAGGTGTTGCTGACGGATATGATTACGGAACAAAACCGTTCAGTGGCAAACGTCAGGGCATCTGCCCCAACGGATGGCATATTCCTACAAGTGCGGAGTGGCAGACACTTCAAGACTACATAGAAAAGACAGATGGCAAGGGAACATATACGGCAGGCAAGCACCTTAAGACCACCTCTGGCTGGTACAACGGAGACAGTTACTACAAACCGGGATTGGACACATATGGTTTTGCGGCTCTGCCGGCAGGCAGTGCGTATGGAAGTAGGGTGGACGATGTTGGCGGCAGTACCGATTTCTGGACGGCTACTCCTTATGAGAGCTACTGCAGCATCGCTTACTTCAGGGGCCTCTATTACTACGATGACACCTTGTACGAGTTCAACAACGGTAAGTACTACGGACGGTCTGTGCGTTGCTTAAGGGATTAAATCAGTGGACAGTTGACAGTGAGGAGTAGCGAGAGCAGAACTCTCCCTTCCGTCATCTCGACCAACGGGAGAGATCTTTACTTAATGTATGATGTATGCGGGTCAGAGGAGTATAACCGCTCCTTTGACCCTTTTGTTGTTTTTCACCAATCATAGGTTAGTTTTTATTTTGAAATTTTTGTATTTTTAAAAATATTTAGTATCGTTTGTAACGACAAATTACATACAAAATGAATACAAGTACATTACAATTGAGAATTGACGAGGATTTAAAACAACAGGCTACCGCATTATTTGAAGACCTTGGCTTTGATTTATCTACGGCTATTAGAATTTTTTTGAAAAAACCTGTGTCAGAAAAAGGTCTTCCGTTTGATGTGAAAAAGAAACCATATATATCTCAGAAGGGGTTGGATACATTGTATGCTCTGAACAGAGAGTCCACTAATAATGGAAAAAATGGAATGAGCGAGTAAGTGATGTCATTTGCATTGACGGGTGTAATTATTTCAATTGTTTTTTTTGTGAAAAATATTTGGTAAATATGTGATTTTTTTATTATATTTGTAGCAGAAATTCTGCTATAGATAATCTGCTATAAAAATAATTAAATATTATGGCTACAAACATTAAAAATCCGTTTTCTATTACTGCGTATTTAGGTAGTGACTATTTTTGTGATAGAGTTGAGGAGGTGAATTTTTTGCTGAAAAGTATGAAAAATGCCTCAAATGTTACACTGATAAGTCCAAGAAAAATGGGTAAAACAGGTCTTATTAGGCATTTTTTTAACTCTATTGATACTGTTGACGCTAATTGTTTCTACATTGACATTTACGGAACATCAAATATTCAGGATTTTACAAAAAGATTTGCAGAGGAGGTTCTTACAAAAAAAATAACTCCGTTCACGCAGCGCGCGTGGAAGAGTGTCTCCACAATGTTCGGGGCATTGCGTCCGGTTTTCTCATACGATGGTATAACAGGTATGCCACAATGTACGGTTGACATTAAGCCTACGACAGAGGATGTTACAATAAAGCAGATATTCGCCTATCTGGAATCGTCAAATAAACCTTGCTATGTTGCTTTTGATGAGTTTCAAGAGGTTGCAGACTACAAAGATTGCAAGATGGAGGCAATACTGCGTAGTCATATCCAACATTTGACCAATGTTCATTTTATATTTGCAGGCAGTAAGAAACATATTATGTCTCAGATATTCCTATCTGCAAACAGACCGTTTTATCAGAGTACCACACCATTGCACTTAAAAGAAATAGCAGAGGATGAGTACTATAAATTTGCTTTCAGGCATTTTGAAAAAAACAGGCAGACCATTACAGAGGAGGCGTTTCATCATTTGTATTCTCTTGTTGAAAGTGCTACTTGGTATGTGCAAAAAATACTGCACGAATTATACCAAGACGGAATTAAATCTATTGATAACAAAACTGTTACCGATACGATAAAGAGGGTTGTGCAGGAAAACGGGCAGACATATCAAAGCTTATGCAGCCTTATAACCCCTATGCAGGTTAATGTGCTTAAGGCTATTGCCATAGAGAGGACGGTCTCAGAACCTAATAGTAAGGAGTTCTTATCTACATATAGTTTTGAGAATGGTAGTAGTGTAAGATATGCCATAGAATCTCTGTTGGATAAGGAGTTGCTCTATGAGAAAGATGGTGTATACTCTGTTTATGACAAGTTTATGGGAATGTGGCTACGTAATGATTTGTAAAACCCGCTTGTTTTTATATGTTTTCTAATATGATATATATGCAAAAATAAAAAATATAGTAGAAAGTATATAATTTAAGAAAGCCTAAAGGCTGGAGTGGTTTTGTGAAGAGATTTTGTTTGTAAAATTTTTACTATATTTGCAGTTTGATAAATGAGGGACAATTTTTTGACCCTTGACCCTTGTCCCTTGACCCTTATATGAGCGAAGCGAATATAACTATGAACATTAACCAAATACAAGACCAGATAATTGAGGATTTCTCAGCATTTGAGGAGTGGTTTGACAAGTATTCCTACCTTATAGAGTTAGGAAATGCACTGCCACCATTCCCCGATGAGAAGAAGACAGACGAAAACCTTATTAGAGGTTGTCAGAGCCGTGTATGGCTTGATGCAGAGAAAACAGAGAACGGCAACGTTATTTTTACAGGAGACTCCGATGCCGTGATAGTAAAGGGAATCCTGTCATTGCTGGTATCGGTAATGTCAGACCAGCCAGCCAAGGATATAGCGGAGGCAGACCTCTATTTTATAGAGAGAATCGGGCTTAAGGAGCATCTCTCCCCAACCCGTTCAAACGGTCTGCTTGCTATGGTAAAGCAAATGAAAATCTATGGAGTAGCCTTCGCATCACCGCATAACCGCATCACCGAATCACCGCATAACCAATAAATAAACAATAATAATTATGAAAAAAATTAAACTAAACCAAGGACCTTGGAAATTCATCAGTGCCGGAGGCAATGTCAGAGTTAACCTTACATCAGGTAAGGACATTAAGAATCTGAGCAAACTTGACCAAAAGATGTGGAGTGTGCTATCTATGCCTACATCGGGTTTGGAATTTGACCAAAACACATTGAAATACCTTGATACAGACTGTGACGGAAAAATCCGTGTACAAGAGGTTATAGCCGCTACAGATTGGATAACATCTGTGCTTAAAGACCCTAATTATCTTTTAAAACAAACTGATACACTGCCACTTGCAGAAATAAATCAGGACAATGAAGATGGCAAGAGACTCTATATGTCTGCCCAGCAGATACTTAAAGACCTTAAATTAGAGCAGGATTCAATTTCCATAGCCCAAACCGCCGATAGTATCAGCATTTTTGCCCAGACAGTATTGAACGGCGATGGCGTAATTATACCTGAGACAGCCGATAAAGATGATTTAAAAGAGATTATAACCTCTGCCTTAGCAACATTAGGCGGTGTTACAGACCGTAGCGGTAAAGATGGTATAGATACAGATAAACTTGATGCATTTTACGATGCTTGTGCCAAATATGACGCTTGGCAGAGGGCAGGAGAGGCAGATAAGGCTAACATATTCCCATACGGAGATAGTACAGCAGCCGCATTAGACGCCTACAATGCCATAAAAGATAAGGTAGATGACTACTTTATGCGTTGCCGTCTTACAGCATTTAACGCCGATGCCCAATCTCCGCTTGATGTATCGGCAGAGCAGTTCCAATCAATCACAGCCAAAAACCTTGCAGAAAGCACCGATGATATTGCGGCATATCCGCTTGCAAGAATATCAGCCACTGCTGAATTGCCGCTTGACAAAGGTATAAACCCCGCGTGGACTGCAGCTGTAGCCACATTCAAGAGCCTTGTAATAGATGTTGATTTCCCTAAGGCTAAAGTACTTACCGCTGAGCAATGGGGTACATTTGCCGCAAAATTTGCTCCATACACAGCATGGATGGGGGCTAAAGACGGAGCATCTGTAGAATCATTGGGGTACGATTTAGTTACAAAAATAGTTAAAGAGAACAAGAAAGATAAAGTTCTTGCACTTATAGAAAAGGATAAGTCATTTGAGACAGAAGCCAATGCAATAAGCGATGTGGATAAAATGCTTCACTATGTAAGAGATATATTTGCATTGCTTAAGAACTATGTTACATTCCTTGATTTCTACTCTCCTACACAGAATGCCAAATCTGTATTCCAGGCAGGTACACTTTACATAGATCAGCGTAGTTGCAATCTTTGTATAAATGTTTCTGATATGGGTAAGCAGTCCGCACAGGCGGGTGAGAGCGGTATATACCTTATATATTGTGAATGTACCTGCAAGAGCAAACCGGCTAAAATGAATATTGTTGCTGCTATGACAGACGGTGATGTAAATAGCCTGTATGTAGGAAAAAATGCCATTTTCTATGACCGTGAAGGCAATGATTGGGATGCCGTTGTAACTAAAATCATTGATAACCCGATAAGTATCCGTCAGGCGTTCTGGTCTCCTTACAGAAAATTTGCCAAATTCATAGAGGACCAGGCTAACAAGTTTGCCGCTGACCGTGACAGTAAAGTAACCTCCGATGCCACCTCTTCTATAGAGAAGGCAGGTACAGATATGACATCGGGTGACCCTGCGGCCAAACCAGCAGCACAACCATTTGATATAGCCAAGTTCTGCGGTATCTTTGCCGCCATTGGTATGGCATTGGGCTTCATAGGTTCATTCCTTGTAGCGTGCTTTGAAGGTTTCTTTAGCCTTTCATGGTGGCAGATGCCTCTTGCCATAGCTGGCATTATGTTGCTTATTTCAGGCCCTGCAATGATTATGGCTTGGCTTAAACTGCGTAAGCGTAACCTTTCACCAGTGCTTAATGCCAACGGTTGGGCTATGAATACGGCACTTATAGTTAATATTCCGTTTGGAAACACCCTTACCCAACTTGCAAAGTTCCCTGTGTATGCCGGTGAGGATGCCTTTAAGCCAAAACATCATGGCAGATGGTGGAAAATAACCCTTACAGTGCTTGTTATACTTGCAATAATAGTAATTGTACTATATAGTAAAGGGCTGCTTAATGAGTGGGGTGTACCGTATCACTTCCTGAAGCCACTTAAGTTCTGGGCTTGAATATAAGGTGGAATGAACTTTTTTTGGTTTCAATGCAACCTATCTTTACTCCTCCCTTTGGTCGTCGTGAAGATAGGCTGCACTGAAACCAACAAGTAAAATGTTACATTTTCCTTGTTGAAAAAACCTTAAAAAAGTACTCAAAAGTAAACTTTTTGTACTTTTTTAATTTTTTTCTTAAAAAAAGTTCAATTTTTTTTGTTCGTATTAAAATTTGCACTATCTTTGCAGTCCCTTTCCAATAAGAAGGGGTAATCACCTAAGGAGGTGAGAAGATCTTTGAAAGACTGGAAACAACAAACAACCAAAACAAGGAAGGAACAAGAGCATATTATGTAGAGATACATAAGTCCCCGAGCCATCAATTCAGGAAATAAAGAAAAAAATATACTTTACAATGAAGAGTTTGATCCTGGCTCAGGATGAACGCTAGCGACAGGCCTAACACATGCAAGTCGAGGGGCAGCGAGTTGGTAGCAATACCGACGTCGGCGACCGGCGCACGGGTGAGTAACGCGTATGCGACCTGCCCGCAACAGGGGGATAACCCGGAGAAATCCGGACTAACACCGCATAAGACCACG
>JAKSNY010000025.1 GCA_024399495.1 Paludibacteraceae bacterium
GTGCACAATTTAAGAACCCTTTAAGGAATGTGATTTCAGAATTTGTACGCTTATCAGGTGTGTACATTACACCCGATGACGCAGGAGTAAGGATAATACGTTCAGGCTTATTATCCTTACTTATATACATGGTAAGTTCACTGCTCTCCGTTACATTTATACCTACGTATTCCAATGTATCTGACGGCGGTTCATCGGGGTCTTTATCCTCCTCTGCAAAATAAATTGAGAGGGCGTTACCATCTACAAACACCTTTTTAAGCCTGCCACTATCAACATAACAAGTAACCTTTTTACCCGATAACTGATTAAATTCTGTACTATCGTTGCGCATAAACATAAATGCGGCACCAATTATATCTACCTTATCAACTCCGCCATTTTTAGAATACACAAATATGGAATCCCCTGTTGCCTGATTCTTACCTTGCCACGCCACGGGAGTTCCAAACAATCTGGTAATAGAATCTTTAGTACTATAAAACACAGAATCAGCAATCCCCTGAAAATCAGTACTCCAAGCCTGTACATTATAGTGACCGTGTAAGGTGGTTATTGAATCCACGTCATTATAAAACAGCGTATCAGCAGTCATAAAGGTGCTGTCCTTGTCATCGGGGTCAAAAGACACACTTGTGGCACGCTTTATAACATAGGCATATTTGGTCTTTTCATTATAGAACCCGTAGCCGCCCTTAATCAACATATTGCTGGCGGAATCAAGCAATACCACATTGGTCTTACCTTCTGCATAACCCATATCATGGTCATAGAAAAGAGTGTCGGCTACTATGGTGTGGGAATCATAATCCTTTATAAAAGAGTTATCAAGCAACTGTGCATCATCTTTTTGAGTATCATACCAACCATATTCAGAGTATGCCCATGCGTCATCATAATCTATACGGGAGGGTCCCACAATATTGGCTATTTTGGATTTTGTATTGTAAATCAGAGTATCGCTTTTTAACACAAAATCGGGATTGGTGAGAATCACATTTTTCTGAAATATGGCAACATCTGTTTTAGGATAATACTTACCGTTTACAGACTTAAGCGTGTTTAAACTGTCAACTATGGTTCCGTGGTCAAAATAGTACCCTACATCCTTAAGTCTGTCATAGTTAAGAGAGTCGGTAAACAAAGTGGCACTTCCATTTTCAAGTCTTACATTATCTCTTAACCGGGCAAGCCTTGTGTTTCCGTCATAAAAAAGTCTGTCACCATATACAAAAATAGAATCCCCTTGAATCATTCGCACATTACTGTAGGCGTTAAGTGTGTTCTTTTTGCTGAAGAAATACGCACTGTCACAATACATCATCGCCTCATCGTGACGAAACTGCACGTCGCCCTTGAGTATTTGGCAATCGGGGATACGCTCTTCATCAAAAGTAAGTGTGTTTGAATGTTCAAGGTAGATAAGGGTCTTCTCCGCCACAACACCAAGCGGTATTATGACTACAAAGACAAGCAGCGTTATTATCAATCTTTTATCCATCCTGGATATTTAAACGGACAATTCCTTAATTCCGGATTTATATGTATGTAAAGCTCACTTTGTTTTTTCTTTATCCAATTTTCCAACAACTCCCTGCTTTTCTTTGCTGTAACAAGTTCCTTTAGTTCGTTAAAATCGTCTTGCGGATTAGCCTTGTGAGCCTTAAATTTTTTCTTTAACTTTACCATACATACCATCTCCTTACCTGCGATAGTTGTATATACAAAAGGCTTTGATATTTCTCCTACAGAGAGTCCGTACACAACTTTTGCAATATCTGCGGGCAATTGTTGTATCTGAAATTTATTTGAGAGCGTCTCTTGATTTATCATAAGTCCGTCATTCTCTCTTGTCTCTTTATCTTTTGAATATTTCATTACAGCCTCTGAGAACGATATTTTTTCTGAACGAATCTCTGTTGCTATACTATCCAATTTTGCCATAGCCTCACGTTTCTGTTTTTCCTCTATTCTTGGAATCAACAGAATATGGCGGCAGTTTACCTGGTCATTCTTACGTTCAATAAGTTGAATGATATGGTATCCAAATTCAGTCTCAACTATCCTGGACACTTTGGCAGGGTCATAAAGAGAGAACGCCACATTGGCAAATTCAGGTACAAGTTTGCCTCTTGTCATAAATCCCAATTCACCGCCTTGCATTGCAGACCCTTTATCCTCTGAATACAGGATTGCAAGAGTTGAAAACTGAGATTCCCCACTCTCCACTTTCTCTTTGAACTCACGTAATTTACTCTTAATACGCTCAACCTCTACAGGGGTTATCTCTGGAGATATGGATATTATCTGCACTTCAACCTGCTCAGGTATTGTGGGAATACTGTCTTTGGGGATTTTATCGTAAAATTTCTCTATATCCGCAGGTGTAATTTTATAAGCATCAGTGATTTTTTGCTGCATTTGGGAAACAACCATCTGCTCATTTACTGTCCGCCTCATCTCTGCCTTGATTTTATCTATTGACTTTCCAAAATACTCCTCCACCTTTTCTTTAGACCCTATACGCTGTATAAAATACTTTACTCTGGCATCAACTTGCTGGTCAAGAATATTTTCTGATACAACCACACTATCTATTTTAGCTTGTGCAATAAAAAGTTTTTGTATAGCTATCTGCTCAGGTATTACGCAATAAGGGTCGCCATCAACTGTCTGTTTCTCATATTTAAGACGCATAATCTCACCCTCTATCTCAGATTGAAGCACAGGCTCATCACCTACAACCCAAACCACTTGGTCCACAACTTTGCCCTTTGCAAACAGGGTGACAATTGAAGAAACAAGTAATATAAATATAACAGAAAATCTATTCATCATAAAATTTTATAGTACCCCTTTCTACCGCTCTCTCGTATAAGCTGTTATGAAAAGAGTGTATGTATTCTATTTTATTTTTGTTTTCCAAAATGTTTCTTATATCCTGATAAACCAATTCGTATGGTTTAGAAGTGCCAACCCCACATAATCCCGTTATTTTTAAATAATAGGTATAATCATCAGTCTGTTGCACGACAGTCCCACGTGTAAGTGCAGGGTCATTAGGTTCTATTTGTTGTGACATTAGACCCGATATACTTGAGTACGGAACCCAATTATCAAGAAACAACTGCTGATAACTTGCATTTTTAGTGCAATAACGCATTATGTCATCCAAATTGCTGTCATTGATATCTGTAAGCCATTTGGATAATTTAGCTTGGTCTGGAGCTGTTGTAAGCACTTTTATAAACAGACCTTTTACCACCGCCTCCGATAATGGAAACTCATCTTTATGCTCGCTATAAAAAGCATACACACTATCTTCTGACAATGGCTTCATATTTTGTGAAGCCATCTTACGTTGATATTCGCTTATCATCAACTCTTTGCGATAACTTTCTGTAAGCACTTGTATCTCATCTGTATAGCCAATATTATTCAGTGCTTTGTCATACAAAAGGATATCTGTAGCCCATTTACGCTTATAATCTTCAACAAAATTAAGACTATCATCGCTTGAAAGCCCGCTTGGCATACCGTTTTCTATCTCATCATAATATAACACATTGCCGTAAAGCTCCATCACAGGCTGTTTGTCAAAATCAAGCAACACAGTTCTGTGGCACGATGTGCAAATCACAATCAGCGTTAAAAACAGTAGCGGTTTATATCTCATTTTATTGCATCCATTACCTCTTGATATATTTCCACGGGGTATTTCTTGCGTAACTTATTTATCCACTCCGCTTCCACCTGGTTCTGATAATCATTAAGTACAGCCCCCTTTACATCTTTGTAACTATCAGGATACTCCTTTTGAATCTTGCCTATTACAAAAGATTCCGGATATTTAGAGTCGCTTGGTAACTTGCCCTTGTTAAATATATAGTAATCAACCATTGCATTTTTACCCTCTGGATACACGCCACGCTCAATTCTTACATTTTTAGCTTCGTCTGTGTTGAGAGTAAGAAGCATGTCGTATGCGGCAACCATAGGCACAGAACCTAACATACGCTGTGCCTTACGCTTAATATCTTTAGATGCACAACGCACTACAATACCCTTATATCTTGGTGCTGAATATTTGTAATTCTCCTTATGAGTTTCAAAATACTTACGCAAGCCTGCTGTATCTTTCGCCGCTTTATTCCAAATCTCCTCTTGGCAGATGTTAAACATAAGTATTCCGTCACGATATTCTTTCATAAGCAAACCAAAATTAGGATATTTCTTTTCAAGATTGTCTTTCTCATATTCATAAACCTCAGCATCACTTATGGAATCGTTAAAGCCATACTCTTTCCTCAATTTTGCAATAAAAATGTCGGATATGATTTTAGACCTCTCATCAGACCCTATACGAGACTCCAAATCTGATTTTAACACTGAAAGCGAATCTATAGGCTTCTTATCAAGCAGTTTAATTATATGCCAACCGTAAGGTGCCTCTATGGGCTCTGATATGTCACCTACATTCTTAATGGCAAATGCGGCATTTTCAAACAGTTCGTTAGTTCTGCCCGTTGTAAGCCATGGCAATTCCCCGCCATTCTTGCCCGATAAATCCTCGGATTCACTTTTTGCAAGTTCCTCAAAGTTCTCTCCGCTCTGCAGTTTTTCATAAACACCAAACACTACATTCTTAAGAGAATCTTGCTGATGTTGTGTAAAATCTGCAAAATTGCGTTTGAATATATGGGCTATCTTAACCTGACCACGACTTGGGCGGCGTGCGTTTACTTTTACAATATGGTATCCGTATCCGCTTTTTATTATACCTGAATGCTCTCCTACCTTGGTGTTGTATGCGGCACACTCAAAAGGATAGACTGTGGTCATACCTGTAATCCACCCTAACCTGCCACTATCCTGTGCCGACGCTTTATCGTCAGACATTGACACAGCAACCTTTTCAAAGTTCTCTGATTCCAACTTTTTCAAGGCCTCCTTAGCCCTACTGTAACTAAGCGAGTCATTTGCCCCAGCACTTCTTATCAGAATATGGCTTACATCCACATCTTCAAGCAAACGGTTATATGCCTCCTGCACCAATGAGTCTTTTGCTGCATTATCTGTAAGGTAAGGCCTTACAAGCCGCTCCCTATAGCCGTTTATCTCGTTTTTGTAACTGCTTATGGTATCCATCTTGCGGTTATATGCCTCAGCCACTTTAAGCTTGAATTTGATAAACAAGTCTGTGTATTCCCCCACAGATAATTTAGTGGCATCTCCTACATTGTTTTTATTGTAGTAATACTCAAACTCCTCTTTAGAAACATCATTGCCCGCTATCTTCATCACAGTTTGTGAAAACAGCATGCCGGCGGATAACAGAGATATTATAAATACAAACGCTCTTTTCATAATGGTTATTCCTCCCCTATTATTATTCTCCTCTTGAGTAGTTTGGTGCCTCTTGGGTAATGGTTACATCGTGTGGATGATTCTCTCTTACACCTGCGGCGGTTATTTTTGTAAACTTGGCGGTCTCATGCAGTGTAGGAATATCTTTGGCACCACAGTAGCCCATACCTGCACGTAAGCCTCCTACAAGCTGATATACAACCTCATAAAGAGAACCCTTGAATGGAACGCGTGCCGCAATTCCTTCAGGTACAAGTTTCTTAACATCATCTTCTGTATCTTGGAAGTAACGGTCTTTAGAACCTTTCTGCATAGCCTCCAATGAGCCCATACCCCTGTATGCCTTAAATTTACGTCCGTTGTATATGATGGTATCGCCTGGCGATTCCTCTACACCTGCAAGCAGAGAGCCAGCCATAATACAACTTGCACCTGCGGCAAGTGCCTTTACTATATCGCCTGAGTAGCGGATTCCGCCATCGCCTATTAGCGGAACTCCTGTGCCTTTAAGAGCCTTGGCTACTTCATATATGGCAGTAAGTTGCGGAACACCCACACCTGCTATTACACGTGTAGTGCATATTGAGCCAGGACCTATACCTACCTTAACAGCATCTGCACCTGCCTCTACCAAAGCCTTGGCAGCGGCACCTGTGGCTATGTTTCCAACCACAAAGTCTATACCTGGAAAACGCTTTTTAGCCTCTTTAAGTGTATCAATAACACCCTTTGAGTGTCCATGTGCAGTATCTATCACTATGGCATCAACACCTGCATCAACCAATGCCTGCATACGGATAAACGTATCTGCTGTAACTCCTACACCTGCCGCAACTCTAAGTCTCCCCTTTGAATCCTTGCAAGCCATAGGTTTGTCTTTAGCCTTGGTTATATCCTTGTAAGTTACAAGACCTACAAGCCTGCCGTCTTTATCTATTACAGGAAGTTTCTCTATCTTATGCTCTTGAAGAATCTGAGCGGCAGACTCCAAATCTGTAGATGTGGTGGTCGTAACCAGATTATCCTTGGTCATAACATCATCTATCAGTTTGCTGTTGTCACGCTCAAAACGCAAATCCCTGTTGGTGACAATGCCCACTAACTTTCTATCATCATCAACCACAGGAATACCACCGATGTGGAACTCTTTCATAAGTGCAAGTGCATCTCCAACGGTCTTACCCTTACGTATGGTTACAGGCTCATAAATCATACCGTTCTCTGCACGCTTTACTATATGCACTTGGCGTGCTTGCTCATCTATAGGCATGTTTTTATGGATTACGCCTATGCCACCCTCTCTGGCTATGGCTATGGCAAGTTTTGCCTCTGTAACCGTATCCATAGCGGCAGACACTATAGGGGTCTTTAACTCTATGTTTCTTGAAAACTTGGTGGTTAGATTCACATTTCTGGGAAGCACCTCAGAATAGGCTGGAACCAATAGAACGTCATCAAATGTGAGACCGTCCATTACAATTTTATCCGCAACAAAAGACATAATTTTGGGAATTTGAAAATTTGGGTACAAAATTACTAAAAATTTTCAAATCACACAACTAAAATTCACCTCTGCCACTCAAATCCCTACGCTTCCCTGAGTTCTATGCGGAAGGTTGTGCCTTTGCCTACGTGTGAGGATTTTACGTAGATTTTACCATGGTGGTACTCCTCCACTATTCTTTTTACAAGCGATAAACCCAACCCCCAGCCACGTTTTTTAGTGGTGTAGCCAGGCGTAAATACCTTATTCTTGTTTTTTAGCGATATACCCTTGCCATCGTCCTGCACATCTATGCAGACTGCACCGTTAGAGTTTTCCATAGATATGCAGATATTGCCTGTGCCTTCCATTGCATCTACGGCATTCTTGCATAGATTCTCTATAACCCACTCAAAAAGTGGCACGTTAAGCATGGCATAGTAAGTGTCTTTACTGCTAAACGCAATTTTAACTTTAGAAGAAAATCTGGTGCCTATATATTGCACTTGGCGTTCTATTACATCGTTTATGCACTCACGCTTGAGTTCTGCCTTGGAACCTATCTGTGAGAAACGGTCTGCTATGGTGTGGAGACGGTTTACATCCTTGTCCATCTCAGGTATCATATCGTCTGACGGATATTTGCCCTTTAGTATCTCTATCCAAGCCATAAGTGACGATATGGGGGTCCCAAGCTGGTGTGCTGTCTCTTTTGACAACCCCACCCAAACCTTGTTCTGCTCAGAGCTCTTCATATATTTTATAGAGATTATTACAAGAACTACAAAGAGTGCTATAACAAGGAACTGCACTATGGGAAACAAAAACAATTTTTTATAAAGTATTGAGTTTCCGTAGCATACGTATTGTATGCAGCCGTCGCCCATATCAACGGTTATGGGGGTGTGCTTGCTTGCAAACTTTATGGCAAGTGCCTTTAATGCCTCCGGCGATAGTGTCTCATCCTCTAAATTCTTATAAGACAATACATTATAAGCACTATCTGTAAGCAGTACGGGGATTGTGTTATTTCCTGTTATTATGGATTGCTCAAAACTGATGTCGCAGTTCATATCAGACCTAAGTATCTGCTCTGTGGCATCTGCCAGCACCTCCATCTTGTGGTGTTCCTCTTGTGCAAGGCTCACAACTATATCTTGTGTAAAGAAAAACGATGCCGCAATTATGGCAACACCAATAATTACAAGCAGACTTCTTAAAATGACGGTAGGGTTTTTCATCTGTATTTATTTTGTGACGAGTCTTCCAATATACTCAGGTAACTTCTGTAGCGGGACTCGCTTATTCTGTGTTCCTCCACAGCCTTAATAACGGCACAGCCTGGCTCTTTAGTGTGTGTGCAGTCAGAAAATCTGCAATTTTTCCCCTCATCAAAAATCTCCGGAAAGAAGTGGCTTACCACCGATGGCTCAATATCTACCGTTCCGAATCCTTTAACACCTGGAGAATCTATAATGTAGCCTCCATAGAACGGGAACATCTCTGTATAGGTGGTGGTGTGCATTCCCTTTAGGTGTACATCTGATATGGCTCCCACTTTTGTGTTAATTCCGCTGTCCAATGCATTTATGAGTGATGATTTGCCCACTCCTGAGTTGCCTGAAAACAAGGTTATTTTTCCTTTTAAAAGCCCTTTTAATTCCACGATGCCATCACCACTGACCACACTTGTCTTTATGCACGTGTATTTAAGGTTATCGCCATACAGACGTATGTAAGCATCTATCACTTGATTGCAATAGTCATCATAAAGGTCTGTCTTATTGAACACTATTATTACAGGCACTCCGTATGCGTACGCCGTTACAAGGAAACGGTCTATAAACTCTGTGGCTGTCTCCGGCATGGTTATGGTAACAACCAATACCGCTTGGTCTATGTTAGCGGCAAGCACCTGAGACTCTTTAGAGAGATTGGATGCACGGCGTATTATGTAGTTCTTGCGGTCATAAACCTCTGTTATATTCTCTCCGTCTATCTCAACCATATCTCCCACCGCCACAGGCTGGGTACTGCGGGAGCCGTTAAGGCGGAATTTCCCCTTAACCCTTACCAAATGCTCCGTTCCGCACTCATCTATAGCGGTATAGACATTGCCTGTTGATTTTATTACTCTACACTTCATACTTAGTTAAAAGTTGACTGTGAAACTGACTGAAAGTAAAGTTGAAAGTTAAAAGTTAACACTTTCCATTTTCAATTTTCAATTATTTAGAACGCTTCCGTAGCGGTTATATTGAATTTATATTCTCCATAATTATTAAACGACACATCAAACCTTAGGTTCACCCTTGCCTGGTTAAGACGGCATCGGAGTCCCAAGCCATACCCCACTTTAAGTTTATTATAAGTAGGGTCATATATATCCATAACATCACCAAAACTACAGAACACGGCAGCCTTTAGCCTCCACCAAATAGGTATTCTGTACTCTGCCTGCACCATCCACATAAACTTATCTGTAAACTTACGCTCACGGAATCCACGCAGATTATCTGAGCCACCTATGGTTGGCAGCATACGGAACGGCACATCGCGTCCAAAACGGGCATCTGCATAAACCTGCCACGCAAATACCTGCCCCACCCACGTAGGAATATACTGGCGCACATCAAGTGTTACAGACGTAACGTCATAACTGCTACCCAATGCCTTATTATACGTTAAGGCAGACAACTTTACAAAGTTACTGAATTTCTGCGGATAAAACTGATTATCACGGCTATCGTACTGGATATACGCCCCCAAGCCCCACATAAAATAGGGATTCCACCCTGCACTGCCATACACATTTTTAATTTCTTGATAGGTACCTTTATTACTATCCTTTACAATCATCTTCTCCCACTGGAATGCAAGATTCAATCCCACTGCAAAATTATCCAATACATAGTAACTGGGACTGAACTTTATCTCAAAAGACTCTGATGTATAGTGCATACCCTTGCCTGCCAAATTTACGGAATCAAGATATGCTGTTTTAGGTAAGCCACCATTACCTATACCATAATAGATATCCGGGTAATATTTAAAATTGGCATTGCCTGTAAAATACCACTTTTTGTTTTTGGAGTAAATTCTGGGATTTATATTAACCTTTGCCTGATTAAGTATTGTGTATATCACACTACCCGATATGCTACTGATTTTGCTTAATGAACTGCTGTTAAAATAGTATCCGCCTGTAGCACCAAATCCAACGCTTGTCTCCTCCTGATAAAAAGCGATTGGCACCGCAAACCAACTTCTTTTTACAAATGGGTTGGTCTGTTGTGTCAATGTATCAGATTGGGCAAGTGCTATCAGCGAGACTGAAAACAGAATTATAATAACTGCAAAACGCTTCACAAGGTGGAATTAAACAGTCATAATCTCTTTATCCTTAGCCGCTAAGGCATCGTCCACCATCTTAATAAATTTATCGTGGATTTTCTGCACTTCTGCCTCGGCATCCTTCTCCACATCCTCAGGCATACCGTCCTTAATTGCTTTCTTCAGAGCCTCTATGGCATCACGACGTGCATTACGTACACCTATCTTGGCATCCTCACACTCTTGTTTTGCCTGTTTTGAAAGCTGGCGGCGGCGTTCCTCTGTAAGTGGTGGAATTCCTAACCTTATAATCTCTCCGTTATTCTCAGGGGTTATTCCTACCTCCGATGCCAAAATGGCTCTCTCTATATCACGGAGCATGGATTTCTCCCAAGGTTGTATCACTATTGACTTGGCATCGGGGGTGGTAATGTTAGCCACATTAGACAGTGGTGTCATTGAGCCATAGTACTCCACCTTAACCCCGTCAAGGATTCTTGGATTAGCCTTTCCGGCACGGATTCTGGCAAGTGCCTCGTCCAAATAAGCCAACGCATTCTCCATCTTTGCCTTGGCATCATTTAAGTTTTTTGCTTTGTCTATCATAATATTACTGGTGATTTGGTTTCATACATCATACATCATACATAATTTTTTCTATCTTGCACGTATGCTTCTTGCTCTTCTTATTGTAACTTACACCTACAAACAGCATATCTCCACGATAGTGTTGCAGAAGGTCATCGTACTCTTTATTCTTTATTTGGTTTATGGCACTGTCTGCACTATCGCTGCATTTTAATTCTATTATTAGTGCAGGTATGTTAGGAACATACGGTATCAGTGCCAAATCAGCATAACCCTTACCTGTAGGCAACTCCTTTATCACTGTGTATTTTAGGTTTGCATAGAAATATGCCAAGCCTATGGCACTCTGGAACGATGCCTCATTATTGTAGGTAAGCGGATTGGTGGCTCTCTGGTGTGCCTTGTCCAATGCCACCGCAACTGCCTTTTCATTGCAGTTTATGGTCTCCTCTATAAGCTGTCTGGAGGCTTGCACCTGCTCTATTATCTCTTTGTAACCTGTCTCATCTTCCAGGCACTCAATCCATTGCTCACGGATTTCACGGTTTGGTATGTAGCATTTTCCTGCCACTTCTGTTCTGTAATCAGGTGCCTGATATGCAAGGTAGCCAAGGTGTATGAGGTATGTAAACACAGCATCTTTTGAGTTGAAGTCTGTCATTGTGTTAAGGTATTTGGTTGTCTTAACCTCAACCTTTCCGCCTCCTATCATTGTAATTACATCATCCTTTATGCCATTCAGATTCATAAGTATGTACAAACGCAATGCGTCAAATGAGCCTGTCTGTGTCCAATAACTGCTGAACTTGCGTATTGTCATAGCCTCCACCACTGATTTTGGGTTAAATACCTCTTTTATATCATCAAAACTGTAGCCGTCATACCATCTTCTACACTCATCGTAGTCCATTCCGTACTTTTTGCACAAACCTTCTGTCTCTTCTGCCGTAAAGCCTACAAATTCAGTAAGATTCCTTGGTTCCAACATTGAGTACTCTGTAAACAGATTAAGTTTTGACTGTATTTTATCTCTTACAATGGGTAAAATTCCTGTAAGGTATGCAAGTTGTATGGCTGGAGAGATGGTTGAGTTCTTAAAAAGTGCATTAAGAAATGACAGATATTTGTCAAACAATTCCTGTTTGGCTTTTTCTCTAATCAAAACATCATATTCATCTATTATTACTACAAATTTCTCTCCCCTTACACTATACGCTTTGGCTATCAACTCTGCTATATGCCCACACTTTGAAAAATCCACATCTGCAAAAGTTGAAATAAATTCATCCTTGATTTTTTCTGTAAGTGCCTCAAGCAGATTATCTCTGCTTACCTGATACTCTGAATTAAGGTCTATCTTAATTACGTTAGTGTTATTAAGGTTGCTCTCAAAACTTGGGTCCCCCGCTATTTTAAGGTTTCTGAAAAGTTCTCTTGAATCACACCCCTTGCTGTAGTATGCCGCTATCATATTGCCAGCCATACTCTTACCAAAACGGCGTGGACGAGATACGCAGACATAGTTGTTCTCCGTATCAAAAATATGATTCAACTTGGATATCATCATGGATTTGTCTATGAAAATATCCGCTCTAATAGCCTTACGGAACTGCTCATTTCCTGGATTCAAGTATAAGCCCATAGTTTTTTATTAAATTTGCACTTGCAAATTTAATAAAAAAATTGAAATTTTGGAGTAGCGAGAGCAGAGAAAATTTATTTTCTATGCCGAGTCATGACAAAATTCACAACGAAGTTGTAAAGTTGAAAATTGAAAATTGACTGTTACTAGGAGCGAGGGCAGAACTAAGTTTACTTAAGTTATGCCGAGCGACGAAGTAACATGGTTAAAACGGAGTTTTAACAAATTTTGGAGTAGCGAGAGCAGAGAAAATTTATTTTCTATGCCGAGTCATGACAAAACATTTGCAAGCGAGGGTAGAAGTTGAACTTGTTCAAATTATACCGAGCGAAGCTAATGTTTATATAAAATTCACGAGTTACGCAGTAACTAGTAAAATTGAAAATTAAAAATTAACGAGTTACGTAGTAACGAGTAAAATGAATTGCGGGCGGACCTCCCTTGTGGCTGTGGCTACCGCTCTCAGCCTTTGGGAGGTCCGCCTTCATTAAGGTGTCAGCCACCATTCTCGGACTCCGCCTTTGCTGGTGGCTGATGAATATTTTAATTCCTTAGACAACGCACGCTATATGCGGTGTCCTTATCGTCGTAGTACTCGTTCAAGTAGTCATAGTCGTAACTGAGGTTCCTGTAATAAGCGTAGTAGCTATAGCGCTCATGTGGAGTAGCCGTCCAGAAACTGGTATAGCCGCCAACATCGTACACACTACTTCCAATTGCGTAGCCTGCCGGCAGAGCCGCAAAACAGGTTTCGTTGTCTCCGTTACCGTTGTTTTTCCAACCATCGCATGCTTTAAGATGTTTGCCTGGATTACTACCAGCGGCTGTAGCCAATGTACCAAGCTCCGTACTGCTTGGTATATGGAATCCGTTTGGACAGATACCCTGACGGTTGCCAGTGAATGGTGTTTGCTTTTGTCTGTTTTCAACTCCTACCGCAGCAGCCCAGTTGTAATAGTATCCGTATGCCGCAGGGTCTCCGCTACGGGTTGGCGTGTAGTATGGGTCATACACAGCACTTGCTGATGTGTAAAGTGTAGTTCCTGATTTCTCACTGTCAGTGTCATACTTGTCGCAACGCATATTCTCTGCCATCCAAGTCTGTGTGCCTATGGTAACAAGATTATATGTGTTATTGCAAATGTCTTTTACTGTTTGTGTATATGTGCATTTTTTGCAGTATGGCTTAAACTCAATATTCTCTGCCTTGAACTCTGTAAGTTTAGCGGCACCTTTGTGTATATCATTGGTTGTTGTAACCTCTGCCACTTTGCCTTCTACATCTATAAGCTTAGCGGTAAATCCATTTGTAAATACACCTGCAGGTATTGAGATGTAGAAACAGGTGTAGTCAGTAGCGTTAAGCGCTATACCTTGGTATTTGCTGCTGCTATACTCTCCGCAGTTGATTGTAAGCGTGGTGGCTCCGTTTGCTGAGTATGCGGCTGTAGGCTGTCCGCTTACGCTTGCATCCACTGTAAAGTCTCCTGCAAGATTCTCTCCGTTATTACCCATAAGTTCTATCTTAACAACTTTTGGAGTACCTGTCTTGGCTTTAAGTCCAAGTTCAAACAGTGAGCCTACGTTCTTCATAGCAAGTGAGTTGTCTGTGGTGTAGCCCACCATTGGTACTGTGTTGGTGTCAAATGAGCCTGCATTTGTTACTGTCTGTGTGGCAGGTATGCCAAATGTAACTGTGGAACCGCTTATTGACTTTGCGTTTTCTGCAGGGTAGAACGCTACATAAACATCACTCGCTGTTGTAAGACCCGTGAATGTGGCAAAACTTGTTTCTGCACTTTCTTCAAGTGTAAAGTCTGTGCCTGCTCCACCTGTGCTTGGATATACCTTAATGGCATCTCTCTCTAACCACAGTGTTGCCAATGATGGGTCAAGGGTTGTTTTCTGTTTTCCGCCCTGGTTGGCGTAGAATGTCTTTTCTACAAGTTCTCCTGAAGCCTGTTGATCTACGGAACTCTTCTTCTCGCAGCCTACCAGTGCAAATGACACTGCAGCCGCCACTAAAATAAATGTACTCTTTTTCATTTTCTTAATTGTTAAACACTAATCAGCTTCTGCTCCATCCTTGAGCACTGACTGTTGGTACACTTGGAGTAGATGTCTACATTACGGGCGTTTCTGCCTCCATTTTTACTTGCTCCATTTTAGGAGCGGAATAGTTTTGTTTTCTCACTGTTAAAAAAATGTTTTTTAATTGATTAACTAGTGTCCACTAAAAATTAAAATTTATTCTTTGAAATTATTGAAAATTAGTTAGTTGTAAGGTTTTTTGGAGTGCGACGATTTGAATTGTATTTTTACGGAAATTTCAATCCGTATGAATAATGAGAAATACATGTTTGCACAATTGGTGCATTCCCTTAACGATGGCAAATTCCGTCATCTTGTAGAATCTTGGCGTTGGTAAGAATGTCACAAGAAGCAACCTGTCAAAAGCCAATGAACAACGAGACTACCATCTGTTTGAGGAATTTGCCTACTATAGTTTATACACATAACCACAGCATCGGTTCATGACATGAACGCTATGGATGAGATACCTTACGAGTATGGTTCGTTTTATGTGTTTGACCGTGGCTATAATGACTTCAAACGCCTATTTGCAATAAACTCAGTAGGCTCATTCTTTGTGATACGCTCCAAGAATAACCTTAAATACAAGTGCTGCAAATGGTGCAGGAGATTGCCAAAAAACGTTATCTCTGACGCAAGAATACAACTCACGGGCTTTTATCCGTCACAAAGGTATCCAGAGCAACTGAGACTCATTAGATATTGGGATGACGAACAAAAACGTGAGTTTATGTTCCTGACCAACGCCTTTGAACTCAGTGCATTGCAGATATACACCGCCATCATAACCTACTGCCTGGTAGCGATAGTACAACACGATATGAGGCTTGAACGCTCCACATACGAGGTGCTACAGATACTTAGCATATCCTTGACGAATAAAACTCCGCTGGCGGATCTCTTTGCTAAAACTAATTTCAATAATGTCAATGAACGCGATGGCTCCAAAGAGCCTTATATGTTAGATTTGTTTGAAAATTTTAAATATTAACCTTTTAAAATCGTGTCCAAATTTTTAGTAGACACTAGTGTAATTGATTAATAAATATTTTGTTAAACTCGTTTCTTTTTTTTCGTCATCCTGAGTGAAACGTAGGATCTCATAATGATTAGGAGATGTTTCGCTATGCGCATTATCGTCTACACTCGGCATAGAAAATGAATTTTCTCTGCTCTCGTTTGCACGATAATTCGCTACACTACGTTTCGCTCAAAATGACGGGAAGAGAATCACTGTCAACTGTCCACTGACTTAGTTACAACTTCGTCGTGATTAAGGGCTTCGCCTCAGCATACAAACAAGTTTGTCTGCATTCGGCTTGCTCCTTAATTCCTTAGACAACGCACGCTATATGCGTAGTCCTTATTGTTGCTGAGCTCGTCAAAGTTGCCACTGCTGTAATTGAGGTTGCGGTAGTAGGCATAATTACTATTGTAGGCGTCTGATGACCAATAGTCGGCGCCACGACCAACATTGCTCACACTACTCCCATAGGCGTAGCCTGCCGGCAGAGCCGCAAAACAGGTTTCGTTGTCTCCGTTACCGTTGTTGTTCCAACCATCACAGGCTTTAAGGTGTTTGCCTGGGTCACTACCAGCGGCTGTAGCCAATGTACCAAGCTCCGTACTGCTTGGTATATGGAAGCCGTTTGGACATATACCCTGACGGGTTCCGCTGTATGCTCCTTTTTGTCCTTGTGCTTCTGTCTTTGTGTAGCCCATAGCGGCAGCCCAGTTGTAATAGTATCCGTATGCCGCAGGGTCTCCGCTACCTGTTGGCGTGTAGTATGGGTCATACACAGCACTTGCTGATGTGGAAAGTGTAGTTTCTGATTTCTCACTGTCAGTGTCATACTTGTCGCAGCGCATATTCTCAGCCATCCAAGTTTGTGTGCCTATGGTAACAAGATTATATGTGTTATTGCAAATGTCTGTTACTTTTTCTGTATATAGGCAATGCCTACAGTTTGTAAACTCAATATTCTCTGCCTCAAATGTTGTAATTTTGGCTGCATCCTTGTACAAATCATTAGTTGTAGTAACCTCTGCTGTCAATCCCTCTTGATTTGTAAGTATGGCGGTAAAGCCATTTGTAAATACACCAGCAGGTATTGAGATATAGAAGTAGGTGTAGTCAGTGGCACTAAGTGCTATACCTTGGTATTTGCTGTCGCTATATTCTCCGCAGTTGATTGTCAGCGTGGCGGCTCCGTTTGCTGAGAATGTGGCTGTAGGTTGTCCGCTTACGCTTGCATCCACTGTAAAGTCTCCTGCAAGATTCTCTCCGTCATTACCCATAAGTTCTATCTTCACAACCGTTGGTGTACCCTCTTTGGCTTTAAGTCCAAGTTCAAAGAGTGAACCTACATTCTTCATAGCAAGTGTGTTGTCTGTGGTGTAGCCCACCATAGGCACAGTGTTGTTGCCAAATGAGCCTGCCGCTGTTACTGTCTGTGTGGCAGGTATGTTAAATGTAACTGTGGAACCGCTTATTGACTTTGCGTTTGCCGCAGGGTAGAACGCTACATAAACATCACTCACAGTTGTAAGACCTGTGAATGTGGCTGAACTTGTGCCTGCTCCTTCTTCAAGTGTAAAAGGTGTGCCTGCCCCTCCTGCTTCAGGATACACCTTGATGGCGTCTCCTGTCGTCCACAGTGTTGCCAATGTTGCAGGGTCAAGGGTTGTTTTCTGTTTTCCGCCCTGTGTGGCGTAGAATGTCTTTTCTATAAGTTCCCCTGAAGACTGTTGCTCTACGGAACTCTTCTTCTCGCAGCTGACAAATGCGAATGACACTGCAGCCGCCGCTAAAATAAATGTACACTTTTTCATTTTCTTAATAGTTTTAATTGTTAAGTACTAATCAACTTCTGCTCCATCCTTGAGCACTGACTGTTGGTACACTTGGGGCAGACCCAGCCATTACGGGCGTTTCTGCCTCCATTCTAACTTGCTCCAACACGGGAGCGGAATAATTTTGTTTCATAGTTTTAGAATATTTAGTTAATAAAAGTTGACTATTTCTATGAGCGAGGGCAGAGTCAAATTTATTTGAACTATGCCG
>JAKSNY010000026.1 GCA_024399495.1 Paludibacteraceae bacterium
CGGCATTTATAACGGTCATGAGATGCCAAGTGATGACTATTGGTACATAATAACGGTAGAAGAGATTAGAAAGCAAATTAAAGGACATTTTATCTTGAAGAGATAAAAATAAATGCAAAGATTAAGAAGATACATATTGCTATTTGGCATATTGGGCATACACGCTTATGGCGTGTATGCTTCATCTGATAGCAATTCCATTGTCACTTTTAAAGAGGATTTTACGTTTGTTGTCTCTGATAAGAAATGCACTCTTGCAGGTTCTAAATTTTTTGAGGCACATAAGACATCAAACAATCCCCCTTTTGAGATAAGTAGTGCATATTCTATGCAAAAGAAGTTGGATAATCAAGGTGCCAATGATTGTGTGGAATCATTTGATATGTGGCAGGGTATTGAAGACGGTACTTGGGGAATTATAGATAATAGTAACAAGGGAGGGTATTGGGCTAATTCAAATATTACCGGTCATACAGGTAATGCTGGTGGCTCAGGACCATATACAATAGACGGGTTCCTGCTTGTGAACTGCTGTTTTGAATCAGAAGATATGTTTACTCAAACAGTTGAAGTTTGTCCCGGTATTGAATATAATTTTTCCGCTTGGCTCTCAAGTATAGGGGCTGGAGTCCAACCTGTACCTATTCAGGTTAGGTTTGAGGTGTATGGAATTGATGGTGGTTCAGAGGTCTTGATAAAAGATATGGATACTGATACATATAATGAAAAGAAATGGAAACAGTTTTCTTTTACTTTTAAATCAGGTAATTACTCAAAATTGAGGTTGGCTATAAAGAATTCATTGCCGGATAAGCATGAATACCGTAAGCCAGGCGGTGGTAAAGGTGCTAACGGCAATGATGTTGGAATTGATGATATTGAATTTTCTGTTTGTCTGCCTGAAATAAATCTTTTTTCTGATAAGGCTTATTCAAGAAAGGATGTGGATTTGAAGAATTGTGAGCCGAGTGTCACTCTTTGCTGCAATCCCGATGAGGTAAGTGGTCAGTTTATGTCATCTTATGTTACTCTCCTGCAGTCTTCTGATGATAATGTCAATTGGGTTAACGAGGGTTCTATCGCCGCTAATCTTGACTTTGAAATTCCTACAGGTAAGGAAACTCATGGAAATGGACGCTATTATAGAATTTGGATTGGTGAGAATAAGGAGGATGTTGAAAATGCCGTAAAGGGTACATATAACCCTGCTTCAAATTGTGGAAAACTTGTTTCTGTCTCAAAATCACTGATGGTTTCTTATAGTTGTCCGAAACCTAAATTATATGTTACTGGAGATTCGCTTGTTTGTGCAGGAGAGGAGACTGTTCTTGAGGCTCACGGCTGTGATAAGTATCAGTGGCTTGATAAAGATGGCAATGTAGTGAGTGAAACAGAATTTCTTACAGTGAAGACATCTGAGGAGATTACCTATACTGTTATTTGTTTGGAAAAATGTGACTGCGATGGCAGTACTGTGACAGATGCTGACGGTAATGTGTATCCGTTAAAGAAAATAGGCGGTCAGTGCTGGATGGCTGAGAATATCAGAGCCACACACTATGATACTCAGAGTGAGATGGCAGGGAAGGAGATAAAGACGGTGAGTGGAGGTGAGGTGATAGACCCGTATTATGTTGATGCAAGAAATGTTCAAGGCGGTTGGTCAATTTCGTTAACTAAGGAGCATAGAGCTAAATTAGGTTTATTGTATAATTGGGCTGCTATAGTAGGATTGCCATCAGAGAGTGAAGCAAAAAAAGTTACTGAGGATTTCCGTGAACCACGTCAGGGAATCTGCCCTAATGGTTTCCATGTGCCAACATCTGCAGAGTGGGAGGAATTGGCTGCGTTTGTAGGTGGTTTTGATATAGCGGGTTCTGAACTTGCTTCTAAAGAAGGATGGTGTGGAAGTCAAGGGTATGGAAAAGATTCTTTTGGCTTTGAAGCCTATCCTGGTGGTGATGGGTTTGGTGCTAATCCAGGGGGCGTTGGTGGTTATGCGTGTTTAGCGTCAGCAACTGCAATAAGTGCTGATGAATATAAATATTACCGAATTGAACCTCCACCATATTCTGAGTTTCCAAATAAATCTTTGAAAACAATTAAAATAACCAAGAAAATAGGAACCAGCGTAAGGTGCATTAGAAACAACTGAACCCCATATTGTTTACTGAATCTCCACCGCTTTCCAACTCTCTATGGTGCGTGATTCCGTAGTGAAGTTTATGCCCACCTTCAGTTTGCGGCGTGGGTCTGCAAGGTATGGGTCTGCGTAGTGCTGGTCATCTATCTGTTTTAGTGCCTCTTCTACAGACTTATCCACTTTGTACTCTATTATATAGATTGTGTTTGCAGTCTCAAGAACAGCATCTGTTCTGCCTACGGCATTGTTCACCTCCACCTTTATGTATTGTCCCATAAGAGATATGACAAGGTACATTATTGTTTGGAACGCAGGCTCCGTCTTGTTCTCATAGTAGTACGGAATGCCGGCAATGTACGCCTTTAGGGCGGTGAGAGCGGTGTCTATGTCGTCGGCACGGAGTGCTATTGTCATATCCTCAAGCAAATCATTGCAACGCACCTCCGACTCATTTGTCAGCACAGGAATGAATGAGTTCAGAAATCCGAACTTGACCTCTCTGTTAGGGAAGCCGAGGGTGTATTTTTGGAAATCATCCTCGTATTTCTTTATTGTAAGGTAACCTGCCTGATATAGTACGGGCAACGGAGAGCGTGCCACCTCTGGAGAGACATTAAAGCTCTCCTCCTTCACCCTCTGACCGTCAATGCTTGTAAGCCCAGTTTTGAACATCTTCAACTGCTCAAACAGGAACGTAGGCGTGCCCGAACTGAACCAATACTGTCTTATACTTTTTGCACTGAAGGCGTTTATAAGGCTGAATGGGTTAAAGACATCTGTCATTACATTCTTTCTTCCCACAGAAAAGTGGTAGCCGTCATAATTTTCAGTAAGTTTTGCAACAGCATCATCAAAACTTATTTCAAGTTCATCTGCAAGTGCCTGAATGTCTGGCTTGCACTGGGTGAGCAGTTCATCCTTGGTTATGCCGCACAATCCGTCATAATCGGGCAGCATACTTATGTTGGTGAGGTTGTTTATCTCAGAGAATATGCTCAGCTGTGAGAACTTGGTTATGCCTGTTATGAAGCCGAAACGCAGCATTGCGTCACATATTTTTATGGGTCCGTAAAAGTTGCGGAGCATATCCCTCAGTTCCTCAAACACAGGCTTGTTGTGCATAACTTTAAGCAGTGCGGAGTCATACTCGTCTATAAGAAGCACCACTTTTTGACCTGTCTGAGTGTAGGCACGCTTTATAACACCTTCAAGTCTGTTGCCTAAAGTGACCTCCATTTCATTTCTCCCATAAACCTTTTCATACTCGCCAATCATTAGGCTGAGGCTGCTTTTCACCTCTTGTTGGTTCATTGATTTAATAGAACTCATATCAAACCTAAGCACAGGGTACTTAACCCAATCCTTCTCAAGAGCGTCAGCCTTCAATCCAGCAAACAACTCCCTTCTGCCCTCAAAATAGCACTGCAATGTATCAACAAGCAGAGACTTTCCAAAACGGCGAGGACGGCTAAGGAACACATAGTTATACTTGTTGGCAATTTCATACACATAATCAGTCTTATCAACGTAGAAATAATTACCATTACGTATCTTCTCAAATGTATAGACCCCTAACGGGTAGTTCTTAAGCGTTGCCTCCATAACTCAAATCTTTTTAAGAGATTGTGCAAATATACGAATAAGCGAGATAAATGCAAAATAAATTTTGCATTTACGAGCGTGAGTATATTCACCGAACAACGTGAGGTAAAGTTACAAAAACGGGACGTTTTTGATTTTTGCCGAGTGCAGGTTAACTTCACCGAACAACGTGAGGTAAATATATTCACCGAGCGTAGTGAGGTAAAGTTACAAAAAGCGAGAGCAAGAATAGACATACGGACTCACACCAGGATATTTCTCGGCAAGGGGATCTACGCCAAACTGCCATTTTTAACACAATTTATTATTGTTTATGAGACTTACTGTCAGCGTTCTGATGTTTCTTTCCGCTCAAATGATGTTCTTCCGTAGAATCAAATTTGAATTGACGCTTGTTTTTTGTCTCCCATCCACCGTTTCCCGGTAATTCAATAACATAACTGTCACATGGAATATCTGGATGATTAATGAGCATATACTCCTTTAACATTTTGAATTTGAAGGAATATTGTAATGTTTCAATAACAAATGACGATTTTTTTGTATAAATATGCAATTTGAGAGATGGCCAGGACTTTCTGTATTCTATCCGTCTAATGTTGCACCAATCACAAAATTCACCGTCTGGTGTGGTCACGCCATTGGTATCAAATGTAACAGTTTGATGTCTGTCTTTTATAATATTATATCCACCTAAAATACACATTATCAGTAGTGGGCCATAAGCAAAAGACCATTTCCCATCTGGCTGACAGATAATAGCCCACACCATACCTATTGTAAGACATATAGTCCAACATATATCACGAATCCACCTGCGTTTAATTATTAAATCATTCATTGTTCAATTTTTCTGAGACCACATGACTTGACTTAGTAGAAATGGTGCTTATAGTTACATCAGCACCGGTTCCTTTTAAACCAGTTTTTATTCCTGTTAATTTTATATCAAACGCCTTCTTGCTACTGATTCTTGATTTTGCCTCGTTATTAATTTTTTGGTGAGTCGCATGACCGGAAGTCGGTTTTCCTGTTGCTTTAAAATCAGATTTAACCTCTCCAGTTATCTTATTCATATACGCTTTTGATGATGATCTGGCTTCAATTTGTTTAACAACCTCTTTACCGGTTTTTTCTATTGATGTTTTTGCTACTTTTGATAAACCGCCAGCAAATCCGCCTGATATACCAGACACTACTGTTTGTTCCACACTGTATTCATCAGAATTGCCCATCATAATGTTTAAGCCCTGTTCCACAACATCTCCAGTTGCACCACTAACTAGACCAGTAACCGCACATGCTATGATACCTGCTCCTGAACCAATTATTGCCCCCGATACAGCACCTCCAGCGGCTGCCGCAAGAACCTCTGAACCAGATTTTCCTTCACAGATTGCAATGGTTGCATTTACAGTTGCTCCAATCAACGCTCCAACAACGGCTGTTGGCAATTTCCCGTCCGGATCCACGTACTTGACTGGGTTGCCAGCACAATACACATACGGACTCACACCAGGATATTTCTCTGCAAGGGGATCTACGCCAAGCCATAGGGCAGTGGTGGGCTCATAGTAGCGGGCACCGTAATAGTATAGTCCTGTTTCCGCATCAAGTTCCTTTCCGTTGTGCTTCGCACGAAGACAGACTTCGGCTCGGCATAATCCAAGCATGGCTTGATTCTGCTCTCGCCTTGCACTGTCATTGAACTTGTACGGTGTAACGTCCCTTTCTTCTATAAACGTTTCTCCGTACGGGGTGTAGGCTAAGATTCTTCTCTTTTGAGGGCTGCCAGCCTTGTCATACTTCATACCCCGATGTCACATTTATCTGATCTCCACCGCTTTCCAACTCTCTATGGTGCGTGATTCTGTGGAGAAGTTTATGCCCACCTTTAGCTTGCGGCGTGGGTCTGCAAGGTATGGGTCTGCGTAGTGCTGGTCATCTATCTGTTTTAGTGCCTCTTCTACAGACTTATCCACTTTGTACTCTATTATATAGATTGTGTTTGCAGTCTCAAGAACAGCATCTGTTCTGCCTACGGCATTGTTCACCTCCACCTTTATGTATTGTCCCATAAGAGATATGACAAGGTACATTATTGTTTGGAACGCAGGCTCCGTCTTGTTCTCATAGTAGTACGGAATGCCGGCAATGTACGCCTTTAGGGCGGTGAGAGCGGTGTCTATGTCGTCGGCACGGAGTGCTATTGTCATATCCTCAAGCAAATCATTGCAACGCACCTCCGACTCATTTGTCAGCACAGGAATGAATGAGTTCAGAAATCCGAACTTGACCTCTCTGTTAGGGAAGCCGAGGGTGTATTTTTGGAAATCATCCTCGTATTTCTTTATTGTAAGGTAACCTGCCTGATATAGTACGGGCAACGGAGAGCGTGCCACCTCTGGAGAGACATTAAAGCTCTCCTCCTTCACCCTCTGACCGTCAATGCTTGTAAGCCCAGTTTTGAACATCTTCAACTGCTCAAACAGGAACGTAGGCGTGCCCGAACTGAACCAATACTGTCTTATACTTTTTGCACTGAAGGCGTTTATAAGGCTGAACGGATTAAAGACATCAGTCATAACATCGTCAACACCGGAAGAGAAATGATATCCGTCATAATTCTCAGTTAGTTTTGACACAGCATCATCATAACTGCATCTTAATTTATCAGCCAATGCTTGTATGTCAGGCTTACACTGGGTAAGCAGTTCATCCTTGGTTATGCCACACAATCCGTCATAATCGGGCAGCATACTTATATTGGTGAGGTTGTTTATCTCAGAGAATATGCTCAGTTGAGAAAACTTGGTTATGCCTGTTATGAGACCGAAACGCAGCATTGCGTCACATATTTTTATGGGTCCGTAAAAGTTGCGGAGCATATCCCTCAGTTCCTCAAACACAGGCTTGTTGTGCATAACTTTAAGCAGTGCGGAGTCATACTCGTCTATGAGCAATACAACTTTCTGACCACTTTTTGCATACGCTCTGCTTATAATACCTTCAAGCCTTTTGCCGAGTGTCACCTCATCATCTTCCTTACCGTATAAACGTTCATATTTTCCAAGCATCTGGCTCAAGTCCGCCCTTACATCTTCAACTTTCATTGATTTGATAGAACTCATATCAAACCTAAGCACAGGGTACTTTACCCAATCCTTCTCAAGTTCATCCGCTTTCAAGCCAGCAAACAACTCCTTCCTGCCCTCAAAATAGCACTGCAACGTATCAACAAGCAGGGATTTTCCAAACCTGCGTGGACGGCTAAGGAATACATACCTGTATTTGTTGGCAATGTTATGCACATAGCCTGTCTTATCCACATAAAAGTAACCGCCTTCAACAATATCCTTGAAAGTGTATATCCCTAACGGGTAGTTCCTAAGCGTTGCCTCCATAACTCAAATCTTTTTAAGAGATTGTGCAAATATACGAATAAGCGA
>JAKSNY010000003.1 GCA_024399495.1 Paludibacteraceae bacterium
TGGAATACTCATAATATAAAAAAATTAAAAATTTTTTAATTGAAAGTTGAAAGTTAAAAGTTTTTATAATCGGTTCCTCCCTTCAGGGAGGTTAGGAGGGAACTTTCAATTTTCAATTTTCAACTAAAATTGGACGCTAGTCCAATTTTAAGACTTCCATAAACGCTTTCTGCGGCACTTCCACTGTGCCAATCTGTTTCATACGCTTCTTTCCACGCTTCTGTTTTTCAAGCAGTTTGCGTTTTCGGGTAACATCGCCGCCATAACATTTGGCTGTAACATCCTTACGCACAGGCTTAATAGTCTCTCTGGCTATAATCTTAGCCCCGATGGCAGCCTGAATGGCAATCTCAAACTGCTGACGTGGAATAAGTTCCTTAAGTTTCTCACACATACGCCTACCTATTGTAACGGCATTATCGGCGTGAGTAAGAGACGATAGGGCATCCACGCTCTCACCGTTAAGCAGAATATCAAGCTTAACAAGTTTAGACGGACGGAATCCGTTAATATGATAGTCAAACGATGCGTAACCCTTTGATATTGACTTTAGTTTGTCGTAAAAGTCAAACACAATCTCGCCCATAGGCATATCGTATAGCAGCTCAATCCTGCCAGCCGATATATACTCCTGCTTAACAAGCTCTCCACGCTTTCCAAGACACAGGGTCATAATAGCACCAATGAAATCTGTTTTTGTAATAATGGAAGCCCTTATATAAGGCTCCTCTATGTGGTCAATAAGGGTAGGGTCAGGCATACCCGATGGGTTATGCACATCAAGAACATCACCTTGCTTAGTGTAGATTTTGTATTGGACGTTAGGAATAGTTGTGATAACGTCCATATTAAACTCACGGTCAAGCCTCTCCTGAACAATCTCCATGTGGAGCATTCCAAGAAATCCGCAACGGAAACCGAACCCCAATGCGGCACTTGACTCATGTGTAAATGTAAGTGCGGCATCGTTGAGTTGGAGTTTCTCCATAGATGAACGCAAATCCTCATAATCTTCAGAATCTATAGGATACACGCCTGCGAATACCATAGGTTTAACCTCTTGAAAACCATCAATCGCACTCTTGCAACCACCCTCTACGTGTGTAATTGTATCGCCCACACGTACCTCTTTAGCAGTCTTAATACCCGATATAATGTAACCCACATCTCCGCACTTCAACTCTTTTTTAGGCTCCATATCAAGTTTAAGGACACCTATTTCATCGGCGTAATACTGCTTTCCTGTATTTACAAACTTAACCAAATCACCAGTATGAATGGTACCGTTTACAATCTTCATATAGGTTATGATTCCACGGAAAGAGTTGAAAACGGAATCAAAAATAAGGCATTGAAGTGGGGCATCGGGGTCACCGGTCGGGGCAGGAATACGCTCTACAATGGCATCAAGAATCTCCTTTACTCCCATACCTGTCTTACCGCTTGCCTTAATAATCTCTTCAGGCTTGCAACCTAAAAGCTCCACAATCTGGTCTTCAACCTCATCAGGCATGGCACTGTCCATATCCATCTTGTTCATAACAGGAATAACCTCAAGGTCATTCTCTATAGCCATATATAGGTTTGAAATAGTCTGAGCCTGAATACCTTGCGTGGCATCTACTATAAGCAACGCCCCCTCACAAGCCGCTATTGAACGTGATACCTCGTAACTGAAATCCACGTGTCCCGGAGTGTCTATAAGGTTTAGTCTGTAGGTCTCCCCATTGTAATTGTAGTCCATTTGGATGGCATGGCTCTTTATGGTTATGCCACGCTCACGCTCCAAATCCATATCGTCCAGCACCTGTTCCTGCATATCCTTACCCACAACAGTCCTTGTCTCCTCCAATAACCTATCAGCCAGGGTGCTTTTACCATGGTCAATGTGGGCTATGATGCAGAAATTTCTGATGTTCTTCATGTTCTTATTCGTCATCTCGAGCGTACCATTCGTCATCTCGAGCGTAGCGAGAGATCTTTTAAAGTGCAAAGATACAAAAAAAGGGACAAGGGACAAGGGTCAAGGGTCAAGGAGTTTTGGAAAGTTTTCAACAAAATTTGTTGTAGTATGCTTCCAAAGCGTTGTTGAACTCTGTCTTGTCATGCCCCGATGTCCAAGTCAGAGCTTGTGCGGTTATATCTTCAACATTCAGTGTCACAGGACGTTTTACGCCAAAGAATTTGTAGAAATAACGTAAAAATGTGATAATTAAATTAGGTGTGTCACTACGTCCGTAGCGGCTTGTCCTGCTACCCCAGAGACCATCTATCCTGACTGCAATAACCTTTACGTTTTCAGGTAACCTGCTACACACCTCAAATGCAAGTTTACGCCCTTCCATCTTCTCAGTGCCATCTGTGGTTATATGCCCTGTAGGGTAGAAAACCACATTCTTGCCACTCTCAAGGGCGTTAATCGTGATATCCGTAAGCCGTTTTGCAACATTTGCACCCCTGCGGCTTTTTCTTAAATCGGGTACTTTGATGCTGTCAAGAGTTTTTAGTACAGTTCTAAAGAGAGCAGAACCATAGTATCCCTCGTCAACAAGAGGCGTTAGATTGTAATCAGAGAATGTACTCATTATTATAAATGGGTCTGCAACAGCCTTATGTGTAGGTAGAACTAATAAAGTACAAGGTTTGTCTCTATTTGAGGCGTTCATCATACATTCCTCTCCAACTACACTGATATCGTAGTGATAGTGCAATATTCTTTTGAACGTTTTGCCTAAAACAGTCCTGTTGGTCAGGAAAATGTAGATTGAGGCTGCGAACATCACTAATGCAATCATTATAAACATATAACTGATAGGCAGCACCATAGTCATCAAAGCAAATGTACCCGATGCAATTAGAATATATATGAATGAGACCTGATTAAAGAAAGCAAGTACAAGGTTTAGCGTAGAGCCTTTGACATTTTTTTGAATTTCAGCATCGAGTGGTATCTTAAAAAATCCGGCGGTCAGGGCGAAAATAAAAATTGATAGTTGACAGTGGACAGTTGACAGTGATTGCCAAGGAATGAAAAAGATTGCCAGACTCTCAATAACTAAAAGTATTTCAAAAATCGGGGTGAAGTGTATTATACTATGTTTTCTGTCAATGTAACCTGCTACAATACAACCCATTGTAATGCCTATGGCGGCTATGGCAAGCGTTATGCCTGTTTGTAAAGAACTCATACCAAGCACTGCAGGACAGTAAACAATAAGACCCATTTGCAGAGTTGCAGCCATCCACCAGAATATAGATAAAGTACGCACAACAGGCAGAATGCCACTGCAACCATCGCAAACTTTTTTGCCCTCCAAGTAGAACCTGAAAGGATTTACACTGTAATTAGTATTAGATAAGGTTTCTTGAGCCTTGATGGTAAGGCTTCCAATCAAGCCAAGTATAGCGAACCCTGCAAGTAATATGTAGGAGATGTAAATAGGTTTTTCGGCAAGAAACGACGCCGCTACAGTACCTGCAAGCATTCCCAGAAATGCAATGGCCTCCATTCCGCCCATACCTGTTGATACATTCCTTACTCCCCCGATGTCTCGTATAAGTCCGTATTTGGCAGGGGAGTAGAGGCTGCTTTGCGTTCCCATAAGAACAATAGCCGTTATTACAACCCACACATTATGTATATAGAATCCAAACACTCCCACAGCCACTATAGGGATTTCCAACCATTTGAATATCTGAACTATACGCTTTTTACTATAAAGAGAGGTCATTCTTTCTGCAAGTGGCGATAACAATATATAAGGCAGTACCAACGCTCCTGCCGCCATACTTATTACAAGTGGCTGATATTCAGCAGTAACCCATTTCACAGCCACAAAACAAGATAGGGTCTTCAGAAAATTATCATTCAGAACACCCCAGAAATTTGTAAAATACAGTGCTGTAAAACGTTTCATAAACATTTGCAAAGATATAAAAAATGGGACAAGGGTCAAGGGTCAAGGAACAAGGACTTTTGGAAAGTTTTCAACAATTATTTATATTTCACCAATACTTTGTGTTTGGAAATTATATATGTACCCATTGAGGGCTCTGCCCCCTCTGTGAATGGGCAGAGTCCCTCCCATTCGTGGTCTGTGACCACTCTGGGTCCCTCCCGTGCACGTGCCCACGGGTAGGAACGCCTCCTAGGGTACATATATAATTTCCAAATAACATACTTATGTTGAAAACTTTCCAACATTCAACTTTACTCATTACTGCGTAATTCGTGAATTTTGTCGTGACTCGGCATAGAAAATGAATTTTCTCTGCTCTCGCTACTCCAAAATTTCAACTTTTTTTTGTAAATTTGCAGACCAATTTTTTTTCACATCATTATGGGCGGATTTTTCGGAACAATCTCCAAGTCAAGCTGTGTGGCAGACCTATTCTACGGCACAGACTACAATTCACATCTAGGTACAAAACGTGCCGGTATGGCTACCTACTCACCTGTTAAAGGTATGACACGCTCCATTCATAACATTGAGGGAGCGTATTTTCGTTCCAAGTTTGAGGCTGGATTAGGTAAGTTTGACGGTTCTACATCGGGTATTGGAGTTATAAGCGATACAGATGCACAACCAATCATAATTCATTCACACTTAGGGCGTTTTGCCATAGTTACAGTAGCAAGGCTTGACAATAAGGATGAGGTGGAGCGGCACTTGCTTGAGAAAGGATACCATTTTACTGAACTGAGTTCAGGAAAGACCAACCAAACGGAGCTTATAGCAACACTGATTTGTGAAGGTAAGACCATTGAAGAGGGTATCCAAAATGTATTTGATAATATAAAAGGCTCTTGCTCAATGCTTTTGCTTACAGAAGACGGAATCATCGCCGTTAGAGACAAGCTTGGCAGAACACCTGTAATAATAGGCAAGAAAGAGGGTGCGGTGGCAGTATCGGTAGAGCCTAACGCATTTCCTAATTTGGACTACAACATAGATTATTTTGTAGGTCCCGGTGAGATTGTAAAACTTACCGCCGATGGGTGGACTCAGTTGCGTAAGCCTGGAGATAAGATGCAGGTCTGCTCATTCTTCTGGGTATATTTTGGGTTTCCATGCTGTGATTATGAGGGAGTTAACGTAGATATAGTGCGTAACTCGTTAGGTGAGGCACTTGGCAGACGTGATGCAGAAAACGGAGAAAAGTATGATTTTGCATGCGGCATTCCGGATTCAGGCATAGGGCACGCCATCGGGTATGCAATAGGGTCAGGAATACCATATAAAAGAGGTATATTAAAATACACACCCACATGGCCTCGTAGTTTTACACCCTCTAAGCAAGAGATGCGTAACCTTGTGGCTAAAATGAAGTTATTGCCTAACCGTCAGATGCTTACAGGTAAAAGCGTAGTGTTCCTTGACGACAGTATAGTACGCGGAACCCAACTGAAAGGAAATGTAAATATGATGTATGAGTATGGTGCCAAGGAAGTTCACATGCGTATAGCGTGTCCTCCGCTAATCTACTCTTGCCGTTACCTTAATTTCTCTGCCACACAGAATGATTTGGAACTTGTAACCCGATATTATATAGAGAAATACGAGGGCAGAAATGATGCAAACCTTCAAGAGTACGTGGACCCAAATTCAGAGAAACACGCACGTCTTGTAGAGGATATAAGAAAGAGATTTAACCTTACATCACTGAAATTCAATACCGTAGATGCACTAATCAAAGCAATAGGCTTACCAAAAGAGAGGGTATGCACGCATTGTTTTGACGGAAGCTCATATTTTTAATGTTTAACCGGTTAATCGGTTAATCGTTTAATCGATTCACCGATTCACCAGTTCACCGATTCATTATGTTTGAAAG
Source organism: Paludibacteraceae bacterium (assembly GCA_024399495.1). GTDB lineage: Bacteria > Bacteroidota > Bacteroidia > Bacteroidales > Paludibacteraceae > Enterocola. The sequence goes on from JAKSNY010000003.1 coordinate 5,836, forward strand.
TTTATCAGAACGCTTGGAGCGTTCATTTAAGATTTTAAAAGGTCAAGGCAGAATCACTGAGATTAACGTAGCCGAGACCCTTAAAGACGTTAGAAAGGCATTGCTTGACGCCGATGTCAACTACAAGACAGCCAAGGAGTTTACAGATAATGTGAAAGCCAAGGCGATGGGCATGAACGTCATTAACTCCATAAACCCACAGCAGTTAATGATAAAGGTTGTACACGATAACCTTACAGAACTGATGGGAGGGGAGAGTGTGGAACTTAATGTAAAGTCAGAGGCTGGTAGGCCTGCAATAATACTTATGAGCGGTTTGCAGGGCTCAGGTAAGACCACATTCACAGGCAAACTTGCCAATATGCTAAAGACCAAGAAGGGTAAGCACCCACTTATGGTTGCGTGCGATATATATCGTCCTGCCGCCATAGACCAATTAAAAGTGCTTGGAGAGCAGATAGAGGTGCCTGTTTATGCAGAAGAAACCAATAAGAACGCTGTTCAAATTGCTGAAAATGCCATTAAACAGGCTCGCAAAGATGGTAATGACGTTGTAATCATAGATACAGCAGGTCGTCTTGCCGTAGATGAGGCAATGATGACAGAGATTGCAGCCATTAAAAAGGCGGTTACACCTCAGGAGATTCTATTTGTTGTTGACTCCATGACGGGTCAGGACGCAGTCAATACAGCAAAAGAGTTTAATGAGCGTCTTGATTTTACAGGTGTAGTACTTACAAAACTTGACGGTGATACACGTGGCGGTGCCGCACTATCAATACGTAATGTGGTTAACAAGCCTATCAAGTTTGTGGGTATAGGTGAGAAGATGGACGCCTTAGACCAATTCCATCCTGCACGTATGGCAGACCGCATACTTGGAATGGGCGATATAGTGTCTTTTGTAGAGAAGGCGCAAGAGCAATATGATGAGGCGGAGGCAAGAAAACTATCCAAGAAAATAGCAAAGAATCAGTTTGATTTTGAGGACTTTATGAAACAAATTCAGCAAATCAAGAAGATGGGTAACATAAAGGACCTTATGGGTATGATTCCTGGAATGGGTAAGGCTTTGAAAGACGTTGATATTAAGGACGATGCGTTCAAGCATATTGAGGCAATGATTCAGTCTATGACACCGTATGAGCGTCACAACCCTGAATGCCTTAACGGTTCACGCAAGCAGCGTATCTGCAAAGGTGCAGGGGTTGATATTGTGGAGTTGAACCGTCTGGTAAAGCAGTTTGACGCCATGCGTAAGATGATGCGTGCGGTGCAGAGTCATAAATTATCTCCGAGGAGACACTAACAGACGGTGAATCGGTGAATCGAAGGATTCACCAACGATTAACCGATTAACCGATTAACCAAGAAAAATATGAAAATTATTGATGGAAAAGCAGTTGCAACTGAAATTAAGCAGCAGATTGCAGAAGAGGTAAAGCAAATAGTAGCGGCAGGTGGCAAGCGTCCGCACCTTGCAGCCATACTTGTAGGTCACGATGGTGGCAGTGAGACCTACGTTGCAAACAAAGTAAAGTCTTGTGCTGAGTGCGGATTTGAATCCACACTAATAAGGTATGAGGCAGACGTTACAGAGGCTGAGTTGCTCTCTAAAATAGATGAGCTTAACAATAACCCCGATGTAGATGGTTTCATCGTGCAATTACCACTTCCAAAACACATAAATGAGCAGAAAATAATAGAGTCTGTCTCATATAAGAAAGATGTTGACGGTTTCCACCCAATCAATGTGGGGCGTATGTCAATAGGGCTTCCTTGCTTTGTAAGTGCCACCCCTAAGGGTATAGTGGAGTTGCTGAAACACTATAATATAGAGACTAAAGGTAAGAATTGTGTGGTTCTTGGCAGAAGCAACATTGTAGGCAAGCCGGTAGCCTCCTTAATGATGCAGAAGGGTACTGACTCAACTGTTACTATATGCCATTCGCACACACAGAATCTAAAGAATATATGTAAGAACGCCGATATCATAATTGCGGCTCTCGGCAAGCCTGAATTTGTTACGGCCGATATGGTTAAGGACGGTGCGGTGATTATAGACGTTGGTACAACTCGTGTTTCAAGTACAGAGACCAAATCGGGTTTCAAGTTGAAAGGCGACGTTAAGTTTGATGAGGTGGCACCTAAGTGCTCCTACATCACTCCAGTCCCTGGTGGCGTTGGTCCTATGACCATCTGCTCCCTGATGATAAACACCCTTGCAGCTGGAAAAAAACTTTATTATCGGTGATGCGAATACTTCCCGTCATTCTGAGCGAAGCGAAGAATCTCATAAATATAGAGTGATATGCAGAGAGGAGGCTACACCTACATAATGACCAATAAAACTAAAACCACGTTATATGTTGGTGTAACTAGTAATTTAGAAAACAGAATATATGAACATAAGAATCATTTGTTTAAGAATTCTTTTACAGACAAATATAATATAGAGTTTTGTGTTTATTACGAATCGTTTAATACAATAGAAGAAGCTATAATAAGAGAAAAACAGATTAAAGGTTTAACTAGAGCAAAAAAGGAGATTTTGATAAATTCTATGAATCCGAATTGGGAAGAAATTGAGTTATGAGATTCTTCGCTACGCTCAGAATGACGATATAGGTGCCGATTAACCAGTGATATGAATTTTAACGAATTAGGATTAAAGCAGGAAATTCTCACCGCTATAGCGGAAATGGGATTCGTGGAACCGTCTGAAATTCAGGCGGAGGTAATTCCGTATCTGCTCAATGAGACAGGCGATGTAGTGGGACTGGCACAGACCGGCACAGGCAAGACTGCGGCATTCGGACTGCCAATACTGCAAACCATAGATACCAAATCAAAACATACACAGGCACTTATCCTCTCACCAACTCGTGAGCTCTGTATGCAGATAGCCACAGAGATGTCAAAATATGCCTCTGGTATGCACGGAGTGCATATAGTTGCAGTATATGGCGGCGAGGATATACGCAAGCAACTTAAAGAACTTGATACCACACCACAAATACTTGTAGCCACACCAGGCAGGCTTATAGACCTGATGGAGCGTAAGAAAGTCCACCTTGAGAATATACAGTATCTCATACTTGATGAGGCTGATGAGATGCTCAATATGGGATTTCTTGACGATATAAACACAATTCTTGAAAAAACTCCAGAGGCACGCCGTACATTGCTTTTCTCAGCCACAATGCCAAACGAGATAGCCAAGATAGCCATGAACTACATGAAAAATCCGGTGGAAATCTCTGTGGGTAAGAAGAACGAGGCAGCCAAGAATGTGGAGCATTACTATGTACTTACCAAACAATCAACCCGATACGAGGTGCTGAAACGCCTTCTTGACTACTATCCTGATATTTATGGCATTGTATTTTGCCGTACCCGTCAGGAGACCAAGGATGTGGCTGAAAAACTTATGGTTGACGGCTATAATGCCGATGCTCTGCATGGCGATTTGTCTCAGGCACAGCGAGATAGCGTTATGAACAAGTTCCGTCTGCGTGCCTTGCAAATCCTTGTTGCCACCGATGTTGCGGCTCGTGGGCTTGATGTAAATGACCTTACTCATGTAATTCATTATAACTTACCCGATGACCGTGAAACCTACACTCATCGCAGTGGCAGAACGGGTAGGGTAAACAAAAGCGGCATTTCAATAGCACTTGTAACCCCTCGTGAGAAGGGTGCCATCAAGCCTATTGAGCGTGTCATAAACCATCCGTTTAACCAGATGGAGATTCCATCGGGTGGAATGGTTTGCCAAAAACAACTTTATTATATGGTGGAGAAGATGCAGAGTCTTGAACCCGATAAAAAGTTGGAACGCTATATGCCTGATGTGGTGGAACTGCTTAAGAATATGGACCGCGATGATATAATACGTCGCTTTATTGCATTGCAGTTCAATCAGTTGCTTGAATACTACCATAATTCAACAGACCTTAATGCCTCTGTTCAGCAGGAGATAAAGTCTTCTCGTGATTCTAAAAGCCGTGGCTCTAAAGGCTCTCGTCGTGGTGCCGGTATAGATGATGAACCTAAAAAATCACGCCGTCAGATGCGTGTGGTTGATAAAGGTGATACTCTGCGTCTTAAAATCAATCGTGGCAGAAAAGACGGTTTTGAGCCAAAACGCCTGCTTGGGCTTATAAATGATGTTACCGGCGATAAGTCCATTAAAATAGGTGATATTGACATCAGTCCTAAATTCACATTTTTTGATGTGGACAAGAAATGCGTTAAACAACTTATGCAGGCATTTGCCTCATCTCCCCGCGCTAAAGGCTTCATAATAGGCGAAGTCAAAGGTAATCGGTAATATACAGATTTATATATACCCACGTAGGGCTCTGCCCATCTGTGAGGGCAGAGTCCCTCCCATAACGGCTCTGTGAGCCTATGGGTCCCTCCCGTGCACGTGTCACGGGTAACAACGCCTACTTAGGGTATATATAAATCTACTAACTAAAAATGTTGAAAACCTTTTACCTTGTCCCTTGACCCTTGTCACAAATTTTTATTATCTTTGCATTTCATAATATATGTGCATTTATGAAAGATAAGATAATAAAAATATTGTGGGCACTATTCGGTGTCGGTGTGCTGGTGACGGTAGTGCTATTTGTACTTATCGCGAATGGTGCAATAGGCTATTTACCTGATATTCAAGAGCTGCAAAACCCTAAAAACAAGTTTGCCACAGAGATTTACTCTGCCAATGGAGAGCTTATAGGCAGGTATTTTTATGGTAAGGATAACCGTGTGGCGGTGCAGTATAATGAAATCTCGCCGTACATGACACAGGCACTTGTAGCCACAGAGGACGCACGTTTTTATGAACATTCAGGCGTAGATGTAAAGGCTCTGTTCCGTGCCATCGTGTTAAGGGGTATATTGCACCGTAAGCAGGCAGGAGGCGGCAGTACCATTACGCAGCAACTTGCCAAGCAGTTATATTCACCACATGCAGAGAGCGTCATAGAACGTGCCATGCAGAAGCCTATAGAGTGGGTCATTGCGGCAAAACTTGAACGCTATTACACTAAGGAAGAAATCATTGCAATGTATCTGAACCAATTTGATTTCCTTAATAATGCAGTGGGTATAAAGAGTGCGGCACAGGTATATTTCAGCACCACACCTGATAAGCTGAATATAGAGCAGTGTGCTATGCTTGTGGGTATGTGCAAGAATCCGTCTTATTTTAATCCTAACAGGTTTAAGGAGCGTACTCAGGAACGCCGCAATACAGTCCTTAACCTGATGTATAAGAACAAATTTATAACTGAGGCTCAGCGAGATTCCTTGCAGCAGATTCCTATCGAGTTAAAGTTCCAAAAAGTAGATCACAAGACAGGATTGGCACCATATTTCAGAGAATATTTACGTAAAATAATAACAGCCAAGAAACCCGATAGAGACAATTATGCATCGTGGCAAGACCAGAAATTCTATGAGGATTCACTTGCTTGGGAGACAGACCCTCTGTATGGTTGGTGTAATAAAAATCAGAAACCCGATGGCTCTCCGTATAATATCTACACCGATGGTCTAAAAATCTACACCACTATAGACTCTCGTATGCAAAAGTATGCAGAAGAGGCTGTAAGTGAGCATGTTAGTGATTATCTTCAAAAGGCTTTCTTTAAGGATAAGCGTAAAAAGAGTTATGCACCGTTCTCACGTGATATTACACCTGAGGAGCGTGCAGGCATTATGGAACGCTCCAAGCGTCAGTCAGAACGCTATATGAACCATAAGCGTGCAGGAATGAGTAAGGCAGAGATAGATGAGGCATTTAATACACCTGTTGCAATGCGTATTTTTGACGGTACAGCGTATGTGGATACCGTTTTATCCCCGATGGACTCCATCAAGTGGGATAAGTATTTCCTACGATGCGGATTTATGTCCATTGAGCCACATAGCGGACACGTAAAGGCATACGTGGGCGGACCTAACTTCTCCGCTTTCCAGTACGATATGGTAACGCAAGGCAAACGTCAGGTGGGTTCTACCATAAAACCGTTCCTATACACATTAGCAATGGAGGAGGGCTCACATCCTTGTGATAAACTGCCCAATATTCAGCCCAATATCTTATTGCCTGATGGAAACGTATGGCAGCCCAGGGATTCGGGTAAGAAACACAGAGGTGAGATGGTTACGCTGCGTTGGGGACTTGCCAATTCAAACAACTGGATATCGGCTCAGCTTATACGTGATTACAGTCCGCAAGCCCTTGTAAATCTTATGCATTCGTTTGGTGTTATGAGCCATATAGAGCCTGTGGTGGCATTATGCTTAGGTCCTTGTGAGGTCTCTGTAAAGGAGATGGCAAGTGCATACACCACGTTTGTAAATCAAGGTATAAGGATAGACCCTATGTATGTTACACGCATAGAGGACAATCAAGGTAATGTCTTGGCTAATTTCACACCTAAGACATCTGAGATTATAAGTGAACTTACAAGTTATGAGATGCTTATGTTGCTGCAAGCGGTTATAAATGAGGGTACGGGCGTAAGACTACGTTACCGTTACGGCTTTAAGGGCGAGATAGGCGGCAAGACCGGTACCACTAACAATAACTCCGACGGTTGGTTCATCGGGGTTACACCACAACTTGTAAACGCAGCATGGGTAGGAGGCGAGGACCGTTCCATTCACTTTGACAATATGGCAGAAGGACAAGGAGCGTCAATGAGTCTTCCAATATGGGCTCTGTATATGAAAAAAGTCTATGCAGACAGCACTCTGACGTACTCCGATACCACATCGTTCCGTATTCCTAAAGAGGTTCTAAGGCAGTTTGACTGCTCCGCCTCTCACGGCAATACTAACAAAACGGATAATATATTTGGAGAAGACTTTTAATTTTATTATCTTTGCAGGATATTATATAACTTTCAATTTTCAACTTTCAACTTTCAACTTTCAACTTTAAATACTAATGAGAATACATTTCAATATCAACTACTACACCACATGGGGGCAGAATATGTCACTCAGTGGTTCTTTGCCAGAACTTGGTGGCGGTGACCCTGCCAAAACCGTGTTTATGAACTACCAATGGAAAGAGACTTGGTTCTACGACATAGAGGTGGATAAAAAAGAGCCGTTTGAGTTCAACTATAAATATCAGTTGCGTAACGTTAATGGGGTGGATAAGTTTGAGTGGGGTGAAGACCGTATAATCAAGGTTGACCCTGCCAAGACTGCCGATTTGTATCTATACGATACTTGGAATAATCCTGGAGCCATAGAGAATGTATTTATGACCTCTCCGTTCCAGAATGTGCTCTTTAAGAACAATTATGAGAAAGTTCCTGCCAAGGCTACACGTAAATATACTCATGTGCTTAGAGTTAAGGCTCCGCTACTTAAACGTGGTGAGGCTCTATGCCTTGTAGGCAGTGCTAAGGCACTTGGCTCTTGGGATACATCAAAGGCTGTTCTTATGGATAACCAAGACACCCCTTGGTGGAGCATTAAGGTTGATTTAAGCAAGGAGAAGGACAATGGCGTAAACTATAAGTTTGCCGTATATGATTTAGAGGATAAGCGTTTCAAATATTTTGAAGACGGACCAGACCGCTATGCCCCTATTAACCATCAGGCTTCATCAGTTGCCATAGTTTCCAGCACATTTGCTAACTTTAACCCTACACAGTTCCATGGAGCAGGTGTAGGAATCCCTGTATTCTCCATACGTACTAAGAACAGTTTTGGTGCAGGAGATTTTGCAGACCTTAAACTGCTTGTGGATTGGGCTGCAAAGGTTGGTCTTAAACTTATACAGGTACTTCCGCTTAACGACACCATAGGCACTCACACAGATGCTGATGTGTTGCCATACGCAGCCATCACGGCATTCGGATTCTCACCATTATATCTTAATCTGCCTGCAATGGGCAAACTAAGTACGGATAATCCGCTTGCAGCACAGTATGATGAGATGCAGAAACGTCTTAATGCGTTGCCACGAGTTGAATTCCTTGAGATTGTAAACTATAAATTGGCATACGCCAAGGCTCTATACTTGCAAGAGAAAGATAAATTCCTTAAGTCAGAGGGCTTCAAAAAGTATTTTGCAGATAATGAAGAGTGGCTTGTGCCATACGCTGCATATTGTGCATTGCGTGATATAAACGGCACTTGCAACTACAACAGTTGGGGAGAGTTTGCCGTATATGACAAAAAGAAAATAGCCAAATTCATTAAGGAACACTATGATGAGGTGGCTGTAAACTACTTTATCCAATATAACCTACACTTACAACTGCAGGATGCAGTGAACTATGCACACCAGAACGGCATAATAATTAAGGGCGATATTCCTATCGGGGTAAACCGTAACGGAGTGGACACTTGGGTTAATCCTGAATTGTTCCACATGGATATGGCGGCAGGTGCTCCACCTGATATGTTTGCCATCAAGGGTCAGAATTGGGAGTTGCCTACCTATAATTGGGAGAAGATGGAGGAGAGAGGCTTTAAGTGGTGGAAATCACGCTTCCGTGTAATGGGTAACTACTTTGACACATTCCGTATAGACCATATCTTGGGATTCTTCCGTATTTGGCAAATACCTACAGAGCAGGTGGAGGGTATTATGGGCTATCTTAACCCATCAATTCCTGTACATATAAATGAGTTTGCAGAGAAGGGGATTTACTTTGATTATAACCGTTTCTGTATGCCGTTTATCACAGATAGCGTACTTTGGGAGATTTTAGGCGATGACGCTCAATGGGTTAAGGATAACTGCATAGATATATTTGACGGCTGGATTCTACGTCTTAAACCTACTTGCAATACACAGGCAAAGGTTCAGGAGATGTTTGATAAACGCATTATATCAGAGAAAATAAAGTGGGGTCTGTTTGACCTTATATCTAACGTACTGTTCTTTGAGGTTAAAGGCTCTAACGGCACACAGTTCTATCCACGCTACGGTATGCAGGTTCTTACCACATTCCGTTACCTTGATGATAACACCAAGCGTAAGATAGAGGAGATTTATGTGGATTATTTCTTCCGCCGCCAAGACGGACATTGGAAATTCTCAGCAGACCGTAAGTTGCCTGCCATTAAGCGTAGCACCAATATGATGGTTTGTGGTGAGGATTTGGGTATGATGGCTGATTGCGTAACATCAGAGATGAATGAGTTAGGCATTCTGAGTCTTGAGATTCAGCGTGCACCTAAGATAGACACCATAGATTTCTTCCACCCGGCAGATGCCAAATATCTCTCTGTTGTAACCCCATCTACCCACGATATGAGTACCATACGTGGCTGGTGGGAGGAGAAACCAGATGTTACACAGCGTTTCTACAACCAGCAGTTGGGACATTGGGGTGGAGCACCATACTTTGCAGAGTGGTGGGTTTGCCGAGACATTCTTGTACAGCACCTTTACAGCCCTGCCATGTGGTGTATATTCCAAATTCAGGATTTGTTCAGCATTAACGCCCAAATCCGCCGTGAGAACCCACACGATGAGCGTATTAACGTTCCGTCCAACTCCAAGTACAGCTGGCGTTACCGTATGCACATCAATGTAGAGGACTTACTGAATGCAGATGAGTTTAATAATGAGCTTAAAAATTACATCCAACAGTCGGGACGATAATTTTTTAGTTGACAGTTGATAGTTGACAGTTGACAGTGTTTGATTTATGGATATTCTAAAAAAAAATGGTAGTAAGACGAATGGTGGTGGACATGTATTCATTGTCCACTGTCCACTGTCCACTGTCCACTTGCTCATAATACATCTTTTAGTTATAATTTGTTTAAGTTCTTGCGTCACCAACCGTAAGACTCATTACCTGCAGGAGCCGGATAAGTCTATTCCAAACTATCCGGAGGTATATACCCCTATGGATTATCAGATTCAGAAGAGTGATGAACTTAACATTAGGGTTATAACGCTTGACCCTGAGTCTCGTAAAGTGTTTAATGCATACGGGGGTAGTAGTGGTAGTAGTACTGGTATGTCAAATTACTCATCCAATAATTCTAAAGGTTTATATACCTATACTGTATATGATGATGGCACAATAGATTTTCCATATATAGGAGCCATAGAGGTGGCAGGTAAGACCACACGTGAGGTTAAGAATCTTATAGAAGATAAATTGGTGGATTATGTTAAAGATTGCTCTGTAGAGGTTAATCTTGTAAACAGTTTCTATAATATAATAACCAATAATAAGGCTGGCAGGTATCAGATTACCAAAGAGAAGATGACCATATTTGAGGCACTTGCCGTGGCAGGAGATTTAAATGAGTACTCTGACCGTAAAAATGTGCAGATAATGCGTCAAAACCTTGATGGTACCACCACCATACGTAAGTTTGACTTGCGCAGCAAGTCTATTATAGGTTCAGAGTTCTATTACATACAGCCAAACGATATTATATATGTAAAATCTTTTGGCGGACAGTATTTCCGTATAAACCATTTTCTTACGGCATTGGGGGTAACAACCACCACCATATCGTTCGGACTGCTTATATGGCAGATTGTAAAACTTTGTATTCCTAAGTAATGAGGTGCTTTAAAAACATATTGATTGTGGTTTCAGTATTGTTATGTACATCGTGCATAACCAATAAGGATTTGACCCTTTTGCAAGAAGGTAAGAAAATGCCGCAATATGAAAAAAAGGAATACACATATTACAAGATTCAGAAGAATGATATGTTACGTATCCGTCTGCTTACTACCAATGATGAGGCCGCACAAATCTTTGATTTTGGCTCAAGTAATTCAGGAGGGTCAACAAACGGTCGCTCTTATAGGGTATATGATGACGGTACCATAGATATACCGTTTATATCTAAGATACCTGTGGCAGGGCTTTCTGTACGTGAGGCTGCCAAAGTGGTGGAGTCTAAAATAAAGGAGTTTGTACCGGATGCTATGATTAAGATGGCTCTTGCCAATGATAAGTTCTATATAATATCAGATGGTGTAAAAGGTGCATACCCGTTATATAAAGAGAAACTTAATATTTTCCAAGCAATTGCCCTTTCCGGTAATTTTGCCAATAATTCTGATAGGAAGAGGGTACGTATCTTGCGTCCCGATTCAGAAGGGAAGACCCGTATAATGGAGTTTGATATGCGTACTAAATCTATCATAGGGTCTGAGTATTACTATATACAGCCAAACGATGTCATATACATATCGTCCATTAAAGGTAATTTCTTCAGGACAGAGAGTTATTCCTCATCTATAAATGCAATAACCACATCCTTGAACTTTCTTGTGACGGTGTTTAATTTAGGAGTCAGAACAGGATTATATTAGTAAATAGTTAATGTATGTCAGATAATTCAAAATATAACGGAGCATCGTACGCCACACCAAATTACCCATCGGCACAGCCTGTAGTGAACGTTAATAACGATGATGACGAAAATACCCAAATAGACTATTTTGGTTGGGCTATCCGTATAGTAAAAGGGTGGTGGCTATTTGTAATATCACTTGCCGTCTGTATGTCCATTGCATTCTTTAAGAATAAGCAGTGGCGTCCTACTTATACCAGTTCCGCCTTGGTTATCATAGAGGAGAACAAAGGTATGGCTGGTTCATCATCTGTGCTTATGCAGGGATTTATAGCAGAACATGCCTACCGTAATGTAAATAACCAGGTTATTATGTTCGGCTCATTTGACCTTATAAGCCGTGTAATAGATAAACAACCGGAGCTAACCACAGACTACTATACACGTGGCAGATTTAAGGAGACCAACCTATATAAACACGCCCCTATACATATACAAAAAGATTTTGTAGTAAGCACAGCATACTATAGGGAGTATATATTTGAGGATAAGGGAGACGGTACCTATACCATTACCATACCAGAGACCAAAGAGATGCCTGAGACCATACTTAAAGGAAAATACGGTGAGCAGTTGGAGTCATCATTCTTCTTCCTTACTATAGATAAGACCCCTATGTTCTACGATGGTTGCAAACTATATTTCCAATTCTTTGAGAAAGAGCAACTTGCCATGAACTATTCATCACGTCTCTCTTTTGATTTTCTTATGAAGGGTGCATCTGTTGTAAAGTGTACCGTTACAGGTAACGTGCCTGAACGTGACCAGGATTTCCTTAACGGGCTGTGTGATGAGTTTCTTGCCGATAACCTTGAGCGTAAGAACGATGCCGCCATCAAGACCATTAACTTTATAGATGACCAATTGGCAACTCTATCAGACTCCATTAAAATATCAGAGGGTAGGCTGAACAGTTATAAGGCATCTAACTTTGTGTCATCTACTGCGGGTAGTAATATGCTTGTATCTCAATATTCTTCTATTACAGCCAAGCAGACAGAGATGAGGCTTAAGGAGTCTTATCTGCAATATCTTACAGATTATCTTACCAATAATGTGGAGGATGGCTCACTGCTTGCCCCCACAAGCCTTGGTATAAATGAGGGAGTACTTACAGGTCTTGTAACCAAATATACTGAGACACAACTTAAACGTAATGAGGTTGGGGTCAAGAGTCCTCTCTATGTTAAATATACAAGAGAACTTGATGCATTTAAGGAACAGATTATGGATGCCCTTACCAATATCCGCAAGCAGATGGAGATAGAAAAGGAGGATATAAACACACGTCTTGCAGAGATTGATAGTGAGATGCAGGAGCAGCCATATAAGGAGCAACAACTTATGAATATACAACGTAAGTTTAAACTTAACGATGATTATTACACATTTTTGATAAAAAAACGTGCCGATGCTCAAATCCAGAAGGCATCAAACTCACCAGATAACATTATATTGGAGCGTGCCAGATTCTCATCTCTGACTAATGGGGCGGAGAAGGGCAAGACAAACTCCACCATGCTTATTATAGCGTTTATTATTCCGCTTGGAATCATTATACTAAAAGAGATGCTTGTACCATATATACGTACAGAAGCGGAGATTGCAAAACTAAGCGAGAACTTTGGCAAGCAAATAGGGGTGCTGCGTCATACAAGCAGTCGCTCGCCTGTAATTATAGACAAGCATCCTAAGAGCAGTATAGCAGAGAGTTATCGTGTGCTTAGAACTCAAATCGAGTATAAAGTAGGACGTAAGGAGAATCTGACGGTTCTGCTTACATCCACTCAGTCAGGTGACGGTAAAACCTATATAAGTGCCAATATGGCAGGCGTTTATGCCGTTACAGGCAAAAAGACTCTGCTTGTGGACCTTGATATCCGCAAACCGTCTGTTGCATCATTGCTTGGATTGGATACCAATAAGGGTGTTACAGATTATCTTGCAGCAGAAGAGCCTATAGAGGAGTGCATCATACACGATGACCGCTATAAGTTTGATATTCTGCCTGTAGGTCCTATACCTCCAAGCCCTGGAGAGCTTCTTAAATCAGATAAGATGAGGGTGCTAATGGAGACTCTTAAAAAGAAGTATTGCTACATAGTTATAGATACATCGCCTATAGGTCTGGTGGCAGATGCGTACTCCATATTTAACTATACAGATATAGTGCTGTACTCTGTACGTTGCGGTAAGACTAACAAGAAGATGTTTAAGAACACCATAGCCAATCTAAGAGAGAATGGCATACAGACAGTCAACTATGTATTTAATGATGTAGATTTCAAGAAACTTGAATATTCACGCTATTATAGCGGCTATTATGGTGCATACGGCCACTACGGTAACAAGTATTACGGTTACTATGGCTACGGACACCAGAAAAACGATAAATATGTGGAATACTTTGACGAGTCGGAGGCATAGCCTCCTCCTCGTCAGTGGAAAATTGAAAGTTGAAAATTGAAAATTAACTTTCCACTTTCCACTTTCCACTTTCAACTAATAAAATATTATGGAAACAAGAAAGATTGCAGTTATTGGCCTCGGCTATGTGGGACTCCCACTTGCCATTGAATTTGGTAAAAAGTACCGCACCCTTGGCTTTGATATTAATGCCGCACGTGTGGCAGAATTACAGGCTGGCAAAGACCATACATTGGAGGCAAATCTTGCCGCTATGAAAGAGGCTACAGATTTGTATGCAAACAATACTGGCATAGGACTTAGTTTTGCATGCTATCCAGAGAAGTTAAAGGATTTCAACACCTTTATAGTATCCGTACCAACTCCTATTGATGAATTTAATAATCCTGACCTTACGCCTCTACTAAAAGCATCTGCAATGCTCGGCGGCGTGCTTAAAAAGGGAGATATTGTAATTTATGAGAGTACAGTATATCCAGGTTGTACAGAAGAGGATTGCGTACCTGTACTGGAGAAAAACTCAGGACTTAAGTTTAATGTTGATTTCTTCTGCGGCTACTCCCCGGAGCGTATAAACCCAGGTGACAAAGAGAACACACTTACAACAATTAAGAAGATTACATCAGGTTCAACACCAGAGGTTGCTGATATAGTAGATGAACTTTATCGCTCTGTAATTAAGGCTGGTACACATAAGGCACCATCAATGAAGGTTGCAGAGGCTGCCAAGGCTATTGAAAATACACAGCGCGATATCAATATATCGTTTATGAACGAGCTTGCACTTATATTTGACCGTGTAGGTATTGACACTAACGATGTTATTGAGGCTGCAGGCACCAAGTGGAACTTCCGTAAGTATCGTCCGGGGCTTGTAGGCGGACACTGCATAAGTGTTGACCCATACTACCTTGCACATAAGGCAAACGCATTGGGTTACAACCCACAAGTAATACTTTCAGGGCGTAGAGTAAACAACAGCATTGCTCAATTTATTGCCCAGAAGACCCTGAAACTTATGATTCAGGCAGACCATAAAATCAAAGGTGCAAATATCCTTGTGTTGGGAATCACCTTTAAAGAGAACTGCCCCGATATGCGTAACACTAAGGTTATAGACATTATCAAGGAGTTGAGAGACTTTGGCGTAAATGTAGATGTATATGACCCTTGGGCAAGCAAAGAGGAGGTTAAGGCAGAGTTTGGCATTGATTTGCTACCAAAAATCAATCCGCAAAAAAATTACCAAGCCATCATAGCCGCCGTAGCCCACAAGCAGTTCTATGAATTTGATTTCAAGAAATACAAAGACGCCGGAGCCGTAATCTTTGACGTAAAAGCCTTTGTAGATAGAAAATACGTGGATGCAAGATTGTAAAAGTGGATACCAAATCAGGAATAACATATAGAACGTATCTTTGTTCAAAGTTGACTAAAGAACAATTGCAACAATGCTCTAAGCTTTTTTCAGAGCATTATGGTGTTTATAGTGGGGTGGACGATGCAAATAAGAAAGGACGCAAAATCACGCTTAGTGCTGCATATTATGCTTCAAAATTTGCATCCAACCCAAATATGTGGGTGTCCCTTGCCTATAGTAAGGATATTCTTATTGGTCAATGTTTTTTCTTGCGTAAGGAATTGTGTAATTCAAAAACATGTGTGTGGGTTGCTCAATTAGTGGTTCATAGTTTTTATAGAAACAGACGTATAGGTACAAAACTTTTACAATCAGCATGGGGATTT
Organism: Paludibacteraceae bacterium; assembly: GCA_024399495.1. Lineage (GTDB taxonomy): Bacteria > Bacteroidota > Bacteroidia > Bacteroidales > Paludibacteraceae > Enterocola. The sequence continues at coordinate 21,388 of JAKSNY010000003.1, forward strand.
TCAAATTACTATGCTTGGGGTCTTGCAACAGCAAATTCATTAACAATTAAAACACTTGAATCTGTAACTTGGCGTCAAGTTACCCCAAAATATATTGCAGATAATTTAGATGTAATAGAAAAACTCTGTGATGATATTGAGTTTGCTAATGCTAATAGAATTGAAGTTGAAAATAACAAATCTCAAATTTTCACAAATTTCTACCCAGAGCATAATGCTCATGATGCTCATATATATATTGAACGTTTAGGACAGTTGCAAGATGGATATGAGTGGTTGGCATTTACATTTGCTCCACAGAGTATGTGCTATTCATCAGAACGGATGAATCAATTATTGGAGGTGTCAGCAGAGCAATTGAATGAGGCATATTCTAGAATGGATGTAAAAAATCAACCTTGGTCTCATTATACATCAACTGAAATTGATTATGTTGAAAAAGTCTGTAAATTAAAGAGTACGAATCGTATTCTTGATGTTGGCTGTGGAATGGGTAGACATAGCATTGAATTAGCAAAAAGAGGATATGAAACAATAGGCGTGGATATGTCTGAATCTTTAATTTCTCAGGCAAAATCATCTGCCACAAACCTTCCTGTTACATTTGATGTTAAAGATTGCAGGTATTTATCATATAGAGGAACTTTTGATGTCATTATTTGTTTGTATGATGTAATAGGTTCTTATAGAACATATCAAGATAATGAGTTAATTGTTAAAAGTATTTATAAAAAATTAAAGCCGGAAGGTATGGCTATTGTTTCAGTTATGAATATGGAGCTAACTAAGAGCATTGCAATTCATAGAGAAAAAATTAAAGAAAATGTAGGCTCCTTGTTAAAACTGAAAGCGTCAAATATTATGCAAACTACAGGGAATGTTTTTAACCCTGATTATTTTATTCTTGATGAGGACGACCATTTGGTATATAGGAAAGAACAATTTGACAAAGATGGCTTTTTGTCGGCAGAATATCTTGTGGCGGATTATAGATTTACCAAACTGGAGTTGGAACAAATGTTCAAAGATAACGGTTTTAGTGTGTTAGATGCAAAATATGTCCAACTTGGTCACTGGGAAACTCCTTTACAACCTACGGATAGCAGAGCTAAGGAAATATTGATGGTTGTAAGAAAAAAATAACAGCAAAGGTGTTGATGTTTAATCGTTTAGTTTGTTCAGAGGTAAAATTGTTTATAATTTAAATATATGGATACAAATATTGTTTTATCAATTTGTCAAGTTGTTGCAGTCGCAATTATTCCATTGCTTGTTTGGTGGATCGGTTATAAAGCACAAAACAGACAATTAAGGATTGAAGCCAAAATGCAGCTATTCCTAAAATTAATGGCAAAAAGGAACGTAAATTACATTACTCAAGAATGGGTCGATTCTCTTAATGTAATTGAAGTAGTTTTTCAAGATAATATAAAAGTTTGTGATGCTTGGAAAGATTATCATAATAGTTTAAATACAAAATCGCCAACTTATAGTCAAAAGCAAGCATATAAATTACAATTGTTATCAGAGATGGCGGATGTATTAGGGTATAAGTCACTGAAGCAGACGGATATTGCTAATGTATATCATCCAAAATATTTATCTAATAGTAAAGATATTAAAGATGCGACTGAATTAGAATTGTTAAGAGTGCTATTGCATTCTAAAAATTTATCAACTCCAATGACAGATGAAGAATTTGCAAAAAGGAAAAAGGCGGTTTCGTTGGATGATGATATAAAAGTGTAAAATTATAGTTTTTACATTCTGTTGTAAACAAGTGTTATAATGCAAAAATTAGCTATTATAGGAGCATCTTACTTGCAGAAACCTTTGGCTGAGAAAGCAAAGGAGATGGGACTATATACGCTATGTTTTGCGTGGGAAGATGGGGCAGTTTGTAAAGATTTGGTTGATGAGTTTTATCCAATCTCAATCACAGAAAAAGAGCAGATACTCAAAATATGCCAAAAAGAGCAAATAGATGGTATCTGTACTATAGCAAGTGATACTGCGGCACCTACAGTTGCATACGTAGCAGAGAAGATGGGACTTGTTGGCAATAGTTATGATTGTGCTTGCACTGCAAATAATAAATATTTGATGCGTCAAGCCTTTATGAAAGCAAACGTTCCCTGTCCTCAGTATATGATGGTTGATGAACAAAATATTAATCATTGTCAACTGTCCACTGTTAACTATCCACTAATAGTTAAGCCTTCTGACCGCAGTGGTTCTTTGGGAGTAACAAAAGTTGAAAATAAAGAAGATTTGCAGAGTGCAATTGAAAAGGCTATTAATTGCTCTTTCAAAAATCAGGCAATGGTTGAGGAGTTTATTGATGGTAGGGAGATAAGTGTAGAATTTATTTCATATAATGGTAAACATTACCCCTTGACCATCACAGATAAAGTTACAACAGAATCTCCACATTTTGTAGAGTTAGAACATCATCAGCCAGCTGATTTCAGCAAAGAGATGTATGCTAACATATATGGTGTTACAGAGCAAGCACTGAATGCCTTGGATGTTACAAACGGAGCATCTCATAGTGAGTATAAAATCACAAAAGATGGTCAAATTAAGATAATGGAAATAGGTGCACGTATGGGCGGTGATTTTATTGGCTCTAATTTAGTGCAACTATCTACAGGCTATGATTTTCTTAAAGGGGTTATAGATGTCGCTTTAGGTCAATTTACAGCACCAAAAAAAACGTTAGATATGCATTCCGGTGTATATTTCTTATGTAGAGAGACAGCATACTTGCAGCCTATATTTTCAAAAACAAGCAGTATACCAGAGATAGTCCAATATGAACAGACAGATTCTGAACTAAGATATGTAGAACGCAGTGCTGATAGGAGCGGGTATATAATATATCAGGCAAATAAAAAATGGATTCCAAATAATAAGAACTAATGCCAACGGTTAATCCACATATTTCAATTGTTTCTCCTGAGTATAAAGGAGAGAAGATGGTTCATGAACTTGTATCACGAATTGTTGCAAGTGTAGAGAAAATCACTAAAAATTATGAAATAATATTAGTTAACGATGCATCTCCTGATAATACTTGGACAGAGATAGAAAAAGAGTGTAAGGCTAATCCATTGGTAAAAGGACTTGATTTAAGTAGAAATTTTGGGCAGCATTATGCTATTACAGCTGGTCTTGCATATGCAAAAGGAGATTGGGTAGTAGTTCTGGATTGTGACTTACAGGATATACCAGAAGAAATTCCTAAATTATATAAAAAGGCACAAGAAGGGTATGATATTGTATATGCTAAACGTAAAATTAAGCACGTTAGTTGGAGTAAACGTATGTCGTCAGTATGTTTTCATACTGTACTTGATTGGTCGAGTGGAACAAAAACAGACCCGGCTATTGGTAATTTTGGTATATATAAAAACACTGTAGTTTCATCGATTAACTCTATTCCACAACAGGCACGTGGATTACAGACTCTTTTAGATGTAGTTGGCTTTAAAAGTTCCTTTATAGAGGTTGAACAAGCCCCAAGTGCAAGAGGTGGTAGTAGCTTTACTTTGCAAAAACTTTTTAAGCAGGCGTTTAATGTTATATTGGCACGTACAAACAAACCGTTAAGATTCGCTGTGAAATTGGGATTTATAATGTCTGCACTTTCATTTTTGTTAGCAGTTTATAATTTAATAGCCCGATTAACTGGTATCATTCAACTTTCAGGCTATACTACTACTGTTTTTTCTATTTGGTTTGTAGGTGGTTTAATGTTATTTGTTATGGGTATTTTGGGTCTTTATATAGGAAAAATATTTGACCAAGTAAAAGGTCAACCATTATACATTGTGAGGGAAAGTATGAATTTCTGATATCATGAGCAACAGCAAAACCATATTGATTCTTGGTGGTGGCTATTATAATGTTCCATTAATCAAAAAGTCGGTTGAACTTGGTTATTATACATTAGTGTGTGGAATTAACGGAGATTACCCAGGCTATCAGTATGCAGATAAATGGATAGATGTAGATATAACAAATAAGGATGGTGTTCTTGAAATAGTAAAAAAGTATAATGTTAATGGTGTTATTTCTACTGGGTCAGATTTTGTTTTGCCAACAATTGGATATTTGGTTGATAATTATGGTTTGATAGGACCAACAGAACAAGCGGCTTTTTTATCAACTAATAAATATGCAATGAAACAATCCTTTCTTAAGCATAACGTAAGAACTGCTCCGTATAAAAAAGTATCATCTTTTGGTGAGGCGTGTTGTTTTGTCGTAGATTATGGGTATCCCGTTGTTTTAAAAGTAGTTGATGCGTGTGGTGGTAGAGGAATTGCGATAATTCATAATGAAAATGAATTGCAAAAGTATTATGAGATAGTTGAGAAAGAGACAAAATTGGACTATTTAATTATAGAAAAATTTATAAAAGGTGAGGAGTTTGGAGCACAAGCATATGTGCGGAATGGGGAATTGACTTTTGTAATGCCTCATGGAGACATTGTATATCATGGTTTGACAGATGTGCCTATTGGACACTATGCTCCGTATGAACGTGCTGATGAACTGAAAAATGATATTGAAGAGCAATTAACATTATGTGTTAAAGCATTGGGTATTGATAATACAGCTATAAATGCTGATTTTATTCTTAGCAGTGGAAAAGTTTTTGTACTAGAGATTGGTGCTCGAGCAGGTGCTACTTGTTTGCCGGAACTAGTATCTTGCCATTATGATGTAGATTATTATGAATATTTACTTCGTATGAGTGTTGGTGAAGAGATGATGTTTCCTGAAAAACCTAAATATGCCAGTTTTGTTGAAACGTTACAAACGCAACAAAACGGCATTGTTAAAGAAATAAAAATCCTTGTAATGCCCAAGGAAGTACAAAGCTTTAACCTATATCCTAAAGTGGGTGACGTGGTACGCCCGTTTAGAAATGCGTATGACAGAATAGGGACATTGGTTATGAGAGGGGAGAAATTAAGTGAACTTAGGACAATAAGAGGTAGAATAGTAAAAGGAATTAAAATTTCAACAAAATAAAATAGCTATATGAGACATTTGACCATCAAGCACATTGGACCTATAGATTTTGTGGATATCAACCTATCTAGATTTAATTTCTTTATTGGTCCGCAAAGTAGTGGAAAAAGTACTATTGCAAAAGTCCTTAGTACTTGCATGTGGCTAGAAAAAGAGGCTGCTACGACCTTAACGGAACATTTAACATACACAACTGATGAATTTGTGGCTCTTATAGAGGAGTTTCATAAAATACAAGGATATTTCGGTGTTGATTCTGTTGTTGATTATGTAACCGATTCTGTTGTGTTGCATTATGATAAAAAAAGAGCCTTATCTGTGGATTTAAAGCCAGGGATAAATTATCATCGACAGAAAGTTAGTTATATTCCTGCTGAACGTAGTGCAATTACATTACCAGAGTTACAAGGTTTTGAATTTGGTTCTACCAATATGCGTAGTTTTCTTTTTGATTGGTTTTCAGCCCGAGAGTTATACACTCCTGAACGGAAAGCAGAAATTTTGAATCTAGATATGAGATATTTCTTTGATAAGGATGAGAAGAAGTATAAAGATAGAGTTGAACATCGTAATGGTAAAACGTATGAGATTTCTCTTTCAAGTGCATCTAGTGGTATGCAAGCGTTAATCCCATTGCAATTGATGGTGCAGTACTATACAAATGAGTATTTTGAACGTTACAAATTGAAGTCTGCTTTTGATGATGATGAGAAGGATAAACTGCTACGATATCGTTTGGTAGATAAGGTCGTACTTGAAAAATTGTATCCTAGATATATTGAGAGTCAACGTAGCGAATTGTTGCGAGAAGCAAATAAGAAATACCGTGAAGGAGAAAAAAAATATGTTGAATTAGTCAAGGAATTCAAGGCAATGTATAATCAATTGGCCATTCCAGAGCGTACGTCTTTTGTTATAGAAGAACCAGAAGAAAATCTATACCCATATTCGCAGATTGCTTTGGTTGAGTTACTAGTTAAATGCTGTCAAACTGAACGAAAACATGAGATGGTTGTGACTACCCATAGTCCTTATGTGATTAATTATTTAAATGTGCTACTTCGAGGAAGTCACGGCGGAGTTAAAATTATGCCAAATGACATTAATGTGTGGGCTGTCTCTGACGGTGGCGTGTTATCATTAAATGTGCAAGACGCGAAAACAGGCGAGATGTTAATAGATACGTATGATTTGACAGAACCGATGGAGGCCATATTTAATGAATACAAAAGAGGCGAGAATGAAGACGTTATTAGAAAATGATTTTGTCACCTACTATGGTAAGCATGTGGGAGCGCATCATGTTCAACTGTCCCAAATTAGTGGGATAGTGCGGCTATGCGATTCTGTCGCTTGCAATCAATGCCTCAATTTTTTTCGTTATAATTGCCAGCATGAGGTTTTTGTGATCAAATGTGCTTCTGTAGTGAATGTTATAGATTATGAGAAATTTATAAATGATTGTGTAATAAAAGGAGATAAGTGTGATTTAATATTATATGATACGGATAAAATCGTATTTGTAGAGTTTACTTGTTCAATGGAAGGTCTGCTTGCAATACATTTGCGAGATGGTATTCCTCAACAAGGGAAACGGATGAAAGCAAGACATCAATTGAGCAACTCTATACAAGCCTTATGTAATGTTTCTTCTATAAACGATGCAATTTCCAAATTCCAACAGAGAGAAGCGATATTTGCCTACAGAATTAAAGATGAAGATTTGTTCAGAAACGTTCCAGTTGTTATAGAAAAAAGTGAACGCATTTGGATGGAACTTGCTAGGCAACGTGAAAGTCAACAGTTAATATTGCCAATGCCTAATGGTTTTTCATTTCAAATGGTTAAGTATCCTGATGAATATGTTTGGAATTAAACTATAAACAAATGATATGAATTCAGTTTATGGAGCATATGCACATAAAATATGTATAAAACAATAGTTTATCCAATCATATTTTTGATTTTGATAAACTATGATTGAGGATGTTAAAGTGTTGATTATTTATGAGATTAAATGATAATGAAAAATGGAAGTAAAAATCTTAAAATTAGCCGATAAAGGTGATATACAAAACGAAAGGCTCATTCTAAAAGTTGTTAACAGTTGCAATCTTGGCTGGTTTATAGTAATGGATAATACCTATAACGATAATGATGTGATTTCTAATTTATGGCGTCATGTATATATTCTTCCGTCCATAGAGGCAAAGGAAGGGGACTTTGTATGGCTTTATACGAAACAAGGTTCTTATCGTCAAAGAGGAAATGATTCAGGCACAACAACATTTGAGATGTTTTGGGGTATGGATTGTGCTATTTGGAATGCTGACCAAGATGAGGTGCACTTAATACGATACATTGATAGTGAGAATAAATTATGCTAAATATGGAAGAAAATATTAATCAGATATTAACGAATGAGAATGATAACGAAATAGGTGCTATTCCTATTGGACAAGATAAGCAAGAACGTCCATTTTCAAAACTTAATCGAACATTAAGTGAATCAGATTTAAAATCTGTAGGGGTTCAGAAAATTCTTTTAAGTCAGATGGATGATTATGAAAAATGCAAAGAAGAGTTAGATTGTTATAGAAAAAAATATTATGCATCAGATAAAAAATGTGCTGAATATGCTGTAAAGGAGTCATCGAATACAAAAACAGAAGCATTGTATAGCTGTCTGTTGGCAATAGGATCTGCTATTTTAGGTATGTACCCTGGACTTTCAGATTGTGCCGCAAAATGGGTTGTAGTGGTGTTTGGTATTTTATCTTTGGGAGCATCTCTTGTTATTAAATTTTGGGTAGGAAACATTCAAATAGAGAAGAAATGAAGTTAGATTTATTAGATATTAAAGATGGTGGTATTGTAGGACAACAGCGTGTTGTGATGGTTGCCTATGAAGATTGTGATTTGGGACATTATATGTTAGCAATTACTCAGAAAATGTCAGAAAATTCTTTTTCTTCAAAATTATCTACAATAAAATGGCTTAATAACATTGAATTAAAAAAAGGAGATATTGTAGTCGTATATTTTAAAGGAGGGGAAACAAAATCAAAAAAAAATGATAGTGGTTCAATAACTTATTTTTTGTATTGGGATATAGAAAAAACTTTCCAAGATTTTTCAAATAGTTGTTGCGTTCTTTTAGAAACAACATGGGTAGCAAAAGACATACAAGTTGATTCAAAAGAAGGTGACAATATATAGTTTTATTATTACCTATAACTTTGAACATATTAGAGTGAATGTCGATGCGGTTAAAATATTAAAAAAATACATTTTATGTTACGTCAGAAATTAAAATACAATTTTGAACAAGGCATTCGTCTATTAGGACAAATTATTGTAGGAACCAAATTGTTTAATTTTCCAATATTAATGGAGATACGAGATTTAACTTATCGTATTTTGTTTGGATTTGGGAAAGGATTCCATTGTGGGCATAATTGCTTCATAGATAGAGAGCATCGAAAGTTCGATGGTTCAATACAAGTTGGTGAGCATGTCTTTTTCTCTCATGATACTAATATTGATTATACAGGGCATTTGATTGTGAAAGATAATGTGAAAATTACAGAGGGGGTTTCTATTCTGACACATGCTCGTGACATCGATGCACTACGGAAGAAAGGATTGGATATTAACAATCAAGTAGAATTGATAATAGAGGAGAACGCATATATAGGAGCTAAATCTATTATTTTGGCATCTTGTCACTATATAGGTAAAAATGCTATTGTTGGAGCAGGCTCTATTGTTACCAAAGATGTTTTAGATAATGTGTTAGTTGCTGGTGTTCCTGCCAAAATTATTAAGACTTTAGAATGAAGAAGCATCTTGTCAAAATAATCAAATTATTTGTAACAATAAGTATTTTTGCTTTTTTGTTCTATAAGTTTGGTTTTAAGGTCAATGATGTGTTTAATAGCATCGTGATGCCTTGGTTGTTGCTTGTTGGCATATTTTTGCGCTTAGTCGTTATGCAAGGAATTGCTATGAATCGTTGGCAGTTATTTCTTCGTTGTTCAGGCATAAATGAATCTATATGGACATTAACTAAGATTAGTTTCATATCTTCTTTTGTGGGGGTTGTTTTACCCTCGTCTCAAGGTGGTGATGTGATGCGTATGTACTTTATTGAAAAAAGACATCGTTGTTCCGATAGTACCCAAATGACATCTAGTAGCACTGTGTTAATTGAAAGAATGATAGGGTTTGTTATATTGGCATTGTTTGGCTTGGTATGTACTATAGTAGTTCCTGACTTTCCAAACAAACATCGAGTATTGTTAATTATTAGCCTAATTAATTTTGGATTGTGGAGTGCTATTTTTATATTAACTAATCGTTGGTGCTACGAAAAAATCTCTGCAAAACTACTTTATGTAAAACACTTTAAGAATGTTTGTACGTTCATAGAGAAGACACATTATTCTTTAGTGAATTTTCCATACAGGCAAGTTATATTGCCGTCAGCAATACTTATAGGTTCATATCAGTTTGTTACTGTTGTAATTCTGTATTTGGTGTTTGTTGCATTTGGAATTAATTTGCCAATATATCAGCATATGGCATTTTATCCTATAATAGTTATTTTGTCAATTGTGCCTATTTCTATTAGTGGTTTGGGAATTAGAGAGGGATTCTTTGTGTACTTTTATAGCCTTGTAGGAGTAGAACCTCAAATAGCAGTTGGGATTTCTTTAGTCAATTATGCAATAGATGTTTTATCTGGTGTGTTTGTCGGAGGAATTTTATATGGCTTAAAGGCGGTAGGATTTATAAAAGTATAGTATAAAATGTATAGATGTCACAAACAAATATTATATTAGATGGTACTGATACCAAAGAATTGTTTGTTTTTCTGGTAATTTTTGTATATTTGCAAATTGTGTAATTTATTATGATTCCATTTAACAAACCATATCTTACGGGCAAGGAAGCCCACTATATGTATCAGGCAGTTTATAAAGGTAAATTGTCTGGTAATGGTGATTTTACAAAGAAGTGTCAAGCATTTTTTGAGCAGAAATATGGTTTTAAGAAATGTTTGCTGACCACAAGTTGCACAGACGCACTTGAGATGTGTGCCATCTTGTGCGACATCAAGCCTGGCGATGAGGTGATAGTGCCAAGTTATACTTTTGTATCGTCAGCGTTGGCTTTTGTTAGGGCTGGAGCTAAGATTGTGTTTGCTGACAGTATGCCTAATAATCCTAACATTGATGTTACAAAGATTGAGGCATTAATTACACCCAAAACTAAAGTTATAGTACCTGTACACTATGCTGGAGTTGCTTGCGATATGGATGCAATAATGGATATTGCTAACAAGCATAATTTATTGGTGGTGGAGGATGCCGCGCAAGCTGTAGATTCTTACTATGCTGTACGTCATCCTGAGCGTAGCGAAGGATCTCCCACTAAACGTGCCTTAGGTGGTATCGGTCATTTGGCTGCATTCAGTTTTCACGAGACAAAAAATATCATTGCTGGAGAGGGAGGTTTGCTTGTTATAAATGATGAACGCTTTATACGTAGGGCAGAGATAATATGGGAGAAAGGTACAAACAGAGCAGAATACTTTAGAGGTGAGGTCAATAAGTATGGTTGGGTTGATACTGGCAGTTCTTTCCTTCCAAGCGAGGTGATTGCCGCATTCCTTTGGGCGCAACTTGAGAATATGGATGACATTCAGAACAAGCGTAAAGCATTGTGGAACAAATATTATGAATTGCTAAAACCATTTGCAGAACAAGGTAAGTTTAAATTACCTGATATGCCTGATTACGCAACCAACAATGCCCACATGTTCTATTTGGTGTGCAATAGTTTAGAAGAACGTACAGCATTGATAAAGAGGCTAAAGGAGAATGATATTTTGGCAGTATTCCATTATTTAAGTCTGCATAGCAGTCCGTATTATAATGACAAACACGATGGCAGAGATTTGCCAAATTGTAATAAGTTTGCAGATTGCTTGGTCAGGTTGCCACTGTATTATGAGTTGGAAGAAGAGCAGATTGAGAAAATATGTAATTCTATAAATACAAACGCAGATGAATAAAGAATATGTTGTAAAATATGTAAGCCTAATTTTATTGGCAATTGTTACTGCTATATGTGCGTTTTTTATTATTTATAATGCACAGTGGCAGATAGGTGATGATGCTTTTGTGATTAAAGGAATAGGTTTTGGTGATTATTTCTCTCCTAATGTTGCTATTAGACCATCAGAAGGAAGGTTCTATCCAACATCTTATTTAGGATATAATTTGTTAGCTTTTATATGTCAAGGAAATATAACTCCCACTGCCGTATATATATATCACGCTTGCTTTTTCTTGATGATGGTTGTATCTGCGATGATTTTCTTTATAATGATTCAAAATTCAAAAAAATCAATATATTTATATCCAATAGCAGTATTAGCCGTGTTTGTTATAATAGCAAGAAGATATGCCTTGTTTGCTAATTGTTTTAGCACAGGATGGTTTGGTAGTGGGTTGTCATTTGTAATGTTAATTTGTTTGTATCAGTTTATTCAAACAAAAAAATCTGTATATGCTATCATATATTTTCTGTACACCGTATATTCAACGTACAGCACTGAAAAAGCATTTATTTTTCCATTAGTGTTAGGTCTATTGGGATTAATATTATTAAGAAAACAAAATACCAAAAAAGAAAAAATATTTTATTGGGCACTAATAGCAGATGCACTGATTTTTTTAATAATTTATTTCTTTTGTGTTTTCTTAAAAACAGAAAATTCATACGATGGAGCACATGGTTCGGGTGTCGGATTTTGGGAGAATGTAGGATATATTATATATGCTCAAAAAATCTTTTGGGTTGCAATTCCATTGATGTTTTTTAGACTGTGGGAAATATTTAAAAATCATAAAGAGTGCACTATATTTGATGTGTTGTTGCTTTGTGCAGCAGCACAAGTTTGCGGTAACTTTATATTGAAATTGAATTGGGTGTCGTATTATACTGGTTCTGCTATTATGTGTTTATGTTGTATTGTGTATTTTTTTAATGAATATTTCAATCCAAAATGGACATGTTTGCTGATTGCATTATTAGCTTGCTTTTATTGTAGAAAAATACCCACAGATATTATAAATATTAACAACGATAGAACAGATGCTAAAGCATTTGTGGATGCTGTGGTAAAAAAAGCACAAAATGGTAATAGTATATATTTCTTCAATCCTGAAACACAAAAATCAGATTTTGATGTCACACAACGCTTGTGGTTATATGATGCTTTGCAAATTTATATAGCGTATGAGTTTTCTAATAAGCAATGGAAAGCAGTTGAAAAAAAATCATATGATGGCTCTACTGGAATTTGGATAACATTTGACCAAAATGACAGATTGTCGGATATGGGAAATAAGGTGATTGTTGAAAATACTACTAAATTTGCATATAATAATATGCGTAAAATTGGTGCATTTATAAAAGAGTAATTATGGAACAACAATGGACAACAATAATTAAGCCAAACGCCAAACTTTGGGAGATTGATTTCAAAGAGATTTGGCGATATAAGGATTTGTGGGCACTTAATATCAAAAGAGATATTAAAACCCAATATAAGCAGACAGTACTCGGACCTCTGTGGTTCTTAATACAACCTGCATTAACCACCATTATGTATATGGTAGTATTTGGTGGTATCGCTAAAATTCCTACAGACGGGCTACCACAGCCTCTTTTCTATCTTGCTGGTATATGTATGTGGCAATATTTTGCAGATTGCTTACACAAAACATCTGCTACATTTTTAGCAAATGCAGGAGTTTATGGCAAAGTGTATTTTCCAAGGTTGATAACGCCATTGTCTGTCGTAACATCAAACCTTGTTAGGTTAGGAATACAAATATTGCTATTTGTTGCTGTCTATATCTATTTTATATGTACAGGTGCTGATGTTCATCCTAATTTGTACTTGTTGTTATTTCCATTGTTGGTTCTGATGATAGCAGGTTTAGCTTTGGGTTTTGGTATCATAGTATCTTCATTAACAACTAAATACAGAGATTTAATAATTTTATTTACATTTATTGTCCAACTTTGGATGTATGGTACGCCAGTTATATACCCATTAAATACTATTACTAATGAAACATTAAAACTTTGTATGATGATAAATCCAGTGACAGGCATTGTGGAAGCCTTTAAGTTTGGTGCATTAGGAGTAGGCTATTTCAGTTGGGCATTATTGACATACGATTTTCTATTTATGTTAGTGGTTTTAACCATTGGAATAGTTTTATTTAATAAAATCCAGCGCTCATTTATGGATACAGTGTAATTATGAATGCAATAGAATTTGAAAATATAAGCAAACAATACCGTCTTGGCTATGTAACATCCAAGACATTAGGTGATGACCTCAATCGTTGGTGGACTATGAATATACTCCACAAACCAGACCCTTTACTGAAAATAGGTTCTGTAAATGATAGAGCAGGTAAAGCTGATAGTGATTATGTATGGGCTCTAAAAAATATCAATTTTAATGTTGAACAAGGCGATGTAGTTGGAATTATTGGTAAGAATGGTGCAGGTAAAAGTACATTGTTAAAATTGCTTTCAAGAGTTACCAATCCAACTACAGGCATTATTAGAGCAAGAGGTAAAATTGCTTCTCTTCTTGAAGTTGGTACGGGTTTTCATCCAGAACTTACGGGAAGAGAGAATATTTATATGAATGGTGCCATAATGGGTATGTCTAAACAGGAAATCACCAGAAAACTAGATGAAATAGTTGAGTTCTCCGGGTGTGAACGATATATTGACACTCCTGTAAAAAGATATTCTTCGGGTATGAGTGTACGTCTTGGTTTTGCAGTTGCCGCTCATCTTGAACCAGAGATTTTGGTTGTAGATGAAGTTCTTGCTGTAGGTGATGCTGAGTTCCAGAAAAAGGCTATAGGTAAGATGCAAGATGTTGCTAATGGAGAAGGTCGTACGGTGTTGTTTGTTAGCCATAATATGGCAAGTGTTAGAAATTTGTGTAAGAATGGTATTGTGTTAAAAGATGGTTCAATAGAATATGTTGGCACTGCAAATCAAGCTGTAGATTATTATATTGATAGTAATGTATCGTCATTTAATAAATCTATTAATATTGATGGGATAAATGTTAAACATGGTATAAAAGATATTTCATCTCGCAAGGCAGAATTTAAAAATATTACTATACTTAATGAAGATATTGAGAATTTGTCCACAGATGAACCATTAAATTTTGAGATAACACTCCATAGAAATTTATCTACTATTGAAAAGTGTCAATGTGCTATTATTATTAGAGATACATCAGACATCAGATTTGCAACATTTGTTTCACCAATTATTACTTTCTCAAAAAACAGTGATGATACTGTAGCTCATATAAGCCTTAAAAATCATCATTTAGCAGCAGGTAAATATAAATTACAGTTTGATTTGGGATTAAAGGACTATGTAAATGGTACTATTAATTATGATATAATACCAGATGCACTTATGATACAAGTGTCCAAATTCAGTAAAAATGCACAACTTTCTTATGCTGCATGGGATAAAACTTATGGCTTTATATTAGATTGTGATTCAATAGAATTAAATAAATAATGATCAATTATTCCTTTATAATCCCCCATAAAAACACTCCCGATTTACTTCGCAAGTGTATTGATTCCATCCCTCACAGAGAGGATATTCAGATTATTGTTGTGGATGATAATTCAGATACAGACAAGGTGGATTTTGAACATTTTCCAGGGTTGAATGAGCCTTGTACGGAGGTCTATCTCACAAAAGAGGGTAAAGGTGCGGGATATGCAAGAAATGTAGGATTGGAACATGCTGTTGGTAAATGGATTGTGTTTGCTGATGCAGATGATTTTTTTCATACTAAGGTACTAGAAGAAGCGATGGATTCTTATAAGAATCAAAATCAAGATGTAGTGTTTTTTATGGGTGATAGTATTAAGTTGCCAAGTGGGGGAAAAGGAGGCAGAGGCAGTGCTTTGAATGAAGCACTTAAAGAAATATTGCGAACAGGTGATTGTACTAAAGCAGTTCTTTTAAGCATTCCGTGGCGTAAGTTCTTTAGTCATAAAATGATAAAAGATAATAACATTCGTTTTAATGAAGTTATTTGTAGCAATGATGTAGTGTTTATGGGAAGAGTGGCTGCCGCCGCAGAGAGATTGGTTGCTTCTTCTTTATGTATATATTGTGCCACAGAGCATGAGGGAAGTATAATCACTAACAAAAGTCTTAAAAATAGATTGGTAAGGTTCTATGAAGAGTGTGAAAACGTTAAGATTTTAAAACAGACAAAATATAAGCACGAACCATCTATCTATTATTGGCATTTTTCTGAATGGTTTCATGTTTATAAATTGGATAAATATAAAGCCATTACACTGATACCACATGCTTTAAAAACTGTGGGACTCCCATTTGTCAACCAACTATTCAGAGCAAAATTAGGACTAAAAAGAGAACACTAAATATATACATATTATTAGGATCAAAGTTAAAATTGCTTATTAAGTGATGTTTATGAAGATTATGCTAATATTAATTATTAAATGAATTATTTTAATCTAATAATAAATGCCGACGACTTTGGTAAAAGTCATGAAGTTAATGAGGCTATTGAACAAGCATTATGTAGTAGCTGCATATCATCTTCGACGATTATGGCCAACAGTCAGATATTAGAAGAGGTATTAAGTATTACAAAAAAATATAATAGAGCCTCATTCGGTGTTCATTTGAATTTGACAGAAGGTAATTCAATAACATCAAGTACCGTGCTCCGTAAATACAATATAATTGATAATGAAGGTTACTTTAAAGAAAGTAATCGAGAGTTGATACCTACAATTATATGCGACGAACTGAAGATTGCTATAAAAGAGGAATGGAATGCACAAGTGAAAGTATTAAAAGGGTATGGATTTAAATTATCTCATTTAGATGGACATCATCATTGTAATACATGGAAGGGTCTGGAAGATGTTTTAATTGCAGTTGCTAAAGAAAATAATATACTAAAAGTGCGAAATGATTTTTGTTTTCCTAAAGCGATAAATATTAAACATATTGCGCTGAAAAAAATTGCACATCTATTTCCCAAAGAAGAAAATTCCAATGGTTCATATTTAAAAACAAAATTATTTAAGTATCAACAATTAGATAATTGTGAACATTCATTTGAACAGAATGTGTTAAATAATGGTCTGATGACAACAGATGCATTTATGTCATATATTCAATTTGTAGAGTTTATAAACAGAAACAAAAATCAAAAATTTAAGAATTGTTGTATAGAGTTGATGTGCCACCCTGGTCATTCATATTATCAAGATGAGAACAATTTAATTATGAATGATTTTATAGGATTGAGTGCCAATTCAAGGTATAAATTGATATCATATAATGAATTGAACTAAAGTGTCAGAGCCTGTTTTATCCATATTAATCGTATCACACAATCAAGTCAAAGAATTACAAAGATGTATTGAGAGTGTGTTAATGCAGGATTTGCCGTTTGAATACGAGATAATTATTAGTGATGATAATTCAACTGATGGAACTTGGGAACTCATTATGAATTATCAAACTAAGTATCCTGATGTAATTAACGGATATCAAGTTAATTCTGATGATTGCAGTCCTACTTGTACAAGCGAAAGAAGTGGACACAATCGTTCTAATGCATATCGTCATTCAAAAGGGAAATACTTTGTTCATATTGATGGCGATGATTATTTGATAGGGACGGATAGTTACCGAAAGCAAGTGGAATTGTTGGATTCACATCCAGAGTGTAGCATGTGTATGCAAAACATTTTGTGTGTTAAAGAAGGAGAAGGATTAACACAAGGAAAGTCTGTACATAAATTGCATTTTTTTAAGACGGGAGATGTTGTTACGGCAAAGGAATTTTTCCTAAACAAATATTTTATATTTCATTCGGCATTTGTGTTTAGACGCAATACAACTGCGAATCCTGCAGATTTATATCATAAATTTTATGTTGATGACATAATAACATTTCACCATCTTCAGTTTGGAAATATTGTATGTTTGGATGAGTGTTGTTATGTGTATGTAAAATATCCTAAATCAATTACATCTTCGTTGGCTGTTTCTGAAAGACATATAATCTGGACTTTGGATTTAACTGTGTTTTGTTCAATGATGATTCCATATTTTTCTGGTTTATATTATGCTGGGAACTTGAAAGATTTATTATCTGCGGTTAATGTTATTAGGAATGGAAAAGTTTTTTCGGATAAAACAAAGTTGATTTTCGCACAATTTGATGCATTTATTTATAAAACATGTCTTAAAGACAAACGTCCTATATATGATATTATAAGATTACAGATTATTAGATGCGTGCTTATTGTTCTTTTAAAAAGGAAACAATATTCTGCGTTTTTATATTCATTATTGAATGATATGTTGATTTGTCGTTCAAATACCATACCATTTAATTTCAAATATTAATATGGATAAGAGTAATAATCAAATAACCGTCACCTCCCCCTTGCTCCCTCCACTTGAGGAGTTTATTCCATATCTTCAAGAGATTTGGGATAGCAAGTGGATTACCAACAACGGGCAGTTCCATCAAAAGTTGGAACAGGCTCTGTGTGAGTATTTTGGTATTAAATATATATCAGTATTCACTAATGGTACACTACCTTTGATTACAGCATTACAAGCACTTAATGTGAAAGGTGAGGTTATAACTACACCATACAGCTTTGTAGCTACCACGCACTCTATTTGGTGGAATGGATTACAGCCTGTATTTGTTGATGTTGACCCCAAGACGGGTAATATAGACCCCGATAAAATTGAGGCTGCAATAACTCCAAGAACCACAGCCATAATGCCTGTTCATGTATATGGCAATCCTTGTGATGTAGAACGTATAGATGCTTTAGCAAAAAAATATAATCTAAAAGTTATTTATGATGCCGCCCACGCTTTTGGTGTCAGAGTCCCATTGCGTCATCCTGAGCGTAGCGAAGGATCTCATTCAGATACTAGCATCTTAAATTTCGGCGATGTATCCACACTAAGTTTCCACGCCACCAAAACATATACAACCATAGAGGGTGGGGCATTGGTGTGTCACTCTGCAGAGATGAAGCAGAAGATAGATTATCTTAAGAACTTTGGTTTCGAGGATGAAGTAACTGTGGTGGCTCCAGGTATAAATAGCAAGATAGATGAGGTGCGTGCGGCGTTTGGCTTGGTTAATCTAAAACATGTTGATGATGCTATTGAACATCGCCATCGGATGGTGAATGCCTATAGAGAAGGATTAAAAGAGATAAAAGGCATAACCTTTTTTGAAGATATGCCTGGAGTGAGACATAATTACAGTTATTTTCCTATCTTTGTAGATGAGAAAGAGTATGGAATATCCAGAGATGCTCTTTATACAAAACTTAAAGAGAATGGAATCCTTAGCAGAAGGTATTTCTATCCACTTATAAGTGAGTTCTCTCCGTACAGAAGTTATGCTTCTGCAATTAAAGAGAACTTGCCAGTTGCAAACAAAATGGCAGATAGTGTTATCTGTTTGCCGTTGCATGCGGGGCTGAGTGATGAAGATGTAAATAGAGTGCTAAATTGTATTAAGAGATGAAATTAGCGATAATGCAACCATATTTTATGCCGTATCTTGGCTATTGGCAGGCGATTGCTGCGGTAGATAAGTATGTGGTGTATGATGATGTGCAATACATTAAAGGTGGTTGGATTAACAGAAATAATCTGATAATTGGTGGACAGAAAAAGATGTTTACCATCATTCAAGATGGAGCAAGTCCTAATAAACTGATAAATGAAATTAGCTTTAAGGACAATTTCAAAGGCTTTTTGATGACTGTCCGTTGTAATTATTCTAAAGCACCATTTTTTTCTGATATATTTCCATTATTAGAGGAAATTTGCTCGTATGAAAAGCGTGGAATAGGGGATTTTGTCTTTAATAGTTTCAATGTAATATGCAATTATTTGGATGTAAAGACAGAGTTGATTCTGTCATCATCATTAGAAAAAGACACAACTCTGCGTGCTGAGAAAAAAGTGATGCAGATATGCCATATCTTAGGTGCGGATACATACATCAATGCCATCGGGGGGCAGGAACTATATTCAAAAGATGAGTTTGCAGAGAATGGCATCACATTGAAATTCATTAAGATGGATGATACAATATCATATAAACAGAATATTGATGAATTTATTCCCAATTTGTCTATCATAGATGTTTTAATGCTTAATGGTAAAGAGGGGACTAAATCATTGTTAAACAGATATACATTGATATAATGCAAGAAACGCCGTTGGTCAGCATTTGCTGCATAACATATAATCACGCACCGTTCATCAGGAAATGTCTTGATGGTTTTCTTATGCAGGAAAAGCCTTCGTGTGTACCAGCAGATGCAAAAATGAGTGATTGGTGTGAAATACTTATTCACGATGACTGCTCTACAGATGGTACTATAGAAATTCTCAAAGAATATGAAGCAAAATATCCTGAATTGATATTTCCATTATATGAAGAGACAAATCAATATAGTAATGGAAAGGCGGACGAGATTGATTTTTATAATTACAAACGTGCAAAAGGTAAATATATTGCATATTGTGAAGGAGATGATTATTGGACAGAGCCATTAAAACTACAAAGACAGGTTGATTTTTTGGAGGCTAATGAAAAATATACAGCTTGTTTCCATGAATTTATAATGAATAATATTTTGACTGGCGAAAAACAACACTCTAAATATCCGTATAGTGGTGATTTTGATGTGACTCATAAATCGTTTATTTGTGAGCCATATAATAGTGCTCATCCAATGACAATGGTTTTTCGTGTCTCTGCCTTTAGTTTTGAATGGCAAAAACACTATAAACATTATAGAGATACGATGGAAACTTTTCATATAATTAGAAATGGGAAAGGAAGATTTCTAAGATTTGTTGGAGGTGTATATAATATGCATAAAGGTGGAGTTAGTTCTCAGATGCCAAGATATGAACGAGCAAGATTAACGCTACCTACGTATCTTGATATGTATAGTTATACACATGACCATTTTTTTATTAAGAAAATTATTGATACAAGTTTATGGGCTCTTAAAATATGCGATGAAGAAAATCATCCAAATGAAAAGAAAAAAGTATATAAATTATTATTTAAGCACACTCCATTTATTGCGTTGAAAACATATTTTGTTTTCTGTAAAAGGAAAACTAAAAAAATGTTAGGAATATGCTAAAATTTTCATTTCTCATAGCATTATATAACGGAGAGCAATATTTAACAAAATTGTTGGATAGTTTGCTCGTGCAAGATATTCCATATGATGAATATGAAATTATCTGCTTGGATGATTGTTCTCCTGATAATTCATCGGATGTTGTGCGGACATATCAAAAAAAATATCTAAATATTCGGTTGTATAAAAACGAAACTAATTGTAAAATTGCTACTAACGTAAATAAATTGATTGATTGGGCAAATGGTAAGTATTTTTGGACACTTGGTCAAGATGATTATATTGAACCAAATTGTCTCAATAGAGTGTGGAGAAAACTAGAATCTGACAATTTGGATGTGTTAGTTTTTAATTATCGCAGGGTTAATCAATTTTGTAAAACTTTAGAGGAAATTCATGAGGTTGAAAATACAAAAGTGATGTTAGGAACTCGTTGGATAGAGCATCAATATACTGAAAAGAATCGGGATTACTGTTACTATATTTTAGGGTACGAATGGAGAGCTATTTTTAGAACTAAACATTGGAAACAAAATAATATTCGCTGCGTGGATGGTTTGAGTTGGGAAGATACTGTGATTATGATGAAAGCCATCGTCTATGCTAAAAATGTAGCGTCTATAGATGATATCCTGTATAATTATAGAAAACATGTGGCATCTATATCATCAAATAGTAATCATATTAAGCGTGGTGACTATATCTTTGAGTTTTCTTTTCAAGTTGGAGATGAGGTTGAACGGTTTTATTATGAATTGATAGAACTTGCACCAGATTTAGCTACTAATATGTATAAGCAAATAATCTGGAGATATAATTATTTTGCATTTGATTTAGTTTGTACAACACAAGAGCAAAAGAAAAAATTTTATGAACGTTATAGTCAATATAAAGAATTGGTGAAACAAAAGAGAAATTGGCTTAATTGGCGTTCAAAAATTCTACTTATTCCTTATGTTGGCTATTATGTGGCATGTTTGTGTGAGATTATATATAGAACAAAGAAATTAATATTTAAATGAAACAAACAACAGTACACGATTGTAAAATTGTAGATATACGCAAATATACTGACAATAGAGGATATCTTTCTGTTATAGAAGGTTGTATAGATATTCCATTTGAAATCAAGCGTATTTACTACCTTTATATGGTGCCCGAAGCGGCAAGAGGCGCTCACGCACATAAGGCATTACAACAATTTATGATAGCGACAAGTGGTTCAGTCCATATCACTCTTGATGATGGGACAGAAAAGAAAACATTCGTTTTAGACAAACCTTGGAAAGGGTTGCTTGTAGTGCCTGGTTTGTGGCGTACATTAGATAATTTTTCAGGTGGAGCAGTATGTATGGTTCTTGCAAGCGAGAAATATGAAGCAGAAGACTACATACGTGATTATGGTGAATTTTTAAAATACAAGGAACTATGATTCATCAATTATCAGACTGCAAAGCATATATACCAAGTACTACAAATGTGTGGCAGTACTGTGTTATTCTCCCTAATGCCACAATCGGAGAAAATTGTAATATTTGTAGTCACTGTCTTATAGAAAATGAAGCTAAAATAGGAAATAATTGTACAATCAAATGTGGTGTTCAATTATGGGATGGAATAACATTAGAAGATAATGTTTTTGTTGGTGCCAATGTAACGTTTACCAATGACCGATATCCAAAGTCAAAGAATAGCAATTGGCAATTAGAAAAAACTCTTGTTAAGAATGGTGCAAGTATTGGTGCTGGGAGTACCATTTTGTGTGGTGTTACTATCGGAGAAAATGCTATGATAGGTGCAGGTAGTGTAGTTACTAAAAATATTCCAGCAAATGAACTCTGGGTTGGTAATCCAGCGAAATTTCTAAAAAAATTATAGACAAAATATAAGATTTTTATTATGAGTGAAATGGTTAAAGTATGTGCTGTAGGGGGGGGTAAAGCTCCTGATTCACAGCGAATTGCTGGGCTTGATTTATTTAGGGTTTCGCTTGCGGGATTAATATTTATGTTCCATTCTCATATTCATTTCGGATGTCATTATTGGTTGCTTGACGATTTTGTCTCGATGGGGGCTATAGCTATGACAGGTTTCTTTTTATTGTCTGGATATTCATTGAGATATGTGTATGGAAATAAAAACTTACTGTCAATCAAAGAGATTAAAAAATTTTATTATAAAAGAATACTCGGAATTATGCCATTGTATTATGTGGTTGCATTATTATATATATTGTTTTTAGGAAATGAAACTATAGTAGAAAACATATTGTTAATGCCTGTAGAAATATTAGGATTACAAGCAACTTTTACGCAGTCGCTATTTGGATATACACACAATGGCGGAACATGGTTCATATCTTGTTTAATTATTGGTTACGCAATATATCCTTTTTTGCAGGAATTTATCAAGCAGATTAGTGCAAGAAAAAAGATAATGTTATTAATCTTGTTAATATTTATTGATTTGTGGTCTGTTGTTATTAGAAGTAAATTTCACACTGCCTGGACTTATGCAAATCCTTTTTATAGGTTTGTTGAGTTTTTTGTCGGTGTAATAATTGCAGATTTGAATATATCCGTTGTTGATAACAAAACAATAAATGTGTTTAGAAATAAATTGTTTATGATATTTAGTAGTTTGATTATTGTTGTTGCTGTGTCACTTATTCAACATAAATTTGATATAAACGATTTTATGATATTAAATTGGGTCGTATTACCTGGTTTTTCTATTATGTTGTTTTCATTGGGTAAAATTTCTATACCATTGTTGCAAAATTCAAAAACAATTCGATATTTAAGCGATATGTCATATGCGTTTTTTTTATCTCAGTTTTTTGTATGGCCTTTTAGTCGTTTTTTTGTGGAATACATAGGTTATGATAGCAACATAATTCGTGTGGTAGTGTCTTTGGTTTTATGTACTTTTTTATCAATTATATTATATGAATTAGTGCAAGTAAGATTAGTTGGCTGGATAAAAAATTATTGCAAAATATAAGTAAAATTATGCAAGTTCCATTTCTTTCACTAAAAGACATAACAGCCAAATACGCTGATGAAATCCACGCTGCAGTCAGCAGGGTGGTGGATTCTGGTTGGTATTTGCAAGGGGAGGAAAACGCAAAGTTTGAGTCTGATTATGCAAATTATATTGGCACTAAATATTGTATTGGGTGTGCAAATGGTTTGGATGCTTTAATTTGGATATTCAGGGCATATATTGAATTAGGAGTGATGAAACCTGGCGATGAGGTTATTGTGCCGTCAAATACTTATATAGCAACAATTCTGGCTATTACAGAGAATGGACTGAAACCTGTGTTGGTAGAGCCTAAACCAAATACTCTTGAGATAGATGATGATAGGATAGAGGAGAGAATAACAAATAAGACAAAGGCTATATGTATAGTTCATTTGTATGGCAGACTTGCTTATACCGATAAAATTGGTTATATTTGCAAGAAATATAATTTGAAGTTGATTGAGGATAATGCTCAAGCACACGGATGTGCGTATAAAGGACAAAAGACAGGTTCAATAGGAGATGCATCGGGTCATAGTTTTTATCCTGGGAAGAATTTAGGTGCGTTGGGAGATGCAGGGGCTGTTACAACTAACGATAAAGAATTGGCTGATTGTGTAAGAGCATTGGCAAATTATGGCAGTCAGAAGAAGTATGTATTTAAATATGCTGGCAGAAACAGTAGGTTAGATGAGATTCAGGCTGCTATACTTGATGTAAAACTGAAACATTTGGATGAGGATGTTAAACTGCGTCAGCAAGTAGCAAAGTACTATTATGATAATATCAATAATCCTTTGATTACTCTGCCAGATAGATTGCCAGATGAGAACAATGCGTATCATCTGTTCCCGATTCTTGTAAAAGGCAAAGAAAACAGAGATAGATTGCAGAAATATCTTGCAGACAATGGGGTTGGAACCGTAATACATTATCCTATAGCACCACATAAACAAGAGTGCTATGCAAATGAGACTTGGAATACACCACAACTTAGTTTGCCAATAACAGAGAGATTGGCTGATGAGGAACTGAGTTTGCCGATGGGACAATGCTTGACACGTTTTGATGTTGATATAATTTGTGGTTTTTTGAATGACTTTATTTGATTTTTATAATATGGATTTATCTATTATTGTTCCAATTTATAATTCTGCAGAATTTCTTAGAGAATGTTTAGATTCTATATGTAATCAAACATATTCTAAATGGAGGTGTATTCTAGTAAATGATGGCTCAACTGACAATAGTCAAGAAATTATTGATGAATACTGTAAGAATGACGAACGTTTCTCTTGTATGATTAAGAACAATGAAGGCTCTTGTGCTAAGGCTAGGTATTATCCAATGGATAAAATAGATTCAGAATGGATTATCAGTGTTGATTCTGATGATGTGATTGAACCTGAATTCGTGGAAAAATTGGTAAAAAAACAATCTGAGACGAGTGCTGATTATGTGTCTAATACGTTGGTTTTTTGTAAATATGGGGTATCTGGAGAAGTCTGGCGATTGCCTAATAGGGAGTTTAATATTGAACAAGTATTATCAGGGAAAGAGTGTTGTGCATTAACTATTGGAGGATGGAAAATTGGAGGTGGAGGACTTTTAAAAAGAGAATTCTTTCTTTCTTCTCCTCCTGGTCCATACATTAATTCTGATGAGATTAATACCAGGTTACGTATGCTGTCTGCAAACAAAGTTGCTTTTGCTGACGCAAAATATTATTATAGAGCAAATGTGGGTTCGAGTATTAGCATATCTAGTAAAATGTTTGAACGTACATTAGTGGATATGCAGTTGGAGCAATTTGTGTATGATAATTTTCCAGAGCGTGAAGACAAAATAAATGCATTGGCGTGGCAACGTCTGTTTAATTTAATTTACCTTACGGCAGATTATAATATTCATAAGAGTGAATTTACAAAAGAAGAGCAAGAAAAGGCTTATAAAATTTTACTCCAATCATATAAATCAATGAATCGTAAGACGGCACGAAAAGCCGCTCCGATACAATCCTTAATGTTAACTCATTCGTTTACATTGTTTTCTATGTTGGCTACACTATATGTAAAATATAAACGCAGTCACGGAGGAAAATTTTATTATAGATAAGTATGATATCCGTAGTCATTCCATTATATAACAAATCAGCAAGTATTGCTCGCACAATTCAAAGCATACTTGACCAAACATTTCAGCAATTTGAGATTGTTGTAGTGGATGATGGCTCTACTGATGGTAGTGTAGCTGTTCTTGAATCAATTGAAGATAAGAGACTTAGATTGATTAAGAAGGAGAATGGCGGTGTATGTTCTGCAAGAAATAAGGGAATACAAGAAGCAAAATATGATTATATAGCCTTGCTTGATGCTGATGATTGTTTTGACAAGGAATATCTTGCAGAACAAATTAAATTGATAAAGGATTTTCCTGAGGCAATGATGTGGGGAATAAATTTTGCTGAACTATATGATGGAAAGTTAATCAGAGAACTACCTACAGGGCTTCCTAAAGGATTCAGGGGCATTGTCGAAGGCTATTTTGACAAGACATTACAAAACGGACGCATATCAGACCTGTTTTGTTCATCATCTGTGGTGATAAGAAAATCTGTGTTTGATGTTGTTGGGGCGTTTGATGAACGAATTAAATATGCCGAGGATACGGATATGTGGTGGCGTATAATAGCTAACTTTCCAGTTGTGTTCTATGACAAATATATGGTGTTCTACTATTATGATGCTGAAAATAGGGCTATGAATAGAGAACGGCTTTTGAAGTATTGGTTGCCATATTATGTGGATAAATATTCATCATATAAAGGTAATGAACCTTTTTATACTTTTGCTGAAAGATGGTGTGCCGTAAAGATTAAGCAAGTTTATTTCAATAATAAGAATCAAAGGACAGATGCAAAAACAGCATCTGCAAAGTTAGATTATAGGGTGTTACCTATAAAGTATAAGTACTTGTTTCAAAAACCATATTATATTGGGAAGTTTGTATACATAATGACAGAATTTATATTGAAAATAAAGAAGTTGATTGGTTGAATATGAGCATCAAAGTAGTTATAATTGCAGGAGGTAAAGGTACCAGAATTGCATCTGTGGCATCTGATATACCTAAATCCATGATTCCTATTGCGGGTAAGCCTGTGGTGGAGTATCAGATTGAACTTGCAAAGCGTTATGGCTTTACAGATATATTGTTTCTTATAGGGCATCTTGGTGAGCAGATTCAGGAATATTTTGGTGATGGTTCAAAGTGGGGTGTTAATATTGATTATTATAGGGAGACGGAACCTCTTGGAACTGCCGGGGCGTTGCCTATAGTTAAAGATAGATTGACAGATACATTCTTTGTGTTTTATGGCGATACTATTATGGATTTTGATATGCAGGCTATGCTTGATTATCATAAATCACATAATGCCAAGGCTACACTATTCCTGCATCCAAATGACCATCCTTATGATTCTGATTTAATAAGTGTTGATGGAAATGGTATGGTTGATGGCTTTATGTTTAAGCCGCACGATGAGTTGAAAGAATACCAGAATCTTGTAAATGCCGCTCTTTATGTGTTTGATAAAGAGTGCGTTTATTATATTCCGCAAGGTAAATGCGCTATGGAGAAGGGCTTGTTCCCCATATTATTCAACAAAGGACTGAAAATGGCAGGGTATGTGTCATCGGAGTACATAAAGGATATGGGAACACCTGACCGTTGGGAGAGTGTTACCGCCGATGTTAAAAGTGGCAAGGTGGCAAAGCTTAATAGAATAAATAAACGCCCTGCTGTATTCCTTGATAGGGATGGAGTTGTTAATGAAGAGGTGGATTTGCTTCATAAGGCAGAGCAGATGAAGTTGATTGAAGGTGCTGCAGAAGCAATAAAAAAAATAAATAAATCGGGGTATCTTGCAATTATTGTGACAAATCAGCCTGTTATTGCAAGAAATTTGTGTACATTTGCAGAATTAAGTAGAATCCATAATAGGCTTGAAACTTTGCTTGGTGAGCAAGGTGCTTATTTAGATGGAATATATTTCTGTCCTCATCATCCAGATAAAGGATATCCAGAGGAGAGGGTGGAATATAAGATTGTATGTGATTGCCGCAAACCTAAGCCAGGTATGTTAATCAGAGCTACTGAAGAGCATAATATTGATTTGGCAAACTCATTTATGATAGGGGATAGTGACCGAGATGTACAGGCGGGTGAGAACGCTAAAGTTAAATGCAGTTATAAGATAGAAACAAATAAATCTAACGCATTGTTAGACCTTGTAAACAAAATATTATGATAATAGCAAGAACACCACTTAGAATTTCTTTTGCAGGAGGTGGTTCTGACCTTCCAAGTTTCTACAGGAAAGATAGAGCCGCTGTTTTAAGTACTTCAATTAACAAGTATGTATATCTTGCTATCCACGACTATTTTTATCCCAACCAAACATTGTTGAAATACTCAAAAACCGAATTGGTAAGTTCATTTGAAGAGATACAACATCCTATTTTCAGGGAGTGTATGTCAATGCTTGATATATCGGGATTGGATATATCATCTATGGCGGATGTGCCTGCTGGGACAGGGCTTGGCTCAAGTAGTTCATTTACAGTATGTTTGCTTAATGTTTTGAACGCATATAAACATAAATTTGTATCTCCTGAGTATCTTGCATCAACCGCTTGTGATATTGAGATAAATAGATTGGGAGAGCCTATAGGTAAGCAAGACCAATATGCTGCTGCATACGGAGGTCTTAATTTTATTGAGTTCAATGCTGATGAAACTGTAAACGTCAGCACTATTGTTATGGACCCTGAGGCAAAACGCAAACTTGAGCGTAATCTAGTAATGGTTTATACGGGGCATACACGTTCAGCAAGTCAGATTCTAAAGCAGCAGAATCAGGAGATGTCAAAAGATGATAAGCGTCAGATTATGCGTCAGATGGTTGATATGGCTTACGAACTAAAGGATGTTCTACAACGCAATGAGATAGATCAATTTGGCAGGATACTTCACGAAGGGTGGTTGTTGAAACAGAAGTTGTCTAATGGTATTTCCAATCCAGATATTGCCAATCTATATGAACAAGGTTTGAAGGCTGGTGCTCTTGGTGGAAAGCTACTTGGAGCAGGAGGAAGTGGATTCTTACTTTTCTATTGCCCTGAAGAGATTCAAGAGTCATTTTGGAACAAGATGCCGACTAATAGTAAGTTTGACTTTAAATTTGATAATACAGGCTCAAAGATTATTTATACTGAGAATTAAACGATATGGATTACAAAAAAGATATAAAAGAGTATTTTGAAAGACTCAAAAATACCATAGACCAGATGTCAATTGATGACATTAATGGTCTTATGAATGTGCTTGAGAATGCTCGTGAGAGCGGAAAGCAGATTTTTATTATGGGTAACGGAGGTTCTGCCGCCACTGCTTCTCATTCAGTGTGTGATTTTAATAAGGGTGTGTCATACGGTAAAGATAGGAAACGCTATAAGTTCATTTGTCTTAATGATAACTTCCCGACAATGATGGCGTACGCCAATGATGTATCATATGATGATGTCTTTGTTGAACCTCTGAAAAACTTCTTTAATGAAGGAGATATTGTTATTGGCATATCTGGTTCAGGTAATTCAAAGAATGTGCTTAAAGCCATAGAGTGGGCTAATGATAATGGTGGTGTAACAGTGGGTATATCGGGTTATACTGGTGGTAAGATGAAACAGATGAGCAGGTTTAATGTTCACGTTCCAATTATGGATATGCAGATAACAGAAGATATACATATGGTGCTTGTACACTGTATTATGAAAATTCTTGGAGGAGGACACTGTTAATGGTTTCAATAGTAATTCCATTATATAATAAGGCTCAAAGCATAACTGCTACTATAATGTGCATACAGGCACAAACCTATCAGGATTTTGAAATAGTGGTGGTTGAGGGGTGGAGTACAGACGGAAGTACGGAAATCATAAAGGATTTGGCATCTAAAGATAAACGCATAAGAGTGCTTATGCAGCAAGATAGGCACGGTGTTACACCTGCCCGTAATGAAAGCATAGAGGCAGCAAAGTATGATAGAATAGCATTTATAGATGCTGATGATTATTGGGAACCCAAATATCTTGAAACTCTTGTAAAACTTATGGATGAATTTCCTGATGCCGGTATTTGGGGACTGCATCACGGGGAGATTTGTAATGGTGTGAAGGTTGATGCAAGAAAAATTATGCAAGATGGTTTTAGGGGATACATTGACAACCCTTGGATATTGGGTAGCCCTTACTGGACAGGGGCTGTGGGCATATCAAAGAAAGCATTTGAAAAGATAGGAGGCTTTGACAATAGAATTATATATGGAGAGGATATTGATTTGTGGTATAGATTGATGTTAGAGTTTCCATGTGTCTTTGAGGATACAGTGTTGTCATATTACAGAGTGGATGCAGAGAACAGGGCTTGTAATCAAGTATTTCCGTTAAAATTGCATATTCCGTATTATATAGATAAATATGCTGAATATAGGGCTAACAATGTTGATTTTAGGAGATTCTTTGATTTGCAGTGCCTATACAGATTGTTCCCATATACAGGTATCAAGGAGTATAAAGATGATTTAGATAAAGTTCTTAAACAAATAGACTTTAGTTTGCAGAAAAAATCCATGTATCTTAGATTCAAATGCCCATATCTATACAAACTATATGTTAAGTTGCGTGGAAGAGATGATAAAACCAAATATGAGGAGTATAAAGGTGGTTCACAATTATGTTGAAATTATCTATAATAGTACCTGTTTATAATGTTTCCAAATACTTGGCAAAGTGTTTGGATTCATTGCTTGTTCAGGATTTGATGATAGAAGAGTATGAGATAATTGTTGTGAACGATGGCAGTACAGATAATTCTGGCGAAATTGCCAAAGAGTATGCTGACAAATATTCAAACATTATTCTTATTAATCAGGAAAATCAAGGGTTAAGTGGTGCAAGAAATACAGGCATTAAGGTAGCTCAAGGCAAATATATTCAATTTGTAGATTCTGATGATTATTTAGAGCCTAATGTATTGAAGACTTTGGTGGATAAGATGGATGGTGACAGTTTGGATGTGTTAAGGTTCAACTATCAGAATGTAAATGAGAACTATGAAGTATATGAGCCATATAAGGAGCATAAGCCATTTGTTGATTATAGAGATGAGATTTGTGATGGCTTAACATTCTTAACAGAGAGATTAGGATATGGGTGTTATGCTTGGCAGTTTATCATTAAAACCGATATTTTTACAAAAGATGGTAACCTATTTAAACCAGGTATATATTTTGAAGATACAGAGTGGACTCCACGTATTCTTACACAGACACATAGAGTAACTTCTACAGAATTTATGGTTTACAACTATTTACTGAGAAGCGGTTCTATAACTAATAGTGTATCAATAGAAAAGAAACGTAAAGTATTGGATGATAAGATGGCATTAATCCAATCTTTAAAAGAACAAATGTCTGATAAATCGGATAAAAGGTGGTATGAGGGGATGATTAGTGCAACTGTGGTGTCAATAGTAGGAATTATAGTTACTGATTTTTATGATGATAAAGACAAGATACTTAAAAAACTAAAATCGTTTGATGTTTTTCCGTTGTCAAAGTATCATCTTTCAAAATCTCAAAAAAAGAAAATAGCATTAATCAACATTTCTTCAAACATATTATGTTGGCTATTACACATTTTGTATAAATTTAAATGATACAGATACAACAAAATATCACATTGTTTCCACGCTGGATGAGCAATAAGTCTATTGCTTTCTATTTTATTGCATTATTGCTTGTTAGTGCAATCTATCAGCAATTTTCACTGCCGTGGTATTATATGTTATCCGGAAGTGTGTCTGTGTTCGTGTTTTTCCATTATGCAACCACATTATCAAGGCAATGGACTACTAATAAAATAACTACCGACAAACGTTTTGAAAAGAAAATATTTTGGGCTTCGTTTGCTATCCGTTTTGTTTGGATGACACTAATATACATAGTTTTTCAAACTGAATATGATAATGCATTTGGCTTTGAAAACGGTGATGCTACATTTTATAGTGATTCGGCAAAAAATGTGGCATCTTTGATTATAAATGGACAATTTGATGAAATAGTTTCTATATTTGGGGATATGGATATTTCTGACATTGGTTATGCTATATATCTTGGATTAGTGTATGCTCTAACAGATAATAGCATCTATATTAGTCGCATAATAAAATGTTTGTTATCTGCTTGGACTGTGTTGTTTATGTTCCGCATAGCAAAAGTAAATTATGGAGATAATATTGCAAGATTGACTGCTATATTTTGTATGCTTTGGCCAAATTTCTGGTATTATTGTGGTACTAGTCTCAAGGAGACGGAAATGGTATTTTTAGGTGTGCTTTTTGTGTATATGGCTGACTCTATGTTACGAACAACAAATTTTTCTGCTTGGGAAATCATCCCAATTCTTTTAATATCCGCTGCTCTATTTACATTTAGAACAGCATTAGCGTTACTTACTGTTTTGTGCTTATTGTTCTCCATAGTTATGTCTTCCACTAAAGTGATAGGATGGGGAAAACGAATAATAATTGGTTTCTTAGCATTACTCCTAATTGGAGTCACTATGGGCAACTCTGTTATGGAGCATACAACTGAATTAGTGGAGGAGGTTCAATCAGGTAAACAGGCTTATAATATGGAATGGAGGGCAAGACGTGAGCACGGAAACAAATTTGCTAAATATGCGGGGAAAACTGTATTTGCCCCTCTTATTTTCACTATTCCGTTTCCAACAATGATTAGACCATTTGAAGGACAAGAAAATCAACAATTATTGAATGGCGGTAATTATATTAAAAATATTCTATCTTTTTTTGTAATACTCTCAATGTTTATGTTGTTGTTTAGTGGTAAGTGGCGTAATAATTTAGTTCCATTATCTTATCTAATAGGATATATGGTTATTTTAGCAATGTCACAGTATGCACAGTCGGAGCGTTTTCATCAACCTGCAATGCCAATTGAGTTTATGTTTGCCGCTTACGGACTATCACAAGTACTGAAAGGTGTACCAGTATATAAAAATATTGGTAGTCGCATTAAATATAAAAAATGGTTTAATATGTGGTGTGTTCTTATGTTTGTTGCTGCTATTGCTTGGGGTTGGTTTAAGCTTGCAGGACGTGGATTAATTTAATATTATGTCAAAAAATGTTCTTATAATAGGTAGCCTTAATAATCACAACGGTCATTTTGCACCATTTATTGTGGAGCAAGCGGAAGCCATAAAAAAAATAGGGTTTAATGTTGAGTATTTTGGCATTTCAGGTAAAGGCGTTATTGGTTATCTAAAACAATTGCCATTGTTACATAGAATAATAAAAGAAAAGAAAATAGATATAGTTCATGCACATTATGGTTTATGTTGCCTTTTGGCAAATTTACAGCGAATAGTACCTGTGGTAAGTACATATCATGGAAGTGACATTAATGTGCCGTCAGTTATGCGGTTATCTAAATTGGCGATGAAATTATCCGCTTGGAATATATTTGTGTCTAAGAAGACTCAAACTATTGCATACGAGCAGGTCTCAAAAGCGGTAAAAAAGAGATGCACTTTGTTACCCTGTGGCATAAATAAACCAATATCAGTAGATAAATGTCCTGATGTGTCATACTTGTTAATGCCGAACAAAAAACATATTCTATTTGCAGGGGCTTTTGATAATGAAGTAAAATATTCAGCATTGGCAAACGCAGTTGTATCGTTAGTACCAGGCACTCAATTAATAGAATTAAAAGGATTTTCCAGAGAGGAGGTCACAGCATTAATGTATGCTTGTGATGCATTACTTATGACAAGTAAGACCGAAGGTAGCCCACAAGTAATTAAAGAGGCTATGGCGTGTGGATTACCTATTGTTTCCACCGATGTTGGTGATGTGGCAGAGAGAACACAAGGATTAGAAGGATGCTATGTCGCAGCAAGTAGAGATGCTAAAGAATTAGCTTCATTATTGCAACAAGCAATAGACTTTGGACATAGGACGGATGGGTTACGGTTTATTGAATCTGCGGGGCTTACTAATGAAAATGTTGCAGAGAAACTTATTGATATATATAAACAAGTATTGGAATGAAAATACTTACCAAATATGATGATATTAACCGCCAAATGTGGAGTAATTTGGTTGCCGGGAGTAAAACAAGTACTTGGTTTCAAACGCCAGAGGCGTATGAGTTTTATGCATCTTTGCCTAATTTGTTTGAACCATTTGTTATTGCTGTAGAGAATGATGGAATACTCAAATGTTTGGTTGTAGGATATATAACACAAGAAAATAACAAGATAAAGCAATTCTTGTCAAGACGTGCTATTATTGTTGGTGGACCATTAATAACAGATGATACTACACCTGATGAATTGGAATTGTTGCTATCAGAATTAAAAAAACAAATTTCATCTAAAGCAATATACATAGAAACACGTAATCTAAATGATTATTCTAAATGGAAAGATACATTTTTAAAATGTGGTTTTAAGTATGAACCTCACTTGAATTTTCATGTAGATTGCACTAACTGGGAGAAAGCGGAAGAGAATATAGGCAAGCATCGTAAGAAATATATTAGATTATCATTGAGAGATGGAGCCTCTATTATAGAGAGTCCGACTATAGAACAAATAACAGAATATTATTCATTATTAGATGAGTTGTATAAAACAAAGGTAAAGATGCCTTTGCAACCATTTGTTTTCTTTGAAAAGCTATACTATTTACCATCGTGTAAATATTTACTTATTGAATTTGATGGACGTATTGTTGGTGGTTCAGTCTGTATGTTGTTAGAAGGCACAGGTGTATATGAATGGTATGCTTGTGGTAAGGATGGGGTATATAAGAATATTCATTCGTCATCAGTAACAAAATATGCAGGAATGAAATATGCCGCAGATAATGGTTATCCTATTTTTGATATGATGGGTGCTGGAAAACCAAATGAAGAGTATGGTGTAAGAGATTTTAAGGCGGAATTTGGAGGCAAACTTGTAGAATATGGGAGGTTTTGCTATATTTGTAAACCATTAATGTATAAAATTGGGTGTTTAGGATTAAAATTAATTAAGATAATATTATAAAATTACTATTATGATAATTGGATATACAGCTGGAGTATATGATTTATTTCATATTGGTCATTTAAATTTGCTAAAAAATGCCAAAGGAATGTGTGATAAGTTGATAGTTGGAGTTACAACAGATGAACTCGTTTCATACAAAGGAAAAAAACCTATGATACCTTTTGTTGACAGAATTGAAATTGTTAGAAATATTAAATATGTTGATGCGGTTGTACCCCAAGCTGATATGGATAAACTGTCTATGTGTAAAAAAATAGGTGCTACTATTCTATTTGTAGGAGACGATTGGTATAATACAGATAAATGGAATAAATACGAAGAGGAATTCACAAAAGAAGGTATTAAAATTATATATTTTCCATACACAAAAGGTATATCATCCACAAGATTAACGAAATTAATAAATGAATCTAAATAATATGTACGATGAATTAAGAACAATATATAATCCTGATGGGTCTCCAATGAGAAGACAACAGTTGAATTTATTGCACACGATGGTGTGTTTTGATCAGTTTTGTACAGATAATAATATTCAATATACGTTAATAGGTGGCAATTTATTAGGTGCTGTTAGACATAAGGGGTTTATTCCTTGGGATGATGATGTCGATATTGCATTATCAAGGGATAATTTTAACAAATTGATATCATTTATCCAAAAGGATGGTAAACTGTGTGATAATATATTTTTTAAATGGACTCCAATACCTGTCTTATGGGTTGATAATATCAATTTTATTGATGTGTTTGTTTTTGACAAATGTCCCAATAATAACTTACTATGGACAATAAAATTAAGAATTAATCAGTTGCTTATGTTGTTGTTAAAATCCAAACAGAGAATGCAAAATCATCAATTCAGGCCCTTTAAAACGTGGTTGTTTTTATTACCTATTGCTGCTATATTTTCATATAATTATTTATTGCATTTGCATCATAAAGTCTCTCAATGGTATGATGATAAAAATTGTGATTACATCGCTATCAGCAATACGACTGTGAGAAATATGCACAAACAATATAATTCACATATTACAAGCGAGTATGTTAAACTCAAGTATGAGGGATATGATTTCCCTTGTATAAAGTATTATGATGAGTTTTTAAAAATTAGATATGGAATTAATTATATGTCTATCCCCTCAAAAAAAATCTCTCATGGAAGGTTTAAATATATTAATTAGTATGTCTTTTAAATAAACATATGAATATTCTTATAGACATAGGTCATCCTGCACACGTGCATATGTTTCGCTGTTTTGCTAAAGAGATGCAGAGTAGGGGGCATAAAGTTTTGTTTACTTGCAGGGATAAGGAGTTTGAGGTTAATTTGTTGACCAAATATGGATTGGATTTTGTGAATTTTGGCAAGAAATCCAACTCAACACTGGGCAAAATGTTCAATCTAATAAAATTTGATTTAAAGGAATTAAAAGTTGCCTTGAAATTTAAACCAGATGTATTCCTAAGCCATGGTTCTATTACTGCTTCACAGGTGGCTTGGCTCATGCGTAAACCAAGCATTGCATTTGAGGATACCTTTAATATGGAGCAAATCAAACTTTGGGGAAAGTTTGTTACGGTTATACTTACATCTGATTACGAGCATCCGCTTAAATCGGGTAAAGTTGTTAAATATCAGGGATACAATGAATTGCTCTATTTACATCCTAATAGATTCACACCAAACAAATCTGTATTGGAAGAGTTGGGTGTTAAAGAGGGAGATAAATATGTTATTGTAAGATTTGTATCGTGGAATGCTACCCATGATAGGGGTCATAAAGGAATCTCTTTTGAGAATAAATTGTCTGCAATAAAACAATTTTCACAATACGCCAAAGTATTTATTTCATCAGAAGGTAAATTGCCAGAAGAATTAGAACAATATAGATTTCCACTTGAACCATCTAAAATGCACGATGCTATGGCATTTGCTTCAATGATTTTTGGAGAAAGTGCAACGATGGTTACAGAAGGCGTTATGCTTGGCGTGCCGGGCGTGTATATTGATAACACAGGCAGATATTATACAAGGGATATTGAGCAAAAATATGGGCTGTGTTTTAATTATACAGAAAGCGAAGAAGACCAAATAAAAGCAATAGCAAAAGGTGTTGAAATTCTGCAAGGTGGACTGCCTGTTGCTGATGGTTATAAAAAGATGATGTCAGAGAAGATTGATGTCACTGATTTTCTTTGCTGGTATATTGAAAATTGGCCAAAAAGTAAGACAATGAAATATAATAAATAACAGATATGAGAATTGCAATAGTAGGAACAGGCTATGTAGGTCTTGTCTCAGGCGTATGTTTTACTGAGATAGGGACTGATGTTACTTGCGTTGATGTCAACGCACAGAAAATTCAGCAGTTAAAGGATGGGATAATCCCAATTTTTGAGCCTGGTCTAGATGATATGGTAAAGAAAAACGTGGATGCTGGTCGTCTGCATTTTACCACATCGTTGGCTGATGTTATAAATGATGTGGAGGTTATATTTTCTGCCGTTGGCACGCCTCCTGATGAGGATGGAAGTGCTGACCTGCGTTATGTGCTTGAGGTTGCAAAAACTGTGGGGCAGAATATGAACCACTACCTGGTGCTTGTTA
Source organism: Paludibacteraceae bacterium (assembly GCA_024399495.1). GTDB lineage: Bacteria > Bacteroidota > Bacteroidia > Bacteroidales > Paludibacteraceae > Enterocola. The sequence goes on from JAKSNY010000003.1 coordinate 58,620, forward strand.
CTAAGAGTACGGTGCCTGTGGGGACGGCAAAAAAGGTTAAGGCTACTATTCAGGCTGAACTTGACAAAAGGGGAGTTAAAGTTGATTTTGATGTGGCTTCCAATCCTGAATTTCTAAAGGAAGGTGCTGCTATTAAGGACTTTATGAGTCCCGATAGAGTAGTCATAGGGGTGGAGAGTGAGAGGGCGAAAGAGTTGATGACCACACTTTACAGACCATTCCTTTTGAACAACTTTAGAGTACTGTTTATGGATATTCCATCGGCGGAGATGACTAAATATGCCGCCAACAGTATGCTTGCCACTCGTATCAGTTTTATGAATGATATGGCTAACCTTTGTGAGTTGGTTGGTGCTGATGTGAATCAGGTCAGACGCGGAATTGGTGCCGATACTCGCATTGGAAATAAGTTTCTTTATGCTGGTTGCGGTTATGGTGGCAGTTGCTTCCCTAAAGATGTTAAGGCTCTAATCCATACTGCCAAAGATAATGGCTACACAATGCAACTACTTGAGGCTGTGGAGGCTGTGAATGAGCATCAGAAAACGGTGCTGTTTGAAAAGATTTGCAGGCATTATGAGTGCTCCCGTCATTTCGAGCGAAGCGAGAAATCTTTATTAGAAAACCGCACCATCGCTATCTGGGGCCTCGCCTTCAAACCCAACACAGATGACTTGCGTGAAGCCACATCCATTGTGCTGATTAAACAATTACTTGCCGCAGGTGCAAAGGTCAGAGTTTTTGACCCTGTAGTTAAGTCATTCCCTACATTTCTTGGTTTTGATAATGCAATAGCCGACGGCTCAATATACTTTGCTAAAGATGCATACGATGCCACATTTGAAGCGGATTTACTCTGCCTTGTAACAGAATGGCAGGAGTTCCGCCTACCAAATTGGCAAATAATAAAGAAAAGCCTTAAAGAGCCCGTTATAATAGACGGCCGCAACATCTATGACCCCACAGAACTGAAGAAACTTGGGTTTGAGTATCGGGGAATTGGAATATAAAGATATTTATGCATAAATTATTATTAGTATTTGGAACGCGCCCGGAGGCAATAAAAATGTGCCCTCTGGTGTTGGAGTTTAAGAAACATCCTGAGTTGTTTGAGACAAAGGTGTGTGTGACTGGTCAGCATAGAGAGATGCTTGACCAGGTGCTTGATTTGTTTGAAATTAAGCCTGATTATGATTTGAACATTATGAAACCTAATCAGGATTTATATGATGTAACATCGAGGATTCTGCTTGGTATGCGTGATGTTCTGACTCAGGAACAACCTGATGTGGTTTTTGTTCACGGTGACACTACCACCTCTACAACTGCCGCTCTTGCCGCTTTTTATAAACAGATTCCAGTGGCTCATATAGAGGCTGGATTGCGTACTGGCAATATTTACAGTCCTTGGCCAGAGGAGATGAACAGGCTTATTACAGGTCGTATTGCAACATATAATTTTTCTCCGACTCCGCTATCGAGGGATAATTTGATAAAGGAGAATGTTCCTGATTCACAGATTACTGTAACAGGTAATACGGTAATTGATGCCTTGCATTGGGTTGTTAATAAAATTAAAACAGGTAAGGAACTTGAGGCATCGCTACAGAAAGAGATGATGGATTTTGGATATGATGTGCATAGACTTGATGGTAAAAGACGCTTGGTTCTTATAACCGGACATAGGAGAGAGAATTTTGGCGATGGTTTCCTGCATATTTGTAATGCCATTAAAAATCTTGCTGAGAAGTACTCTGATGTGGATTTTGTATATCCTGTCCACTTGAACCCGAATGTAAGAAAACCGGTGTTTGATATTCTTAAAGGGATTGACAATGTGTTCTTGATAGAGCCGCTCTCTTACTTGCCTTTTGTTTATATGATGGAGAAATCTTATCTGTTGCTGACCGATAGTGGTGGAGTGCAGGAGGAGGCTCCTGGTCTTGGCAAGCCTGTACTTGTTATGAGAGATACCACTGAGCGTCCTGAGGCTGTTGATGCGGGTACTGTATTATTGGTTGGAACTGATTATGAGAAGATTATTACTGGTGTTGCTGATTTGCTTGATAACAAGAATGGTCTGTATGACAAGATGGCTCACGCTGTTAATCCATACGGCGATGGTAAGGCTTGTGGTAGGATAGTATGTTGGTTATCGGAGAAATTAAGTTAATATGATACCTAAAATTTTACACTACTGTTGGTTTGGAAGAGGGCAAATGCCTGAGTTGGCTCTAAAATGCATAGAATCGTGGAAGAAATATCTACCTGAGTATGAATACAAACTTTGGAACGAGGATACATTTGATGTCAATTCTGTTCCATACGTTAAGGAGGCGTATGAGGCACGCAAATTTGCGTTTGTGACTGATTATATACGTTTGTGGGCTTTGAATAAGTTTGGTGGTGTATATATGGACACTGATGTGGAGATTCTCAGACCTCTTGATGAATTTTTGAAACTGCCTGCTTTTACTGGGTATGAGGGAAGTCTTTCAATGGCACCTGTAACTGGTCTTATGGCAAGTGCCGCCGGTGGCATCTGGGTTCAGGAACAACTTGCGTATTATGACGGCAGACATTTTAAGAATGCTGATGGCACATTAGATTTAACGCCAAACACTATCACCATTTCTAAAATAATGACTGATAATGGTTTTGTTATTGATGGCAAGTATGGTGTTTACAAAAATGATATGCACGTGTTCCCCGTTGATTATTTTTGCCCGCTTACCAGCACCCGAGAACTGAAACTTACCGCTAATTCAGCCTGCATTCACCATTTTGCCGGTTCTTGGGTAGAACGCACCCCATATCAAAAATTCAAACAGTGGTTCCTTGACAAAGTCATTGGCCGCAAACTCACCCTGAAATTAGTTGGTCTGAAGAGGAAACTGAAAGGGGTAGGGTGAGTTGACTTGGCAGAGAGTTGGCCGACAAGCTGATAAAAGTGAAGCGGAAGGTGGTGGGGTAGATGCAACTAAAGTTAAACATAGACAACCTTGCCACCTACAAATCCAAAGCATTAACAAATGCTCCAAAAGTCCGTGCTAAATACTCCATAGAGAACCACATAGCAGCGTTAAATGTGGTGTATGGTGGGGAGAGGTAAAGGGCAGGGAGTTGGCAGTTAAGTTGATTAGGGTGAAGAGAAACTTTTGCTAATAATTGCACAAGTGCTGTCCTTGGTATCTGGGAGTTCATCTTGTAATTATTCTTCTTAAAACATTATATGCTTACCTTGGTCTGCATATGGCATATAGCGGTGATTTATATTGTAGTTACTGCAATAGTGATTGCGGCAGCGTGGGGAATAAATCGATTGTTGAAAGCCGTATTCAAGTAGCAACTATGTTAGTTTTACTTGATTTTCTGCCAATATTGTATTATATTTGCAAGGTCATACAAGTATTTATACTTGTATAAATCACCGGATTATGAGTATTGCAATTGTGGAAAATGGTTATGTTGGTTTTGTGTCTTGTATTTTTTGAGAAATATAAGGCTAGTTTGTTTTATTTTGTAGTCGATGGGCATGAGTACCCAACAACGTGGACAAAGTAATTGGCGAGACTACAATGTTTATCAAATCAACTTGGCCATGTGAATCAAAACGAGTACACTAACTTCAACAATGGCAAGTTTATAGATTTGAATCATACTAAAAATCAGTAACATAAATCCTTATTGAATTTCAAAAAAAAATATAAAAATGTATATTAAAGAGATTAAAATTTCAAACTTCCGTAACTTCAAGAAAGTTTCAATTCCATTCCATGAAGGAGTGAATGTCATAATAGGTCATAATAACACAGGTAAAAGCAACTTACTCCGTGCAATAGGATTAGTGCTTGGTTATAGTGGTGGCCATAGAATGGGGACGAGTGATTTGTTTTATGAGACAGATATGGAAACGCTCCAACAGCAATCGCCACGAATTCATATAACTCTTGTCCTACGTAGAAGTGTAGGTGAAGACTTGGATTCTACAGAAATGGGGCTGTTCTATAGTATGATGACAGATCCTACATTAAGTAAAGAAGCAGAATTAATATATGAGTTTAAATTAAATGATGCGCAAGAGGACAACTATAAGGCAGATGTTGCCAATGCAACTACAGCTAAGGAGATATGGAGAATTATAGATCATGACTACATCAGACTCTATAGAAGTATTCGCTATGGTGGAAATCAAACTGCAGATATCAGCGTTAATGATGTTTTGGGGCAGATTGATTTCCAGTTCCTTGATGCCATTCGCGATGTCAGCCATGACCTATACGCCGGTTATAATCCGCTCCTACGGGATGTGCTGAATTTCTTCATTGATTACTCAATTAAGAATGATAGCACAATGACAGAGGATGAGATAAAGGAACAATTGAAAACCATAAGATATGATTTTGCCCAAAAAACTATTCCACTGATGCAAACTTTACAAGAAAGATTGCAGAATGGCAAAAACGTTTTTCTAAAATACGCACTTGATACAGGTGCAACATTCAATGGTGCCGAGCCAGATTTTGACGGAGAGGTGACTGAGAATGAAATGTTTGCAGTATTGAGAATGATTATCAAGTATGCTATTGGTATAGAAGTACCAGCAACATATAATGGGTTAGGTTATAATAACCTAATCTATATGTCGCTTTTGCTTGCAAAGATGCAGGCTGATAGCAGCATCACATATATGAAACGCAGTGCCAAGGTCCTATCATTCCTTGCTATAGAGGAATGTGAAGCACACCTGCATCCAGCCATGCAGTATAAGTTTCTACAGTTTCTGCAGGACAACAATTTCAATGGACATGTACGCCAAATATTCATGACTTCACATTCTACTCAGATTGTCTCAGCTGTGAAACTGGATGATTTAATATGCCTAACCTCACCTGTATTAGGACAAATCAATGTAAGTTATCCACGCGACGTATATAAAGAAAATAATAAAGAAGATATGGCATCTAAGCAATATGTTCAGAGATTTCTGGATGCAACTAAAGCAGATATATTTTTTGCCAATAAATTGATATTCGTTGAGGGTATTGCCGAGGAATTATTACTTCCTGTTTTTGCCAGATATATGAATAAGAACCTTACGGATGAGCATGTGTTGGTGGTAAATATGGGCGGTCGCTATTTTAATCATTTTCTAAAGTTGTTTGATACTTACAATCCATACACCATCAACAAGAAGGTTGTTTGCTTGACGGACATTGATCCATGTAGGAAAAAGAAGAATTTTGATGAGGATTTTGAGTCCTGTTACCCTTACGAGTACAATATGGATACTGTCCAGTACGAATATAAGCATCATGCAGATACGGAGGACACTCAATATAGAGACCATCCAAACATTAGGTTCTATCGTCAAGATGATATATACGGAAAAACACTAGAGTATGACATAATGCGTGAAAATCCTGATTGTGAACTGTTGCTGACTAAATCTGTCTCCAATGTAAAAGAGATAAAATCTATGATGGCAGAACCAGAGGTGAACAATATGATGAGTAAAATGCGAAATAGTGAAACTAATACCCGTATCAAGACATCCATATGTGCATCGAGGTGGACTAATGAAGAAAAAAGAAAAGCTTTACTCGCATCACGTTATTTGAACTCCGTTTCAAAAGGCGGCAATGCGTTGGAGCTGAACATTGCACTTATGGATAATTTAGAAAAACCTGCCGCAGATAGGAAAGAGTTCCATGTACCACAATATATTGTTGAAGCATTAACATGGCTGTTATCATAACATCAGAACAATCTATACCTATAGACGAACCCTTTAAAGTGAGTGCTGGTCCTGGTGCTGGAAAGACACATTGGCTAATAAGTCATATTAAGAATGTGGTGCTAAATAGTCACAAACTTGATGTGGTGAAGAAGGTGGTTTGTATTACTTATACCAATGTGGGGGCAGATACCGTTACATCACGTTTGAATATAGGTAAAGATGTGGTGGAGGTATGTACCATCCACAGTTTCTTGTATGCCAATGTGTTAAGACCTTATATTCATCTGATATCTGAAGATTTCGGACTGAAATTGGACAATCTTGTGGTTATAGATGACTCTAATTTCCAATCCAAAGGAACATCGGAATTAGTATTAAAACTTAATGGTAAAGCGTGGTTAGATGCTAATATCTATCTTAGTGGATTAACACGTGCCATGTGGCGTTATGAAAACCACGAATATAAACATTACAAACCTAAATATCCGGTAAAAAACGGCAAGTGGTATATTAGTAATGATTCATATATATGGTTTAGAAAATGGCTATGGAGTAGTGGATATATATCGTTTGATGACATTCTCTATTTCTCTTATGTTCTGCTTTCGAAGTTCCCCAACATATACAAATTAATAAAAGCCAAATACCCATATATCTTCGTAGACGAATTTCAAGATACAGTTCCTTTTGTGGTTGATTTCCTTTCCCAATTGGGTAATGAGGGTGTGATTGTCGGTGTAGTTGGCGATAAGGCTCAATCAATCTATGATTTTCTTGGTGCTACGGTACAGCAATTTGAAAAATTCACAGTGCCTGGGATGCAGGAGTATGAGATACGGGGAAATAGGCGTAGCTCGAAGCAGATTGTTGAATTGCTGAATATTGTTAGAACCGATTTTACACAAGAATGGCTTAACGGTTTAGAGGGCATGGTACCAGAACTACTCGTGGGTAATATGCTTGACTGCTATCAACAGAGTATTAATATAGTTGGGACAGACGACATACAATCACTAGCCTATCAAAACATACTTGCCAATTCGATGCGGAACAAAAATGGGGTACAATATGTTGAAAAAATATTAGATAGGGATTTTGACAACAACACAGAGCGTCAGATGATTATTAAAGCGTTGGTAAAGGCTGTGGAATATACGAGAATGAATGACCTTCGAAATGCTTGGCATCAGTTAGACATCATTGATCGCGATAGGGCAAAAACCATAGTAGTTCTAAGACTCTTACTTGACGGTTATCAAGAATATAAAAACGGCAGTATGATGGATTTCTACAATTTCGTGCTAAAAAATGTAAAAATCAAATTAAATAAGATTGTCAAAAAGGAAACAAAGGATTATTATTTGAATCATACATATTCTGAGGCTGCACTTGGTGTGAAATATAGCGATTCGGATGACAAACATAAGACTATTCATAAGTCAAAAGGAGAAGAGTATGATAATGTGTTTGTCATTTTGAAAGAGGAAAATGATATAGAATTCCTGCTGTCCCCAGACTTGAATGGCAACAATGTGCATCGTGTATATTATGTAGCTGCCAGTCGTGCTATTAAAAGATTGTTTATCAATGTGCCTACATTGAGTTCCGAGAATCGAGATAAGTTGGCTGATAAACCTATTATTGTCCAATATTGCGTATAAATTTCAGATATATTCAGTGGTTTTAGCTGCAAACAATATGCATTATTCAATCAAAGCGGTTTTATCTCCTTTTCTGTAGTTTTTATATTGCTAAGTTTTTCGAAGCATTGCCACCCACTATCGTAGTTGCTTTTTAAATAGAGGTTAGGAAACTTAAGTAGTAACTAGTAGTTTTCTATAGAATTGATAACTTTTCGTTAAAAATTAAATATGTTAATAACTTAAGCAAAATACGAACTTTTTTACAAATAATTTTAATGTACATTTGTAAAAAATACAACAACATTTTTTTAGTGTTAAGCCTTTAAAATTAAATTTAAGGATAATTGTTTATTTATCAATATTTTTCAAATGGACAAAGAATTATTATACAATGCAGTAGTAACGATATTGTCTGCCATAATCACTGGTGGATTTGTTTTGGTGTATGTTGAAATAGGGAACAGAAAGAATAGAAAAAATGATAATTATGAAAGATTGATGCGACCATTTTTAAAAAAGTTAACAGCATATTTTAAATTTGTATGTTGGTGTTCCATTTCATGCCCCAAAAATGGTATGTCTAATGCAGAAAAAGAATTTAAAAAAGTAACAGAAGAATTGTCTCGCTATGGAGGGCAGGCAATAATATCTGGAGGAAATTATGAAGTTGATTATTTTAGTGCAAATGAATTATATGAACTTAATTGTAATAAAATCAACCATTTGTGGTATCTGCATGATAGAAATACATTGTCTCATTTATCTTTGAACTATTCAACAACTATAGAAAATGAGATTCGTAAAGAATTAACTAATATAAAACCTGAGTACGCCTTGATGACTATTGATTTGAACCGATTAGCTATTGTGTCGGGCGATTTCTTTTGCGAAATATATCAACCTGTTGAATCTGACACTTACTATTATGAATCCTCTATGAAACTATATAGAATACATACTCTATTTGTTTTATGTTCTGTATTATTTGTTTTATTATTAATATGTATGATGCTATGCATTCCGTTAACTGATTTGTTTTTAAAGTTATCAACCATAATTATTATCTGTATGTTGGCTCTCAGCATATTAATGCTTGGAATTGATGAAAAAAAACAAATAAAATGGTTGTTTAAAATAAATAAATTAATACATACAATAAATTTAAGAATTAAACATTGTTGCAAATTTTCAATAAAAAAATATAAGTTTGAAATGTAGTTATGATAAATAATTCATATCATACTGATATATTTATCAATATTTTTATATCTTTGTATATAATATTAATTATAAGTTTATAAACGCAAACCATATGCGTATCAAACTTTTTATAAGTAGTGTTCAGAAGGAATTTGCCAAAGAACGTCAGTTGTTGTATGATTATATTAAAACTGATGCGTTGTTGGGGCAATTCTTTGATGTGTTCTTATTTGAAAGACAACCAGCACAAGATACATCTGCCCAGAGAGCGTATATTGATAAGGTTAAGCAATGTGATGTGTATGTAGGAATATTTGGAACTGAATACGGAGCAATAAATGAAAATGGTATTTCTCCAACTGAAGAAGAATATGATGTTGCCACCGCTTTATCTAAGTATCGTCTGGCTTTCATTTTAAGAAATGATAATAGAGATAAGCAAGAAGATTTGTTTGTTAAAAAAGTCTCAAAAGATATTGTGAGGAAATCATTTTCAAATTATGATGAACTTAGAACTATTATTTATGCGGCTCTGATTCATTATTTGGTAATAAAGGAAATTATACGAGTAACTCCATTTGATGCAACTTGGAATCATAATGCATCAATGGATGATATCAGTGATGAGAAATTGAGGGTATTTGTTGAGACCGCCAAAGCAAAAAGAAGTTTCCCACTAACAATGGAAGCGGGTAAAATTGCTATCTTGAAAAGTCTGAATCTGTTGTCTGATAACGGAGAACTGTCTAATTCAGCATTATTGCTTTTTGGAAACAATCCGCAAAAATTTTTCTGCACTTCAGAAGTTAAGTGTGTTCAATTTTATGGTGATGAGGTTCAAAAACCTGCTCCGTATTATCAAGTATTCAGAGGTACTGTTTTTGAATTGGTTGATCAGGCAAAAGCGTTTGTAATGTCCCATATCAATGCAAAGATAGGTGACCATTCAACTGATGACAATGTGGAATATGAACTTCCTGAATCTGCTGTGCACGAGGCAATTGTTAATGCTGTGGTTCATAGGGACTATACTAGTACAGCAAGTGTTCAGGTAATGTTATTTAAAAATAGGCTGGAGATTCACAATCCCGGTCAACTGCCATACGGAATTACGGTTGAGGCTTTGAAGAAAATTCATTCATCAATTCCTGCTAATCCTATATTGGCTCATCCAATGTATTTGGCAGCATATATTGAAGAATTAGGCACTGGTACCACTGATATGGTGAAAAAATGTGTTAAAAAAGGATTGAAATCACCAGAGTTTATTCAAGATGCTGATTTTACTACCATAATTTGGCGTCAACAAGAAGTAGGGGAACAAGTAACCCAACAAGTAACCCAACAAGTAACCCAACAAGTAACCCAACAAGTAAATAAACTTGTATTGTGTTTAGGTACAGATATCTGCTCTATGAAAGATATTATGCAGCGATTAAACTTAAAGGATAGAACTAATGTGCTATATAAATATTTAATGCCCGCAATTGAGGCTGGTTTTGTATGTCCAACACAACCTAGTTCTGCAAATAGTCCTACGCAAACGTACAAGCTTACAAACAAAGGTATTGAATTTTATAATAAAATACATGGTTAATACCGCTTAATCTACAAAATTCCACAAAAACGTTCTCTTAATCGACAAAAATCCACACTTTGGGGATGTTAAGGTAAATTAAATTACAAAATATTTTGTTGCGATATGTATTTATTGCATTATTTGTAATTTTATTTTGTTATTTGAAATTATTGTTGTATCTTTGTGGGGTGATGAGGATTTTTACTGAACAGAAATTAAAGGAATACATAACTGAGCACCCTGAAAGCAGGGTGGCATTACAGGACTGGGTACAGAGGGTCAAGAGGGCTGAATGGAGAGATTTTGCTGACATCAGGCGGTCTTTTAGCGGAAGCGTGGATTGTGTTGGGAATCAGCGTTTTGTATTTAACATCAGAGGAAATAATTATAGATTGATTGCTGTGGTTAGGTTTACTATAAAATATGTGTATATAAGGTTTATAGGGACTCATGCTGAATATGAACGGATTAAGGACATTACAACAATATAGTTATGACTGAGATTACTAACATAAAGGAATATAATTGGGCAGTGGAGAGGGTAGAGCAAATTCTAAAGAAACTTGATGCTTTGGAACGCTTTTCTCCTGAATCTCCAACTACAATGGTTGCTGAAGAGGCTGTGCCATATAACTCACATAGCGGGTCGGCTAAGTTTGTAAATGAAACTTCATTAAGCACTAAAGAGGAATTGGAGATTGAACTTAAATTGCTATCTGACCTGGTTTCTGATTACTCTGATAAGCATTTTGATGTGGGTATGCCTAAATTATCGGAGGTTATTCAACTTAGAATGTATGAGAGGGGACTAAGCCAAAAGGCTGTGGCTGAGCTTATTGGTGTATCACCGGCACGTGTCTGCGAGTATTTGAGCGGGAAAACAGAGCCTACGCTGCAAATTGCCCGTGAGATATGCCGCAAACTTGATATAGACCCGTCTATAGTTATTGGTGCATAAAATAAAAATAGTTTGTGTCATTTGGTGTCAATGAGTATGCTTGCAATATACACAGTAATTACCGGGAATTATGATGAGATACATCAGCCGCAGGTGGTGATGCCTGGGGCTGGGTATTTTTTGTTTACTAATAATGCTGGGATTGCGGATTTATGTGATACGAATAATCTGTATAGGTGGAGACCGACGGATGGTTGTAGGTTTTGTGGGAACATCGGGGTATGGAATGTAATACTTTTAGATACTGAGACAGAGATAGAGATATCCCAAAATTTTAATTTGTGTAAAAATTTACATAGTGATACAGACTTAAGTAATATTAAGAATATTATCCTTTCCCGAAAGATTAAAATGCTGCCCCATAAATATATTGATAATAAGTATGATACAAGTATTTATATAGACGCCGATATGCTTATTACAGGGGATTTTACAGAACTGATTAAAAATCTTGATAACAACATATCTATGGCGGCGTTCATGCATAGTTATTGCCACAGCGTGCGTGAGGAGATTGATGATTTGATAGGAAGTGGAGTTGTGGACAAAGATATGGCAGAGAAACAGTGGCAGAGATATGTGGAGTGGGGTTTTAAAGATGATATGGGGATAACAGAGAACGGATGCTTGATACGGAAACACAATGAAACACACGTTGTAGAGTTGATGGAATTGTGGTGGAATGAGTTTAAAAACGGTTGCCAGCGTGACCAGGTAAGCCTTATGCCATGTATTCATCGGGTAAAGTTTGGTGGGCTTAAAATATTAGATGGCAATATCCATAATAATAAGTGGATTAAGATTTGCAAACACAAAAAATAATTGTTATCTTCGTGGAATATTATAGTTAGTCGATATTCGTCATATCGAACGAAGTGAGATATCTTTATTAAGATCTCTCGCTAACGCTCGAGATGACGGAAGAATCAACTTTCAATTAATTTATTATGCAACTAATTCTATTATCCGGAGGAAGCGGAAAAAGATTGTGGCCGCTAAGTAATTACGCAAGGTCTAAACAGTTTTTGCCATTGCTACAGGCACCCGATGGGGCTAAAGAGAGCATGCTGCAACGTGTTATAAGGCAAATAAAGGAATCAGGGATAGATGCCTGCATTACAATTGCCGCCAATAATCAGCAAAAAGATGCCATTGAGAATCAGGTTCACGATAAGATTACTTTTGTGCAGGAACCTGAACGCAGAGGTACTTTTGCCGCCATAGCACTTTCTGTTATGCATTTAGCGTTAGAAGATAAGATATCCCCCGATGAAACCGTAGTGGTTATGCCTTGCGATGCCTATACAGGCAAAGAGTATTATTCTGTAATTAAACAGATGGCTGATACTGTGGATAACAATGCAGCTGATTTAGTGCTTATGGGCATAAAACCAACGTATCCATCGCCAAAATATGGGTACATAATACCTGAGTTTAGGAGTTCAGAAGTTAAGGAGTTCAGGAGTTTAGGAGTTAAGGAGTTTGTGGAGAAGGCGGAGATTAAGGATGCGGAAGAGTTGCTGAAAGAGGGGGCATATTGGAATGGTGGGGTGTTTGCATTTAAGTTAGGTTATATGGTGAATGCCGTAAAACACTATCTGAATGCAGACTCATACACAGAATTTAGAAATAAATACAATTTATTACCTAAAGGCAGTTTTGATTATGAGTTTGTACGGTCTGCCAAAAATGTGGCAATGGTTCCGTTTAATGGAGAGTGGAAGGATTTGGGAACTTGGAACACACTTACAGAAGAGTTACCGGACAACGTAATGGGTAATGCAATATTAGGAAATAAGAATACCAATACACACGTAATAAATGAGTTAGGTACGCCTATCTTCTGTAATGGTTTAAGTGATGTAGTAGTGGCTGCATGCCCCGATGGCATACTTGTGTGCGGTAAAAAAGTATCGGAGACCATTAAGGATTACGCAGATAAACTTATTAACCGCCCGATGTATGAAGAGAGACGTTGGGGTAGTTATCAAGTTCTTAATACACAAGAGTTTGATGATGGATTTAAGGCTCTTACAAAGACCATTACACTGAATCCTGGCAAGAATATAAGCTATCAGGTTCACCATCATAGAAGTGAGGTTTGGAGTTTTATAGATGGTGAGGGACTATTTGTATTGGATGGTAAAGTAACCAAAGTGAAGCGAGGCGATGTAGTAAACATACCTGCAGAGCACTTGCACGCAGTAAAAGCCATCACAAAACTTACCTTTATAGAGGTTCAGGAGGGAGGTCCGCTGATAGAGGAGGATATTGAAAGATTCCCATTTGAATGGATACTTTGATGGATTTCACACTAAATAAATACGCGGAATTGGTGAAAACCCTGATTTCATCGGGGTATGAAACCATTACTTTTGAGGAGTATATGAACGGTTCACGTCCAGATAAGTTTGTAATACTAAGACATGATGTGGACTTAAAGGCGAATAACTCATTACAAACTGCAAAAATAGAGCATTCGCAAGGTGCTAAAGCGGTTTATTACTTTAGAGTAATACCTGAGAGTAACCAGCCTGAAATAATAAAAGGCATAGCAGATTTAGGGCATGAAATAGGGTATCATTATGAGGATATGAGCATTTGCAACGGCGATACAGACAAGGCTTATACACACTTCAAAAATCAGTTGGAATATTTCCGAACATTTTACCCTGTAAAGACCATTTGTATGCACGGAGCACCTACCAGCAAGTATGACGGTAAGGATTTATGGAAAAAATATGACTACAAAGAATCAGGGATAATAGGAGAGCCATATTTTGACATAGATTTCGGCACAATGTTCTACCTTACAGATACCGGACGTATGTGGGACGGATATAAAGTTAGCGTAAGAGACAAAATACCTGAATATCAAGATATTTGGACAAGAGAGGGGCTTGTATATCACACTACAGACCAAGTGATTGCAGCCATAAAGGAAGGCACACTGCCTAAGCGTCTTATGATAACCACACACCCACAACGATGGACAAACTCTAAACCACAATGGTTTAAGGAGTTAACATTGCAAACCGCTAAAAATGTAATTAAATTCGCATTGCTGAAACTAAAATGAGTTTCTTTCAGAGTGACATAGCGTATGCTTTCTACAGTAGCCTAAAATGTGTTAAAGCATTTAAGGTGACTACAGATAAAGGCTATGTGCAAGGCTATATTCAGCAGGAGAAAGGTCTGCTGAAGGGTTTCTTTTCACGCAGGGCTATAGTTTTGGGTGGTCCTGTTTTATACCCCGATGCCACCGAAGAAGATGTTACAAAATTGTTACAAAAACTGAAACAAGCCACTAAATCAGCCATTTATACAGAGATTAGGGCAGAGAAGGATTACTCTGAATATAAAGAGGCATTCACTGACATCGGGTTTGGATATACGCCACATCTGAACGTGCTTATCAAGTGTGATACGGAGGAGAAAACCTTTGATAGAATGGACGAAAACCGCAGACGACAGATAAGGCGTGCTGCAGAGAGTGGAGTCAGTTGCCGTTATGCTACAAATTTAGATGAGGTCAGAACATTCTACGGCTTGCTGAAAAATCACTACAAGAAAAAAGTCAAAAAACCTCTGTTTACATGGGAGTTTTTTGAGAAAATGTTTACATCGGGTACAGGAAAATATCTGCTTGCCATAAAAGATGAAAAAATAATAGGAGGCATGCTACAAGTATCTACAGACAGTACTGTTTATGATTATTATGCATGTGGCCTTGACGCTGAATATCAGGCGGAAAGCCCTTCCGCCATAATTTATTGGGAGACCATAAAAAGAGCCATATCCGATGGTCGGAAAATTTTTGACACGATGGGAGCCGGAACACCCGAAATTCCATACGGTGTAAGGGATTTTAAGCTCCGTTTTGGCGGTGAATTGACGGAATTTGGCAGATACACCTCAATAAACAAACCTGTTCTGTACAAATTGGGGTGCCTTGCTATTAAAATAATCTCGTAATTTTAGTTTAGTTGCTTTTATTTCAAAAAATTGTATTACCTTTGCAATATACTAACACCCCTTGAAGATGAAATTATTTTCTTTTGAAATAAAGCAACTGTTGTTTGACCTTTTTGCACTGGTCATTTCATTCTTTTTGGTGATTTGGATAGCACCGCTTCATGCAGACGACCCAATCAATAAGTATGAAGTTGTTTATGGACAGTACGCCCTTGTATGGATTCTAATTGCTTGGATATCCGGTAGATACAGAAAAGAACTTAGAGCACAAACATACGGGGAGGCAATGAAAGTGGTGTTTGTGACATCTATAATTACATACGCTATAGGTGCCACCGTAATATATTTATGGTTTCCGAATTATTCATTACTGCTGATTCTTGCAATAACAATAACGGTATTTTTATTTCTTGCCATAATTCAATCATTATATTTTGCAATAAGATATGCCTCTGACCCTGAGTCTGATGTGCATCCTATAGACAAACGTGAACCTAAAAGTGTATTGCAAAAACCAGGTATCATCACCGATGAGGGCTATGAGGCACGTAAGCAGGCTATGCTGGCGTGGATGGGGGAGAAGGCATATAATTGGCTTGATTCACAGATAGATATACACAGTACAAACACTCAGATTCTATCCACTACAGAGTTGTTTAATTTTGAGCAGTTGGAGCCTTATAAATATAGCACCATAGTTAATGTACGCAGTCTCAATAACATACGTGGTATTAACCGTATGTTTTCCATTATAAATGAGAAATTACCCGATGATGGGCTGTTTGTGGGTGTTTTTAAGGATAAAAGTGTGAAGAAACACGCTATACTGCAAAAATATCCCAAAGGGCTTAATTGGATAGTTTACACTTTCTACTACTTTATAAAAAGAGTGATACCTAAACTATTCTTAACCAAACGTTTATACTACGATATAACAGGCGGCAAGCATCGTGTGCTATCCAAGACAGAGGTGTTAGGCAGACTATATTATTGTGGTTTTGAGATAGTTACAGAGAAGAAAATAGAGAAATACACCTATTTTGTGGCTAAACGTATAAAGGAGCCGCCAATGTACAAGAAACGCCGCTACGGTCTGCTTATAAAACTGAACAGAGTAGGTAAGAACGGTGAGGTTTTCAAGTTTTACAAAACCCGTACCATGTACCCTTATTCTGAATTTATACAGGACTATATGTACAAGACCTACGGCATTCAGAAGGGTGGCAAGTTTAATCACGATATAAGGGTAAGCACCGTTGGCTCTATTATGCGTAAATGCTGGTTAGATGAACTACCGATGTTTATAAATTTCTTTAAGGGTGATATGAAATTTGTGGGTGTAAGACCTATAAGCAATCAGTATTTTAATTTATACTGCGATGAGTTGCAAGAACTTAGAGTTAAGTTTAAGCCAGGTCTTTTTCCACCTTTCTACGCAGATATGCCGGAGACCCTTGAGGAGATTCAGGCATCTGAGATGAAATACCTTAAAGCATGCGAGAAGAACGGTACATTCATCACCGATGTGAAGTACATGTGGATGATAATGTACAATATAATCTTTAAGAGGGCGAGGTCTAAATGATGTATTATGTATTATGTATGATGTATAGTTAAAAGTGGAAAATCATTTAATTATGTTTTTGTTTAATGGATTTCATATTAGTAACAGGTGTAGAAAGTTGATAATTTTCAATTTAATGTTGATGCTGAACATCAACATTAACGCTCAGGACATTCCGGAGAACACAAGTTACACTCGTATCTATGATTTCTTGGATGAGTTGGCTATGGATGGCATTATTGATATAAATTCTGCACTGAAACCTTATAGCAGAAATATGATAGCCGCCAAACTTAAAGAGGCTCAAAGCAAAGATTCTCTGCTGTTTAAGCGTCAGAAAAAGGATTTGGATTTCTTTATCAGCGAGTTTGCCAATGAACTTGACACCATGCCTAAGGCTTACGTTCACTATACTAACAAAAAGACTTTTGACCTCTCTCTGCTGCAGCCTCAATTCATTTTTCATAATAAGCATTTTAAGGCTTCAATCAGACCTATCTTGGGTATGCACGTCTATATGAACGGCAACGGACCTATTCTGAAGCGTTGGTACGGTGCTGATTTGCAGATGGATATAGTTAATCATATATCTATTTGGGGTAGCATACGTGATAACTCTTGGACTGGCAAGTATCTTAATAAAAACAAGGTTAAAACCGAGGCGGAGCGTAGTTATATGGCTCGTATGTCGCAGCCTGAGTTCCTGTATAACCTGCCTGGAGTTGAGTACAAGGAGGCTAACTATGGCGGTGATTACAGCGATGTTAGGGCTGGTATCCGTGCCTACGCTTGGTTTGGTAGCATCGGGTTTGTAAAGGATAACTTGGAGTGGGGCGATACTTACACTTGCAGTAACATTATATCGGGTAGGCAGCCTTCTTTCCCGATGATTGAGTTAAAGCTTACACCTTGTGAATGGTTCCGTTTTGACTACATACACGGATTTATGATAAGTAATGTGCTTGACAGCACAAAATGGTATTGGGAGGAGAATTACACCGATATAGGTGAAGGCACAAAGCACTACAGACCTATGAATAAGTATATAGCAGCCAATATGTTCACTTTTATACCTATCAAGGGTCTGCATTTGGCTTTTGGTAATTCTGTGGTGTATTCAGGTGAATTCCAGCCTATATATCTGATTCCGTTTGCATTCTTTAAATCGTTGGACCACCTTACCACAAAAGGTATGCAAGACAGTGAAAATCAGAACTCTCAAGTATTTATAAATCTTAGTACATACAATATTCCTCACACTCATCTGTTCTGCTCTTTCTACATAGATGAGTTTAGTCTTGAACGTTGGAAACCAGGTAACAAACAGCGTAACCTTGTTAGTTACAAGGCTGGTTTTAGTGTAAGCAACTGGCCACTTAAGAATGTGTCTGTAGGTTTTGAATATACAAGGTCCAATATTTTGTGCTACAAGCACTCAATACAATCTATCACTTGGGCTTCCAATGATTATAATATGGGACACTATCTTGGCGATAACTCTCAGCAATTCTTTGCTTTTATTAACTATAAGCCTATCCGTCAGCTAAACCTGAATCTCTCTTATACCAAAGACCAGAAGGGTAATGACTATGAGTATTTACGTAGAAACACTAAGGAGACACTTAGCCAAAAAGTGCTTAAGGATATAGTTTGGGAGAACGATATTGTATCTTTCAAGGCTCTTTATGAGGTTTGGCCTAATGCCTACGCCATTGTAAACGTGGATTGGAACTATGCTCGTGGACACAATCCTACATCAAAGCCCATCTTGGGTGAGAATAGGCTTGATGCCAAAGGTTATGAGGACCTCTACACACCATCATTCTACAAAGGCTCCAACGTTACCTGCACCATAGGACTCTCCATCGGGTTCTGATACCCTCCACAACCATTTGAATTTTTTTATATATGCTAAAGTAATATGTATGCCCCCAGAGGACTCATACCTTCTGTGAAGGTATTCGGCCCTCCCGTACGGCTCTGTGAGCCTACGGGCCCCTCCCACTGTACGTCCGCGTGGGTGCGGACGCCTCTTTGGGGCACACATATTACTTTCTGTAAATAGGTTTTATATATACACCCTAAGGAGGCGTTGTTACCCGTGACACGTGCACGGGAGGGACCCATAGTGGTCACAGACCACGTATGGGAGGGACTCTGACCATCACAGATGGTCATGAGCCCTCCGAGGGTGTATATATAAAACCATAACTTACCTCAAAATGTTAATAAAAAAACTTGCGTATGTGATTAAACATCAGTAAATTTGCATCATTATTGTAATCAAACAAACAAATAACCAAACGTTATGAAAAAAATTCAAATGGTTGACTTGAAAAGTCAATACGAGAAAATCAGAGAGCAAGTAAATTCCGGCATTCAGGAAGTAATTGACACCACATCATTTGTAAAAGGTGGTAAAGTAACAGAGTTCCAGGCAGAACTGGAGAAATACCTTGGCGTAAAGCATGTAATTCCTACAGGAAACGGCACAGACGCACTTCAAATTGCCCTTATGGGACTCGGCTTAAAGCCTGGCGATGAGGTGATTACACCAACATTCACATTTATTGCAACAGCAGAGGTTGTTGCATTGCTTGGGCTTACCCCTGTAGTTGTAGATGTTGATATGGACACATTCAACATGAGCATCGAGTCTGTAAAAAAAGCAATTACACCTAAAACCAAAGCAATAGTGCCTGTTCATCTATTTGGTCAAAACGCCAATATGGAGGAACTTCTTAAAATTGCAAAAGAGCATAATTTATACATAGTAGAGGACGCTTGCCAGTCAATTGGTGCTGAATACACATTCTCTGACGGCAGAAAAGTTAAATCAGGCTGTATAGGAAACATCGGGTGTACATCATTCTTCCCATCTAAGAATCTGGGTTGCTACGGCGATGGCGGTGCCATTTTTACCAACGATGATGACCTTGCCGCTAAAATGCGTGCCATTGCAAACCATGGTATGGTAGTCCGCTATCATCACGATTTGATAGGTGTAAACAGCCGTCTTGACAGCATTCAGGCAGCAGTATTGCTTGCTAAGCTTCCACATCTTGATGAGTATATTGCCGCACGTCAGAAAGCCGCCGCTTATTATAATAAGGCATTTGCTTCATGCTCAAAAATTACAACGCCTGTTTGCAAGGACTTTACAACACACGTATTCCATCAATATACACTTAAACTTGACGCTTCTGTTGACAGAAATGCACTTCAGGCAGGACTTAAAGAGAAGGGCATACCTGCAATGATTTATTATCCTGTTCCATTGCACCTACAGAAAGCATATCAGGACCCACGCTATAAGAAAGGCGATTTCCCTGTAGCAGAGAAACTTATGGACTGCGTTCTCTCATTACCAATGCACACAGAGCTTGATGATGAGCAACTGAAATTCATTACAGATGCTGTTTTGGAACTTCTCAAATAATGTTTTTAATTAAATTTGAAGTTCACATCAGTGCTCCCGCACAAAACGCTTCCACTTGGAGGAGCACAGCATTGTTTGAGCGAAGCGAGTTTGCGAGCACCGCAACAAGTTTGGCGTTTTGAAGGGAAATAAGCACGTTCTAGTGAACGAGAATTTAATTAAAAATTAATATTATTATCAATTATGAGTTACTTTAAGCACGAATCCTCCTACGTTGACGAGAATTGCGTCATCGGGGAAGGTACAAAGATATGGCACTTCAGCCACGTTATGAGTGGTTGTAAGATTGGTGAGAACTGCAATATAGGTCAGAATGTAGTTATAAGCCCCGATGTAGTTCTTGGTAATAACGTCAAGATTCAGAACAATGTATCTGTTTACACAGGTGTTATTGCAGAAGATGACGTATTTATGGGTCCGTCTATGGTATTTACAAACGTGATTAACCCACGTAGCCATGTAAGCCGTAAAGATGAGTACAAGCAGACAATACTTAAAAAAGGTTGCTCTGTAGGTGCCAATGCCACTGTAGTGTGCGGACACACGATAGGAGAGTATGCTCTGATAGGTGCCGGCACTGTGGTTACAAAAGACGTTAAGCCGTTTGCCCTGATGGTAGGTAACCCTGCCCGCCAACTTGGTTGGGTTAGCGAGAACGGACAAAAACTCCATTTTGATGCTGACGGCAATGCCACATGCCCAGCCACCGGACAAGAGTATAAACTTAAAGATGGTTTTGTTACAAGAATTAAATAATAATAGTAATGAATAAGAGTTTGGATATACCTATGACAGTGCGTCTGCACCCACGCAGTCGTATAGTGGGAGGGACCCGTAGGCTCACAGAGCCGTTACGGGAGGGCCGAATACCTTCACAGAAGGTATGAGCCACTGGAATAGGTATAGCTAAACTATTTAAAATTTAATAATATGATTAATTTTGCAGTAGTGGGCTTGGGGCATATAGGAAAGCGCCATGCCGAGATGATAAGACGTAATCCAAACGCACAGCTTGTTGCAGTTTGTGACGTACTTCCAAAAGAGAAGATAGACCCTGAAATTACAGAGGACTATTACAATGACTATAATGAGCTACTCAAACGCTCTGATATAGACGTAGTTAATATCTGTAACCTGAATGGTTACCATGCAGAATATGCCATAAAGGCATTGGAGGCAAAAAAACATGTGGTACTTGAGAAACCTATAGCACTTACAAAATCAGATGCAGAGAAAATAGTTTTCAAGTCACTTGAGATGAGCCGCTCAGTATTCTGTGTTATGCAGAACCGTTACTCTCCACCAATGGCTTGGCTAAAGAGCCTTGTTGATGAGAAAAAACTTGGTGAGATATACTTTGTTAAGGTTGATGCATTCTGGAATCGTGACGGCAAATACTATCAAAAGGGTAGTTGGCATGGTACAAACGCCCTTGACGGTGGTACATTGTTTACACAGTTCAGCCACTATATAGATATGATTTATTGGCTGTTTGGTGACATTACCAACATTCGAGGCAAGTTTGCAAACTGCTCACACGGTGATTTAATAGAGTTTGAAGATACCGGTTGTGTTGATTTTGACTTTATAAATGGTGGTATCGGGTCATTAAATTATTCTACATCTGTATGGGATAAGAACCTTGAAAGTTCAGTTACAATTATTGGCTCAAAGGGTACAGTTAAGGTTGCCGGTCAGTATATGGACACCGTAGTTCACTGTCATATAGAGGATTACGAAATGCCAGAGCTTAAAGAACCTACACATGAGAATGATTTTGGTGCATACAAGGGTGCCGCTCAAAACCACGGATTTGTGATTCAAAACGTTATTGAGACTCTTAATTCAAAGGGTGCCATTGCCACAAACCTGCTTGAGGGCATGAAGGTGGTTGATATAATTGAACGCATCTACCAAGAGCGTGATAGAAATTTTAGAAGGTAATTTCTTCGTTAGGCTTGTTTTCATCGGGGTAGAAAAAATCTGCCCCGATTTTTTTACCATAAAATTTTAATATTTTTTACAAAAAAAAATACTTTATTATTCAAGTTTTTGTTGTATATTTGTAGTGTAATAATTTAAATATAAAGTTTTATGTATGAGAATTTGTATTTTATGACTGATAAAGCCATTGTTCAAAGAATGGGGAAAAAGATTCAGGAAGTTAGATTGAGACAGAATATTACACAGCAGAAACTTGCCACAGATGCAGGCACGTCACTATCTACAGTTCAGAAGATTGAGCGTGGCGAGATAGGCTCAATTATGTCTTATATCCAAGTTATTAGAGTATTACGTATGCTTGATTCATTATATTTATTAGTAGAGGAGGAGAAACTTTCACCCAGTCAGATATTAGAGGCACAGGAGAAGGCGGCAAAGTATAAACGCAAGCACGCATCAAATAAATAATTAAGGATATGATAACCGCAATTAAAGTAATGCTGTATGGCAGACAGATTGCCACAGCAGCGTATGAGAGAAACAGTCCTATTGTATCATTAGAATACACTAATGACATAATTGAAAGTGGAGTGGAGCCGTCGCCACTACTGATGCCTGTAAAAAAAGGTGTTTCATATTCATTTGCCAACATCGGGGAAGAAACATTCAAAGGTCTTCCAGGATTGCTAGCCGATTCACTGCCAGACACATACGGTAGAAAATTATTTGAACAATGGTTAAGAATTACAGGTCGCACATCAGGCAATACATTGGAGAGCCTCTGTTTTATGGGGAAAAGATGTATGGGTGCACTTGAATTTGAACCTGCCGCTGACTATGCTGTAAACAAAGACCAACTGTTTGAAATGGAGAGTCTTATAGATGTTGCAGACAAGGCTTTGAACAATAAGATGGAGTTCTCATCCAATATGAAAAATGACTCTGCAATAGCAGATATTATTCAATTAGGTACATCTGCAGGAGGGCAGAGAGCGAAGGCTGTAATAGCATACAACAGTAAGACAGGAGAGATAAGAAGCGGTCAGACAGATGCCCCAGATGGCTTTGAACACTATTTGATTAAACTTGATGGCGTTAATGGTACAACAGGGTTAAGGGAGACAAATAATTACGGCAGGGTGGAATACTCTTTCTATAAATTGGCTAAAGCGTGCGGAATTGATATATCTGATTGCAGTTTGCTTGAGGAGAACGGACGTGCACACTTTATGACAAAGCGTTTTGACAGAATGAATGGTAAAAAAATTCACATGCAAACGCTTTGCGGAATAGCCCATTATGACTACAGAAGTAGCGGCACATATAGTTATGAACAGGCATTCCAGATAATGAGAGGCTTACATTTGACATATTCAGAGATGAGTGAGATGTTCAAACGTCTTGTACTGAATATTGTTATTAGAAACCAAGATGACCACACTAAAAACATATCATTTCTAATGAATGAAAAAGGTGAATGGAGACTATCTCCAGCATACGATGTTGGTTTTGCATACAATCCCCACGGACTATGGACAAACCAGCACCAAATGTCTGTGAACAATAAATTCTCAAATATAACAAGAAAAGATTTACTTAAACTTGCCTCAGATATAAATATAAATGGTGCGTCAGAAATAATTGATTACATTTGCCGTGTAGCAAAACAATGGCCGGACATTGCCAATCTATGTGGTGTTCCGGCCGATAAAAGTGACGCTATTTATAACTATTTTGAATGGCTGTAAATAGAGCCTGTCTTAATTATGGCTTAGGTTTAAGCGTTAGCTTGTATGGGGTGTAGATTTGCTTCTTTGTAAGCGGAGACACCCCGATTTTTACATCATTGACCTTGATAGAGCCTGTCTGCTTAAAGTTTATATGGTTGCCTTTACGCTCCTGAATGTGGATATTTGTAAGCACATTCTTCTCCTGAACCACCATTCGGTTATTGTTCTCAGTGTATAGAATGTTCCTCTTAATATCTATATGAGCCTTTTTTACCCGATATTTTTTAAGAGCGTCACTGCCTATAAGCAGAGTGTTAAGCATTGAAAGTTGCTCCTTGGTAAGCTTGTAACCGAATGGAATAT
Source organism: Paludibacteraceae bacterium (assembly GCA_024399495.1). Lineage (GTDB taxonomy): Bacteria > Bacteroidota > Bacteroidia > Bacteroidales > Paludibacteraceae > Enterocola. Next base: position 82,755 of record JAKSNY010000003.1, read on the forward strand.
CCAAATCCACAACAAGAGACTGCGATAATTTATAGACCCTGTAAGAGTAGGGGTTAAGTATGTAGTTAAGCACCAACTCACCTTTAGCGATACCTAATATATTATGGCTCTCTGTGTATGTCAGCACCAAAACAGAATCAACCTCTTGCGTATCCCATCTGCCTGGAGTGTCAGACATTCTGTTAAACAAGTACTTAACGCCACTTCCCCATAAGAATTTATGCACCCAACGGCTTGAGTCTGCATAGTGAATAAGTTTGGCATTTTGCTTTTTCTTAAGAGTGGAGTCCAACTTCTCATAATTAGACTGAATATGGTCATCGCGGTATCGGTTAATCCAATTTAGTCTTAACTGAACCAAATCCTTGCCTTTATCACCAGCACCCGGAATCTCAACAATATCGGCTCCAACATCTTCTACAGCCATAGCGGCACCCTCATTATATACGCCGTAGTCTGACACCACATTATACATAATGTTATCATCGGGGAAATCCTTGTCCATCTGAGCCTTAACATCTTTTAATATAGCCTTCATCTGCTTACGGTGGCTCATTTTCTTATTTTTGGCATTGACAGAGGTCTCTGCAAGCAGAATAGGCTGCTCCACAAGCGTTATATTTATGGTATCCTTGGGCTGCTTCTTAAATTTTAGTTCCATAGTCCTGTACCCGATAAAGGAGACAACGATACTTTGCCCCTCATTAAAATCGGGGATGTCAAAGACACCATTGAAATCAGAGATTGTTCCGTTTTGCGGATTCTCCTTTACATAAATACTTGTATATGGAACCGGATTAGTCCCATCAGACACCTTACCTGTCAGCGTGAATGCTGACGCCATTTGGATTTGTGATAATAAAATCACAATCGGGAATAATAGCTTTTTCATATTCTCTTAAGGCACCATTTGAGCTGCCTTCATATTCATTAGAGCAATAATTATGCCAAAAAAAATTGTGGTATGCCATTTTGTCAGTCTGGGATTTGGAATAGTTTTTGTAGATATAAAAATGAGGTTCTTTTAGATTTTGGATTGTGTAACTGTCCGCTTGTGTAAGAATTTACTCTATTACCCTTGGCGGTCCTCAAGAATCTTTTAATTTTTTTTAAATAAAAGTTTTTATGGTATGTAAATTGAGGCGTCCGCACCCCCGCGGACGTACAGGGGGAGGGACCCATTGGGGTTACAAACCCTAATGGGAGGGGCTGAAACCCTTTACAAAAGGGTTGAAGTCCGAAAGTACATACCATAAAAACTTTAAAAATAAACTAAAATAATATAAAATTATGGAAGCAAAGAATTATGAAGCATTGAGCAAGTACGCCATAAATTTGAATGAGCGTGCAAAGAGCGGGAAACTTGACCCTGTAATAGGGCGTGACGAGGAAATAAGGCGTGTGCTGCAAATCCTTAGCCGTAGAACAAAAAACAACCCAATATTAATAGGTGAACCAGGTGTAGGAAAAACCGCTATAGCAGAAGGTTTGGCACACCGTATTATAAGAGGTGATGTGCCTGAGAACCTAAAGGATAAAGTACTATTCTCACTTGATATGGGAGCACTTATCGCAGGAGCAAAATATCAGGGAGAGTTTGAGGAGAGATTGAAAGCCGTTATAAATGAGGTGATTAAATCTAATGGAGAGATTATACTGTTTATAGATGAAATTCATACATTGGTAGGTGCAGGAGGCAACGGTGGTGGAGCGATGGATGCCGCCAATATACTTAAGCCAGCCCTTGCAAGAGGAGAACTGCGAGCCATCGGGGCTACAACCCTTAATGAGTATCAAAAGTATTTTGAGAAAGATAAGGCATTGGAGCGTAGGTTCCAGATAGTTATGGTTAATGAACCCGATGAGGCGGCAACTATCTCTATATTAAGAGGTTTGAAAGAGCGTTATGAGAACCATCACAAGGTGCGTATCAAGGACGATGCCATTATTGCCGCAGTAGAACTGAGTAACCGATACATATCAGACCGTTTCTTACCCGATAAGGCAATAGACCTTATTGATGAGGCGGCAGCACGTCTAAGGCTTGAAATGGACTCTGTACCAGAGGAATTGGATACAATAGAACGTAACATTAAGCAACTTGAGATTGAGCGTGAAGCCATCAAGCGTGAGAATAATGAGAGCAAACTGAAACAACTCAATGAAGAAATAGATGCCCTCAAGAAACGTGATGCCGAAGGCAAGACCAAATGGCAGACCGAAAAGCATTATATAGATGGTATTCAGCAAGATAAGATTGATATAGAGAACCTTAAATTTGAGGCTGAAAGGGCAGAGCGTAATGGCGATTACGGTAAGGTGGCAGAAATACGTTATGGCAAAATCCAGCAAAAGGAGAAGGATATTGCAGACCTGCAAAAGAAGTTGCAAGACCTTGACGGAGAGCCATTTATACGTGAAGAGGTTAGCGATGAGGACATTGCGGAGATAGTCAGCAAATGGACTGGCATACCTGTAAGCAAAATGAATCAGAGTGAGCAGGATAAACTGTTGCACCTTGAAGAAGAGTTGCATAAAAGGGTAGTGGGACAGGAGGAAGCAATCAAAAGCGTATCTGATGCCATAAGACGTAGCCGAGCCGGATTAAACGACCCTAAGAGACCTATCGGGTCATTTATATTCTTGGGAACAACAGGTGTAGGAAAAACCGAGCTTGCAAAGGCATTGGCTGAGTTCCTGTTTGATGATGAAAATATGATTACCCGTATTGATATGAGTGAGTATCAAGAGAAATTCTCCGCCACAAGGCTTATAGGAGCGCCTCCGGGATATGTAGGTTACGATGAGGGAGGTCAACTGACAGAGGCAATACGCCGCAAGCCTTATTCAGTGGTGCTTTTTGATGAGATTGAAAAGGCTCACCCCGATGTGTTCAACATTCTGTTACAGGTGCTTGACGATGGTCGTCTGACAGATAACAAGGGTAGAACCGTCAACTTTAAGAACACCATTATAATAATGACATCTAATCTGGGTTCTCAACTTATTAGAGAGAATATGGAGAAGATGAACGGCGATAATAGGGCAGAAGTGCTTGAAAACACAAGAAATCAGGTATTTGGGCTGCTTAAACAGACTATAAAGCCTGAGTTCCTGAACCGTATAGATGACCTTATAATGTTTACGCCGCTTGGTCAGGAAGAGATTACAAAGATAGTGAATCTGCAAATCAACGCTGTAGCCCGTATGCTTATGGCAAATGGCATTGAGCTTAGAGTTACAGATGCCGCCACAGATTACATTGCGTCAGTAGGTTATGACCCACAATTTGGTGCAAGACCTGTCAAGCGAGCCTTGCAGAACCTTGTTCTCAATGAACTCTCAGAGCAAATCATTGCCGGCAAAGTTGACCGCACCAAACCTGTAATGGTTGACTACAAAAACGGCGAGATGGTGTTTGGGAACTAAAGATTATTTTCTTGGTTCATACTCAGGAGGAAGTGGAGTCTTAAGGGTTTTACGGTCATAGCCTTTGTAGGCATTGACCACCTTTAAGGCTTCTTCTTTCATCTCTTTTCTGAACCACGATGGAGACAACACCTCAACATAGTCTCCGTGAGAGCGTAGTTCCATCTCAAAATCAAGTGTAGGTTGCAATATATACTGAAATATGCTGTAACCCTCTTCATCACAAGTATATACCTCTTTTTGTGAGTGATGTAACGGAACACTGCGTAGGTAAAAATTTTGCGGAGCCCATACCAAAATCTGTATAGCCTCTGTTTTCATCTGTTCAGCCGGCAACTTTATAGTAGAGTAGTTTTCAGAATAAAACTCTGCAGGATTAAACATTGACGGATACCGGAACTCAATATTTGTAACCTCAAGATTTGAAATCCTGTCGTCCATACCGTATGAGCGTATTGTGGCACTCTCATCAGGCTCTAATCTTAACTTTAGGCTTTTATTGAATTTTTCATCATACACAGGACCTATTACATGCCATCTTTGTCGGAACATCTTTACAAAAAACGGCTTAATGGTAATGCGTTTAGCCTCTCCCCAATAGTCTGTATATGTGAACGTTATACACAAATTCTGTTTAATGGCGGTTAGAACCTCCTGTAAATAGTTGCAGTTAGGCACATCTTCCAACACTATTCTGTCTTTTATAGACATATTGTTGGAAATGGTTTGCTGCACAGATATTGTGCTTGAAAGCCATTCAGAGATTTTAGTATTGTCTTCCTTTATTCTATAGACATACGCATGCTCTGAACGGTCACAATATATCTCTATTCCGTAGGTATCCTTTATCTCCTGTCGCCAAAAATGGAATGTACGCTCACTAAATTCCTTTGGTAGTGAACGATACATCTGGCTACGTCTATATTGCCTTTTTAGCTCCTCAAGGGTGAGTCCGTTATTCATCCTTAAAGTATCCAATAGCCATGTGTATTTATATGCCGTACTTGTTACCACGATGCAAAAATATAAAAAAAAATTATGTTCTGCAACTTTTTTGCAGAACACGCAATTATCTTTGCACAATGAAACAGGGAACGAACCCTGTTTGAAAAAGCAACCAATTATATAAACTATGAGAGTAAATTTCAAACCGTGGATAGGGGATAACTACCTGCAAGGCATCAATGGTAAAAAAGTATTAGTGCTTGGAGAAAGTCACTACTGTGCCTCTCCTGATGATGCCGTAGAGTCAATTACTATCGGTATCATATCAGACTTATTTGACCCGTCATCGGAGTTTGAGGCTTACAAGAACACTTACACCAAGTTCGCCAAGGCTTTATCAGGGTGCTTTGGTAAAATGACTGTCTCTGATAAAAGGACTCTATGGCACTCTGTTGCGTTTTACAACTATGTACAAGAACCTATTACAGGTCCACGCACATCGCCTACAGAGGCTCAGTTCAAGTGCTCGGAGCAAGCGTTCAAGGAAGTTCTTGAAATGTTGAACCCAGATGTTATTATAGCGTGGGGGCATAGGCTGTATAACCATTTGCCAGGCTACGGCTCACAGGGTAAAGACATTACAGGCTCTGACGGTACATCGTTTGAGACTTGGGTATATCCCTTAAAAAATGGTTCCACCGCAAGAGTGCTTGGCATAGACCACCCGTCTGTGGGCTTCACACCAGAATATTGGAACGATGTAATTAACAGATTTATAAATAATTAAAAACAAATTAAATTATTATGAAAACAAAAATTTTACTTTTAGGAGCATTGGCTGCAGTAGTTTTAAGCAGTTGTAAAACATCTACAAGTTACTCTTATTCAGAGTTTAAGACATCAGACCCTACGGTCAATGTATTTGCTGTGCCACAAATAGCGGAATTGGCAGTGTCTGCCACTAAAATCACCTATTCTGAACGATTAAACAAAGACATAAGGGAGATGTCCTCATCAGCGGCGGAATCATTTGCTATGACAGAAAAAGAGACTGTGCTGAACAATGCAATCAAGGCAAATAATGCCGATGTACTAATTGCCCCTAACATAACTGTAACAACTGATAATCAGGGTCGTTTGGTTATAACGGTTACGGGATACCCTGCAAACTACACCGGATTCCGTAATGCAACATCGGGTGATGAATGGATTATAAAAAATTCAGAATCTGTAAATGACCCAATGCCAAAAACTAAAGCTAAAAAATCATTGTTTAACCTATTCTAAAAATAAAATTATGAAAAAGATTCTTCTATTGACATTTTCAATATTAATGATTTGCGGTTCTGTTTATGCTAAAAGATTTGTCAGTAGGGCAGAGAGTGGAGAAAGCGTATCAAGAACCGTTATTTCAAATGTTGCGGTTCCTGTAAAACAAAATAAGGAGACGGCAAACACGCCTACATCAGTGGTCGCAAAACAAAATCCCAGACAGGAATACGCTTACCTTTATTCCAAATCTGATTTTGAAAAGGCTAAGGCTCTCAGCGATGAGGAGTTTACAAAAGACGTAAACCTACGCAAAGATCATAAGGCACGAGCAGATAGATTCATTAAAAAGGTTAAGGGAACATTTGCCGGTGACGATCTTATGTCAGCAAAATCATCTTTAGATGAGAGGGTTATAACATTTATACAAATGTATGATTTGTTTAAGGACAACATATACATATCAGACATTAAGCATCAACTAATTTCTTCAAACTCAAAGATGATACGTGACTATGCCAAATACAGTTCTCTTTACAGTTCTGAATCAGAGTTTGTAGATGCTTACCTTTCAAAAGACTTTAAGGCGGACGTAAAAGAAAGAAAGCAGTCTCAAATCCAGTAAAACCGGACCTAAATGTTATTAACCGTTACAAACAAAACAAACCTAAGAATAGTTAATGAAAAAGAACAGCAGAAAAGGTCAAAGTATCCCATTGGTGGAAATCTGGAACACAAACGCATACATTGCCGGTGACATTGTTCCCAGATTAAAGGCATTTAAGGATTATACCGTAAATTATCCGTTAGACTTTAAGAATGGAGAAGAGTGGGATAAGGCAATAGACAAAATGATATACGCCTTTGAGTTAATAAGCGAATGCAAACCACATTCTGATGATAAACAGAAGGATATAAAAGAGGGCTTTGAACTTTTCTGCAAATATTTTTTTCAATTATGGGATTAAAATCAGAAATAGAACTGAAAAACAAAATCAAGCAGTTAGAGAGGCGGATAATTGATTTGGCTTGGCCAGACAAGTCAGATTCAATCTATGGCTCCGTTGAGGATTTGGTGTTTGCTGACAGCAAATTAAACGAAAAACTTGACGGTCTGTTAAGGGAAAGGAAATTTTGCCTTAATAAACTATTCAGAGGCACAGACCTTGAATATGACCGTTTAGAAATGGTTAACAACACTTTAAGGGAGAACACCATCAGGCTTGACAGTATGGTCAGTGACCTTTATAAGTCATTAAATAACCTTAATCTGAATTGGTTAGGCAATCTATGCGTTGAAGGTGAAATGACACTGCCCACATTTGATGTAGAGTATGACATTTTACCCGATGATATGTATTATGGCTCAGACTTCAACACCATAATAAACATAGAGTGTGCCTACTGCATTGCGGAAAACAGTAATAGAATACACGATATAGTCCATGCAGAACTCCGTGAGGATGTCGATTTCAAGGCATCCGGACTTGATATGGAAATTGACGATTGGAAAGAGGGAATATTTTACTATATGGACAAACAACGATACATTAAATGGTGTTATGCACTACATCATTTAGAAGACCATCTGTTTTTCCCGATTGCCGACATCATACACCTTAAAGAATTTGCCTTATCCGTAAAGAGTGAGGCGGAACATATTGCTAAAGTGAAATAAATAACTTTAAATTTGAAAATATATGGAAAATAATGAAGTATCACACACAGGTGCTTGGGTAGGAGCTATCCTTGCCGCCATCTATCTATTCTCACCAATTGACATTGTGCCAGATGTTGTTCCAATAGCCGGCTGGCTTGATGACGCACTCATTGCTGTAACAGGAGGACTTAACCTTATTCAGTCATACCTAAAAGAGAGTAATGAATTCCTTGCCAGCATAGTCAAGTTCCTTAAATGGGGAATACTCCTATTAGGCATACTTATAATAGGTATATTAGCCCTTACTGGGGCATTGATATATAGTGCGGTAAAATAAAATAAGCAGTCCACCCTAAAAAAAGGGAATATTACTTGTGAAGATTAATTTTATTTATTATCTTTGCAATAAGGTTGCGGTGGCAACACATTTATTTTGAAATGTTTTTGACGAGTCAAAACTAATGGATAAAGTCTGGAAAACTTTGTAAATCTTGAAATTAGGTTATGACAAATCAGAGGCATCTATTCCCTTCAACGGGCGTGGACTGCTTTTGTTTGTTCTCTAATTTCAGGTTTTTCCAGAGCCTTTCCATTAAGACCAAATATAAAGTGTTCACGCCTGAATTATGTTGCTAGATTAACAATAAACGAACTGTTGTCAGTTTAAATAGCACTGTTTTTATGTTTTCAAATGACCAGTAGGCACTATGCCCGTTTTGGTCTGCTATGTATGTTATTTTATTGAGATTTAAATATTTATAATTTTTTTTAACGAACTATTGACATGAATATCAATTTATTAAAAGAGGTCGCTCGGTTTATAGAATCTGCGACAATTGAAAGAGATTTAACTTTTTTAGAAAGTAAAAAAGAAGATTGTCCGTTGGTATTACCAGTTATGGGGGAGTTTTCATCTGGAAAAACAACATTGATTAATGCGTTAACAGATAGCAAACAATTAGAAACCGCTACAAAACCCACAACAGCTACTATATATGAAGTTCATTTTGGAAGTGAAAAATGTTGTGCTGAAATTTATTATACTGGCAAACAAAAAGTGGAGGTGGACAACATCTCAGATTTACACAATGAAGAAATTGCAGATGCCGCAGTTGTTGAAGTCTATGATACAAGTAATAAAGTTCCATCGTCAATAGTATTAGTGGATACTCCAGGTCTGTCTTCGCCTGACCCCAGACATAAACAAACTCTTATTGATTTTTTACCAGAGTCTGATGGAATTTTATTGGTTTCTGATATTAACCAACCTGGGTTGACAAAATCTCTTACAGATTTCATAAAAACAATGGAATTGTCAAAAAGAAGAATATATTTAATTTTGACAAAATGTGATACCAAGTCTGAAAAAGAAATTTGTGAGGCGAAAAGATATATAGAGGCTAATAATGGAATCAAACAGTGTAATATAGTGGCTGTTTCGGCAAAAGAAAACAACATTGATGAATTGTTTGCCCTACTTTCAAACATTCAACATGACAAAGCAGATATACTAGAGCAAGTAAACAAGCAAAGAGTTGTCAATATTGCTCAAAGTTTAATCAATTCGATTACAACCTTGAAGAAAGCTAGTCTTTCTGATGACGAGTTGGACGATGCAATTGCAGGTCAAGAACATAAATTAAGTAATTTAAATAATTCGATTCAGAACTTAATAAGTTCATTATCTAGTGATATTGAAGAAATAACTCGAAAAGCAGAACGTACCTTTGAAGACACAGTTTCATGCAGGTTGGAAATATTGACAGGTAGCAGGGGCGTTGATTTCGATGCAGAAGCGACATCAATAATTAACAATTCTGCTTCTATGATAATCTCTAGTGTATGTGCTGAAATACAAAATCTTGTTCATACCCATGCTTTAAAATCAAATGCCGATTTTGATTTTTCGTCATTAAACAGTGTTGATTTAAGTTCCTTTGCTCTTGACGGTTTAGAATATAATTTGAATTTGAATAGTATTGGACATAACTATGATAGAGCAATTGCTACTGGTTTGAAAATTGCTACTGCGGCTGCCGTAGTTTACACGGCACATGCTTTATCTGGTGTCGGAGCAGCATTAAATAACGGCGGATCGGCAGAATTTGGTGAGAGTGCAAATAGTGACTCTATTGTAAATAACTATGGAACCGCTGATTTGGTTGTGGATGCAGCACAAACTGCTATGATATTGAAGAATAGGAGTGACATCAGTCAAAATAATGTTCAAAATGAGGAACAAGGATCTAAAATGCAACAAATTGGATGTAAATATAATGAATATGAACAACACAATCAAGAAATAGGTCGGAAAATGGGACTGAATGGTGGTATCGTTGAATCTGTTGTTAGTTTAGTTACCGATAGCACAATGGGCAAGCCTCAAAGAAGAAGAGCAGTTTATGAATATATGGAATCAACTTTAATGCCAAGTTTCAAAGGCTCTATTAAAAGGAATTGCGATATTTTGCTAAATAATATTCATGAGAATTTACTTAATGACGCTACTACTGCAATTAATGAGATTAAAGAATCATTAAAAGGTTTAAAAGAAGAAAAGCAGACTAAGGAACAAGACTTTCAGGCAAAAATCAAAAAATTGAATGAATATAGTATAACTTTAAATCAGGAATTTTTATGTGGCAATTTTTAATTGGTTTAGCAACAGGTGCATGTGGTGTGCTTGTTAAGGATTATTTTACTGGTAACAAAGAACAGCAAAACTGTCAGTCTCAATTAAACTCCATTTTGGAGGAGAATGATAAATTGAGAAAAAAAACAATGAGGCAGAACGTCTTATTGAAGATCTTCAAACAGAATTATCTCGAATAAAAAAACAAAACAAATCAAACGAAGACACAAAAGATGACCTAAATGACGATTTGGATGCCGAAAAACGTAAGAATAAACATCTTTCCACCCAAGTTAGTGAATTAGTGACTCAAATTGAAGAATATAAAGCTGCGATTCAAAGTTTAGAATTAGAAATTAAACAATTAAGAACACACTAATATGGAAATGCTTTCATGTATTCTTATCTCAGCAACTGCTTTGATAAGCGGGTTTCTTGTGTTTGTTCTTATGAAGTTTGTTTTTGGAAAAACGTGTAAAATAGAGGATGACAAAAATGCGCAAAAAAAAGATGAAGCTATTTCAGCGTTAGAGATAAAGTTACAAGAAGCTCAAAAATCAAAAATTAGTCTTTCTGTTGAGTTGTCCTCCTGCAAAGAACAATTATCCGATTTGCAACAGCAGTTAGCAAAAGCGTTAGAGGGAAATTTGGATACAAAAACCATTGCAAAAATGGCAGATGCTTTAACATTGCGTGAACAAATCGCGAAATTAGAAAAAAAAATAAAGGAATTGGAAGATGAATCGGAAAATTACGAGGATGAAATAGATGACCTAAAGAAGGAATTGAAAAGGGGAAAAAGTGAAATTGAGGAGTTGGATGAACAGTTGCAGAGTTCCAAAAAGAAGAATAACGAATTAGAAGAAGAAGTCGCCACAATATCTGCCAAGTTGGATAATACACAAAAAACTTTATTCATTAAGGAAGAGTCATTATCTTTTGTTCAAGAAGTTTTGCAAGCCGAAAAAGCTTCTGATAGTAAAGAACTGGAGACTGCTATTGATCGTTTTGTCGATTTTATAAAAGGTGAGTTATCCGATGTTTTGAAAGACATTTCCAAATCGCCAATAGATGAGTCTTTATTACAAAACTGGTCTTTGTCAGCAAGGAAAATTTGGCTGAAAAACAAAACAACGATAGCATTTGTAGGTGAATTTTCAGCTGGTAAAACATCTATTGTAAATAGAATCTTATCTCAAGATGATAAAAACATACCACTTTTGCCCGTAAGTGCAAAAGCCACAACTGCAATCCCTACGTATATCTCAGGTGGAATAACTACTGCCTACCAGTTTTATTCACCGGATAATAACTTGAAATCCATTTCAGAAACGACATTCAAGAAAGTTAATAAGGAAGTTCTTGACCAAGTAGAAGGATTATCTTCGTTGATTACTTATTTTGTGATGAAATATAAAAATCCAAATTTGGATAAATTAAGTATTTTGGATACACCAGGGTTTAACTCAAACGATTCTGAAGATTATCGCCGCACAATTGAAGTCATAAATGAATGCGATGCACTGTTTTGGGTGTTTGATGTAAATGCAGGTACTGTTAATAGAAGTTCTTTGAAAATCATAAAAGAGCATCTAGCCAAACCGTTATACATAGTAATCAATAAGGTTGATACAAAATCAGATAAAGAAATTGATTCTGTAGAAATGTTAATTAAAAAAACTATTGAAGCAGAAGGTATTACCGTCAAAGAATACATTCGGTTTTCATCTAATCCCAAATACGAATTAGACTCCATTATGAATCCGATTCGTAATGTGGTGCATGACACATCTAAAGAAGAATTTATCAATGAATTAGAAAATCGCATTAATAGCTTGCAAAATGAATGGTGTAAGATAGCAAAAGAATCTACATCTTCATATGATAAGTCTCGAAAGGAATACGATGGTGTCGTAGATAAGTATATTAATGTGCAAAATCAGTTGTTCCAAGCATGTGAAAATGCTGTAAATATTCCACATTTTGAGAGCCACTTATTTAGAAAAGACAATTATGAAATGTCTCAGCAAGAATATTCTCAATTGGAAAATATTCTTACTGATGATGTTCCAACTGAATGTAATAAATTGGCTACACTATTTGATGAAAGCAACGAAATTGTTGATAAAATGAATGATTTGTATAATAATAAATTCGAAGCAGAGCAATCATTAAGAAAACTTAACGACATTATTAAAAAATTCAAGAAATACGATGACGCATATAGAAGGGCAGCGTTAAATGTTTTACCCCTTAAAAAATAATGTTATTATAAATATGGATAAAAATTTTTTTGAAGATTTACAATCTCGCAAAATTACAGTAAAGCAATATGCTACCAAAGCCAAAGAGTATGGCTGGATTGATGAGCAGAGGATGAACGACATTATCAACAAACTTGATAATGATACGTTAGTAATAGGTGTAATCGGGCAAATGAAGTGTGGTAAATCAACATTCCTTAATGCTTTTGTTTTTGAGGACGATATTTTGCCAGCTGCTACTACTCCAATGACCGCTGCATTATCAGTGATAACCTATGGAGAAAACAAGAAAGTTGTTGCTGAGTTCTATACAGCAGATGAGTGGGCAGAACAACAAATGCAGGCGAAACGCAATTTGTCTGAAATTACTAATGAGTTGGAGATTTCAAAAGTTAAAGCAGCAAAAGAGTTGGTGGAAAAATCACATTTATTAGGTGGAGCTGTTAGTACTTATTTGGGAAAGATCCAAGAGGACACATTTGAGAATCTAATAGAATATGTGGGAGCAGATGGAAAATATGTGTCTATTACAAAATCCGTTACTATTTACTATCCAAAAGAATATCTCAAAGGAGTTGAAATTGTTGATACTCCAGGCTTTAATGATCCTATCGTATCTCGAGAAGAAAGGACAAAGGACTTCTTGAAAAAAGCGGATGTTGTGCTTTTGATGTTATATGCAGGAAGACCATTTGATGCTACTGATAGAACCATTCTTTTTCAAAATGTACGTTCGTGTGGCATTGGGAAGGTACTTGTTGGTGTAAATAAATATGATATTCCATACGAAAGTGGAGAACTACCAGAACAAATTAAGCAGTATGTAAAAGATGAAATTCAGAAAGCATGTGCGGATTGTAATGATAGTCGGCTTATTGATATTTTACAAGAAACAACTCCAATACTGCTTTCTGCTAATATGGCATTACTTTCTGAAATATCAATGAGGAAGATAACCACAATAGAAGAATATAAAAAAGCATGGGACAGGGGATGCGATATTTTTGAAATCAGTAATCAAAACCAATTTAGAGAATGTAGCCATATTGATGAATTAACTCAGGCGGTTAAGGATATGGTAGAAAAAGAAAAAGGTCAGATTCTTTTTGCAAAACCAATCAATTCCATTTTAGCAGCGGGCAATAAAATCCTTGAAGCAAAAGAAAAGGAACTAAAAGATTGTGATGCCAAAATTGTAGTATATAGTACTCCTGATGAAGAAATAGAAGAAAAACAGGAAATTTTGCAAAAGGCGATTAAGCGTATGAATCGCAAAATTGCTAGTTTAGAGGATACATTAGACGAGGAGTTTGAAAACATACTACGGAAGACACGCAATGAAATGGAAGATTTAGTAGATGCAACCGTCAAAAGATTAAATCAAATTGTGGACAACTGGGGTAAACTCCAAGATTATGAAAATATAAAACCGAAAATTAACAATGAACTAGATAAATTGCAGACCCGAGATTTAAAGCGTTGCTTGGAAGAACAGCAAAATTCTGCTCAACGGAAATTGCGTTCTGTGTTAGATGACTTTTTTGCTGAAGCAGATGAAATTATTTGGAAATATCTGCCAGATTTTGATCAAAAAGGATTCCTTAATGAGGTTAAAAAAGAAATCAAATTGACAGTAGATAAAGACTTGTTCAAAATCGAACTAGCCTCACAAGAAGAACAATCGTATGGCTTTTGGGATTTCGTAGGCGACTTTTTAAGCAAAACTCCTTTTGGTATGGTTGGGAAAGCCTTCAGCCATAACGAAAAAGTTTGTGAATTAAAAGAAGCATTTAATAGTATTTCAAGTCAGTTTGATGCTACTGAATATCTACAAACTATATTACAAAACAAGTCAACCATCATAAATAAAGTAAAAGAAAAATATCAGACAGAATTTTTATTGCCTATACAAAATGAATTTGACGAATTAGTGGTCAATGCCGACAACAAAGAAAAAATTTTGGCTGAGTCCAAAGAGAAAAAAGAATCTTTAAGTGTTGCAAGAAGTAAAATCTTGGAGCAAATAGATGAGATGGACTCCATCTTAACTGTTTAGTTTTTATAAAAACTAATACCATTTTTGTTAATTACGCTTAATTGGATTGTCGCAGTCTATAACAACTTATAGTTGCGACGCAGTAAAGTTATATTACAAAACTAATTCTGTTAGACTCTTTTATGCAACTCTCAATTTCATATCCATAACTTAATGCCTTGATTTAAGTAAAGACTAACAATTGATTTGATATTTCCAAGACAAAGTATGTGTATATCAACTTTGAAATTCTCTCTAAATTGGTATCTATAGTCAAAGTTGCGATAACGCTTGTCAAAATGTTTAGTCCCAAATTCAGAGACAGTTAAGTTGGCAAGATTGTTGATATTCAGGGCAAGAATGGCTTGATATTGCATCTTGCCGATATAACAACTGCAAAAAATGTTTTAAACAACATTGAGATTCAAAGTGTTATCCCAACTTATGATTCTGCAGTAGTGCAATTTGCTCTTAAGATTTAGTTATCAAAGGCTATCGTAATCTAAACTTTGATATTATGAGTCGTTATCCTTGGTCATCCGCTATCACAAATTATATTCGTGATGAAGAGGAGGCGGATGTTTATATTAAAGTTGATCTTGCGAGAGCAATGTACGAGGTGGGGTTGACCAGGAGCATGAGGCTTATTGGATGGCTCGGTTCAAGGATTTTAAGAATTGTTACTCTAAAATGTAATTGCTATGTTTCGCGGAGAATCTGTTTTTATATGCCCTAATTGCGGCAAGAAGTTTGTTGCTCCTGACATTGAGTTGGGGGCAACCGCTAAATCTCAACCTATGCCATGCCCACACTGTGGCACTTTGACTGACAAGAAATCCGTAATCCCTGCATCGGTGTTCAAGTGGTTTAATTAAAGTAGAAAATTGCGATTGTTGTGCTATAACTCATTTTTTTTTATGGTTAAAGCACCGTAATCGCAATTTTTTATTTATATTTGCAGAAACAACAATACGCATCAGTTTATGAGACGTCCCAAAATAGTAAATAGTATAAAAATGGCAATGAAACCATTTGGAGACTATGTTCAGACTATTATGTTTGGGTCTGAGGCAAGGGGGGATGCTCGTCGGGATAGCGATATTGATTTGTTACTCCTTGTGGATACTGACTACTTGAATTTATCAAAAGAGCAGGAACTAACTATGCCTCTATATAATATTGAGGTAGAGACTGGTGTCAGCATTAATTCAGTGGTTATGACAAAGAATCAATGGAATAGCAGACCTTTTAAGACTCCTTTTTATATTAATATTATAAATGAGGGCATTACGTTATGATTGAGACATTATCACCTGATGACAGACAATCATTGATTGATTATAGATTAGAGCGTTCCAAAGAATCATTGGAAGAAGCTGATTATATGATTAATAGTGAACATTATTTGGCGGCTGTAAACAGGTTGTATTATGCGTGTTATTATGCAACTATAGCCTTATTCCTAAAGAAAAATATAACTGCTCAAACGCACAGTGGTGTGAAACAAATGTTAGGTATGCATTTTATAAAGACTGGAATTTTACCTATGGAACAAGGTAAGGCTTTTGCTACATTGTTTGAAAAACGTCAGAGTGGAGACTATGATGATTTTTTCTTTTGTGACAAAAAACTCGCTTTAGAACTTAAACAACAAGCATTATCCTATATTGAAGCCGTAAAGGCATTGATTAATCAACAATAATAAATGCCTTGCCCACACTGTGGCACTTTGACTGACAAGAAATCAATAATCCCCACATCGGTGTTCAAGTGGTTTAATTAAGGTGGAGTAGGGTGTTTTTTGTTTTTCACAATTTGCTATTGTTGCTCGCTGTCAAAATGACCTTAACGCAAATTTAAAGATTTCTTGCAATAGTGAAAATTAATTTCTATTTTTGCAGTAGGAAATTATGAGCCAAAACGAGTGTAAATATAAATTTTCCAACAACCTATTTTGGGACACATCGTTGGAGAACATTGATTTGGAAAAGCATGCTCCGTATGTTATTCAAAGAACATTGGAGTATGGTATGACAGAGGATTGGAAACTTCTCTTGGCGTACTATGGGCTTGATAGAATTAAGAATGAAGCCATTCAACTACGTACTTTAGAACCTAAGGCACTGTCATATATTTCTGCTTTAACTAATACTCCTAAAAACAAATTCAGATGCTACACCTTGAAACAATCAATGCCGACACATTGGAATTATTGAAAAAGCTTCAATCATTGGAAGAGTTGAAAAGTGCAAGGTTAGTAGGAGGTACTGCATTGGCTCTGCAATTGGGTCATAGAAAATCCGTTGACCTTGATTTATTTACTTCTGAAGCAAATAATATTGACAATCTGACATCTGAGATTATATCTATTTCAGCTAACACAAAGCTTTTATCATCAAGTAAAAATATGCGTTTTTATTTTGTTGATGGTGTTAAGGTTGACATAGTGACATATCCGTATAAATGGTTGTCAAATCCTGTCTGTACTGACAATGTAACATTGGCTTCTTTAGAGGATATAGCGGCAATGAAAATTTCTGCCATCACCAATAGGGGTACAAAGAAAGATTTTGTTGATTTATTCTTTTTACTTAAAAAGTTCTCAATGAACCAAATAATGGAATGGTATAAACAAAAATACCCCGATGCAGTACTTTTTTCCACAATTAAAAGCCTTACTTATTTTGATGACGCAGAGCATGACCCTATGCCTACAATGTTATGCGACTGCTCTTGGGAACAAATCAAATCAAAAATCATTAAGCAAGCATTAAAGTACAAGATTTAGTATGACATTCCATTAAATTCTCATCCTAGCATCAGTGTTCAAGTGGCTTAACTAGAGTAGGGGGCTATAAACCCGGCAGCCCAGACAGGGATGTTGGCTGTGTATTTTTTAATAAGCTTGCCATCTGAGAATCTGGCTACGGCGGTAGCGGAATGCCCATCTATAGAGTTATCATATAAATAACATCTGTCCACCATAGATATTGCCCTGGCACAATTCTCAATGGATTTGTAGTATCTTGATATTATTTTGGGAATAGGAACATCGTGGCCGCCCTTAAACACCCTGTCTGCAACACGTGCGGCATTGATAGTGGGGGAGTTGGTGGATATGAAAAAGAGACGTATAAAATAGCCTGCCTGCTTTGCCCTATATATAAAATCCAATTTATCGGGGGCAGACAATACGGTCTCAAATATCATACTTTGTTTCTCTTTTAGATATTGTTCACGCAATTGAGATGCGTATTGAGCCGCCTTAATTACTGATTCTGTAGAGTTCCAGTCACCAAATACATCTTGAGCAATATTATCAGAATTTATATATTTACAGTTCTCCAACCAACTGTGATGCAGTATTTGGTTGGTTATTGTTGTCTTGCCTGAACCATTTGGTCCAGCTATCAGTATTAATATAGGTCTATGATTGTTTGCCATATTCAGCGCATTCCTCCATACATTGCATAATATGTTTGTTAAATTTATCCCATTTATCAATCCAAATCTGATTTTGTGCATTTACATCAGATATGGCATCTTCCATAACCATATTTAATTGAGCATCAGTTGGTTCTGTAGATGTATCAGTTAATGAATATGCTTTTGGAACTAATTGGACTTCACAATCCAATGCATCAGCAATTCTGTTAAGCGTATTCAGTCTGACATTACTGTTACTTTTTATTTTACTTAAATTACCTGCATCCATACTCAGTTTTTCTGCCAATTCATTATTTGTCAGTCCCTTAATTTGTGAATGGTGTAGTATTTCTTTTCCTAAATTCATAATACTATATTAAATTATATTATGATACAAAGATACAAATAAATTGTTATATTATACAAATTATTTTTATTTTTTAATTATATTAGAGTATTAAGTATATATCCTTATATTTTCTATTTAACATAATGCTAATTATAACACAAGCCGAATACAAAATAAATCCAATCAGGGATTGGATTTAAATGTAAAAGGATTGGAATATAAAGGAATTTATTTCTTTATATGACAAGACTTTTATATTAAAGACAAACGAAGTTTGGATTTGTTTTGCTGAGGCGAAGTTTATAATCACGGCGGAACGTAGTGAAGCCGTAATTATAGCACAAACTGATTTAATCACGGCGGAACGCAGTGAAGCCGTAATTATAATACAAGCCGTTATTATATTCCAAGACAGATACATTTTAAAAGACAAAACGAAGTTTGGTATACTATGACCCGATGCAATATATAAGTTATTTATTATAAATAAACAAATTTATTAAATTTTATTTACTAATAATAAATAAAAAATTGACTTATGAATTTTAAAACCCTCTAATGCAGCGTCATAAAATTTTCTATTGTGCAATCCTTGATTGGCAACACAATCATTGGAAGTTTGGCATGATAAGCCAATTTTTTTGCAAGCGATGACTTGAACAATCTGCTAACAAGATTTCTTTTTACACTGCGGACAATCAGCAAATCAAATGCAGATGTTGTAAAAAAATTTATAAGGTCTGTAGAGATTGATTTTTCTGCCGGAATTATAGAATACGAAGTTTTAATTTTACTACACTCCTTATTTATATAGGAGTCTATTTGATTTATCACATCCTGATACTCTGCCACATTATCGTTTTTTCCCAATATGTGTACAATATTCAAATCAAACTGATAATCAGGGAATAAATCCATAAATGATTTATAAGACTCATCATCAAACTCTTTTAGAGATTCCGCTATGCCTATTGTCTTAAAATCCTTAAAATCACTGATTTTACAGTCGTCAGGTATGGCAAGCACCGTAACTTTTCCTGAATCTATTACTTCTGCCGTAACGCTACCTATAAGTTCTGATTGCTTTGTTTCCTTACTCCGGGTCTCCATTACAGTAACTGTAACGGCATTATGAACGGCATAGTTAATAATCTCGTTTTCCGGCACACCTTTCTTTAAAACAAACTGATAATGAACATCTTGCAATTCCTTTGATTTTATCATATTCTCAATATGTTCACTCACAGGTGCAAACCTTGCGTCAGAAATACTCTTGTTTTCTGATACATTAAGTATTGAAACACTGGCATTTATAGACTTGGCAAGCGAGAAAGAGAGTTTCAGTATATTATCAGAAACCTTTTCAAAATCTAACGGAAGCAGAACTTGTTTCATAATAGGGTCAAGGGACAAGGGTCAAGGTTAAAGGCTTACATTAAAGCCGTAACAAAACATCTAATATTGTAATTATATTACAAAGATATGAAAATTTTACAGTTATTTGATATTGAATGGTAAAAATCTTTTTTATTTTGGTTCATTTTTAGTAATTTTGTGGAAATTTTTAAAAAGGCATATAAAATGGCTAAGTTTAAAGGTGCTGTAGAAGTAAATAAAGACCGCTGCAAAGGTTGTAATTTGTGCGTTGTAGCGTGTCCTCTAAAGGTTTTGGAGTTATCAAAACAAGTTAATGCCAAAGGCTACCGTTATGCTCAAATGGCTAACGAGGATGCCTGTATCGGGTGTGCAAGTTGCGGTATAGTTTGCCCCGATGGCTGTATTTCTGTATATAAAGTTACACTGAATTAAATATCGGGTATTATGAGTGAAGAAGTTAGATTAATGAAAGGTAATGAGGCTCTTGCCGAGGCTGCCATCCGTTGCGGGTGTGACGGCTATTTTGGTTACCCTATTACCCCACAGTCAGAGGTGATGGAGACACTTATGAAACTAAAGCCTTGGGAGACCACTGGTATGGTTGTTCTACAGGCTGAGAGTGAGGTTGCCTCTATAAATATGGTTTATGCAGGTGCAGGATGTGGAAAAAGAATTATGACATCTACATCAAGTCCTGGTTTCAGCCTTATGCAAGAAGGTGTCTCTTACATAGCAGGTGCTGATATTCCTGCACTTGTTGTGAATGTTATGCGTGGAGGTCCCGGTCTTGGCACAATCCAACCATCTCAGGCAGATTATTTCCAAACAGTTAAAGGTGGCGGTCATGGTGATTACAAGCAGATTACACTTGCCCCTAACAGTGTTCAGGAGATGGCTGATTTTGTGGGTCTTGGCTTTGATTTGGCATTCAAATACAATATATTGTGCGTGATTCTTGCAGACGGTCTTATAGGACAGATGATGGAGAAAGTGGTATTGCCACCCTATCAGCCTCGTAGAACAGAGGAGGAAATACGTAAACAGTGCCCTTGGGCTACCCTTGGCAGAACTCCTGACAGAGATATAAACGTAATTACATCTTTGGAGTTGGAGCCGGAGCCAATGGAACGCCGTAATATTGCATTGCAAGCCAAATATGCCCTTATAGAGAAAAACGAAGTCAGATATGATGAGTTTATGACAGACGATGCCGAGTATCTGATTATGGCATTCGGTTCAGCCGCACGTATTTGCCAAAAGGCTGTTGAAGTATCACGCAAACAGGGTATTAAGGTTGGATTACTCCGCCCTATCACCCTATTCCCATTCCCTTACAACAGAATTAAAGAGCATTTGAGCCACATCAAAGGTATTTTATCTGTTGAATATAATGCAGGACAAATGGTTGAGGATATAAGACTTGCTGTAGAAGGCAAAGTTAAAGTTGAGCATTTTGGGCGTACAGGCGGTATAGTTCCTACCCCTGGCGAGGTTGTAGATGCCCTGAAAAATCAAATTATTAAGTAACTAAGCATTATGACAAAAGAAGATATAATAAAAGAGGAGAATCTGGTTTATAAGAAACCTACCCTACTCAATGACAAGACAATGCACTACTGCCCTGGTTGCAGTCATGGCGTTGTACATAAGTTAATTGCCGAGGTTATAGAAGAGATGGGCTTGCAGGATAAGGCTATAGGAATCTCTCCTGTGGGTTGTGCTGTGTTTGCCTACAAGTATATAGATATAGACTGGCAAGAGGCTGCTCACGGTCGTGCCCCTGCGATGGCTACCGCTATCAAGCGTCTGTTGCCTGACCGTCTTGTTTTTACATATCAAGGAGACGGAGACCTTGCCGCTATTGGTACAGCAGAGACAATTCATGCCTGCAACCGTGGTGAGAACATTGTGGTGATATTCATAAACAATGCAATCTACGGAATGACAGGAGGACAGATGGCTCCTACCACACTTGAGGGAATGAAGACATCTACATGCCCTTACGGACGTGATGTTACCCTTAACGGTTATCACTTGCCTATTACAAACCTTATAGCCCAACTTGAGGGTGCAAGATACGTTACACGTCAGAGTGTTCATACTGCGGCTGCCGTACGTAATGCTAAGAAAGCCATACGCAAGGCATTTGAAAACGCTATGGAGCCTGTAAAGAAGGGTGCATCGTTTGTTGAGATTGTATCTACTTGTAATTCAGGCTGGAAAATGAGTCCTGAAGATGCCAACAAGTGGATGACAGAAAATATGTTCAAAGCATATCCGATAGGAGACTTAAAGAATAATTGAAAGTTGAAAATTGAAAGTTGAACAATTTATGACTGTTTGGAGTAGCGAGAGCAGAATCTGCGTAGCAGATTTTAAGTTTTACAAAGGGTCCAGCCAGAATTTATTCTGAGATGGACACATTGGAAAACTTAGGAATCAGGTAAACCTGATTATGCCGAGTCACGAACAAACATGCATAAAATTTTAGAATAAAATTTTATGAAAGAAGAGATAATAATCGCTGGATTTGGAGGACAGGGTGTACTGTCTATGGGTAAAATACTTGCCTATGCAGGTCTTATGCAAGGCAAGGAAGTAAGTTGGCTGCCTGCATACGGACCGGAACAACGTGGCGGCACTGCAAATGTTACAGTAATTATAAGTGATGACAAGATTTCATCACCTATTCTTAACACATATAACACTGCTATAATTCTTAACCAACAGTCTCTTGACAAGTTTGAGTCTAAGGTTAAGCCTGGTGGCAGACTTATTTACGACCCATACGGAATAACAAAGGCTCCTACACGTACAGATATTGAGGTTTACAGTACTGCCGCAATGGATAAGGCTCTTGAACTCAATGCCGCCAAATCATTTAATATGTTTATTTTAGGCGGTTTCCTAAAACTTTGCCCTATTGTAGATATAGAGCATGTAATGCTTGGTCTTAAGAAATCATTGCCGGAGCGTCACTGGAATCTGCTTCCACAAAATGAAGAAGCCATTAAGACGGGAATGGAAATCATATCTAAAAGATAATCACACTGCTTCCCAAACAAATCCGTTTATCTGCGGAATAGATGACTCCATACTGCCCTGGTGCAATGCCTTGGATTGGTTTATCGGAGTCAATCAAATAACCACCGCCACATCTTGTAAGTTTACCGTTTGTAAACTCAGGGGTGTGGCGAATTTTAAATGTAATATCCACACCTTCTGACGGAATCTCACCCCAAGGATTTTCTGTTATAAAATGAATACCCTCAAGAGGTATTTTTGTGCCGTACTGTTTCTCTGTATCGTAGCCTTGTGATACATAAACTATGTTTTCTGCAGCACTCTTCCCTACTACATACCAAGGGCCTCCACTAAGTCCAAGTCCTTTACGCTGACCTATTGTATGAAACCAAAAACCATTATGGTGTCCAAGAATCTTGCCGCTCTCCTGCTCTATTATAAGCCCGTCTTTCTCTCCTAAGTACTTCTTAATAAAGTCATTATAGTTTATTTTACCAAGAAAGCAGATACCTTGGCTGTCTTTACGTTTTGCATTAGGCAGTACCGCTCTTGCGGCTATTTCACGAACTTGTGATTTTGGCATCGGGCCAAGAGGGAAAAGAATCTTCTGAAGTTGTGAGTATGAAATCTGTGCAAGAAAATCTGTCTGGTCCTTTACAGGGTCAACCGCTGTACCAAGCCAATCCTTACCATTCTCAAATATATTTGTGGCATAATGCCCTGTGGCTATCTTATCAAAGTCATTACCCCACTTATCTATGAATGCCCCAAACTTTATAAGTTTATTGCACATTATATCAGGATTAGGGGTAAGTCCCTCTTTTACAGTATATAACGTATATTTAACAACTGTATTCCAATACTCTTCCTGTAGTGATACAACCTCTAATTCAAGCCCGTAATGCTTTGCTATAAGGGTAACCATCTCTATATCCTCTTCTGCGGAGCAACCCATATAGCCGTTCTCATCTTCCATTCCTATGCGTATGTAGAATAGCGTAGGCTTATACCCCGATTCTACCAATTGGTGTATAACAACAGAGCTGTCAACTCCACCTGATGCGAGAACTGCGATATTCATAGTTGAAAGTTGAAAGTTGAAAGTTAATTTTCAATTTTCAATTTTTAATTAAAATAGTTTCGTTTTGTGGATTCTGATGGTTTGAAGGAATCTGAATCCTTAATACGTTCAAAGAATTCACGTTCCTCCTTATTTAGGTGTTCCGGTACATATACCGCTATATTCACCAGCAAATCTCCTGTACCGTATCTGTTTACATCCGGCAAACCTTTACCTCTGAGCCTTAATATCTTACCTGTCTGCGTACCTGGATCTATCTTTATTTTAACCTTACCGTCAACTGTAGGTATCTCTACATCGCCGCCAAGTACGGCAGTCGGCATAGGCAACAAAAGGTTATATATCAAATCACGCTCATCACGTATGAATGTCTTGTCCTCCTCCTCTTCTATAAGTATATATAAATCACCAGATTCGCCACCTCTGCGTGCCGCATTGCCTTTGCCACGCAATGTAAATTTCATACCCTCTGCAACACCTGCAGGTATGTTTATTGGTATAACCTCTTCTGATACCACTATACCCTCGCCACCACACTTAGGACACTTGTTGGTTATAATCTTTCCTATACCGCCACAATCGGGACAAACGCCTTGTGTCTGCATCGGACCGAATATGGAGTTTACAACCTTAGTAATCCTACCTGTACCATGGCAACGTTCACAGGTCTTCAAATCAGAGTCTGACTTTGCACCTTTGCCGCCACAATCGGGACATGTCACATAACGTTTCAACTTTATTTTCTTCTCACAACCTTTGGCAATCTCTTGTAAGTTCACCTTTACACGTATTCTAAGGTCTGAGCCACGACGTACAGCAGGACCTGAATCCCCACCAAAACCGCCAAAACTGCTAAAGCCGCTAAAACTGCCACGTCCTCCGTTTCCAAATAAATCTGAGAATACACTGCCGAACTGAGAGAAAATATCGTCCATTGAGAATCCGCCGGCACCGCCAAATCCACCTGCTCCATTTACGCCTGCATGACCGAATTGGTCATAACGCTGACGTTTTTCAGGGTCAGACAGAACTGCGTATGCCTCGGCAGCCTCCTTAAATTTCTCTTCGGCTGTCTTGTCACCAGGATTCTTGTCTGGATGGTATTTTATGGCAAGTTTCCTGTATGCTTTCTTTATGTCATCGGCAGAGGCGTTCTTCTCAACGCCTAACACCTCGTAATAATCTCGTTTCTCCATAAAAAACTTTGTTTTTTAGGGTCAAGGGTCAGGAGTCAAGGTTAAAGGAATCCTTGTCCCTTGTTCCTTGTCCCTTTAATTTGCAACAACAACTTTTGCGTACCTAATGACTTTGTCATTGTATGTGTAACCTTTTTGTACACAGTCTATTATCTTGTTTTTCTGACTCTCGTCAGCGGCAGGGAACATAGTGGCAGCCTCATGAAAATCTGTGTTGAACTCCTCATTCTCTGTGGCTATAACCTTTACATTGTTCTGCTCAAGGAATGTAGTGAATTTCTTATAGATTAGCAACACACCCTCTTTAATAGGGTCATCGCCATCGGGTAAGTTATCTACAGCACGCTCAAAGTCATCTACAATGGGCAAAATGTTCTTTATGACATTCTCTCCACCATATTTCAGTAAATCAGATTTCTCTTTAAGTGTACGTTTTTTGTAGTTGTCAAACTCTGCCAAAAGATAGGCATATTGATTTTTTGATTCTGCCAATTTTTCTAAAACAGACTCTACGGTCTCCTCTTTCTGTTCTTCTGGCTGTGCCTCACTTTTAATCTCTTCTTTCTCAACGTTTTGTTCTTTAATTTCCTCTTTTTGCTCTTTGTTTTTCATATCTGTTGGTGATATTTATTTACAAATAATGGTATTAGCAAAAACCGTGCCACGATGTCAACGTTTAGCACGTTTTTTAGCCAGTTCACGTTGTTGTACCATCTGTGCCTTCTGCATTTTCTCCAAACGTTCCATAAAGCCCGATTTCTTTTTAGGTTTCTTTTTGTTCTCCTCCAGTTTGGCAAGTACTTTCTTATCATCAACAAAAAGACGGAAGAGGTAGGTCTGCCCTATTGTTATCAGCAAGGATACAAGATAATAGTAGCTAAGACCTGCGGCATAATCGTTGAATATGAACAGGAACATAACGGGCATCAGGTACATCATCCATTTCATGGCAGGCATTTGGCTGTTGCCAGGCTGGTCTTTCATGGTTATATGAGTATATACAATGTTTGTTATACACATAAGCAGACAGAACAGTGATACATGATTTCCGTAGATGGATGATATGATAGGTATGTATGTATCCCAACTCAGTATGCTATCGTAAGTGGATAGGTCATCTGCCCACAGGAACCCTTGCTGACGTAACTCTATACATGCAGGGAAGAATGTGAACATGGCAAACAGAATAGGCATCTGTAGTAACATTGGCAGACACCCGCCCATCGGGCTAACACCTGCACTACGATAAAGACCCATAGTGGCTTGCTGACGCTCCATAGCCTTATCCTCTGGGATTTTGGACGTGATTTCCTCTATCTGCGGCCTAAGCACTCTCATCTTGGCTGTTGACATATAAGACTTGAATGTGAACGGCAACAGAATAATCTTAATTATAAGGGTAAGCAGGAATATTATAAGTCCGTAACTTACAAGGAATCTGCCTAAGAAATTAAAGATAGGTATAATAAGATACTTGTTCACCCACCCAAATATACCCCAGCCAAGTGGCAGTATATCAACTAATTGTAACTCTTCTACACCCTCTTTGTCATCATCTATACCTTTAAGTATCTTATATTGGTTTGGACCAAAAAAGTATTGTAGTTCAGTATCTTCGGCACCCGATGGGTCAAAATTAACTACCATACGGCTGTTGCAATGTTTAAGATACTTACTTCCGTCTCCGCTTGCAATATCGCTAAGCATTGATGACTCTAAATCAGTGCTTGTAAAATAGCCATCGCCGTCTGCAATTATTATAGATGAGAAGAATTGGTCCTTAAACCCTATCCATTTAACCTTATTGGTTAATTTTTGGCTATCATCTTTCTCTGTTTCAAGGTTTTCAACATCATCTTCCAAGAACTTGTAGTAAAGCCCGGAATAGCGGTTTTCAAACTTACGCCCACGCTCCTGCTGACGTATCATCATATCCCACTCCATATCAAGTCCGTTCTCACGTTGGCTAAGATATTGTGACATATTGTCTGCCTTTATTTTGAAACCAAGCATATAAGAGCCTTGAGGTAGTGTATATGTGAATCTCAACGCTCCGTCTGCCATTGGCAATGACATCTCCAATGTGCTGTCATTAAGGTATGATGCCTTAAAGTAAAGGTCTTTAGTATCTATAACCCTGTTATTTGTAGTTATTAGGGTCATATTCTGCTCTGAGTCTGTCCCGTCAAACAATATTAAAGGCTTGCCACTGCTTGTGGTATAGTCTTTAACCTCAACGCTTTGCACTGCTCCACCCTTATTTGATACCGTTACCCTTAGAAGGTCATTCTCAAGGGTGAAACCTTTGCTCTCTCCTTGTGAAAATTGTGCAAAATCACCTAATTTGTTTGCCAACAACTCTTGATTTACGCTATCTGACTGCTGGCTTATCTGCTGACTCTCTGCTGCTTGCAATTCCGCCTCTGCCAATGCCTGCTGTGCCGCCTGTTCTGTACGTATTGAATCCTGAATCTGACGTTGACGCTCCAACTCCTCCTCAGACGGGCGATTAAGGTAGGAGAAGCCTACCATTATGCCTATTATCAATAGGAATCCGATTAGTGTGTGTTTATCCATCAATGTTTAATGTTATTGTTAAAGAAAAAAGAATCTATCACTTGTTTTAGTTCATCTTGTGTGCGGTAACCCATTGTGGCTGTGTATTTTCCATCGGGTTTAATAAAATATAGCGTTGGAATGGACTGTACTCCGAATATACGTGCCAATTCCTCCTCCTGCTCTATGTTTATTTTATAGATAAGCACTTTACCCTTATAGTCTTTCTGCAACTGTATAAGTTCAGGTGCAAGCATCTTACACGGACGGCACCAATCTGCGTAAAAATCAAGGATTACAGGTACTTTTGATTTCATTACCAAGGCTTGGGAGTTCTTTGTGTAATCCCAAATCTTATTCTTAAAATCTTGTGTACTAAGATGTTCCTGTGCCACGATGGGGAGTACCATCATGCTTACAGCCACTAATGCTAATGCTTTGAGTTTCATAATTATTATATTTGGTGAATTGGTGAATCGGTGAATCGAATACATCATACATCATACATCATACATTTATTACTGTACTCCTATACTCCTCAACTCCTTCAACACCCCAGACAATTCCACCGCCTCTTTGATTGCAATGCGGTCCAGCGGGTCCAGAAAATAAGTATAAGTATTCGCCTTCTTGCCTTTCTTAGTCTCAATGGAATCAGCAATCAGAGTAACTTTTAGCTGATTATCAGCATTTTCCGCTATAAAAGACGGCAAATCGCCCATATTGTAATCAAGGAATGTAACATACTCCCATTGAGTGCCATAATCTTCAAAACGGTTATTATACGGACTGTCCAAATCTATAGACGCTGTTTCTACAAAAAGGTTTTCTTTATTAGTTACTTTAACCTGTTTATGATTAAGCTTACGCCCTGAATACACGCTGATAATACTCAATTCACCATTATCCTTAACCTCTGCTATAAGAGATATTCTTGGAGCACCTGCACACTGGTTCTTATGCGTATATTTGGTATAGTTATGGTATGCTGTGTCTGACGTAATTCTGAAATTCTTTACAAGAGATTCAAATTCAGCCTCCTTGTATGGTCTTAGACTATCAAAATAGGCTCTTGTACGCTCATCTTCAACCGCCTTTATCTGTTTCATAAGACTATCGGCACGCTTACGCACGTCAACCTTTAGCCTATACTCTGTATGTATGCTGTCTATCAGTATTTTACTGCGGTTATAATTACCATCGGCAAAACACTTTTCAGCCTCTGCATAGAGTGTTTCAGCACCATTTTCCTCTTGCTGACCGCCATTACACGATGTCAACAGAAAGCATAAAAACAATATTACTCCCAGTTTCTGCATTAAGGGGGCAAAGTTAATAAAAAATTTCGTTATTTCAGACCTTTTTCCGCAGCAAGTTTGAACATTAAGGCTTTGGCTGCCTCATATTCATTCTCAATGGTGCCGTCAAGTATGGCATCCTTTATGGCTGATTTGATTTCACCGACTATGCTGCAAGGCGGCAAATTAAAGGTTTTCATTATCTCATCACCCGATATAGGCGGTTGGAAGTTACGTATATGGTCCTTCTCCTCAATATCCTTCATCTTTTGCTTTACAAGTTCCAGATTCTCAATATAGCGTTTTACCTTAGCCTCATTACGTGATGTTATATCGGCGTGGCATAGTGTCATAAGGTCATCAACATCATCTCCTGCCTCAAACAGCAAACGGCGTACTGCACTGTCAGTAACCTCATCTTCTACCAAGGCTATAGGTCTCATGTGCAGTTCCACCATCTTCTGAATATATTTCATACGCTCATTAAGAGGAAATTTAATGCGTTTGAATATACCTGGTATCATTTTCATTCCCACATAGTTATGGTTATGGAAAGTCCACCCTACACGGCTGTCAAAACGTTTGGTTGATATTTTGCCTACATCGTGGAATAAGGCTGCATACCTAAGGTCAAGTGAGCCACCTGCAAATGCAACATTATCAACCACTTGTAGTGTATGGTAAAAAATATCCTTGTGACCTCTACCCGCTATGGTCTCAATGCCTTTCATATTACTGATTTCAGGCAGAAAACGTTGCATCAAGCCTGTATCGTCAAGCATAATAAGCCCTGTAGATGGACGTGGACTCATCATAATCTTGTCCAACTCCTGCACAATACGCTCCTTTGATATAATGTCAAGCCTCTCTGCGTTGCGTGCAATGGCATCGTAAGTATCTTGCTCAATATAGAACTCCAACTGAGTTGCGAAGCGTATGCATCGCATCATACGGAGAGGGTCGTCGCTAAAGGTAATATCGGGATTTAACGGTGTACGGATAATTTTCTGCTCCAAATCTTTTTGACCGTTAAACGGGTCTAAAATTTTACCGTAATTATTGCTGTTAAGGCATATTGCCATAGCGTTTATTGTAAAGTCACGGCGGTTCTGGTCATCTTCAAGTGTGCCGTCCTCCACTATAGGCTTGCGGCTCTCTCTATGATACGATTCTTTTCTTGCCCCCACAAACTCCAACTCTATATCCTTATACTTTATCTGTGCGGTTCCAAAGTTCTTAAACACGCTTAGATACGCATGTTTACCCAATGCCTCCTGCACTTTCTCCGCTATCTCTATTCCGCTGCCAATAACCACTATGTCTATATCGTTGTTAGGACGTTTAAGAAAATAATCCCTTACATAACCCCCAATCACATAACACTCCACCCCTACGCTGTCAGCACAGGCAGAGACGGTCTTAAATATTGGATGTTCCCAAGTGTTTTGCATAAAACAAATCATTAATTTCTATTAAATCTTGCAATCCGTTCTGTTATAATACGTTTATAGTTACGTTTAGTACTATCATTAAAAAAGAATGAATTTTCTATTAGATTCAAGGTTAAAGATGGCATAACAGTAAATTGTGAGATTATTTTATTTACACGAGCCTCCACTATCCCGATAGAGAGACCAAAATTATAAAAATCTTCTTTGCAAGGATGTCCCGTTCTGTGGTAAGTATCACTTTTATCAAAAGTTTCAGAAAATCCGAATTTCAAACCAAAATCTGTTCCGTTTATATGTACCATAGTGTTTATAAGGTCATACGCAGGAGCCAACTTCATCTCATTCCCGTTATCCAACACAGAAAAGTTTTTAAGATGTGCATCGCCGTTAGCATATATGTAATTGAAAACAACCAACTTAAAAAAATGTTCCATAGCAATCTGCCACGCCGGCACATATTTACGTATAGCATTGGCTATATCTAAATAAGAACCGTCATACTTAAACTCACTACCTCCATTGCTTTCTGTTTTTCCTATCAATGAACAAAAATCCTCTTGATGATATTTAGTTCCATCGGGCGCTATATCAAAACGCTTTGTAATATACACAGGATGTCCGCCAACATCAAAACACAATCCGTTTGCAGCAGTATCAATACCATACACCTGATTTGCTATCTGCATAGTAAGATGCTCATTCATTGGAATTTGCTTTCTTTCCGAAATAATATCCACTGGAGCGGGTTTAAGAATATGTGTACCCTGCTCTCCATCATAAGACAACCTAATCTTACCACCATCTATTACAGCTGACAATTTTTCTTGAGCACCAGATATAGATATGTTCTTCATATTTTGCTGAGCCTCATCAACGTTTAATGAATCCTCATCCAAACTAAAATCAAGCAAAGGAGAAACATTTTTACCATAAAAAAGTGTACGCAATGCCTTAGGGCTATATTTTTTATACCCCGATACCAACAATGACGGACATTTCTCTATTATTACCATAGTTTAAATTTTAAATGTGATATCCCCTATTACATCTTTGTTTGCAAATGACATAAGTAAACCAAACATATCATTTTCATCTATCTTATTCAATCTGCATACCGCCCTTCTGTTTGCTCCCTCCGGAAGCATATTCTGAAATAATGGGAATAATGATTTTTCAATATACTCACCTTCTTTTTTAGGAAATGCTACCGATATGGCGGGCAAAGAGGTTAACAGATATGTGGCATCATACTTGAATTTATACATATCGGTTGAAACTTCTGTTAAAATTCCAGCCAAAACATCATTTTTATATACGTAAAGCTGTCTCATTAGCTATTTTTTTTGATATGTATATCTATTTCCATACCCAATACATCAGCAATCTTTTCCATCATTTTTAAAGACGGATTTCCTGCACCACGCTCTATATCTTTAATCGTAGCAATGCCCACACATGCCATCTCCGCTAAATCTGACTGTGAGATTTTGAGTTCTTGCCTACGTTGTTTCATTATGTCTGCAATGTTCATTGTACAATATATTATACTTTTGACCGCAAAGATAGCAAATTTCATTCAAAACAACAACAAAAGTACAATAAAATATACTTTTTGGTATAAACTACTTATGAGAATATTTAACCGCATCTTCCGCTGCTGCCAAAATAGCGGTGTCAGGTGATTTATAAGAATAACTATCGCATGTTGGCTTGATAATATCATCATCTAAGGCAATAGCAAGTTTGGCTATGGTTGCAACGGTTAAATTGTGTGTACCACTAAGCCAACGGCTAACTTCCGTTTCTGTTTTACCAAGTTTTTGTGCAAGTTCCTTCTGACTCATATTTTTCTGCTCTAACAAATAATATACTCTATTTGCTATGCCAACACATAAATCCACTTGCTTTTGAATGTCAGGTGTCACAAACCTATTGCGGCATTCCTCCATTAAACGGTTCTTTTTCATAATGGTACTATTTTATATAAAAAGATAAATCTCCTTCAAGATGACTACCTTTAACAACTATCAATTTCTTATTCTCTCTTACTTTAATTTCAAAATCAATTTTTTGCAACGTCTCAACGCAACTATTCAAATAAGCATCCTCATTATAAGTTTCAGAATTTTTAATTCCGCCATTTCCTAAAACCACAACTTTCTTGCTTACAACGATGCAATAAACCCTAAGTTTTGATGAATCTATATATTTTGCTGGCAATGCACGTACTCTGTCTTTTGTTGTACCCTCATACCTAAAGTACCTGTCTTCAGCAAATTTTTCCTTAATTACATTTATTCTAGCAAATATAACACCCAAATCTGTTGAAAACTCATCTTTGTCTTTATATTCAAGTATAAATTTTTCAAATTCAGTATATATTTCACCTTCAAAACGTGGAGAATACAAACTTACATTTTCTCCATCCTCAAGCAATTCCAGCAATAAATTCTGTCTCATATTTTATCTAAATTTTATGCAAAAATAAACATATAAGTTGATTTTTGCAAATATTTTTTATATTATTTCTAAAAATTTCTGTAATTCAGATTTTGCATAAAAGAAAAATTCTTTAACTTTGTACCCGATGTCCACGCTGTGGCTCTGAAAAGAGATATTATGGGTGGGCAACGATGGGAGAAATCCCGATGACATAAATTAGCGTTTATTGACGCTTTGTTTTGACGTTACAGAACTTCGCAAATTCTTTTTCATTGTCAAAAACATAGCAGCAGTAGATGTCCTGTGGGTGTGTAATAGATATTGCAATTGCAGTATTTTACATACAGCGTGGACTTCTGTGTTGCTCGTTCTGACAATGAGGGCAATGCGAAGGCCTTGTAACGTGGAACAGCAACAAAGTTGGTCCACGTTTTTTTATGTCATATCATATTCAACCAAGAACTGATATGAAAGAAAAAACACCTACAATTACCGTTACATCCCCTTTATTGCCACCAATAGAGGAATTTGTTCCGTATTTAAAGGAAATATGGAATAATAAATGGATAACAAACAATGGACAGTTCCACCAAAAACTAGAACAAGAATTAGCCAAATATTTAGGAGTGGAATACATCTCAGTATTTACCAACGGAACGCTTCCACTTATAACCGCATTACAAGCTCTTAATATCACTGGAGAGGTAATAACAACTCCCTACTCTTTTGTTGCTACTACACATGCTATTTGGTGGAATGGATTAAAGCCAGTATTTGTTGACATCGACCCAATTACTGGTAACATAGATCCCACAAAAATTGAAGCCGCCATAACCTCTAAAACATCGGCAATAATGCCTGTTCATGTTTATGGGTGTCCGTGTGATACAAATGCCATTCAAAAAATCGCTGAAAAGCACAAATTAAAAGTAATATATGATGCAGCACACGCCTTTGGCGTAAAAGTTAATGGACAAAGTATTTTAAATGCCGGCAATATTTCTACTCTATCGTTCCATGCTACAAAAACATACAACACAATAGAAGGAGGTGCATTAGTATGTCACTCTGCTGAAATGAAACAAAAAATAGATTACCTTAAAAACTTTGGTTTTGAAGATGAAATAACTATTGTTGCTCCTGGTATCAACAGTAAAATGGATGAAGTAAGAGCCGCATACGGATTATTAAATTTAAAATATGTTGATGAAGCCATTGCTAATAGGAAACATGTCGCCGAACAATATGTTAATGCACTATCAAACACAAAAGGTGTAAAATTATATCAACCTATTGTTGAATCTTTAAAAAATGATTCAATAAAAATGAACTATTCTTATTTTCCAATTTTTATCGATGCTGAAAAGTTTGGAATAACTAGAGATGAACTATACTATAAGATGAAAGAACAAGGCATACTCGGTCGCAGATATTTTTATCCGTTAATCAGTTCTTTAAATCAATACAATACATACGAATCTTCTTCTATTGGAAATCTACCCATAGCAAATAATTTTGCAAATTCAGTTATTTGTTTGCCAATGCATCAAAACCTAACAGATAATGATATTAATATGGTCCTTAAAAGTATAAAACTATGAGAATTTTAGTTACAGCCATCGGTTCTATGTCTGCCCCATACGTAATAAAATCATTACGCTCTTATGGTCATTTTGTTTTAGGAACAGATATATATCCAGGAAAATGGCACTTTGAAACAAGATTATGTGACGCTTTCAGGCAAGCACCGTTAGCAACCCAACAAGATGAATACATAAAATTTTTAACACAATGTTGTGATGATTATAATTTAGACACGATACTTCCTCTCACAGATTTAGAGATAGATATTATCAACACACATCGTGAGGCTTTTAAAAATAACATATTATTAGCGATGCCTGATGCTAATGTACTTAACATCGCCAGAGACAAATATAAATTATATGAGCAATTTAAAAACGATGATTCAGTGCCCTCTATCAAAACCATTAGACTTATTGATTTTTTGAACGATTCAACATTATTCACAACTTTCCCATGTGTTGCAAAAACATACAATGGTAGGAGTAGTGAAGGTTTAATCAAGAATGCTTTTTTTAAAGATATCAAAGCAGTAGAAAATCCAAATTCATACATTATACAGGAACAAATAGAAGGTTCTATAGTTACTGTGGATTATGTGCGTTCCAGTAAATATAATATCGATGTGTCAATAGCTAGAGAAGAATTACTGCGTACAAAAAATGGTGCAGGTATGACTGTTCGTGTTTTTAAAGATGACAAACTAGTTCAATTATCATCTCACATTGGTAATGTTCTAAACATTAATAGTGCTATTAATATGGAATTTATCAGTGCAAGTAATGGAAATTATTATCTTATTGATGTTAATCCTAGATTTTCTGCAGGAATAGCATATAGTAAAATTGCTGGCTATGATATGGTACGCAATCATTTCAATGCACTTTCCGGTCAGATTATTGAACCGCAAATACATATTAACGAACTATATATAACAAAACATTGGGAAGAATCGATTTTATAAAAAACACAAAATTATGACTACAAAAGATATTAAAGTTAGCATCGTTTGTGATGTATATAATCACGAACCTTATTTACGAGATTGTTTTGAAGGATTTGTTAACCAAAAAGTGAATTTCAAATATGAAATTTTAGTGAATGATGATGCGTCTACTGATAATTCTGCAAAAATAATCAAGGAATACGAAGAGAAGTATCCAGAGTTATTTAAAGTAATTTATCAAAAAGAAAACCAATATTCTCAAGGTATAAAAATATGGGGTGACATTCAATTTCCAAGAACAAATGGACAATATGTTGCAGTATGTGAAGGCGATGATTATTGGACAGATATGAGTAAACTACAAAAACAAGTTGACATCTTGGATTGTGATAATTCACTGATGGGTGTAGTTACCAATTCTTCTGTTGTCAGTTTTAATGGGGATCTCATAAAATCTATGCAAGAAAATGTTGTGCAAAACAATGTTGAAGGAAAATATGATTTGAGAGATTTTTTAACGCCACCACAACATTCTTATCCAACAGCAACTGTGATGTTTAGAAATAATCCTAAAAATGAGATTCTGCAAAAATTAAGTCATACAAGAAATAAATATTTGTCAGACTGGACATTATGGATTATTCTACTTTCTTATGGAAATTTTTATTATTTAGATGAAGTTACTGCCGCATATAGAATAAATCCAACCTCTGTTACACACACATGTGATAGAGTTGGCAGAGCCAAAGCAAGCAGACAGATTTGTAATGCTGTTGCAGATATTTTACCTGCAGAATACTCGGATATAGCAAAAGAATTTAGAGATACACGATGGATATGGATTTCTTTGTTCTTTGCATACAGACACGAAAAGAAATACATAAAAATGTTTGGTAGTCTGTTTATGGCACTAATTTTGTGTCCTAGTGCAATGAAAACACACATTTCAAACTATTTGCACAAAACTAAATA
Organism: Paludibacteraceae bacterium; assembly: GCA_024399495.1. Lineage (GTDB taxonomy): Bacteria > Bacteroidota > Bacteroidia > Bacteroidales > Paludibacteraceae > Enterocola. The sequence continues at coordinate 118,691 of JAKSNY010000003.1, forward strand.
AAAAAATAGGTATACTACTCACACCTTGCGGTGTTCGTGAAGATTGAGCTACGCTCGGCATAATCATTACTCGTACCTGACGGTACTCGTGATGATTGAGCTACGCTCGGCATAAGCCGTAGGCTAAGCCTACTTTAATCCCATCCTTTTCGCATAAAGCAAACGTAAGTAGACTTTCGTTTGCTTTACGCTTAAAGTATGTGCTTATGCCTCGCTTGTGACTTCTGCTCTCGCTTGCACAATCATTCAAAGTTAAATGTAATTGACAGCATGCGGGCGGTGAGGCGTTTGACGGATTGGGTGCAGATGAAGTCTGCGGTACCCTCCATCTCCGGGTGGTTGCGGTTAAGTTCATCAAGAAGCCCAAAGCCGAACTTGATTTCAGGGCATAGTTTGAAGTATTGCAGGTATATGTCAAAGCCTATACCAAATGCTATCTGGACATCAAATGATTTTAGCAGAATGGGTACATCGGGGTCCAGATTCATATTAAACATAGGTCCACCACCTGCTATAAGGTACGGACGGAAATTACCGTAACGCTTGGCACTGAATTTAAGATAGAACGGAATATCCATTGTAACACCGTTTACAGAGGTGTTTTTTCTATCAACAACCTCACCAGCTGAGTTAAAGGCAGAGTATTGGAAAGAGCGTTTACCTAACCCAAGATATGGAGTAAACCTGAGATTCAGATGGTTACACAATCTTAAATCTACTATCATACCAACCAAAAACGCTGGCTGAAGCCCACCCGATGCGGCATACCAAGTGTTTTCGTTCTCATCTACATAGCCATTTGGCTCCACACGAAAATCGTTGAATCCCAGACCCAATATAAAGCCAAAATGCCAACGGTTATAATCCACCTTGGTAAGACGCTGAACTATATTACGGTCATACTGAGCAGATGCAACAGATGCAAATGCACAAGTTAAAAGCAATATGAATAATAGTCGTTTGATGGTGATTCGGTGATTTGGTGATGCGGTGATGCGACATCATACATCATACATCATACATAAAAAACTCCTAAACTTTTATTTTATTGTGAACTTCTCTATAAGTTCTTCCGGAGTAAGGTTGGTTTGTGTGCCTGTAGTCATATCTTTTAGGGCTATTACACCATTTTGCAGTTCGCTCTCCCCTACAATGGCTACAAACGGTATCTGACGGTCACCGGCATAACCTATCTGTTTCTTGAATTTTGCCGCATCGGCGTACAACTCTGTGGCTACACCTGCCTGACGTAGGCGTTTTACTATAGGTAAAACAAACTCCACCTCTTTTTCTCCCAAATTAAGGAATATAACCTTGGTCTGGCATGCAAGGGATTCCGGATAAAGATTAAGCCCGTTAAGAACATCGTAGATTCTGTCTGCTCCAAATGATATGCCCACGCCTGACAGCCCATCTACACCAAACACACCTGTAAGGTTATCGTATCTACCGCCACCTGTAATGCTGCCTATCTCAAAATCAAGGGCTTTGACCTCTATTATAGTGCCTGTATAGTAGTTCAGTCCACGTGCAAGTGTAAGGTCTGCATCCACTGTGCAACGGATACCTGCCTTATCTATCATAGAGAACAGTGTCTGCATCTCAGATACACCTTTCATTCCTATTTCTGAGCCTTTTAGTATATTAGACAACTCATTGATTTTATCAGTATTAGAACCTTGCATTAAAAGTATAGGTTGAAGTTTGGCTACAGCATCGGGGCTTAAACCTTTTTCAAGTAATTCAGCATTCACGTTATCAATACCTATCTTGTCAAGTTTATCTATGGCAACGGTAATATCCACTATCTTATCCTCTGCACCCACCGTTTCTGCTATACCTGCAAGGATTTTACGGTTGTTCAGCTTTATTGCCACACGCATACCGAATCTTGCAAACACCTCATCTATAATCTGCACTAATTCAAGCTCGTTAAGGAGTGAATCTGAGCCTACGATGTCGGCATCGCACTGGTAAAATTCACGATATCTACCCTTCTGTGGACGGTCTGCACGCCATACAGGCTGGATTTGAAATCTGCGGAAAGGGAATTTTATCTGGTCTCTGTATTGCACCACAAAACGGGCAAAAGGAACTGTAAGGTCATAGCGTAATCCCTTTTCTGATAGCTTAGATGTTAGTTTTACACTGTTTTTAGAAAGCAACTCCTCATCGGTGAGAGAGCCTAAGTAATCTCCTGAATTAAGTATTTTAAATAAGAGTTTATCTCCCTCTTCTCCATATTTTCCCATAAGGGTTGAGAGGTTTTCCATTGCAGGAGTCTCTATCTGCTGGAATCCGTATAGTGAATACACACTCTTTATTGTATCAAAGATGTAGTTTCTGCGTGCCATCTCGCTTGGCAGAAAATCACGAGTACCTTTTGGAATTGACGGTTTTGTAGCCATAACGTTATTTGAAAATTAAAGTGCAAAGTTACAATTTATTTTATTACCAACAAAGTACGTACAGGTCTCCTCTTGGGTTGATGCACATTACAGGAGTTGTAGCGGCACGCAGTACGTGTAACTCCTTGGGACCAAAGAATATATCGTCAAGTCCGTAGTCTCTTGACGTGGAAATAACAACCATACCGGCACCTATCTCTGATGCCTTGTAGGCTGCCTCTTTCTCCACCTTGAAGCTATCTTTCTTGCCTTTCTCCACCTTATATTTAAGGTTGAACTTATCATATAGAGTCTTTATTGCCTCCACATTCTTAGGGGTCTTACTTCCGTAGTCATTTGCCTCAAGTATCAGCAATTCAGAGCCTAAGAATCTGCCCATATTTGATGTGTATGGGGCTTTCTCCTTCTCTTCCACAAGATAGCACACAGGAACTATCACTTTAGAGAAATCGGTTACGTCTGCGTCCATCTTAACTATCACAAACGGTATTCTAAGGTCTCTAAGCCCTTTAAACACTGTCATCGGGTCTGAAAACTTATCCCGATGTCCTGTTTCAAAAAACATTATAGGGGTTTCTGTACGCTCACTCATAAGGCATACCTCTTCAAGTGTGCCGTCTGAAATATAGTATTGGAACTGCACATCGGCGTTAGCCTGCTCCCAATCGCTCTCTTTTGCGGCAAAGGTGTCAGAGACTTTGTCGGTAAGTGCAAGCAGACACAACCCCTTCTGAAAGCCTCGTGCAAACTGCACTGCCGCTTTCATTGCCTTGGCTGGGAAGTAAATGCCATCTGTGACCACCAAGAAATACCTTGAATATTTTATTTCTTCCAATAACACATTGCAAAGGTAATAAATTTTTGTTTTACTATTAACTACATTAAACAATTTTATATTAACCCAATTTAGGACTTCAACCCTTTTGTAAAGGGTTTCAGCCCCTCCCATATAGGTCTGTGACCAATATGGGTCCCTCCCCCTGTACGTCCGCGGGGGTGCGGACGCCTAAATTTGGGTTAATATAAAATTTGTTCTATTTTGTTAATAAAATTAACTGCAACAAAACCTTTGCAAGCAGAAAAAATTATTAACTTTGTGCAAGAATTCAGAAAAGCACGTTGTAGCACTATGGCAAAGCCCTCAAAACACGCTGAAAAACAGACAGAAGAGGCTTCTTCTCTTGGATTTTTCCAAAAGATTAAGGCTTTCTTCTCCAATGATACTGTGAAGTTTATCATTGGCGTCACGTTGTTTGCCGTAGGTATTTTTGTACTGCTTTCTGAAATCTCATTCATATTCAGTGGCAGAGAAGATTATAACCTGCTTACTAAAGGCGTAAGTGAATTGCAAGACGAGCCTAAAAAATTCTCCAATTTCTGCAGCAGCACAGGGGCAAACATTGCCAACATAATGATAAACAACTGGTTTGGTATTCCATCCATACTTGTTCCTATATTCCTGCTTATAGCCGGACACCGCTTGTGTAACCCAGATACCAAGTATTCCGTTTTACGCCATTTCATAAATTGTTTCTTCTTAATGATTTGGACATCAGTACTTTTAGGTGCTGTAATTCCTAATGGACTGGTGCTTGATTTTATCCGTCCTGGAGGCTTGCATGGAGTAATTGCGGCAGACTACATAAGCCTGCTGATAGGCCCCATCGGGTTATCACTGACATTGGCACTTACAATAATTATATATTGTGCCATAACATTTGCATCGTTTGTTCCTAAAGTTCAATCATGGCTAAATGTAAAGAATTGGGAATCAAACAAATATGAAGATTTTGGGCAAGAAGGAATGCAGGAAGAACCTGCCGATGGCATAGGCGATGAAATTCAAGACTCAGACTTTAAGATTACTGATATACCGGAGGAGGAAAACCCTGTTGAAGACTCTCCTATCGATGATACTCCTGTTGAGGTTTCTCCTCTCGAGAATGTTCCTGTTGAAGACTCTCACGTTGAGGAAAACACCGCTATAATAGAGACTACAGACGGACCACGTAATCCTGATTTGGAAGATACTGATACTGTTACAGATACAGATTCTGTAGGTTTTGCCGCTACCGTAGCCAAAAATGAAGAATCTGAGGCTGTAGAACAAAATACAGATTTATCTTTGGTGGAGAAATACGGAGAGTATGACCCTACATTGGAACTGCCTAATTATAAGCTGCCTACGTATGACTTGCTAAAGGATTACGGACAGATTGTATCTATTGATGAGGTGGAACAACAGCAGAATAAGGAGAAGATTATCTCCACCCTAAAGAGTTACAATGTGTTTGTAAAGGATATTCAAGCCACTATAGGACCTACCATAACACTATATGAGATAGTTCCTGTGGAGGGTACCCGTATTAATAAGATACGTAACCTTGGTGACGATATTGCTATGAGTATTGCCGCTAAGGGTATCCGTATTATTGCCCCGATGCCAGGCAAAGGCACTATAGGAATTGAGGTGCCTAACAAGAAATCCCAAACGGTGTCAATGCAGTCTGTATTGGCTTCAAAGAAATTCCAAGAGACCACATACGACCTTCCTGTAGCCCTTGGAAAGACCATTACAGATGAGGTATTTATGGTGGATTTGTGTAAGTTGCCGCACTTGCTTGTGGCTGGTGCTACAGGTCAAGGAAAATCCGTAGGACTCAATGCGATTATCACATCTTTATTGTATAAAAAGCACCCTTCGCAGTTGAAGATTGTACTTGTTGACCCTAAAAAGACCGAGTTCAGCATATATAGCGATATTGACAAGCATTTCCTTGCAAAATTACCTGAAAACGATGATGCAGTTATTACAGATGTGGATAAAGTTATCCGCACTCTGCAATCTGTTTGTAAGGAGATGGACACACGTAATGATTTGCTTAAGAAAGCACATGTACGTAATATAAAGGAGTATAACGCCAAGTTTGTAAAGCGTGAACTGAATCCTGAAAACGGACACCACTACCTACCCTATATGGTTGTAATAATAGATGAGTACGGAGACCTTATTATGACCGCAGGCAAAGAGATAGAGGTGCCTATTGCACGTATTGCAGCGGTGGCACGTGCCGCAGGTATTCACATGGTTATTGCCACTCAGAGACCGTCCGCTAACATTGTAACGGGTCTTATTAAGGCTAACTTCCCTGCCCGTATGGCGTTTAAGGTTGCATCTATGGTGGATTCACGTACCATTTTGGACGCATCGGGTGCAAACCAATTGATTGGTAGAGGTGATATGCTGTTCCTGCAAGGCAGTGACATAACGCGTGTTCAATGTGCATTTGTAGATACTCCTGAGGTTGAAGATATCTGTAATTTTATAGCAGACCAAAAGGGCTACCCCGATGTTTTTGCATTGCCTGAGGTTGAAATGGCTGAAGATAGCGGAGACACTAATATAAAAGGTGTGGATTTGACCAAAGACCGTGACCCGTTCTTTGCAGAGGTGGCAAGAATGATTGTCCTGAACCAAGATGCGTCTGTAAGTATGATTCAGCGTAAATTCAGCATCGGATTCAACCGTGCAGGCAGACTTATGGACCAAATGGAGGCGGCTGGCATTGTAGGACCGTCTAACGGAAGCAAGAAACGAGACATATATGTGGGTACAGAGACAGAACTTGAAAATCTAATAAATAATTTATAAATACTTTTAATTATGAAACGCGATAACGCTATTTTTGACATCATTGCCCGTGAGAGAGAACGTCAGCTTAAGGGCATTGAACTTATTGCATCAGAGAACTTTGTAAGCGACCAAGTTATGGAGGCTATGGGTTCATGTCTTACAAACAAGTATGCAGAGGGCTACCCTGGACACCGTTATTATGGTGGTTGCCAAGTGGTTGATGAGAGTGAGCAACTTGCCATTGACCGTCTTAAAGAGATTTTTGGTGCTACTTGGGCTAATGTTCAGCCACATTCAGGTGCACAGGCTAACGCCGCTGTATTTCTTGCAGTCCTTAATCCAGGCGATAAGTTTATGGGTCTTAATCTTGCTCATGGCGGACACCTTTCTCACGGCTCGTTGGTTAATACATCGGGTTTGATATACACTCCTTGTGAGTATAACCTTAATGAGGCTACAGGACGTGTTGATTATGACCAAATGGAAGAGATAGCATTGCGTGAAAAACCAAAGATGATTATAGGTGGTGGTTCCGCTTACTCTCGTGAGTGGGATTACAAGCGTATGCGTGAGATTGCAGACAAGGTTGGTGCTATTCTTATGGTGGATATGGCTCACCCTGCAGGTCTTATTGCAGCAGGTCTGCTGAACAACCCTCTTGATTATGCTCACATTGTAACATCTACAACTCATAAGACACTACGTGGACCACGTGGCGGTGTAATTATGATGCGTACAGATTTCCCTAATCCTAAGGGCGTTAAGACTCCTAAGGGTGAAGTTAAGATGATGTCAGCTTGCCTTGATTCTGCCGTATTCCCTGGCATTCAAGGCGGTCCTCTTGAACACGTAATTGCCGCTAAAGCTGTTGCATTTGGAGAGTGCTTGCAACCAGAATATAAAGAGTATCAGAAACAGGTTAAGAAAAATGCAGCCAAACTTGCAGAGGAGTTAATCAAACGTGGATTCAAGATTATTTCAGGCGGTACAGACAACCACTCTATGCTTGTAGATTTGCGTACTAAATATCCTGAACTTACAGGTAAGGTTGCTGAGAAGGCTCTTGTTGCCGCAGACATTACCGTAAACAAGAATATGGTTCCGTTTGACAGCCGTTCCGCTTTCCAAACATCGGGTATCCGTCTTGGAACACCTGCAATAACAACTCGTGGTGCAAAAGAAGACCTTATGGTAGAAATTGCCGAGATGATTGAAGAGGTTCTCAATGCCCCTGAAGATGAGGCTGTTATTGCAAAAGTACGTGCTCGTGTTAACGCAACTATGAAGAACTACCCACTTTTCGCTTATTAAGATTAAACTTTTAACTTTCAACTTTCAACTTTCAACTATAATGTCACAGAACGCTCCTTTTAAAGTATTTTCAGGGACAAAGTCCCGTTACATGGCAGAGCAAATCTGCAAACACATAGGTTGCCCTCTTGGTGAAATGAATATCCAATATTTTGCCGATGGCGAGTTTGTGGTATCGTATGAGGAATCCATACGTGGTTGTGAGGTCTATCTTATACAATCCACATTCCCTAATGCAGACAACCTGCTTGAGCTGCTTCTTATGATTGATGCGGCAAAGCGTGCGTCAGCAAGAAGAATTGTTCCGGTTATCCCCTACTTCGGTTGGGCTCGTCAAGACCGTAAAGACAAACCACGTGTATCTATAGGTGCAAAACTTATTGCAGACCTTCTTAGTGTTGCCGGCATAGACCGTGTAATCACTATGGACTTACATGCAGACCAGATTCAAGGTTTCTTTGATGTTCCTGTTGACCACCTATACTCTTCATCTATATTCCTGCCATACATTCAATCTATGAAATTAGAGAATATGGTTATGGCATCACCCGATGTAGGTGGCTCAAAACGTGCTGCAAGTTATGCAAAATACTTGGGTACAGACCTTGTACTTTGCCACAAGCAACGTGCTAAAGCCAATGTGGTTTCAGAGATGAAGGTTATTGGTGATGTAGAAGGCAAGAATGTAATTATTCTTGACGATATGGTTGATACAGCCGGTACCATTACCAAGGCGGCAGACCTGTTTATAGAGAACGGTGCATTGTCTGTACGTGCATTCGCTCCTCACGCAGTGCTTTCTGACCCAGCTACAGAGCGTATCAACAACTCTAAACTTACAGAAATCTTCTTTACAGATTCTATTCCTCTACGCAAGCAGAGCGATAAAATAAAGGTTATCAGTGCCGCTGGCCTTCTTGCAGACAGCATTGTAAAATGCAACCAAAACGAGAGTATTTCTGAGAGTTACTTAATCAAATCGCACTAAATATTGAAAGTTTAGGAGTTTAGGAGTTCAGGAGTTTAGAAGTTTACTCCTTAACTTAGCCACGAAGTGGCGACCGAACTCCTTTACTCCTTAACTTTTTTATGAAAAAGCCCTATCCCATACTTGAGAACATTCTTATCACTGACGTAGCGGCAGAAGGAAAAGCCTTGGCACGCGTTGGTGATATGGTTGTTTTTGTACCATACGTAGTTCCTGGCGATGTAGTTGATATCCAACTCACAAAAAAGAAAAAGAACTATGCAGAGGGACGGGCTGTTGCTTTTAAAAAGTATTCTGAAAAAAGATGTGAGCCGTTCTGCTCCCATTTTGGTGTATGCGGAGGCTGCAAATGGCAACAACTTCCCTACTCAGAGCAAATTGCCTACAAACGTCAGCAAGTAATTGATAATCTTACCCGTATAGGTCATTTGGAGTTGCCTGAAGTTACCGAGACTCTTGGCTCCGAAAACACAGAACGCTACCGCAACAAGTTGGAATACACATTCTCCAACAAAGCATGGCTTACATTTGAGCAGATGAACCTACCCGATGAGGAAAAGCCACACAATGCCTTGGGATTCCATATTCCGGGTATGTTTGACAAGGTTCTGCACATAGAGAATTGCTACCTTCAGGATTCCTTATCGGATGAAATCAGGAATGCGGTACATAAGTATTGCCAAGATAACAATCTGCCTTACTTTGACTTACGTAACCAAAACGGACTAATGCGTAACCTTATTGTACGCATTTCAGCCACCACGGCAGAGGTTATGGTTATAGTGGCATTTTATGAAAAATCAGACAAAATAGAGCCTTTGCTCCAATTCTTGGCAGATAAGTTTCCTCAAATAACTTCCCTGCTCTATGTAATTAACGGTAAAGCCAACGATACCCTGTTTGACCAAGACATTAAGGTTTTCAAGGGCAAAGACCATATTATTGAAACTATGGAGAACCTTAGGTTCAAGATTGGACCTAAATCATTCTACCAAACTAACAGTCTGCAAGCATACCGCTTGTATAGTGTTGTACGTGAGTTTGCAAATCTTAACAATGATGAGCTTGTTTATGACCTCTACACAGGTACAGGCACAATAGCAAACTTTGTGGCAGGCAAATGCAAGCAAGTTATTGGTATAGAGTATGTTCCAGAAGCAATTGAGGATGCTAAGATAAATGCCTCTTTCAATAATCTTGACAACACCCTATTCTTTGCTGGCGATATGAAGGATATTCTTACAGATGAGTTTATTGCTTCGCATGGCAGACCAGATGTCATCATCACAGACCCACCACGTGCCGGTATGCATGCCGATGTTATAAAGACCATTCTCAATGCCGCACCCAAACGCATTGTTTATGTAAGCTGCAATCCTGCCACCCAAGCCAGAGACTTGGCGGACTTATGCGTTAATTACAAGATAGAAGCGGTCCAACCGGTTGATATGTTCCCACATACACAACACGTGGAGAACGTAGTTCTCCTTACGTGTAAATATATGTATGCTGAAAAGCCAATAAAACAAATGGATTTGTCTAAACTGGTTGGTGCTGTTACTCTTTCTGAAGAAGATATAAATAATGATGCACGACTAAGCTGCTTGTTTAAATGAATTCACAAATGGGTCGCCAACGGCTACCCCATTTAAATGTCTTACAGGATGTTTCTACTCAAAGGTGGTAACATACCACCCAAACCTAATAACACTTTGTGAATATAACATTTTGGTAGTACCTTCTGCAGAGCTCTGCCCCTCTGTGAATGGGCAGAGTCCCTCCCATGCGTGGTCTGTGACCACTTTGGGTCCATTACTCACTGCGTTCGTGAAGTTTGGCTTCGCCTCAACATAATCCACTCGTGGTTTCTGTATTCGGCTCGCTCAAACATTCCGTGCACGTGCTCACGGGTAAGAACGTCTGCCTAAAGGTACTACCAAAATATCTGCTATTTACAATAGCACCCCTGTTTTTTTTATTTATTTTTGGCTGAAATGCATATAAAAATAGCCTGTGGCAGATGCTACAGGCTATTAACATATTAAGTTTAATAAATAAAAATTTATAATAATAAAATTAATCCTTTAAGCAACGCACAGATAGTCCGTTGTTCTTATTGTGGTGGTGGTGGTCGTCGTCCAAGTAGTCATAGCCGTAATAAAGGTAGCGAGTGTAAGCGTAGTGAATATTGCTCTCATACGGAGTAGCCGTCCAGAAAAAGGCAATGTCGCCAACATCAACATAGCACACGCTACTATCATATGCGTAGCCTGCCGGTAGAGCCGCAAAACCATAACTGTCTGTTCCGTTGCCGTTATTGTACCAACCAGAAGTTGTCTTTAGGTGCTTGCCTGCGGTATATGAACCCTTGCCTTCTGCCTTTTCTATATAATCTTTAAGCGTCTGCCACTCAGCCCTTGACGGAATATGCCACCCGTTTGGGCAGATGCCCTGTCGCTTGCCACTGAACGCTGATGTCTGTTTTTCTCCATCTGCAACACCTACAGCCGCAGCCCAGTTGTAGAGGTAGCCCAATTTCTTTACCTGTGCGTCAGTGAGGTTATCATAATCATAATCATAATAATCATAATCTTTATACCACTTGCTCTTGTCTGATGCATCGGTGTAGTACGGGGTGTATGATTCGTACAACTCTGATGTAGGAATGGTGTTGTCTGTGAGCCAAGAAGCGTTGTATGCCTCAGACTCAGTGTCATACTTATCGCACCTTAAGTTCTCAGCCATCCAGTTCTGTCCACCTATCCAAACTGTTGAATAACTACTTCCATTTATGTCTGTTACATTTTCACCTGCTCCAGTATATTCCGCACGATAAATAGTAACAGCTGCTGATTTACCAAGGGTTGTTGTGCAGGTTACAATAGCGGTATCGGCTTTTGCTTTGTCAACACCAGAAGCAACATTTATAACAAATAAAGCATCCCCCGTTCCCTGCTCTATTGATACTGAAGCCCAACTCTTATTACTTGATGCTGTCCATTCTGTATTTGATGTAACCGCCACGTCAAAACTTCCTCCCTCAAACCTAATTTTCTTAGTTGTAGGAGAAACAGATATCTTTTCACCTTCACAAACAATGCTTCTTGAAATACTTGTGCCACCCATTGCCTCAAAGTATATAGTGGCATATTTATCATCAGCGTCTTTATTTGAATCAACTGTTAGTTTCACCTTGCCATCATATTTACCAGATGATGGTGAAATGTGAACCCATGATTCTGAACATTGAGCAGTCCAATATGTATTTGAAAATACTTGAGTTTCAAATGTACCACCTTGTTTTTCTATTATTTTACTCACAAATGGTGGTATATCCGAATATACATATTCATCGTCAACAGAGACATTAACTTTAAGATGGGCTTTTGTTCCATCGTTTGTTTTTACTGTGACAGTCTCTGTATATGGTTTATATTCATTATTAGCAAATGCTGAAACATTTATGGTTTCATTCCCTTTGCCGCTCGTTTTTGAGAGAATGAGTGCTGTTGGGTCACTGACTGTCGCTGTCCAAGGTCCGTCTGTATTTATGTTAAGAGAAAACCTTCCTCCAGTGCTTGGCAGGTTTTTCTCTGAAGGCGATAGTGACACACATTTGGGAGTAACAAAACTAAGACTGTCAATCATTGACAAGTCATGTGCCGTACGTACGCCATTACTTTCATACACCCATACAGTCTCTCCTGCAAAACAAAATAAGGCTATATTAATTAAGAAAAACAGGAAAACAAATTTTTTCATAGTAAATTAATTTAACAAGATTTATTATGGTTACTTGGTTTACAACCACAATTATTTGATTTATTAAATATTTGAATACCAACACTATTTTTGATTTTATAATCTAAACAAAATCCCAAATAATATCCTTTACTTAATATTATTTCGGTAACAGATTCCCACACAATCTGTGCTAACGAAGGATTATTTAAAGGCGTATTACGAATGCCTTGATTTAAATTATCATTAATCAATTTATAATCAGTCTTATTTTTGATTTTTGAACTAATCTTACTATTCAATTCCTCATTAGTAATTTCAACTCTTGCAAAACCACTATTTTTGCAACCAAGTTTACACGGAACATAACTGAACATTTCTTGGTATTGCTCACGTTCATAAAAATTAACACCTTCATACATAGTAAGTTTTGAAGAATCCGGCATTTTATATTTCCCCATAATAGCCCCATAATATGGTGGATACATTGATGTTTGACAACAGTTATTTGAATCTATTGGCTCTTTATTCAAATAGTTCATTTCCCCTTTTTTTACTACAAAAACTGTATCTACAACAAATGAAGATTTTTTATTTGACCCAAATAATATAATGCTGGAGGAATCAAGTGTACGCAAACTTTTATATTTCATTTGTCGACACAAGCCATACAAAAAATGATTATTAAAAACAAATGGGTCTGTGTTAATTCCTTGGCAAACAACATTCCCAGACTTTTGAACCTGAAGGAAAGGTGAATGAGAGCAATGCGGTAGTATGTTGCTACCATTTTTGTAAACATCAATAATTTTGGATGTTGGTTCCCACTCTCCCCAAAAATATAGTTCTTCTGCACTAGTTGGACTTTGTTCTTTTAAACTTTTAACATAATATCCTGATGTTACTATAAACTTACGCTTGTGGTTCCCTTTATTCCAAGGGTATATAGTACCTTGTTTACTGGATATATGTTCAGAACCAGGATGTAAAAACTGTACAAATAAGATTGCCATAATTGTTTAAGATTTTAAAAGGTTAATAATATATTTTTTAAATCACTATTTTTTTAATATTATCATAACTACACCGTATTAATTCCTTAGACAACGCACACTTTGACCGCGGTCTTTTCTGTCGGCGAAGTCTAGTAACCAGTCACCTTTCCAAAAGATGCTGCGGAGGTAAGCGGAACCACTGTCTATCTCACTTGGAGTAGCCGTCCAAAAATAGGTGTATCCGCCAGTATCGTATATTCTAAGTTCTCCTCTGTAAAAACCAGCTGGCAAAGCCGCAAAACCATAACTGTCCAATCCGTTGCCGTTACTGTACCAACCAGAGGTTGTCTTTAGGTGATTGCCTGCGGTATCTGAACCCTTGCCGTCTGTCTTTTCTATGTAATCTTTAAGCGTCTGCCACTCAGCCCTTGATGGAATATGCCACCCGTTTGGGCAGATGCCCTGTCGCTTGCCACTGAACTCTGTTGTCTGTCTCTCTCCGTCAGCCACACCTACAACGGCAGCCCAGCTATAGAGGTAGCCTAACCTTGCAACCTGTGCATCAGTAAGATTGTCGGCATATTGTGCTGAATGCTCACTCCACTTGCTCTTGTCTGAAACATCGATGTAGTACGGGGTGTAAACATCATAATCTTCTGATGTAGAAACATCTGTAGGAACAACGTATCTGCCCTCCTTGTATGCCTCTGACTCGGTGTCATACTTATCACACCTTAAGTTCTCAGCCATCCAGTTCTGTCCACCTATCCAAACTGTTGAATAGCTACTTCCATTTATGTCTGTTACATTTTCACCTGCTCCAATATATCCTGCACGATAAATAGTGACAGTTGCTGATTTACCAAGGGTTGTTGTGCAGGTTACAATAGCGGTATCGGCTTTTGCTTTGTCAACACCAGAAGCAACATTTATAACAAATAAAGCATCCCCCGTTCCCTGCTCTATTGATACTGAAGCCCAACTTCTATTACTTGATGCTGTCCATTCTGTATTTGATGTAACCGACACATCAAAACTGCCACCTTCAAAAGCAATATATTTTGTTATAGGATTAACCTTTAACGATTCTGCTTCTTGTATAACGTTACACTGTGCAGTTTTACCATTTGATGTGGTAACGGTAATGTTTGAGACCTCTTTATCACATTCAATTAACGATGCTGTTAAAAACCAATCATCAACATTATCAACAACAAAACAAGCATCGTCTGTAATACCAAGAATGTTATCCGTTTGTACATAGCCATCTTTATTAAAGATAATACCAAATTTGGAGTCTGTGTAATCAATATCATCAATATCATAGTACCACCATTCACCGTTAGAAGATAAATTCATAGGGACACCAGGCCAATATGGTGAATCTGATGAATTCCAATAATATAAATATGGTGTGTTTTCTATAAAACATCCATCCCTTCTAAGTGAAATTCTTCTTGCATTTGCTTTTTTAGGATCAGCATCGCCAATATTCATAACCGTTACAATAATTTCCCTGTTGTTTGTACCTAAAGTCTTATCAAACGAAACATTAGAATTGTCAGCATTAACAGTCCAATCAGTGTTTGACAACACATTAATTGTAAATTGATCTCCATTATGTAAAATACCTTTATGGAATGTCGGATTAACAGAGACTCTGTCACCCTCATGGTAAACAATACAATGTGCAGTTTTGCCATTTGATGTAGTCACAGTTATTGTTGCTTTAGTTGGTTCAACCTTGTCACTCTTTGCCACAATTACCTTTATACTATCATTAAGTGTGCCATTAGTTTTATCAAATGTAACCCAAGGCTCACTTGCACTTACTTTCCAGTCTGTGTTAGATGAAATCCCCATCTTGAATGTTCCACCCGCAGGGGTAAATAGTTTTGAAGACGGATTTATGGTTACTTTATCTTCCCACTCCTCTGCTATGAGAGTTATAGAGTTTTTGGTTCCATCAGCCAACTGAAAAGTTATGGTGCTGTATGCTTTCTCTGATTGTTTGTTTACACTCACTTTTACAGAAATATCATCGTTCCCATCTCCTTGCATCTTACTTAGGCTCACACGCTTAGCGTCTGATACTGTCGCTTTCCAAGGCTGGCTTGCGTAGATTGCAAGATTGAATGTCTCTCCCTCACACGGAATTGTGCGTTCTGACTGAGACAGTGCAAGTGTGCCAGGTGTTACTCTTGACAAACTGTCAAACATACTATAATCATAACTATAACGTGTGCCGTCACTTTGATACACCCAAATTTGAGATTGTGCAATGACTATGATTGCTGATATAATTGCCGCTAATGCTATTAAGTATTTTTTCATATTCTAAAACATTATGAGATTCTTCGCTAACGCTCAGAATGACGAGGTTAATAATTTTATTTTACCAAAATCTTTTGTCTGTAAGTTCCTGCTTCAACCACATATACACCCGGTAATGTTACCGTACACTCACAATGTTCTGCAATAACGCATTCTCCAAGGGCATCGCCACCAAGGGTGTGGAATGTTATATTTTCAGTTGACGGGCAATCAACAACTATTATTTTGCCAACAGAATAAATCTGTGGAAGTTGTGCATTTGTTCCATCTGCTGAGACCTCTGATTTTGTGCGGAATGAGCCTGATTCACTGCTAATCTCTTCTCCAAATGAATTGTACGCTCCAAGTGTGTATTGATATTCGCTGCCTTTTGTAAGACCTGTTACAGTGAAAGATATAGATGCAAGAGCACTCTTCAATTTGGACTCTGAACCGTCAGTGCTAAAGTCTATATTTACAAGTTGTCCGTTAGAATTGAACGTAAGCGTGCATACACGCTCGGTACAAGCCTCATCTTTGTATATTATCAATTGATATGACGCTACGCCCTCTATAGTAGGCCATGTGAACACTGCGGAACTCTCAGTTGTTTCAATTACAACTTCCGCTGGAGCAGGTTCAGGCTCTTTCTCCGTACTAAAAAGAACAGATTTAATACTTGTTGCTGTTGCAGTGCCGTCATTAAATGAAACATTGAACTGCGGTGTAACACTCTGCTTGTTTACTGTAACATTTTTCCAAGCACTAAGCAGGTACGTCTTACGCACCCCGTTGGCACTGATTGTAATCAAGTTCTCTGTTTCTGCCATCACCGCTATTGGAAGCAGCAGAAACATTGCAATGTAAATTAGTTTCTTCATATACTATTGTTTTTATATATTATGAGATATTTGGTTACGTTACGCTTCACTTAAAATGACCAGAAAAATGGACATAAAAAAAGCGTGGAACCCGACTGTTGCCGTTCCACGTTTTGAGGCCTTCGCATGCCCGAGCAGAAAGAACAGACAACGCGAAGCCCACGCCGATATAAGCTTGACATCGGGGCAAACAACACCCGACACAACATACTTACATCCCGCAAGCATCTACCGTTGCTATGTTCCAGACTGCTCAAATGAAAGTTGCGAAGTTTCAAAACGTCAGAACAAAGCGTCAATAAACGCCTTTAATATGTCTGCAACCCCACCCTTTGTCCAAAACAGACATCCATCGGCGTAGGATTGCATCTACAAAGATATTATTTTTTTAGATTTTTAGCAAATATTATTGCAAAAAAGCAACTTTTCCTATAAAAACATTCCAAACACAGCGGAACCACTGCCTGACATTGAGGCGTAGAGGGCTCCCCTATTGTAAAATTCTTGTTTCAGTGCCTCTATTTCAGGGAATTGTGGAAAGACCGAGGCTTCAAAATCATTTTTTACTACACTCTTCCACTGCTCTATTGGTAATTTGGGCAGTTCCAATAGGGTGAACGTTGATGGTTTAGGTGTTACACCTCTGTAAGCCATTGCGGTGCTTACGTTTACAGACGGTTTTATGATTTCTATTTTATAGGCTGACAAATCAAGGTCTATAGGGGTAAACTCATTGCCTATGCCTGTAGCAAATACAGGCTTGTTCTTAATAAAGAACGGACAATCTGCACCTAACTTAACGGCATAACTCTCTAATTCTAATTCTGTTAAACCTAAAGAGAACATTTGATTCAGGGCTTTAAGGGTATTTGCGGCATCTGAACTTCCACCGCCAAGCCCTGCTCCAAACGGAATACGCTTGTCAAGAGTGATACTTACCGCAGGTATATTAAAATCATGCTTTAGCAGATTGTAAGCCTTTATAATAAGGTTGTCTTGCGGATTGGAATCAACGGCGATACCTATATTAATAAGGTGTGTTTCAGAATCGGGGCTTTCATCTATATCTATAGTATCACTCATATCTACAGGATAGAATATGGTCTCAAGATTGTGATAGCCGTCTGCTCTTTTGCCTACCACATTTAACCCGATGTTGATTTTTGCATTAGCCGTTATTTTCATAAGTACAAAGGTAATAAAAATTTCAATATCAATAATATAAGTTTTACGATTTTTAGGTATACCTTTTGTAGGGCTCTGCCCCTCTGTGAATGGGCAGAGTCCCTCCCATACGTGGTCTGTGACCACTTTGGGTCCCTCCCGTGCACGTGTCCACGGGTAGGAACGCCTACTTAAAGGTACACCTAAAAATCTATACACTTATTAAAATTGTTCATTTCTTGTTAATATCTGTACCAAATAAAAGAATTGTAAAGAAAATATATTCACTACTTTTGTATTCAATTTTGTTAAAACAAGTTTTAGCCATGTTACTTCGTCACTCGGCATAACTTAAGTAAACTTAGTTCTGCCCTCGTTCCTAGTAACAGTCAACTTTACAACTTCGTTGTGAATTTTGTCGTGACTCGGGATAGTGAATAAACTCACTCTCCTCTCGCTACTCCAAAATTTCAACTTTCAATTAAATAAAATGGAAGCAGAACAGGAAAAAAAGGTGCCTCAAAAGAGGAAAAAGCCGGCACCATCAGCAGACGTTACAAAACTACCACCACAAGCACTTGATTGTGAAGAGGCTGTAATAGGAGGATTGCTTATAGAGCCTTCAGCGTTCTACGAGGTGGCTGCAATACTTAAAAAGGAGTACTTCTACGATGAGCGTAACCAGCACATATTTGAGGCTATGTTTGAGTTGGCAAACGACCATAAACCCATTGATTATCTCACAGTTGGAGACCAACTTCAGAAAGACGGCAACTTAGAGAAAATAGGTGGCAAATTGGCATTGGCTGAGTTGTCAGACAAGATTTCATCGGCTGTAAACATAGAATCGTATGCAGAGATTGTGGCTCAGAAATACTTGGCAAGAGAGCTTATACGCGTATCAACAGAAATCCAGACACAAGCATACGACACCCAAACAGATGTAAAGGACCTGATTTCTGAAACAGAGCGTAAAGTGTTTGAAGTTACTCAGACTAATGTACGCCAAGATGCAGTTCAGGTTAATGATGTTATTAAGGATGTTATAGACAAGATTCAGCTTGCAGGGGTAAACAAAGGCAACTACACAGGCGTTCCAAGCGGTTTTCATGCCCTTGATGACATTATTTACGGATGGCAACCAGGCACACTGAACGTAATAGCGGCACGTCCGGCGATGGGAAAGACAGCATTTGCACTGTCTATGGCAAAAAATATGGCTGTGGATTACGGCAAGCGTGTATGTGTGTTCTCTCTTGAAATGTCAACCACTGAGCTTACTACCCGATTACTTGTAAACGTGAGTGAGATTGAGGGCGAAAAGATTAAGAAAGGTAATCTGGCACCATACGAGTGGGAAATTCTAAGTAAGAAGGCGGAGTTGCTTTCCAATGCAAAACTTTTTATTGACGATACTCCTGGATTGTCTATTTTTGAGTTGTGCAGCAAGGCAAGAAAGCTTAAACGCACTGAGAATCTGGATTGTATAATAATAGATTATCTACAACTTGTAAACGCAACAATAAAGAACGGTTCCCGTGAGCAGGAGGTAAGTTTTGTATCCCGAAGCCTGAAGGCACTTGCCAAGGAATTGCAAATACCTGTTATTGCATTGGCTCAGCTTAACCGTGGCGTTGAGTCAAGAAACAGCGATGACAAACGCCCACAACTTGCAGACTTGCGTGAGTCTGGTGCCATAGAGCAGGACGCCGATGTTGTTATTATGCTTCACCGCCCTGAATACTACCATCTGACGCAAGACAAACAAGGGAATGACCTGCGTGGATTGGCTATGATTATTATTGCAAAACACCGTAGCGGAAGTATTGATGATATTTGGTTGCGATTTACAAAAAATTTGATTAAATTTGACAACTTAAAAAAAGGAGAAATGTCATCAGAGTATCATGGATTGTTAGATACTGATAATCAAAGCAATAATGCAAATTATGGCGGAGAGATAAAACCCGATGACAATGACCCGTTAGCATAAAAAGAAGAAAAAAATGCAGAAATTGTTGTTACTTGCCGATGAGGCGATTGCTCTTGGAGCCATTGACGGCGGACTTTCAGGTGTATATGCATACCCTGGAACACCAAGTACGGAGATTACGGAATTTATCCAACTTAACAGTGATGCCAAGGCACGTGGAATACACTCCCGTTGGAGTGCAAATGAAAAAACGGCTATGGAAGCCGCTGTAGGAATGTCGTTTGCAGGGAAACGTGCTATGGTTTGTATGAAACATGTGGGGCTTAATGTGGCGGCAGACCCGTTTATGAACTCTGCCATCACAGGAGTTAACGGAGGAGTATTGGTACTGTCTGCCGATGACCCTTCAATGCACTCCTCACAAAATGAGCAGGATTCAAGATATTATGCCAAATTTGCATTGATACCGGCATTGGAACCGTCAAATCAGCAAGAGGCATACGATATGGCTTACTATGGTTTTGAACTTTCAGAGAAACTTGGCAGACCTATACTGCTTAGAATCACAACAAGGCTTGCACACTCACGTTCAGGAGTTGTACGTAAAGAGATGAAGCCACAGAACAAGACAAGTTTCCCAAGCAATCCAAAACAGTATATCCTACTACCTGCGATTGCCAAGAAAAACTATGCCGATTTACTATCTTCGCAAGCACGCTATGTAGAAAATTCAGAAAACTCACCATTTAATGTATATTACAATGGTGACAATAAGAAAAGAGGCATTATAGCGTGTGGTGTCACCTATAATTATCTTATGGAGAACAAGGAACTGATTAACGGTTCTCCAATTCTTAAGATAGGTCAATACCCTCTTCCGCGCAAACAGGTGGAGAAAATAATGAATGAATGTGAATCCATTCTTGTTATTGAAGAAGGATATCCACTTGTTGAGGAGATGCTTAAAGGATTTCTTGGAAAAGCCCTGAAGATTAACGGAAAGTTGGACGGTACACTTCCACGTCAAGGGGAGCTGACTCCTGACAGTGTTGCAGTGGCATTATCGGGTAAAAAAGCGGAACCTGTAGTAATTCCTGAAGTTGTAAGAATGCGTCCGCCTGCACTTTGCCAAGGTTGCGGACATAGAGATATGTATGAGGCTTTGAATGCTGTAGTAAAGCAATATCCCGATGCTAAGGTGTTTGGCGATATAGGTTGCTACACATTGGGGGCGTTACCTCCATACGGAGCCATTAACTCTTGTCTTGATATGGGTGCTTCAATCACTATGGCTAAAGGTGCCGCCGATGCAGGTGTATTCCCTGCCGTTGCAGTTATAGGAGACAGCACTTTCACCCACTCAGGCATTACAGGATTGCTTGATGCTGTTAATGAGAACACTAACATTACAGTAGTTATTTCTGATAACCTTACCACCGCTATGACAGGCGGTCAGGATTCTGCAGGCACAGGCAAGTTAGAAGATATATGTGCCGGTATCGGGGTAAAGAAAGAACATATAAGAGTACTTGTGCCTCTAAAGAAAAACTTTGAAGAGATGACAAGTATAATAAAGGAAGAGATTGAGTATAAAGGCGTTTCAGTAATTATTCCACGCCGTGAGTGTTTACAGACCTTAAAACGCAAGAAAAAATGATAAAGACAGATATAATACTTTCTGGTGTTGGCGGACAGGGAATTCTGTCCATTGCCACCGTAATAGGCGAGGCAGCCTTAAAGAACAATCTTTACATGAAACAGTCAGAGGTTCACGGAATGAGCCAGCGTGGAGGTGATGTACAGAGTAATCTGCGTATATCAGACTCCCCTATCTCATCAGACCTTATTCCTCTTAAGAAATGTGACCTTATCCTGTCATTGGAGCCTATGGAGGCATTGCGTTACCTACCATATCTAAGTGATAACGGTTGGATTGTAACAAGCAGCACTCCGTTTAAGAATATACCTAATTATCCTGAAGACAGCGATGTGTTAAATGAGATTAGGAAGGTAAAAAACAGCGTACTGATTGATGTGGAGGCTATTGCAAGAGAGGTTGGCAATACCCGATGCTCCAACATAGTGCTTTTAGGTGCCGCCCTACCTTACCTTGGCATACCTGCAAGTTACATTGAAGATGCCATAAAATCAATATTTGCACGCAAAGGAGAGGAAGTTGTGGAATTAAACTTAAAAGCATTGGCAGCAGGAGCAAAGAAGTAAAGGAGTTCAGGAGTAAAGGAGTTTAGGAGTTTAGGAGTTTTCATACATCATACATCAAACATTAAAATTATGTTATCAAAAATTTTAGCCATTTCAGGCAAAAGCGGGTTGTACAAGATGATTTCAGGCAATAAGAATATGATTATTGTAGAGTCTCTTACAGATAAAAAACGTTTCCCCGCATACTCTAACGACAGAGTGATATCCCTAAAGGATATATCAATGTTTACAGACGATGAGGATATTCCTCTTTATAAAGTGTTTGAATCCGTTAAAAAGGCTTCTGCTGGTAAAGAGGTCTCTTTGGATGTAAAGAATGCCACAGCAGCAGATTTGCAAAAATGGTTTGCCACAGTTTTGCCTTCATTTGACCGTGAGCGTGTACACAATAGTGACATAAAAAAGGTCATAATTTGGTATAACATACTAATTGGCAGCGGTATCACGGAATTCGCCCCTAAAGAGGAAGAATCAAAAGAGTGATTTTTTCTTAAAAAAGCATTAAAAAAACTTGCATAATACTTTTTTAAGTATTACCTTTGCAACGCTTTTTAGAAAAGGGCAAATGCTTCCTTAGCTCAGTCGGTTAGAGCATCTGACTGTTAATCAGAGGGTCCTTGGTTCAAGTCCAAGAGGGAGCGCAGAAGTCCGGAATCCGCATAAGGGTTTCGGACTTTTCTTTTTTTAGTCATAAACAATTAAAACTCAAATAGATGAAACGTATTTTCTATTTATTGGCTGCTGCCACTCTATCACTGTCTGCTTACGCTTCTAAAGAACAGACGGCAACAGAACCGCTTGAGGACGTATCCAAAAATCTGGATATATTCAACTCTCTTTTTAAGGAACTGTATATAAACTATGTGGATACCATACCTGTAGAGAAAATTGTAGTGGCAGGTATTAACGGCATGTTAAACAAGTTAGACCCCTACACCACCTACATTCCTGAGGATAAGGAGAAGGATTTTAAGTTAATGACAACAGGTGAATATGGTGGCATCGGGGCATTGATTGGAGTAAAAGGAGACAGCATTATAGTTAGCCAAATATATAGTGGCAGACCTGCTCAGAAATACGGACTTATTGCAGGCGACATTATTTTAAGCATCGACGGTAAAACTATGATAAAAAAAATGCCAAGCGATGCAAGTGCCGCACTTAAAGGTGTACCTGGAACATCAGCAGAGGTAAAAGTTAAAAGATACGGAGAAAAGAAACCTATATCAATCACTATAGTTAGGGATAAAATTTCACTTAACCCTGTAACATTCAGCGGATTGGTAGCGGATAGTATAGGGCTTATATGTCTATCGTCTTTCTATGACAAGAGCAGCGATGAGGTAAAAAAGGCGTTCCTGGATTTGAAAAAGCAAGGAATCAAGTCACTCATCCTTGACCTAAGGGGCAATCCTGGAGGCATTGTTTCTGAGGCAGTTAATATATGTAATCTATTTATTCCCAAGGGAAGAACTGTGGTATCAACCAAAGTTAAGGGAGGCAAGACCGGCACTGTATATAAGACTGCATATCAGCCTGTTGACACAGAAATACCTTTAGTTGTACTTGTAAACGAAGGTAGTGCAAGTGCAAGTGAGATAGTTAGCGGCGCCCTCCAAGATGAAGACAGAGCGGTTATTATGGGACAACGTACTTACGGCAAGGGATTGGTGCAAACCACCGCCGCTTTACCTTACGGAGGCAAACTTAAAGTCACCATAGCCAAGTATTACACTCCAAGCGGCAGATGTATCCAAAAAATAAATTATACGGTAAAGGATGGCGAGAAGAATGCGGAAATACCTGATTCTCTGACACATGAATTTAAGACTAAAGGTGGTCGTACGGTACGTGACGGACGTGGCATTATGCCCGATGTTAAACTTAAATCAGATAGTGGAAAAGTAATTACCTACAATTTGGTTTATGAGCACAAGACTTTTGAATGGGCTACAAAATATTACTATAACCACAAAACCATTGCTCCTTACAAGGAGTTTGAACTTACAGACGCTGATTTTGATGATTTCAAGCAATTTGTATTAGACAGTAAGTTTACATACAAGGTCTCTACCAAGGATATGTTCACAGACCTGTTGGATGCAGCCAAATATGAGGGTGTATATGAACCTAACAAGGCTTTGTTTGACAGTCTTGAGCATGCTTTAGAGCATAATATCAGTGCCGAGATGGATTCTGCAAAAGAAGAGGTGCTAAGGGCTTTAACCACAGATGTTATATCCAGATACTATTTTGAAGGTGGTATGGAGTACTACTCTGTAAAACACGATAAGGACGTTAAGGCAGCCATAGAGTTCCTGTCAGACGATAAAAAATATAAAAATTTGTTTACCAAATAATTATACCCTATTCATACATCATACATCATACATCATACATCATACATCATACATCATACATCATACATCCTTATGTCCTTCCTGCCCACCACATCAAAAGAAGTCTCCGCCCTTGGTTGGGACTATATAGATGTCATTGTTTTTACCGGTGATGCCTATATAGACCACCCCGCTTTTGGTGCCGCCGTTATTGCAAGGGTTATGGAAGCAGAAGGTTTAAGGGTGGCTGTGGTTCCCCAACCAAATTGGCGTGATGACTTGCGTGATTTTCGCAAATTAGGGGCTCCAAGAATGTTTTTTGCAGTTACAGCAGGTGCAATGGACTCTATGGTGAACCACTATACCGCCGCCAAGCGTCTGCGTAGCGATGATGCATACTCCATTGATGGTAAAGCAGGTTTTCGCCCAGATAGAGCGACAGATGTATATTGTAGGATTCTTAAAGACATATACCCCGATGTACCCATTGTAATAGGTGGAATAGAGGCTTCTCAGCGTAGATTCACACATTATGACTATTGGGAAGACACTCTACGTAAAAGCATATTGGTTACATCAGGTGCAGACCTGCTTATCTGCGGTATGGGTGAAAAGCCACTTCAAGAGTTGGTGCACAGACTAAAAAACGGTGATAATTTCTATTCTATAAAAGATTTAAATCAAACCGCATATTTAAGTGATATTAAGGCAGTTGATATAGAATTAGCATCACATGAGCAATGCCTTGCAAGCAAACGTGCTGAAGCGGAAAACTTTAAGATATTTGAGACTGAGAGCAACAAATACGCACCATCTGCGGTATTGGGGCAACAGGTTGACGGTAAAATGGTTATATGCAATCCAACATATCCTCCTATCACCACAGAAGAGTTGGACTATATCTACGATTTACCATACACAAGGCTTCCACACCCAAGGTATAAAGGAAAGAGGATTCCAGCCTACGATATGATAAAATACTCTATTACAATACATCGTGGATGTTTTGGGGGCTGTTCTTTCTGCACAATATCTGCTCATCAGGGCAAATTTATAGTTTCCCGCTCTGTGGATTCTATAATGAAAGAGGTGCATAAGATTTTACAAGATACTGATTTTAAGGGTTATATAAGTGATTTAGGAGGTCCGTCCGCTAATATGTACGGTCTTACAGGTAAAAATCATGATGCTTGCAAGAAATGCGACAAACCATCGTGCCTACACCCTAAAATATGCCCAAACATGAGTAGAGACCACTCTGCTCTTATAGATTTATACCGTATGGTGCGTAATACAGAGGGAATTAAAAAGGCTACTATAGGCAGCGGAATACGCTATGACCTTGCTACAGAGGAGTATATAGAGGAAGTTTTAAGATTTCATGTTTCAGGCAGGCTGAAAGTGGCTCCTGAGCATACATCGGGACAAGTATTGACGCTTATGAGAAAACCCGATTTCAGCAATTTTATAAAATTTGACTCTCTGTTTAATGAAATCAATGCAAAATATGCTCTAAAAGAGCAACTTATACCCTATTTCATTTCAAGTCACCCAGGTTGCAGCGCTGCGGATATGGCTGAAATGGCAGCCATAACAAAAAACATGAACTTCCGTTTAGAGCAGGTGCAGGATTTTACACCCACCCCAATGACACTCTCTACAGAGATGTACTACACGGGATTTAATCCTTACACTATGGAGAAAGTCAAATGTGCAAGAACGGTGGAACAGAAAAAAGAGCAAAGAAGTTTCTTCTTTTGGTACAAACCCGAAGAGAGACGTAATATTATACGGAAACTTAAAGAGATAGGAAGAGCGGACTTGATTGATAAAATTTATAATTGACTGTTATTGATTTATACTATGTCACACCTAGAACGGGCTTATTTCCCTTCAAAACGCCAAACTTGTTGCGGTGCTCACAAACTCGCACTACGTGCTCAAACAATGCTGCGCTCCTCCAAGTGGGAGCGTTTTGTGCGGGAGCCCTGATGGTGTTCCATAGTATAAATCAATAAAATAAATAAATATTTTAATATCTATATGAAAAAACTATTATTGTTAGCATTATCGCTTATCAGTTTGAGTGTTTGGGCTGATGAGACGGAAATTAAGGTGGACTCAGTCTTTAGTAATAGTGACCCGTTCACTGCCGATTTGACACCGCTTAACAATGTGGGTTCCATATTAAGCGATGACGGCAAACTTAGGATTGTATCTTGGAACAACCGTAAAGATGACGGCAGTTTTGAGTATTACACATACTTTATTTATAAGAAAAACAAGAAGTCAAAACCATATCTGCATAAACTGTACTGCCCTACAGCCATAAAGCCGACAGACAACGGCAAATACAATGCGAATAGTTGGTATGGAGCATTGTATTATAATGCATTCGCAATAAAAGGAGGCTATATTTTATTAGGTTATCAGACTTATCGGGACATAAGTAGAGTTAAGTTAATAGAGCCAGTTACGTTAAATAAGAAAGAGATTGTTTTTGGCAACGATGTGTTCTTACTTGACAAAAAGCCGCAGAGCCGGGCGGTATTTGAATACAGTGCAAAAGCGGTGATGTCAATAACGTACAATGAACATGAACATCAATTTGTATTTGACCATTTAAGTCCCGAGAATCCAAATATGAAAGGACTTTTCCAATACTACGGACCAGACTTCAGTTACGATGCACTGAAGTCCAAAAAAAAAATATTGGCATCTGATTCAGGATATAGATATACGAAACAAGCAATAGAGAAAATGGATACAACTTTTAATTATGTGATAGACCGCTTTGCGGATTTACAGATACTAAGATATAAAGTGCCAGGTTTTGAGGACTTGACACTAAACCAAAAATTATATATCTACCACCTTACACAGGCGGCGGAAGAAGGACGTGATATATTGTTTGACCAAAATTTCAAGTTCAACCTACAGATTAGGAATCTTTTGGAAAACATTTACCAAAATTACAAAGGAGACAGAAACACTCCTGATTTTAAGGAGTTTGAGATTTATCTTAAACGTGTATGGTTCTCTAACGGCATACACCACCACTACTCCACAAACAAGATATTACCAGGGTTCTCACAAGATTATTTCAATGAATTGTTAAGTTCATGTGGGCTTGATTGTGAAATAGAGATTAAAGAGGCTATGTTCAACCCTACAATATACGCCAAAAGAGTTAATCTTGACAGTTCAGCGGATGTTATTGCAACATCTGCGAACAATTATTACAGCGGAGTAACCCAAAAAGAAGCAGAAGATTTCTATGCCGCAATGACAGACTCTACCGATAAAGCCCCCATATCATACGGAATGAACTCCAGATTAGAGAAAGATGACAATGGTAACATATCAGAGAACGTATGGAAAGCGGACGGACTATATGGAGATTATATAAAACGCATTATATACCATTTGAACAATGCACGCAAATATGCTGACAACGATACCCAAAAGCATATAATAGACCTGCTTGTAGCGTTCTACACCACAGGAGACCTAAAGACATTTGATGAGTATTCCATAGCGTGGGTTAAAGACACCACATCTAAAGTGGATTTTGTTAATGGTTTTATAGAGACCTACGGCGATGCGTTAGGGCTTAAAGCAAGTTGGGAGTCCATAGTCAATTTCAAGAACGAGGAAGCCACAAAACGCACAGAAACAATAAGTTCAAATGCCCAATGGTTTGAAGACAACTCCCCTGTTGACAGCCGTTTTAAGAAAAAGGAAGTTAAAGGAGTATCAGCCAAAGTGATTACCAACGCATTCCTTGCCGGCGACTGCTACCCTGCCACCCCTATAGGCATAAACCTGCCAAACGCCAACTGGATACGTCAAGTTTATGGGTCTAAATCAGTTACAATAGAGAACATAATGGATGCCTACGATGAAGCGGCAAAAGGGAACGGATTTGCAGAGGAGTTCTATCTGCACGATGCAGACCGCAATGCACACTATAAATACGGATTTATAACTGATGTACTTCATACAGACCTGCATGAGTGTCTTGGTCATGGTAGCGGTCAACTGCTTGACGGAGTGTCTCAAGATGCACTTAAAAGCTATGGTGCCACACTTGAAGAGGCTCGTGCTGATTTGTTCGGACTATATTATATGGCAGACAGCAAATTAGTGGAATTGGGATTGCTACCCGACTCTACAGCCTACCAAACGGCTTACTACCAATATATCCTCAACGGAATGATGACACAATTACGCAGAATACCGCTTGGTGAAGTTGTAGAAGAGTCACACATGCGTAACCGTCAACTCATTGCATCGTGGGTATATGAAAGAGGAGAAAAGTCAAAAGCACTCAAATGGATAGAGAAAGACGGCAAACACTATCTTGAAATATACGATTACGCCACTCTACGTAAGTTATTTGGAGATTTACTTAGCGAGGTACAAAGAATTAAGTCTGAGGGTGATTATGAAGCAGGTAAAAAACTTGTGGAGCAATACGGAATAATACCAAACAAACTGTTCCACAATGAGGTTACAGAACGTTACAAGCATCTTAACATAGCCCCTTATAGCGGATTTGTAAATCCTGTATATAGGCTTGTCATAAATCAGGACGGAACAGTCAAGGATGTAAAAATTGACTATACAGAAGACTACACTCACCAAATGTTACGTTATTCTGCCAAAAACAAATTACAATAATATTTGCACATTCAAAAAAAATCAGTTAAATTTGTATTAGATATGTACTGACACAATAAAACTATACCTTATCAAACTATGAAAATAACATTCAGAATCAATTACAACACGGCTTGGGGTGAGACCTTGTATATCTCAGGCTCTGCTCCGGAACTTGGTTCCAACACCTATTCCAAAGCAGTACCTATGAACTATTCCGATGGTGGAATATGGTCTGTCACCGTTGACTTTAAGAAATGTACAGAATTCTCTTATCGCTATTACGTGATGGCAGAGAACAAGAGTTATTGGACAGAATGGGGACGTAATCGTAATGCGGTGATTTTAGCCGACACGCCTCACACTTTTGATGACAGTTGGCGTGTAAACGGAGTGGATAAGAAATACTACTCAAGTGCATTTACAGAAGGTCTTATCAGGCATACTCCATCTAAGAAAACACCTACATTGCCTAAATCTGCCAACATACTGTGTTTTTCAATATCATCTCCACGTATAGAGGATGGGCTATGTGTGGGTATTTTAGGCTCTTGCAAAGCACTTGGAGAGTGGCAAGAGAGCAAAGTGGTTTTACTTAATGACACATACTACCCTGTATGGATTGGAGCCATAAACGCAAACAAGCTTCCAGAAGTAATTGAATACAAGTATGTTATATACAACAAGAGTGAGAAACGCATAATCGCTTGGGAATGGGGAGAAAACCGCAGATTGGAAACATCGGGTGTAAAAGGCTACTACATAAAGACCGATGAGATTTTAAGATACGGCATTGGAGACTACAAATGTTCAGGAGTTGCAATCCCTATCTTCTCTCTACGTACAAAAGAGAGTTTTGGTATTGGCGAGTTCTCTGATATAAAGAAGATGGTGGATTGGGCTAACAAGACAGGACAAAAGGTTATACAAACCCTTCCTATCAACGATACTACCCGATTCCGCACAAATGCAGACTCCTATCCGTATAGTGCCATCACTGTTATGGGACTGCACCCTATTTATATAAATCCATTTGAAATAGGCATTCTCACAGACAAGGCTCAGATGGACAAGTTCTATCAGGCAAGAGAGAGATTCAATCAAAGCCCTACCGTTATGTACCAAGAGGTATGTGCTGAGAAATGGGATTATTTCCACCTTATATATAAGCAAGAGAGTAAAAAGGTGTTTGCAAGTAAGGAATACAAGGATTTCATTAAAGAGAACGAGGAATGGCTATATCCATACGCATGCTTCTGTTTCTTTAGAGATTACTTTCATACCTCAGATTTTAATAAATGGGACGTATATAACAGATACAATAAAGAGTTCTTCAACTTCCTATACAAGGATAAGGAGCATGCAGATGAATTAAAGATTCACCTATTTCTGCAGTTCTGTGCACACAAACAGCTTCTTAGTGCAACACAATATGCACAAGAGCATGGTGTGGTAATGAAGGGAGATATTCCTATAGGTATAAGCCCTGAGAGCGTTGAAGCATGGACAGACCCACAACTGTTCAATCTTGACAGTCAAGCGGGTGCTCCGCCTGACCCATTCTCAGAGACAGGTCAGAACTGGGGATTCCCTACCTACAACTGGTCTGCAATGAGCCGTGACGGTTACAAATGGTGGATGAGCAGATTCCAAAAGATGGAGACATACTTTAAGGTATATCGTATAGACCATGTACTTGGATTCTTCCGTATATGGAGAATGAATGGCGGTGATGTTCAAGGTCTGTTAGGTCAGTTTGACCCTGCTCTACCTATGACAGAACAGGAGATATGCAGTTACGGAACTTGGTTTGAATACCACAGAATGACTCATCCGTTCATACGTGAGTATATGCTTGGTGAAATGTTCGGGAAACATGCACAAACAGTAAAGAACGTATTTCTTGAGATGGTGACAGACGGCATCTACAGATTCCGCAAGGAGTTCCCTAACCAGCGTGCTTTAGAGCAATTCTTTAATACAAATGCCCTCAATTCACAATTAACAGGTTTGACGGAAGACGAGATTAAATGGATATACGGTGGATTGATGAGCCTTTACACAGAGGTGTTGTTTGTAGAGGATTGTCATGAGAAAGGCAAGTTCCACCCAAGAATAGGAATGCAAAACACATACTCATTCCGTGAACTTGATTGGAACACCCAACAAGCCCTTAACCGCCTATACGATGATTTCTATTACCACCGCCACAATGGATTCTGGGCAGAACAGGCTATGAAGAAACTGCCTGCATTGCTTAACTCAACAGATATGCTATGCTGTGCAGAGGATTTGGGAATGATTCCTACTTGCGTACCTGAAGTAATGAAGAATCTCTATATGCTGAGCCTTGAGATAGAGCGTATGCCTAAAGACCCACATGATGAGTTTGTACCATTATATAGAGTACCATACCTATCAGTATGCACAACCTCAACCCACGATATGGCACCTATCCGTTTATGGTGGAAAGAGAACAGAGACCTAACCCAACGCTACTATAATTATTATCTTGGCGAATGGGGAGCCGCTCCTGAAAATTGCGAGCCTTGGATTTGTAAAAAAATTATAGACCGCCATCTATACAGCCCTGCAATGTTGGTTATTCTGCCACTACAGGATTGGCTGTCAATTGACGGAGAAGTAAGACGAGCCAATGAGTATGAAGAGAGAATCAACATTCCTTCAGACCCACACCATTTCTGGTGCTATAGAATGCACAAGACAATAGAGGAACTTATTTCTCTTGACGGACTTAACAATAAAATAAACAATATGGTTAAAAATTGTGGCAGATAATTTTCCATTTGGAAAACTTTTTGACATTGTTAAAAATATAAGCACCTAAAAATTAGGTGCTTATATTTTTATTTGGAAAACTTTAAAAAATTTCAGCATACAAATGTTAATAACTTTGCATAAAATTCCGATATCAAAAATTGCAAAAATAAAAAACTTTCCATAGTTTTGCATTCACATTTTAAAAAACAAATAGAATAAAATATATAAACACAAATAACTATTTAAAACAAATTTTATGGAAAAACAAACTTACACGTTTGACGAGGCAATGAAAGCCACTACCGATTATTTTTTAGGTGATGAGTTGGCTGCAAAAGTCTGGATAAACAAGTATGCTCTAAAAGATTCCTTTGGGAACATATTTGAGAAGACTCCGGCAGATATGCACCACAGGCTTGCCTCAGAGATTGCCAGAATTGAAAGTAAGTACCCTAACCCACTTACAGAGAAACAACTGTTTGACCTGTTTGACCACTTTAACTACATAATACCGCAAGGTGGTCCAATGACAGGTATCGGAAACGATTACCAAATAGCGTCATTATCAAACTGTTTTGTAATAGGTTTTAATGAGGAGTCGGACTCCTACGGAGCAGTAATGAAAATAGATGAGGAGCAGGTTCAGCTTATGAAACGTCGTGGTGGTGTGGGTCATGACCTGTCACACATACGTCCTAAGGGGTCTCCAGTTAAGAACTCTGCCCTGACATCAACTGGTATAGTTCCGTTTATGGAGCGTTATTCCAACTCCACACGTGAGGTTGCACAAGACGGAAGACGTGGAGCGTTAATGCTTAGCGTATCTATCAAGCACCCTGATTCAGAGTCCTTTATAGACGCTAAAATGGAGCAAGGGAAAGTTACGGGAGCCAATGTATCCGTAAAAATTCACGATGACTTTATGCAGGCTGTCATTGATGGCAAGCCATACACACAGCAATACCCTATCAATTCAGACAAGCCATTATTCTCTAAAGAGGTTAATGCAGGAGACATCTGGAAAAAGATTGTCCACAACGCTTGGAAATCTGCTGAGCCTGGTGTATTATTCTGGGATACTATAACAAGAGAATCTGTGCCAGATTGCTATGCAGACCTTGGCTACAGAACCGTATCCACAAACCCTTGCGGTGAGATTCCTCTATGTCCATACGACAGCTGCCGCCTTATAGCGTTAAACCTATATAGTTATGTGGAGAATCCGTTTACACCTGATGCAAAATTCAATTTTGAATTATTTAAATCACATGCCGCACTTGCTCAGCGTATTATGGATGACATTATTGATTTGGAGATGGAGAAGATAGATAAGATTCTTGCAAAAATCAACTCTGACCCTGAATCAGAAAGCATTAAACAGACTGAGCGTGAACTTTGGGAAAAGATTAAGACAAAAACCATAAAGGGACGTAGAACAGGCGTAGGTATAACAGCAGAGGGTGATATGATAGCCGCTATGGGATTAAGATACGGAACCAAAGAGGCTACAGATTTCTCTGAGAACATTCACAAGAATCTTGCCATAGCATGCTACGGTTCATCTGTTGTAATGGCAAAAGAGAGAGGTGCATTTGAGATTTACGACACTAAAAGAGAGGCTAAAAACCCATTCATCAACCGTCTGAAAGAGGCTGACCCAGGTCTATATGAGGAGATGAAAAAATATGGCCGCCGTAATATTGCATGTCTTACCATAGCACCTACAGGCACCACCAGCCTTATGTCTCAGACTACATCGGGTATAGAACCTGTATTCCGCCCTGTTTATAAACGCCGTAGAAAAGTAAATCCTAACGACAAAGATGTCCATGTAGATTTTGTAGATCAAGACGGCAACAGTTTTGAGGAGTTTATTGTATTCCATCATAAGTTTGTAACCTGGATGGAGGCCAACGGATACCCTACTGCCAAACAATACACACAAGATGAGATTGATGAGATGGTGGCAAAATCACCATACAACAAGGCAACAGCCAACGATGTGGATTGGCTTGAGAAAGTGCGTATGCAAGGCAGAATCCAAAAATGGGTTGACCACTCTATCAGTGTAACCATAAATCTGCCAAGCGATGTATCAGAAGACCTTGTTAACAAACTATACATAGAGGCTTGGAAATGCGGTTGTAAAGGATGTACTGTATATCGTGACGGTTCACGTGCCGGTGTACTTGTGGAGACTAAAAAAGATGAAAAACCTGCACCATGCAACTGTTACCCTGAAATAACACCTAAGCGTCCTATTGAATTGGATTGCGATGTTGTACGTTTCCAAAACAACAAAGACAAGTGGATTGCATTTGTGGGCTTGCTTAACGGCAGACCATACGAGATATTCACCGGTCTTTTAGATGAGGATGAAGGTCTTATGTTACCTAAATCAGTTGTTAACGGTAAAATCATTAAGAACCACCACGAGGATGGAACCAAGACCTACGACTTCCAGTTCACAAACAAATATGGCTATAAGGTTACAATGGAGGGATTGTCTCACAAATTCAATCCTGAATACTGGAACTATGCAAAACTTATATCAGGTGTGTTACGTTATGGTATGCCTATAGACCAAATTGTAAAGCTTGTAGGTAGTCTCCAACTTAACAATGAGTCAATCAACAACTGGAAGATGGGTGTTGAGCGTGCCTTAAAGAAATATATTCCTGATGGCACAGATACAGGTCTTAAATGCCCTAACTGTGGTGAACCTCTGACATTTACAGAGGGTTGTATGAAATGCAACCACTGCGGTTACAGCAGATGCGGCGGATAATTAATTAAGTAAATACATCCATTCCACTTCTAAGGCTTCCAACTCTTTTTTAAGGTTGGCATAATCAGTAAAGATGGCGTTATCAGTAATTTCTGATGATGCCATTTTTTCTTCCAAAGCCTTGATTTCCGCCTCCTTATCAGCAATTTTTCTCTCCACTTCTGCTACTGCCTTATCCGCCTTACGCTGAATTTTCTGCTGTTGCTTTCTCTCTGTATATGAAGGCTGCAAAGGTTTTGTCTCTTTAGATTCAGTCTTAGCCTGATTGTTTTTCTGTGGTTCTGTTGTACGTTTTTTCTCAAGTTCCTGCAGATTAGACAGATTCTTGTCTCTAAGGAAATCATATATACCCCCGATGTGAGGCTTCACCTTACCTCCGCCAAACTCATAAACCATTGAAACCAAGCCATCTAAAAACTCCCTATCATGCGATACTATAATTGCAGTTCCGTCAAACTCCTTAATGGCTTGTTTTAGCACGTCCTTACTCATCATGTCAAGATGGTTAGTAGGCTCATCTAAAATCAGCAGATTTACAGGTTCAAGCAAAAGTTTTATCATTGCGAGTCTTGAACGTTCACCACCTGAAAGAACCTTTACCTTTTTATCTGATGCCTCTCCACCAAACATAAAGGCACCCAATATATCTCTTATCTTAGTTCTTATTTCACCAACAGCCACATTATCAATAGTTTGGAATACAGTCAAATTCTCATCTAACAGTGATGCCTGATTCTGTGCAAAATATCCTATCTGAACGTTATGCCCTATCTTTAGAGAACCATCATATTCCAACTCTCCCATAATACACTTTACAAGAGTGGATTTACCCTCTCCGTTCTTCCCCACAAACGCCACTTTACTACCCCTCTCTATAGTCATTTCCACATTTTCAAACACTTTATGCTCTCCAAAACTCTTGGCAACACCCTCCATTATCACAGGATAAGAACCTGAACGTGGTGCAGGTGGAAACTTTAACCTTAAAGCACTTGTATCCTCCTCATCCACCTCTATACGCTCTATTTTTGCTAAAGCCTTTATTCTGGACTGCACCTGCACTGATTTTGTAGCCTTGTAGCGGAAACGCTCTATAAAATCCTCTGTATCCTTAATCTCCTTTTGTTGATTCTGATACGCCCTTAACTGCTGCTCTCTACGCTCCTTGCGTAACTCCACATATTTGGTGTAACTTGCCTTATAGTCATAAATCTTACCCAAACTAATCTCTATTGTACGATTGGTGGCAGCATCTAAAAAAGCCCTATCGTGTGACACCAACAACACAGCCCCACTATAATTTGCAATAAAATTCTCAAGCCATGTAATAGACTCTATATCAAGGTGATTGGTAGGCTCATCAAGCAATAGTAAAGATGGGTGTTGAAGCAGGATTTTAGCAAGTTCTATTCTCATACGCCAGCCACCGCTGAACTCAGATGTAGGTCTGGTAAAATCAGAACGTTGGAATCCAAGACCTGTCAGAGTCCTTTCTGTCTGTGCAATCTTATCCTGAGAGCCTATTATGGCAAGTCTGTCATTAAGAACATTTATATTATCAAGCAGTTTTTGGTACGCCTCACTCTCATAATCCTCACGTTCACACAACTCAGCATTCAATTTTTCCAACTCAGCCTCCATACTGTGAATATGAGAAAAAGCCTTCTCCGCCTCCTCCATTACGGTAGTGTCATCACCAAGCACCATAGTCTGAGGCAAATAACCTATTGTATAACCCGATGGAATACTGACCCTCCCCGATGTAGGATTCTGCAACCCTGCAATAATCTTAAGCATAGTACTCTTACCGGCACCGTTCCTACCGGTAAGGGCAATTCTATCCTTATCATTGACAACGTATGATACCTTATCAAAAAGCACCCTGTCACTAAAAATAACCGATAAATTATCAACTGAAATCATAACGTTTGCAAAAATACTACAATTTTTTTGTATTTTTGTAACAAATTGAGTGTAGTTTATGTTAAGACAGGTAGCAAGACACTTTTCTGACAGGGATTTAAGCAATTACTGCTTTGTATTTCCTAACAGGCGTGCAGGTCTTTTCTTTCTTAAATATATGGAAGAAGAGGCCAAGAAAACCACTATTGAGCCTGAAGTCATGACCATAGCGGAGTTTTTTCAGTCATACAGCACCACTGTAAACTGCGACCAACCCACCCTCCTGTTTGAACTTTACAATGTGTATTCAGACGTACTGACCAAAAACGGCAAGAGTGTGGAACCGTTTGATGAATTTGTACCGTTTGGACAAACATTGATATCTGATTTCAACGATGTGGATAACTATATGGTCAATGCCGGACAACTCTACACCAATATAGATGACTTACAGAAACTATCCGGCACAGAATATATTAACGACAAGCAAAAAGAGGCTCTTGAAACATTTTTTAAGCATACTATAATATCAAAGGATTCTAAAAGCAGCCATATAGATACATTCAAATCTATTTGGAGTATGTTGTTTGATATCTACACAGATTTTAGGAAATCATTAAAAAACAAGCAATTATCTTATCCTGGCATGCAATGCAGAGATGTGGTTGAACGCTCTGAACATTTGGACACATCGTATAAAAAAGTGATATTTGTAGGCTTCAATGCACTTAACGAAGTGGAACGCAAACTGTTTAAGGCATTGGGTGAGAAGGCTGATTTCTATTGGGATTATGATTTGCCATACGTAAATGATAACACTAACATAGCCCATTATTTTGCAGACAAGAACAGGCTGATGTTCCCAAGCAAAGAGGCTTTAGAGGTGGAAACTATTACGCAAGAGACTGAATTTTACAGCATTACAGCCCCATCTATGACTGAGCAAACCATCGAGGCTCGTAAAATATTGGACACACTTAATGCCAACAATACAAATACTGCCATAGTTCTGTTAGATGAGCAGTTACTGCTTCCAATGCTGTTTGCACTGCCCCTTACCGCAGATAACAACCTTAAAGTTAATGTCACTATGGGTTTCCCCATAAGCCATACCCCTATTCTAAAATTCATAGAGGAATTTATCCTTTTGCAAAATTCCTGTAAAACAACAAAATACGGAATAAAATTTTATCCTAAATATGAAAAGGCGATACTATCTCATCCGTATGTCAGCGGCTCTGATAAAATAAAGGGAATGGTATTAAATAAATACAATGATTCCGCTCTTCTTGATACCATAATATCAATATTCTCAAGCATAGAAGCACAAAATGATTACGATGTTGAATGCTTGTCACAAGCAAGACTATATCTTAACAATATTAATCGTTTGCTTAAGGCTTATAATCAAAACATAGCACCAGTTACCCTACTGCAAATATTAAGGCAAATACTGTCATCAATAAGCGTTGCCTTTAAGGGTGAGCCGATTA
The DNA here is from genome assembly GCA_024399495.1 of Paludibacteraceae bacterium. GTDB lineage: Bacteria > Bacteroidota > Bacteroidia > Bacteroidales > Paludibacteraceae > Enterocola. The sequence goes on from JAKSNY010000003.1 coordinate 156,247, forward strand.
AAGGTTTGCAGATTATGGGTACACTTGAAACCAGATGTCTCAGTTTTGAAAACATAATCTTCATATCATTCAATGAGGGGATTTTTCCAAAGAACGACAACCAGAATTCTTACATTCCATATAATATAAGGCGTGGGTTCAATCTTCCTACCACAGAACACCAAGATGCTGTATTTGCCTACAATTTTTACAGGCTAATAGCAAGGGCAAAGCGTGTGTATATGATTTCCGATTGCCGTACCGATGGTCTGAAGAACGGAGAACCAAGCCGTTATCTTAAACATTTGGAATATATATATGGTAAAAAAATCAACAAGATAGCGTCATCAGGGAATATAAAAACAGAACCAATGCAAACTCAAATGCAAAAACCTGAGGATTGGGGAAATGTAGTGTTAAACAGAAGGGCTATGTCTGCAAGTGCTGTTAACGAATATCTTAGATGTCAATATAGGTTCCATATAGACAGATATTTAGATGTAAAACAACCGTCAGAAGAATCTGAAATTATGGAAGCAAACGACATAGGAACTATATTTCACAAGTCAATACAGATTCTCTACTCTGATTTAAAAGCAGAACTACATAATAAACCATTTACAAAAGAAGCGCTTAATAACCTTAAAAACAATCAATTAAAAATTGACAAAGCAATAATTAAGGCATTCAGCCAAGAATATTTCAAGAATATTAAACCTGAAGATATTACACTGGAAGGATTTAACAAACTTGTATATACTTTGGTAAAAAAATACATAAAAAGCACTATATCATACGATTCCACTCAAGCACCATTTGTGTTAGAGGCATGTGAATGCCGGTACAATGCAACTGTATCTTATAAAAACATTAAGTTTACAGGTTCTATAGACCGCATTGACAGTTTTTTAAAAGACGGCGTGACACATTACAGACTAATAGATTACAAAACAGGTTCAGGCAAGGTTCTTAAAGATAAAGACCCGATGGATAAAAACAACGGAGTTCTACGTCAAATGCTGTTATATCAATATTTCTTTGAAAAAGAGCATAACAACAAGATACATCTGAATGTTTATGAATTAAGTAAATTAGGTATAAAATATTCATCGCCTGAAATTTTCATTCCAGGCGATGAAGAGTTAGCGAAAAATCAATATATATCTTTTATTGATGGTCTTAACAATCTATTACAAACAATTGCCGACCCTACTATACCAATAACAAAAACAAATGACGCTAATATTTGTGCAACTTGTCCTTATAGCGAGTTATGCTCAAGACTATAAAGATTTAAGTTCATCATCAATAGCCTTATAATTATCGCTTGAAGCACCCTCAACTTGCAAATAAAGGGCTTTCATAATTTGAAGCATTTGCTCATAATTGGCATCTGCCTTAGTCATACCGCCTTTAGCCTCAACAAAATATTTAAGAGCACTCTTGTAACACTCCTTTGCCTTAGCCATCTCTTCATTATACTTGTTATTGTCTGTTAAATCCTGGGCGGCGTCTTGAATGCTTGAACCCTCTGTAGCCCAACATTTTCCTAATAAAAATACACCTGTTGAGGTTCTGTTGTTTGCCAAAGCATCCTCAAGCACTTTCTTGGCTCCTGCAAAATCCTTAAGTTCGTTAAGCAATTCAGCCTTAACATTGATATACTCTATGTTTTTAGGGTTTGTAGCAATCACTTTATCAACGTAACTTAACGCCTCATTATATTTACCCTTACTTACACAATAATTAACCAAACTGCCAATAAAGAATGTGTTTTGAGGATAAGCCTCCATACCGTCCTTTATAGCCTTAATGTATTTGGTAGTATCATTTTGACTTTGATATACGCTTACCAACAATTCATAAACACTCTGCTTTGCTGAATAATTTGAAGCGGAAAGCTCATTTAATAAAGTTAAAGCCTCATCGTTTTTCTCTGAACGAAAAGCTGCCAATGCGGCATAATATTTAATTTGATTATATGTGGTGTCAATCTTGATATTATCCTTACCATCAAAAATAGAAAGGTCAGCCACCTTAACGTAATCAATAAACATAGTATAAGCCTTATCAAAATTACGTGCGTCAAATTGAGAGGCTCCTGCATCTATGAAAATATTGTGCATCTCTTTAAAGTCATTCTTGATACCCTTACGCTGAGTATATTTAGGATTGCCCTTTTTATCCAACTCTTTACCGTCTAATTCATCTGCTTTAAGGTAATTGCTATACATCTCATCCAAACCTGTATATAAAAGGTCTGCATCAGGAGTTTGACCTAAATACCTTTTATTCCACTCTTGATTTGCCAAAGTGTAACCTATACGACCTGCCACATACCAAGTTTTAGGATCTTCAGATGTGGTTGCATCTTGTTTGGCCGCATCTATATAAGAGCGGGCTTCATCGTAATTAACAGGGTCGGAAAGCAAAAGATTGTTCGCTTTCTTAACATTTGCTGTTTGAGCCATTGCTACAATACCTGTAGATAGGATTGCTGCGGTTAAAATAATTAGTTTTTTCATAAATGTTTGTTTTTATAGCTATGTGCAAGCACACCGCTGGTTAATTATTCATTATTATTGTCATTATTCTCTGATACACCTTCTATGTTATCAAAATCATTTTCTGCCGCCGCAAGTTCCTCTGAAACCTCTACTGGCTCCTCCTGATAACGGTCAACAGCACATATTGAGGCTATCTCATCTTCTCGTTTTTCAAGATTTATAAGACGTACACCCTGTGTAGCCCTACCCTGAACCCTAAGTGATGCTACCTCAAAACGGATTGCTATACCCGATTTATTGATAATCATAAGGTCGTTTTCATCATTGACGTTATTTATGGCAACAAGTTTACCCGTCTTGTCTGTAACATTGATGGTTTTTACACCCTTACCGCCTCTATTGGTGATACGGTAGTCTTCCAAATCAGAACGTTTGCCATAACCCTTTTCAGAAACAACAAGTATGTCATCTGTAGTATCTTGAGGTACTGTAATCATACCTACAACCTCATCATCGCCACCGTCAAGTGTCATACCACGCACACCTGTTGACATTCTGCCCATCTCTCTGACCTTAGATTCGTTGAAGCGGATTGCCCTACCGTTACGGTTTGCAATAATCACCTCACTGTTACCGTCAGTAAGCTTGACTTGGATAACCTTATCGTCCTCACGTATAATAATGGCATTGACACCATTCTGACGTGGACGGGAGTATGCCTCAAGCAGTGTTTTCTTAACAACACCCTGTTTAGTACAGAATAATAGGCAGTGGCTCATATTGAACTCTGTATCCTGTAGCCCCTTAATCTTTATGAATGCTGTAATCTTATCATCCTTGTCAATGCTGAGCATATTCTGAATGGCTCTACCTTTGGCGTTCTTTGCACCCTCAGGAATATCATAAACTTTAAGCCAATAGCATCTGCCCCTCTGTGTAAAGAACAACAGATAACTGTGCATTGAGGCTTGATAGATATGCTCTATAAAGTCCTCGTCACGACTGTCGCTACCCTTGGAGCCCATACCGCCACGGTTCTGTGCACGATATTCTGTGAGTGGTGTACGCTTAATGTAACCAAGGTGTGAGATTGTGATTACCATCTCATCATCGGCATAGAAATCTTCAGGATTAAACTCCTCAGAAGCAAATACAATGTCTGTCTTACGCTCATCACCATATTTATCCTTTATTACAAGAAGTTCATCCTTAATTATTTGCATACGGCGTTCTTCCTTGGCAAGAATATCCTTGTAGTCCTCTATTGTGAGTAAGAGTTGGTTGTACTCTGCCCTTAACTCCTCTTGTTTAAGACCCGTAAGTTGCGAAAGTCTCATATCCACAACTGCCTGTGCCTGAATCTCTGATAATGAGAAACGCTCCATAAGAGCGGTTTTTGCATCTGTCGGAGATGATGATGCCCTAATTATCCTTACAACCTCGTCTATATTGTCTGAAGCGATAATGAGACCCTGCAGAATGTGAGCCCTTGCCTCCGCTTTTTCAAGCAAAAATTGTGTACGGCGTGTAATCACATCTAACCTATGCTCTACAAAGTTTGTTATTATATCTCTAAGTGTCAGTAGTTTAGGTCTGCCTTTTACAAGAGCAATATTGTTAATGCTAAATGATGACTGAAGTGCTGTATCCTTATATAGTTTGTTAAGAACCACACTTGAATTGGCATCACGTTTTACATCTATAACAAGACGCATACCTTCTGAACTTGTCTCATCAGTGATATTTGAGATACCCTCAATCTTCTTGTCACGTACAAGTTCATGAATATGCTTTGTAAGTTCAGCCTTATTAACCATATAAGGAATCTCTGTAACTATAAGGCGGTCATGGTCTTTATCTGACTCTATCTCTACCTTACTCCTTATAACTACCCTTCCTCTACCTGTAAGATATGCATCACGAATACCTTGATAACCGTATATTGTACCTCCGGTAGGGAAATCAGGAGCCTTAATTATTTTTATAAGTTCCTCATCATCAATGTCCTTATTATCAATGTACGCCACTATTGCATCTATAGAATCAGAGAGATTGTGAGGAGCCATATTAGTAGCCATACCTACGGCAATACCTGTAGCACCGTTTATAAGAAGGTTAGGAATGGCACAAGGCAGAACTGTAGGCTCTTTCATGGTCTCGTCAAAGTTGCTTACCATATCAACGGTATTCTTGTCAATATCGTTAATCATCTCATCAGAGATTTTCTGTAGCCTTGCCTCTGTGTAACGCATGGCGGCAGGTGAATCACCATCCACTGAACCAAAGTTTCCCTGACCCTCAACAAGCGGATACCTTAATGACCAAGGCTGTGCCAAATGCACCAATGAGCCGTAGATAGCGGAATCACCATGAGGGTGATACTTACCCATAACCTCACCCACTATTCTTGCTGATTTCTTTGTAGGCTTGTCATACGTGTTACCCAACTCGTTCATACCAAACAGAACGCGGCGTTGAACAGGTTTCAGACCATCTCTGACATCGGGTAATGCACGTGAAACTATAACGGACATAGAGTAATCAATATACGCAGTACGCATCTCCTCTTCTATATCCACTTTCACAATTTTTTCATCTTCTAACATTTCTTTCTCTATTTAATAAAAAAACACTAACTTTACCACGCAAATTGTGGTTCTATAAAAACATACAAATTTAACGATTTTTTTTGAGAAAATAAGCACTTTTTTATAAAAAAAACATCAAGTTATAAACAATGTCAATGTGTGTATTGGCACGATTTTTGCAATAGACCGTAAATATGGTTATTAGTAGGGATAAAAATTATGGATAAGGAGTATTCAACAGACGTAAAAGCCATTATCAAGTACTCCAAAGAGGAGGCAATGAGACTTGGTAATGATTATGTGGGTCCGGAGCATCTGATGCTTGCCATCATAAGGTCAGGAGCCGATATTAAGGCTTATAACATACTTAGTGACAAGCTTCACATTGATATGCCGGGACTTAAAAGAAAGATAGAGCAACGTATCAAGACAAATAACGATACATTCGGACAAAAACTATCGTTACTTGCCTCTACAGACAGGATTCTTAAATTCTCTAATCTTGAGGCTCGCTCTAATGGCAGTAACAAAATAGAGTCTGAGCACCTTCTGCTTGCTATTTTCAAAGACAATTCAAACCTTGCCACAGAGTTGCTTGTATCAGACGGAGCCACCTACGATAAGGTTAAGGCATTGATTTTTCCTGCAAGTACAGGCTCACTTGAGATGGAGACTGTGGATGTTTATGATGCCAAAGACCACAATGAGAACAGTGATAACGACGATGATGAAGACGACGATATAGTCAAGACCACTCAAAAATCAAAGAAGGACTCCAAGACACCTGCCTTGGACCACTTTGGCACAGATATAACAAAATCTGCATCTGAAGGTAAATTAGATCCAACTGTAGGCAGAACTAAAGAGATAGAGCGTATTGCACAGATACTAAGCCGCCGCAAGAAAAACAACCCCGTGCTTATTGGAGAACCGGGCGTAGGCAAATCAGCCATTGTTGAAGGGCTTGCAACTCAGATAGTTGAGCATAAAGCACCACATGTGTTGTGTAACAAGAAGATTATATCACTTGATATGGCTTCAATGGTGGCAGGTACTAAATATCGCGGACAGTTTGAGGAGAGGCTTAAAGCGGTTATCAAGGAGTTGGAAGACAACCCTGACATAATCCTGTTTATTGACGAAATCCACACCATAATAGGTGCCGGGGGCACTGCAGGTACTTTGGATGCCGCCAATATGATGAAACCTGCCCTATCACGCGGACAAATTCAGTGTATAGGTGCCACCACACTTGATGAGTATCATAAAAGCATAGAGAAGGATGGAGCGTTGGAACGCCGTTTCCAAAAGGTTATAGTTAAGCCTACATCTAAAGATGAGACGTTGGAAATTCTTAACAACATTAAGGAACGCTATGAGGCTCACCACAATGTAATCTATACCCCCGATGCTATAAATGCCTGTGTGTCATTAGCAGAGCGTTATATAACAGACCGTCAGTTCCCCGATAAGGCTATAGACGCAATGGATGAGGCAGGGGCAAAGGCTCATATTTCCAATACGTCTGTTCCGCCTGAAATAAAAGAGATAGAGGCACAGATAAATGACCTTAACGCCAAAAAGCTTGCCGCCGTAAAGCAAGAGGATTTCTACCTTGCCAATCAATACAAAGATGAATCTGCCGTTTTGGCAGAAAAACTGCAACAATTACAGAAAGAGTGGAACGATAATGCAGAAAAGAATGCAATTACCGTAACGGCAGAGGATGTTGCACGTGCTGTATCACTTATATCAGGTGTACCTGTCCAAAAGGTTGAGGAGACGGAATTTACAAAACTGCGTAAGATGAATGGCATTCTAAAAGGCAGTGTAATAGGTCAAGACCGTGCCATTGACTCTATATGCAAGAGTATTTTAAGAAACCGTGTGGGTCTGAAAGACCCTAACCGCCCTATCGGGTCATTTATATTCTTAGGTCCTACTGGTGTAGGTAAAACGCACTTAACCAAAGTGTTAAGCGAATATATGTTTAACTCTAAAGATGCCCTTATACGCATTGATATGAGTGAATATATGGAGAAATTCAGCGTTTCCAGACTTATTGGAGCACCTCCGGGATATGTAGGATATGAGGAAGGCGGACAACTTACAGAGAAGGTAAGACGCAATCCTTATTCAATAATCTTGTTTGATGAGATAGAAAAAGCACACTCTGACGTATTCAATCTGCTATTGCAAGTATTGGACGAGGGGCAACTGACCGACTCTGACGGCAGAACAGTGGATTTCAAGAATACAATAATTATAATGACATCAAATGCCGGAACACGTCAGCTGAAGGAGTTTGGACAAGGTGTGGGATTTGCCACACAATCACGTGCATTGGACACTAAATACAGTGAGAACATAATAAAGAAGGCTCTGCAAAAGACTTTCTCACCTGAATTCCTGAACCGTATAGATGAGGTAATTATATTTGACTCCCTGTCAAAAGAGTCCATATCAAAAATAATTGACCTGGAACTTGCTAAAGTTACAAAAAGAATTGAGAATCTGGGCATTACAATTGATATAACTGATGCCGCCAAGGAGTTTATGATAAAGGAGGGCTACGATGTACAATATGGTGCACGTCCGCTGAAACGTACAATCCAAAAGTACGTGGAAGACAACATTGCGGAACTCTTAGTTGCCACAGACACGGACCTACAAGGCAAACGCATTGTAATAGACTGCAAGGAAGACAAGATTCAGTTGAAAGTTGAAAGTTGAAAGTGAAAGATCTCTCGCTTTGCTCGAGATGACGAGGTGGAATCATTGTCCACTGTCCATTGTCCACTGTCAACTAATTATAACTCTTTAAGGACTTGTGCAATCTTCTGGTACGTAGAACTAAGGAGCATAGCGACAGAGGGCTTTAGCCCGAACGCGAAGCGAGGGAGTTCGGGGTACTCCCCGTATAAAAGGATTTGTACCGACTACAATTCCTTCAAAACTTGTGCAATTTTTTGGTACGTGGTAATTGTAGTCGGAACAAGCGGTAAGCGTAGCTTGTTCTCTATCATACCCATAGCGTTAAGCATACTCTTTACACCTGCTGGATTGCCATCTACAAACAGCAGACTGAACAGTTCTGTGAATTTATGATGTATGGAACGGGCGTTCTCATAATCCCCTGCAAGAGCAAGACGCACCATACGGCTAAACTCTTTGGGGAATGCGTTACCTATTACAGAAATCACACCTGAAGCACCTTGAGTAATAAGAGGGAACGCAATGCCGTCATCTCCTGATATTACAAGGAAATCATTTGGCTTGTTCTTCATTATGAACTCTATCTGCTCCATATTTCCCGATGCCTCCTTTATTGCAATTATATTCTTGAAGTCCTTTGCAAGACGGAGTGTAGTCTCTCCTGTCATATTTGTACCTGTTCTACCCGGAACATTATAGAGTACAATTGGCACTGGAGATGCTTCTGCTATAGCCTTATAGTGCTGATATATACCCTCTTGTGATGGCTTGTTATAATATGGTACTACAGATAGAATGGCATCTACACCCTTAAAGTCACCTGTTTTAAGTTGCTGAACTAATGCGGCTGTATTATTTCCGCCAAGTCCAAGCACCACTGGCACCCTACCTGCTATTTTTTCTATTACAAGTCTTTTAACATTAGATTTTTCCTCTTCTGTAAGAGTTGGTGTCTCTGCAGTTGTACCAAGTACAACCATATAGTCTATATCGTTGTCAAGTTGAAAACCTACTAATTGCATTAGAGCCTCGTAATCAACTGAACCATCTGTCTTAAACGGAGTTATCAGGGCAACTCCCATTCCCTTTAGATTTACCATCACTGTATTATTAATATATCCTGCAAATTTACACTATTTGTTAATTATCTGCAAATATTTTACTATTTGCTCATAAACTTCAAACGGAAAAGACGTTCCTTCATCGGGTTTGAATAGAAAATCATACCTTGCCCCCTGCTCCTTATGCTGAACACCTATTTTGAACGCCGCCTTTGAATATTGTGCCAAATACTCTAATTGCCAACAGGTTACAGGCGATAGATTAAGCAATACATCGTGATCCTCATACATAAAACCATTCAAAGTCTCTTCTCTAGGCTGTAGTGTCCATTTTTTAAAATCGGTAATTGACAGCGGGGTCACATTCATTTTTGCCGCCTCCATCATTGTGTCATCAACAAAATATGTAAGATTAGCCCTTTTGCCAAGTTTTTTTAAATTATCAAGAATTGAATACAACAGTTTGTACTGCTTTTTTGCATCTATATTCTCAGGTACATTCAAATAATAGAGAATATGTATGGTTTTAATGTTTTCAAAATTATAAAAAACACGCTCATTATCAACTTTTATTTTGTTGATGTGATATTTTGCCAAACTTATTTTTAAATTATCCAAAAATCTCATTCTTTAATCATTTTAATAAATGTCTGTTCATCTATAATTTTAATGCCAAGCGATGCAGCCTTCTCTTTTTTTGCAGGTCCCATATTGGCTCCTGCTATAACGTAATCTGTCTTAGACGATATTGAGCTTACGTTTTTACCTCCGTTCATCTCTATTGCCTCTTTAATTCCGTCTCTGGAGAAATTCTCAAAAACACCACTTACAACAAAACTTTTACCCTCCAACAGATTTGTAAAATTCTCTTTTTGGGACAAGTCTATCTCAAACTTGAGCCCAAATTTTTTTAATTTTTCTATTAAATCTATGTGTTTTTGTTCTCTAAAATAGTTAAACACGCTGGTGGCTATGCTCTCTCCTATTTCATCTATTGCAGTAAGTTCCTCGATGGAGGCATTTGCAATCCTATCTATAGAGTGCAACGTTTGGGCAAGTTTTTTTGCAACTGTCTCACCCACATAACGTATTCCTATAGCATATAAAACCCTCTCAAACGGCACATTGACGGTTTCCCTAATGCTTTGCACTATTTTCTTTCCACTCTTCTCCCCTAATCCGCTAAGCATTGCAATATCCTGAACTCTAAGCGTATAAAGGTCTGCTATAGAGCCTATCAACCCCTTGCTGTACAATAAATCTATAATTTCAGACCCCAGTCCGTCTATATTCATAGCCTTACGACTAACGTAATGCTCTATCTTTCCTTTTATTTGCGGTGGACAGCCATCTTCATTTGGGCAATAATGGGCAGCCTCACCATCCATACGCACAAGCGGCGTTCCACATTCCGGACATTTATCTATGAATTTAATCTTCTCTGCAAACATAGAACGCTCATTAACAGCCACTTCTGTTATTTTAGGTATTATCTCCCCGCCCTTCTCCACATATACCATATCATCTATATGAAGGTCAAGAGACTCAATAATATCAGCGTTATGCAGCGTGGCACGCTTAACCACAGTACCAGAGAGTTGCACAGGGTCAAGATTTGCCACAGGGGTGACAACTCCTGTCCTGCCAACCTGATATGTAACCTCTCTGAGCCTTGTAAGAGCACGCTCAGCCTGAAATTTATATGCAATAGCCCATCGTGGACTCTTTGCCGTATATCCAAGCCTCTGCTGCTGCTCAAAAGAGTTAACCTTTATAACTATACCGTCTGTAGCCACAGGAAGGTTCTTACGCTCAGTATCCCAATACTTTATGAAATCAAACACCTCTTTAAGCGTCTTACACTTGCGTATAGCGTCAGAAATCTTGAATCCATACCCTTTTGCCGCTTCCAAGCACTCATAATGAGACTCAAACGGCAAATCCTCTCCAAGCATATAGTAGAGGTAACTGTCAAGTCTGCGTTTTGCCACTATGGCTGAGTTCTGCATTTTAAGTGTCCCCGATGCGGCATTTCTTGGATTTGCAAAAAGCGGTTCCTCTTGTGCCTCCCGTTCCTTGTTAAGCTGTTCAAACACTTTCCAAGGCATAAGAATCTCTCCACGCATCTCAAACTCAGCAGGATAGTTACCCTGAAGTTTCAGAGGAATGCAGCGTATGGTTCTTACATTATTGGTGACATCATCGCCCTTCTTGCCATCGCCACGTGTAACTGCACGCTCCAGCACACCATTAATGTATGTAAGTGATATTGAGGTTCCGTCATACTTGAGTTCACATACAAGTTCAAAAGCCTCACCATCAAGACCTTTGACCACACGATTATAAAAATCTGTAATGTCTGCCTCTGAATAGGTGTTGCCAAGAGAGAGCATAGGATACTTATGCTCCACCTGAGTAAAGCCCTCTGTAATGTCATTTCCCACACGCTGCGTGGGAGAAGAAGGGTCAAAATACTCAGGATGAGCGGCTTCAAGTTCCTGTAGTTGCTTTAGTTTGGCATCAAACTCAAAGTCACTTATCGTGGGCTGTGACAGCACATAATAGTTGTAGTTATGCTGTGACAATTCTGCTCTCAGGCTCTCTATTTGCTCCTTTAAATTCATTGCTAACATATCTTGCAAATATAATCAAAATATTTGAAAAAATATTATTAAATTTGCCCAAAGATTTGAACATTCAACTATGCGTATAGATATATTAACGGTGCTACCCGAACTGCTTGAGAGCAATTTTGCCTACTCAATAATAAAGCGTGCAAAGGATAAAGGGCTTGCAGAGATACACCTGCATAGTCTGCGAGACTATTCCACAGACTTAAAGCATCGCCGTGTAGATGATTATCCGTTTGGCGGCGAAGCTGGTATGGTTATGCAGATAGAGCCTGTTGACAGGGCTATTGAGCACCTGAAAGCGGAACGTAATTACGATGAGATTATATACACATCACCCGATGGGGAGATGTTTACCCAAAAGGTGGCAAATGAGCTATCAATGATGAACAATATAATTATCCTATGCGGTCACTACAAAGGTGTGGACCAAAGAATAAGAGAGCATCTGATAACAAGGGAGATTTCTGTGGGAGATTTTGTTCTAACTGGTGGCGAATTGGCTGCGTCAATAATAGCAGACGCTACTATTCGCATAATACCTGGCGTTATTTCTGATGAGCAGTCCGCCCTATCAGACTGTTTCCAAGATGACTTACTTTCAGCACCTGTATATACACGCCCTGCAGACTATAAAGGGTGGAAAGTTCCTGAAATTCTACTATCGGGTAATGACCGTCTTATACAAGAATGGCGTTTGGAGCAATCACTTGAACGCACTCGCAAACTAAGGCCAGACTTACTGAAATAGGTTCTACTTATAATAATAAATAGAACCTACTACTGCCAAATTTTTAATTTAATTAGTTGTATTCAAGGCTTATTTTTCAAACCTATAAGCCAGACCTATACTAACAACCTCCTTAAGTTGAAGTTTGGCTTGGTCCCAACCTGATTTATAGACATTATCCACATACTTGCCCTCTATTGTACTGTCATAACGTGGATTTACAGAGATACGTGCAGTAAGCAGTTTCCAAATCTTGAAATTGGCTATAATTTCCCAATCAACCTCAATACCTACATAGTTTGTATAGAACTGAAGGCGGCTCTCAAGTGATACATAATCATTAAATTTCTGACGGTACTGTACATCAAAACGAGAACCCAAGTTGTAGGATTTAAGACTTTCAGGTGCTATATACTTCATTGCCTCATCGTAATTACCTGCATCGTAAGCCGCTTTATACGCAGTCTCATCTGTAATCTTTTGTCCTATACCTACTCCATCACTGATTGAAGATAGAATCATGTTTCCATCACCATCAAGATTGCGGAATACTCTCCTATCACCTACATACACTAATTTATAAGCGTAAGGGGCAATGTAAATTGACAGTTCCACGTTTTTAGCCTCATTAGCGTATTTCCAGTCAAAACCTATACCTGTATTAAAACGCAATGGAGCAAATGCAGCGGCAGATAATGCGTTTAAAGCCCCAACTTTAGACCTATCATCATCTACTGTTATGTAGTTTTCAAACAATGTGGTTTGCAAATCTGCATTCATAGCCACATGCCAGCCTTTACCTATTGCATAACCCAATTTAGTAGAGTATGCGGTCTTATCATCAGAGATGTGCCATTCTCTACCTGCGGCATCCTTGGCAAATGTGGTGTTCACACCATACTTTAACTCTACCAAGTTATCCCACATAAGACCTTGTGGTCCTTCATAGTTAAACCAAGCCTTAAATTCACCAAGACCGGATAAACTGCTGTTACCGCCATTGTACCAGGCAGATGACCATTTGGTATCTGCTGAAATAAAGTTTTGAGTACCTGTAAGAGATACATCAAATCCCTTTTTCCAATACTTTGGTGTCTCTGGTGCAGGTGCTTCAGTTGCCGCAGCCGCCTCTGCCGCTGCCGCTGTTGCTTGTGCACTCTCCTCTGCCGCTGCCTTAGCTTCTGTTGCAGAGACTACATCTTGAGCATAGACACCCACTGTGAGTGCCATAGCCGCTACTGTTAGTAAAACTTTTTTCATAATTTTTTATAATTAAACATTAATATTGTAATTTCTATACCATTTATAAATTTTTGAAATTTTTCACAATCTATATGAAAAAAATTATGAAAAATTTCCTTTTATATTGGGACACATTCCCAAACCCTTGCGTGCTTCGCACGGCACGCAGAAGCGTGCTTGTCGCTACGCTCCCTGTCCACTCATACATCATACATCACACATCATACATCATACATCCTCCAACGCCCCTACAATCTCCCTCACAGATTTATATCC